>CAYOAZ010000030.1:0-45632 GCA_964402285.1 uncultured Anaerolineae bacterium | reverse complement strand
CACATCCGCTACAATATAGGCGCACACCACACGCGTTGTGCGCCTGTTCTGTCCCCCGCCTGAGCACACCAATGGAGGTGGCGCATGTACGATAAGGAAAAGGTTCGCGAAGTCCGTGAGGCCAAGGAACGTTGGGAGGAGACAACTGTCCAAAAAGCGCTAGCCCGCTTCCCTGAACGATTTGAATCCTTCACCACAATTTCGGGTAACCCGGTAGAACGCGTTTACACCCCGGATAACGTCGCGGATATGGATTACATGCGGGATTTGGGCCTGCCGGGAGAGTTCCCATTCACCCGGGGACCATACCCCACCATGTACCGGGGTCGACTGTGGACCATGCGCATGTTCGCGGGGTTCGGTACGGCTGAGGAGACAAACCAGCGGTTTAAGTACCTCCTGGCCGAAGGGGAAACCGGACTTTCCATCGCGTTCGACATGCCAACCCTGTACGGATACGATACGGACGCGCCGGAGGCCGAAGGTGAATTCGGCAAGTGCGGCGTGGCTATTTCCTCGCTGCGGGACATGGAGATCCTGTTGGACGGCATTCCCCTGGACAAAGTAACCACGTCCATGACCATTAACTCCCCCGCGGCGGTCATCTGGGCAATGTACATTGCCACCGCAGAGAAACGGGGCATCCCCCGACGCAAGTTGGGCGGCACAATTCAAAACGACATTCTCAAGGAATACATCGCGCAGAAAGAGTACATCTTCCCGCCCGAACCCTCCATGCGTCTGGTGGTGGATACTATTGAGTTCGCCACCAACGAGATGCCCCTCTGGCATCCTATCAGCATTTCCGGTTATCACATCCGGGAAGCGGGTTCCACCGCGGTCCAGGAATTGGCCTTTACCCTGGCCGACGGTTTCACCTACGTGGAGGCTGCGCTGGATCGGGGATTGGACATTGACGCGTTCGCACCGCGGCTCTCCTTCTTCTTCAACGTCCACAACGACTTCTTCGAGGAAATCGCCAAATTCCGCGCGGCCCGACGCATCTGGGCCAAAGCTATGCGGGACAAGTACGGAGCCAAGAACCCACGATCCTGGCTTCTGCGCTTCCACGCCCAGACCGCGGGGTGCACGTTGACGGCTCAGCAGCCGGAAAATAACATCGTGCGCGTGGCCATTCAGGCCCTCGCCGCGGTATTGGGAGGAGCCCAGAGCCTGCATACCAACTCCATGGACGAAGCATTGGCCCTACCTTCGGAAAAGGCCGTACGCATTGCCCTGCGCACCCAACAGATCATTGCTCACGAGACCGAAGTCACCAACACCATTGACCCCCTAGGGGGCTCCTTCTACGTGGAAGCTCTAACCGACCGGATGGAAGAACAGGCGAACGAGTACTTCAAGCGCATCGAAGCGCTGGGCGGGGTCATCGCGGGCATTGAGAAGGGCTTCTTCCAGCAGGAAATTGCCGAGGCCGCGTTCCGCTACCAGATGGAAGTGGATGCCAAACGGCGCATCATTGTAGGGGTGAACGAATACGTGGACAACGCCCCCCTGGAAATTCCCTTGCTGGAAATGGATCCGGAAGGGTATGACCGACAAGTGGCCCGGCTGAAAGAAGTACGCCGCACGCGGGATAACCGAGAAGTATTACGCACGCTGCGGGAAGTGCGCGAAGCAGCCCGCAACGGCAAAAACCTCATGTATCCCATTCTGGACGCGGTGAACGCATATGCTACCCTGGGCGAAATTATGGGTGTGTTGCGAGAGGAATTCGGAGAGTGGGAAGAGCCCGTCTGGTTCTAAACCTGGCAGAGGAGGACAACGACCATGTCCACACCAATGGAGCGAAAGGTACGCGTGCTGGTCGCTAAACCTGGCCTAGATGGCCACGATCGGGGCGCCAAAGTTGTCGCCCGTGCGTTGCGAGATGCAGGGTTCGAGGTGATTTACACAGGCATTCGCCAAAGTCCGGAGGCTATTGTCGAGGCCGCGCTGCAAGAAGATGTTGATGTGGTTGGCCTCTCCATCCTTTCCGGCGCGCATATGGCCTTAGTGCCGAAAATTATGCGCATGTTACGAGAACGAGGCTTGGGTGATGTCCTTGTCCTGGTGGGCGGGATTATTCCGGATGAGGATGTGCCCAAGTTGAAGGCGATTGGTGTGCGTGGCGTGTTCGGGCCCGGCACCTTAACGTCAGATATCATCGCGTTCATCCGTCAGGAATTGGGGCTAAACGGCTCTTCTAAAGACACAGAGGCCGCGTAAACATCCAAGGGAGCAAACTGCTAATGAGCACAAAAACCCGCACATCCAATGTCCCTGACCTGGACGCTCTAGTGGCAGATGCTCGCGCAGGTGACCGTCGAGCCTTAGCGCGGGTCATCACCATTGTGGAAAATGGCGGCGAAAGGGCCCGAACCATTCTCCAAAAACTGTACCCATACACCGGTAACGCGCACATTGTGGGCATTACCGGTTCCCCCGGTACCGGTAAATCCACCCTGGTCAACGCGATGACTCGAGTATACCGAGAACGGGGGCACACTGTGGGCGTCATTGCCATTGACCCGACCAGTCCTTTCTCCGGAGGGGCCCTTCTGGGAGATAGAGTGCGCATGAAAGATCTGGTCGGCGACCCCGGCGTTTTTATCCGCAGTATGGCCACTCGGGGCAGCCTGGGCGGCCTGGCTCGGGCCACAGACGATGTCGTTCTGGTTTTGGACGCGATGGGTTTCGACCGCATTCTCATCGAAACGGTGGGAGTAGGTCAGGCTGAAGTGGACATCGCGTCCTCGGCCCACACGGTCATTGTGGTCGAAGCCCCAGGGTTGGGCGATGACATCCAGGCCATTAAAGCGGGCATCCTTGAGATCGCGGACATCTTCGTCGTCAATAAAGCAGATAGGGACGGCGCGGATCGTACATTCTTGGCCCTGCGCTCCATGTTGGGGCTAGGACCACGCACGGTGTACCACCACGGTCAGATTATGCGCGTCCACGAACCTTCGGAATCCACACCCGCGTGGGAACCGCCTATCCTGAAAACAGTAGCAACCCGCGGTGAGGGCGTGGCCGAAGTAGTGGACGCAGTGGAACGCCACCGCACATATTTGATGGAATCCGGGGAGATGAAGCGACGAGAAGAAGCACGGGCTGCCCATGAGTTGGATGCCATCCTGCGGGAAGCGCTGGTGCACCGCCTGGTGCATCGGGTCTCCTCGGATGTGTACCAGGAAATCGTGCAACAGATCACAGAACGCAAACTCGATCCGTACACCGCGGCCCATCATCTGATGGCCCAGGAGGATCGATTCGCCGCGACGCCTGCCGAATGATGCCCGCAGATCCGACACGTGTTGTCCTCTTCGTCGGCCCGTCCCACCTCCCCGCCCAACGGGAGATGTGGGTCACGGGCCGACGTGTGTTGTGCACCCAGCAAGGGCTTCTGCCCGCGCTGGCCATGGGGCTCCTCCCCGAAGCCGTGTTCACGTCCTCAGGAGAACTTCCCCTGGACGTGCGCTCGCGGTTACGCGATCACAAAGTGCGCCTCATCACGCCAGTGAAGGAAATCCCCTATGCTGATGTCGAAGCCGCGCTGAACTACGCTATCACCACAGGGGGGACTGACATCCTGATCCTGGGCGTGTGGTCCGACGACCCGGGAAAAGCCCTGGCCCACGTGCTTCTTCTGGCAAAGCCCGAATGGGGAGGGGCCCGAGTGTGGTTCGCGCACGCGCTGCACACGGGTTACCTTCTCCGTCACGGGGAAGGCGTTTCCCTTGAGCGCTCGCTGGGCACACGCATCGCCCTACTCCCCCTCTCCCCCAAAGTCACCGACCTCACCAGCCAAGGGACCGCGCCCCAATTGCGTTACGAAGAACTGGAACTGGGGGACATCCAACACATCTACCTGACCGAGGACACGGGGCGAGTGTGGATCGGTGCGGGACGCTTATTAGTGCTCATCTCGCCTGCGGAAAAGACACCAGAGGACGGGAAATGAGGGACGGAGGATGGGCACGGCCGGCAGTTGGAAACTGCGGCCTTCGGGGGGCGAAACCGCGGGGGCGGTTGGTCGCAGCCCCCGCTCCCTCCCCCTCTCCCTTCTCATTCTGGCGCCGAGGCCGCGGGGTGAGGGGTGAGGGCCTATTTCCCATCCAAGAAAAATTCGGTAAAATGAAAGGGAAAACCGACAAACCTCTCGGGAAGGGGAACCACGTCTCTATGCGTTTGCTGACGTACAACATTCACTACTGGGCAGGAAGTCGACGCACACTCAACGTGCCTCACCTGATAAAAATTCTGCAACAAACGCGAGCCGACATCATCGGATTAAATGAGGTGCTGCATCCCCTTTACACACCTCAAGGCCCCCAATACCCCCTGGTAGAACTCGCCCGAGCCTTACACATGCACTGGGCTTTCGGACCCAGTTTTGAACAGCGAGACGCCCGCTTTTGGCCTGGAGTGTTAGGCAACGCAGTGCTCAGTCGCTACCCCATTCGTCACATGGCGAACACCCCCCTGCGCTCTTTGCCCACCCGCAAACCCCGAACCCTCTTTCACGTCACCCTGGACATCCACGGACGCCCCTTTGTTGTCTTCGTGACACATCTGGACCACCTCTTAGCAGCCGCTCGTCGGCGACAGTTTGAAACCATCATGGCGCACTTACACCGAGTTCGGGAACCCCATGTCCTCCTGGGAGATTTCAACACCCATACGCCCATCGCCTCGCGCTGGTGGAAAGGAGAACTGGTCATCCGCCAACTGCGCGCGTTGGGATACGAGGACGCGTACGCGCTGGTGGGCAAAGACGGAGGACGTTCCTACCCGGCACGATTCCCCTTTGTGCGCCTGGACTACATTTGGGTCCCAAAACAGTGGGCCCATGCCATCCGCTCTGCATGTGTGGTAGAATGCCCGGCCGCGCGACACGCGTCAGATCACCTACCCGTGTGTGTGGACTGGCAGTGGGATGTATTCTCCCAGCCAGAAGTCTCGCGTGCGCAACATCTGGGCACAGCGTGACATCCGATTACACCTCACGCGTCGCCCAATGGAGGAAAGCATCATGGAACACATTCGTGAAGTCGACCTTGGCTTCTTCCCTACCCCTTTACACCCCCTTCCCCGGCTTAGTGCCATGCTGGACGGACCAGAAATCTGGATAAAACGGGATGACCAAACCGGCCTGGCTACCGGTGGGAATAAAACGCGCAAATTACGCCTCCTGGTGGCCGATGCCCTGGCCCAGGGCGCAGACACCCTCATCACAGGAGGAGCCATCCAATCCAACCATTGCCGACAGACCGCAGCCGCGGCAGCCCAATTCGGGTTGGAATGTCACCTGGTCCTGCGCGGTACACGCCCTCCCCTCCTGAACGGCAACCTCCTGCTCGACCACCTGATGGGCGCACACATGCACTTTGTGCCCGACAAGCCGGCCATGCAAGCACGCATGGAATCCCTGGTCGATGAACTGCGCGCCGGAGGAAAGCATCCCTACCTTATCCCCTATGGAGGTTCCAACGTGTTGGGCGCTGCCGCGTACGCGCTGGCCGTCCAGGAACTCATAAGCCAACTTGGGAAAATGACCTTTGACGCCATCGTCTTCGCGTCCAGTTCCGGGGGAACTCAGGCCGGTCTGGTGGCCGGACAACGGCTGTTCGGACTTCCCGGGGAAATTGTGGGCATCAGTGTGGACGAACCGCGGGAGGTACTCAGTGAACGGGTCGCCCGCCTGGCCACAGAAGCGCTGGACTTCTTCGGACACAACAGCACAGTTGCCCCCGAGGAAATCCAGGTAGAAGATGGGTTCCGCGGTGGAGGATACGCGGTGGTCGGCGACCTGGAACGAGACGCCATCCGCACCCTGGCCCGCACCGAAGGCGTCCTCCTGGATCCCGTGTACACAGGTCGGGCTTTTGGCGGGTTGCTCGCGCTGATCCGCGGAGGTCGCTGGCGCAAAGGACAGCGAATCCTTTTCTGGCACACCGGAGGCACCGCGGGCATCTTCGGATTTGCGGAAGAGTTGCAATGAATCCCAAAGACCCTTCAGCCCGCGGCGCGTCCATCTCCACGGGAGAGCGAGTGGCGCGCGCCGCGGGTCTGGTCATGGCCCTCTTCGTCCTCTCCCGCATCACCGGATTGGCCCGCCAGATGATCGTGGGCGCGTTGTTCGGAACCTCACCCGCGTACGACGCGTATGTGGCCGCGTTCCGCTTGCCGGACATGCTCTTCCAGTTAGTAGCGGGCGGCGCGCTGGTATCCGCGTTGCTGCCCACGTACACCACCGTACGAACACGAGAGGGAGCATCGCGCGGGTGGCAATTGGTCTCCGAAGTTGCCACCCTGGTACTGTTCACCCTGGTTCTCCTGGCCGTAATTCTGGCCCTCTTCGCCCACCCACTGGTCACACACATCCTGGTGCCGGACTTCTCCCCTGCCCAACAAGATCTCACCACCGCGCTGTTACGCATCCTTCTCCTCTCCACGGTCATCTTCGGGGCCAGCGGTCTGGCCATGAGCGTACTCAACGCCCACCAGCACTTCTTCTACCCTGCACTGGCACCGGTGCTTTACAACCTGGGCATTATCCTTGGGGCAGTCGTGTTAGGTCCGCGGTGGGGCGTGTACGGACTAGCGTGGGGCGTTGTGCTTGGGGCACTCATGCACTTCGGCGTGCAGGTGCCGGACCTGCTCCGCGTGGGGTGGCGTTTCCACCCGGCCCTTTCCCTTCGTGACCCCGCGGTACGGGAAGTGCTTCGGCTGATGGCTCCCCGAGTGTTGGGGTTAGCCGCGGTACAGGTCAACTTCCTGGTGAACACCATTTTAGCCAGTGGCTTAGGCGCGGGGCGACTGTCCGCGCTGGACTACGCGTTTCGGGTGATGCTGCTGCCCCTGGGCATTTTCGCGCAAGCCGTGGCCACAGCCGCGTTTCCCACATTTGCCCAACAGGTGGCTGAACACGATCTCCGCGGCATGCAACGCACATTGGTCGCCTTAGTGCGCACCATCCTCTTCTTGACCATTCCCGCCACCGTGGGATTGATTGTTCTGGCCCAACCCTTCATCATCGTCCTCTTCCAACGACGAGCGTTTGACATGACCTCCACCTGGCTAACCACGGTGGCTTTACGCGCGTACGCGGTGGGATTGTGTGGTCATGCCCTGGTGGAAATCCTGGCCCGCGCGTTCTACTCCCTTCACGATACCCGAACCCCGGTCATCATCGGCATCGCGGCCATGGGCCTGAACATCGTCCTCAACGTGTGGTGGGTGCACATTTGGAGCCACGTGGGACTAGCCCTGGCCAATTCCGTTGCCACCCTCCTGGAAGCCCTCACCCTCTACCTGGTGATGAACCGTCGTTTGGGACATTTGTGGAATGGGGAAATTGCGTGGAGTGTGGGGCGACATGTGATAGCCGCGGGAGGGATGGGAGGCGTGCTTTACCTACTTGTGCGCGCGGGCGAAGGGCTCAATGCCTGGTGGATCTTCCTGCTGGGAATGTTGTTGGGCACAGGCACGTACGCGGTCATGGCCGCAATCCTGCGCGTGCCAGAACTGCTGAACGTGTGGGCCCTGATAGGTCGACGTCTCAGGCGATGAGCACAATCCAACTCAAAAGCAGTGTGGCAACAAAACTGACCGTCGGTCGAATAATGATGTAGGCCAGGGGAGCCTGCGAAGGCTTCAACAACCGGTACAGGTAGTGAGGCACGAACACCAAGGGCATCAGGTACGCGTACGGTGTCTGTACCAGAAGAAAGCCCAGCACGCGCTCAATGGATCCAAGTAACCGCGTGCGCGCGGTAATGGTGGGAACGTGGTTCGCTCCGGGCTCGGTGAGATCTTGATAGAGCATGGCCTCCAGTACGGGAATGCTGAACACGAGAGCCACTAACGTCGAAGTTACCAGCAAAGCCCGATCCCACGTGGTTTGGGTGTGAATGAAATCGTAGAGCGTTTTGTAATAACCGGGCTGGGCCCACATGCTCACGCCCACCATAACGAGCAAATGCATACATTGGTCCACACAAAAGTAAAGGGTGTTCATGCGCGGGAGTTCGGGAATGAGGAATGTACGAGCACTGTCAATGAGCAGGTGGGTGACAGTGATAAAAATAATCACCGGTATCCAACGGGGCAACCCCGCGGTAAACAACGCAGTTGCAGCAGCGATCAAACCCACGTGAATAACAAGGCCTTGCCAGCCGACACGCTTCATCTCAGCAATACGGCCGGTTTGTAATGCAAAGTCGCCGACCATATGGCCGGCCAGTACGTGGACGAACATGTTCATGTTATAAATTCCTGTAGTATCTACGTGTGATCTCCGCCTTGACTGAGCAACCAGTCACCAGCACTGAACCGCTTACCCCCAAGGATGAGGGCGCGAAACGTACGGGTTCCCACGAATTGCGAAACGCCAAGGCACTGTTAGCGCCCGCTGATCGCCCCGCACGCCCACACGCGGTCCAGAGACAATATCCTCCTCCTTGCGCAAAGTCCCCGGGTGAATCCACAAATGTTCACCCGCGCACAGATCGTGTCCATTAAACCGCATATCAATGTCCAACGCCTGACAGAGTTTTGCCGGTCCGTTAGTCAAATCCACATCCCGTCGCTTTCCCCGTCGGGCCCGCATGAACTCAATACCCTCCACAGGTTCCAAAGCCCGGATGAGCACCGCGGCCGGATACCCTTCCCCTTCGGTGACCACATTAATGCAGTAGTGCATCCCGTAAATAAGGTACACGTACGCAAACCCTGGAGGGCCAAACATGACCGCATTGCGAGCGGTCTTACCCACAGACGCGTGCGATGCTTTGTCTTCTAATCCAACGTACGCCTCGGTCTCAACGATACGGCCCACCACCCACGTATTGTCCACGTACCTCACAAGATACGTGCCCAACAACTCCCGGGCTACCCGGACCGTGTCTCGGTTGTAAAAGGTACGCGGCAGGACCTTGTGCCACATATACGGCTCCCTGGGTCTGGTGTGTTCGGCATCTTCTGGGCCAGAGAGGACACATGTTTATTAGAAGTCGAGTAAGCATACACATATATAACCGTTTCTGCAAATTTACGACACACACGCCAACACGAACAGGGATGTCCGTGCGTCTTTGGAGATTGTGCAGTAAAACGCACGGACATCCCTTACCTTAACGGACAATCCAGGCCACCCACTGCGTGTACTCTGGAACGCGCGTGGGAGTAAGCGTCGGAGTGGGGGTGGGTGTGGGACCGGACACCGGGGTCCACGTCGGAGAAGGCGTAAAGGTCGGCGTTGGGGTGGCAGTGGGAACAGGGGTAGGGGTAGGAGTGGGTTCGGAGAAAATGACCGTCGTGGTCTGGTCTGGAGTGTTCCCTGTGCCGCGCACGGTCGCAGCAATGTGGGCAATCCCCGGCTGGTCGGAGACGAGACGGGCAACCGCGTGTCCGTCCTGGGCGGGTACCCGCACGCTAATGTGCCCCAGGTCCGTGCTGAAGGTCACCAGCACAGGGTCAGTGACCAGATGGTGATCTGCATCCTTTACCGTTGCCGTGATAACAACCGTCTCCCCAGGTTCGGCATGTGCCTGTTCTGGGACCAGATCGGTGACCTGGTAGGGCGCATGAGACCGCGTTTGAGCGGTGTACACATCGTCACTGGGTGAAGCCGTGTACAGCCCCCCGGTCTGCTGCCACATAACATCCGAGCGCATCAACGCAGCCAGTTGGGCATCACTCAACCGCGCCAAGAGAGTGTGAATGTGAAGGCAAGCATCCCCTGCGCACGGGGGCGGCCCATCAAACGCGTAAGACCAGAAGTAAAGGTGCCGAGCCGCGATGTGCCGACTCATGGCGTCAGCCACGTACGCGGGGTGCATGTCCGCGTAGAGCATCATGTGCTCCATGGGCTCATTTCTGTCCCCCTGGTTGGGGAGCGTGAGCACTGATGAACGGTACCACTCAAAGAGAATGCCCGTGGGCAGCAGGTCAGCCACGTATTTGCGAATGGCCGCGGCCGTGGTTTGACCGTCCAGATAATCCTTAGGCCCCAGCGACCAGTAAGGATCCAGCAGGGCCACCCGGGTGGGACGAATGGCCGCGGGAGCGTCACCTGCACGAATTGCCTGCTCCACCAACCACGTCATGCGCACGGCCATTTGGCCGCCCAGACTGTGTCCGGCTATGCGGATGTTGCCGCCCGTGTAGGGATGTTCCGTCATAGCCGCGATGTACGTCCGGGCAAAGAGTTCCCCTGCGCTGGGCGTATCAGGAGGAGCAGGAGCATAACTCCCATCTCCCCTGCGCCAGCGCATCCCCTTGGGACCATTCGGTGTCCATATCTTTGCCTCCGCGTCGGTGACCAGGGGTTCATCCGAGAACTGATTCCAATAGAAGATCCCCACATTCCATCCTGCTTGAACCCACGCATTCGCTGTGTTCACCTGGCGAGGAAAGATCCCCTCGGTGTACCTGTAGGTAAAATTCGGGGGATACGACGCGGAGATGCCAGGTTGCCAGCCGTGAACGAAGATAATGGTGGGCTTGCTTGGGTCAAAGTAGGGGTTATCTTCCCCAGGAACGAATTTCTGATTCACGTTATTCAGCCCAAACCAGTACAACCCGTAACTCAGCGTGTTCGGGTCATACGTGTCCCCTTGGGGAACTGCCCCCACTGTGGGAATTCGGACAAAGAGCAGGGCGAGCAAAACGATGACGAGAACCGGGAGAAGCGCACGTGCGTTCATAGGATCTCCTTTCCATCGCGTCCCAAACACCACCTTGAAGAGGATATCTCTGTCCAAAGGGCCGGAGGGATCACCTTCACTTTACGCTAATTTAGCCCGAGACACAAATTATATTTCGCGTTGCTTCACCCGGAGATCTCCTCTTCGCCTCAGAAGGAAAGCAAAGGGAAGACATCGCGTCAATACCAAAGGGGCACTGGGCCAGCGCCGCGAGCAGGGGAAAACGCGGCAGGCCCGAGCGCCCCATCCCGTTAAGTAAGCGCGTGCCACGTGTGCTCCAGCGTGTGCCGCACGGACGGGGAGAAGGAATAGCCGGCCGCCTCCATGCCCAGGAGCACCGCGCCCAACACCGGCGGCACGTGCAAACGCTTGAGACGAGCACGCGGTGCAAATTGCGTCACCACGCGATTCATTTCCTGTTGAAGTAAGGGACTACCGTTGTACATACTCCCGACGAGGACCACATCAAAAGCCTCATCCCGGATGCCAATCTGGCGGATGACCGCGTTGGCCAGTTCGCCCAGTTCACGCCCTGCCCAGCGTACCAGGTCCAGGGCCACAGGGTCGCCCGCGTGGGCCGCGCGAAAGACCAGCAACACCATATCCCGATCCATGTGATAGCGGCCCCGCATGATGCCGGCGAGGAAATCCTCCAAATCCCGAGCCCCCACGTGTTCAACGAACAGGTCCGCGATGAGCGTCTGGGGCCCGCGCAGCGTCCACGCGTGAGCCACCACCTGCAGCGCCCGAGCCAAAAGTTCCGACGCGCCCGCGCCCTCTCCCATGAGTGTGCCTCCCCCTGTCACGCGACCAATGCGGCGTCGGGTAGAATCCCAGCCCCAGGCATTGCATCCCGTGCCCGAAACCACAGCCACCCCCCACCCCTCCTCTGTCCCGGCCAGGATGCCCAACACTGTATCGTTCACCAACGTCGTGGGAACGCGCAGGCCCAGAGCATCCACAGCCTGGCGGATATTCGCCTCATCTTCCGGCCAGTCATACCCGGCAATGCCCAACCCTACACCCGCGATGGCCTCTGCCGTGATGTGGGTTTTGGCCAAAATATCGCGGTACGCGCGGAGCAACGTGGATCGCAGCCCTTCGTAGCCCACGGAATCGGGATTACCCGGCCCTGTCACCACAAAGCCAACCACCCGTCCCTGCTCGTCGGCCAGCATAAAATGCGTCTTCGTTCCGCCAACATCTCCACCCAGGAAATAGGTCATCGTGTGTCCCTTACGTCCAGAATTGCGGCAAGTACTGGCGATGCGTCTCCAGCATATCGTCCAGCACTTCCTGCACCTTATCCGCGGAAGGACCCAACGGGTGAACCAGGAGCGCCTGATAGGCCGCGTTCCGATCCCCGTGCACAGCAGCTTCCACTGTGAGCAATTCGTAACATTTTACCTGCGCCAACAAACCAAAGCACACCGGAGGCAGGGGGTCAGTGGGGAGAGGTTCAATGCCCGCGCGGCGCACTCGAGCCGGCATTTCCAACACCCAATCCTCGGGCCATCCGGCCACAGCGCCCTTATGGGGGACGTTCACCACGTGCACCGCGCCCGTGTCGTGATAGTGGGCTTCCATCAACTCAATGGCCATGGTTGAATAGTACGCGCCCCCGCGCTTCATCAACTCCGGAGGGACATCGGTGAGATGGGGATCCTGATACCGGTCGAACAGCGCCTGCTCAATAACCATCACCTCCTCCGCGCGGGAAGGAGGCCAGCGTTCCTGCTCCTTGAGTTTCTTCTCCGTGTAATAGTAGTATTGGAGGTAATAGTTGGGAATCATCCCCAACACCTCCAACGTCCGCACATCCCACTCGGGTGAATCGCTGTGCCGTAACTCATCCAGGTAATAGGCCATAACCAGGGGCCACACATTCTCATCCCCCACCCAGAACCCCCGATGCCAGGACAGGTGATTCAACCCCAACGTGTCTAACCGAGTCTGGTCCGGAGAGATGTTTTGAAAGCCGGCACGCCGCTTTAGAAGGTCGAGGATAACCATCTTAGTGGTAATGGGCACATTGCACACCCCCACGGCCTGGACACTGCCCCCGTATTGACTCAGGGCCTGGGTGACCAATCCGGCCGGATTTGTGAAGTTAATGAGCAATCCATCCGGAGCGACCTTCTCCATCTCGTGGGCGATGTCCAGAATAACCGGAATAGTGCGCAGGGCCTTGGACATCCCCCCCACGCCTGTGGTCTCCTGTCCGATCAAGCCATGGCGCTTTCCCAGGTACTCATCCTCGCGACGCGCGGGGATGCCCCCTACCCGAAGCTGGGTAATCACGTACATGGCTCCGGTGAGCGCCTCGCGACGGTCCGTTGTCAGGTGAACGGCAAAGGGATCGCCGTGGGCTGCCACCATCCGTCGGGCAAAGTTCCCCACAATGTCCAAACGGCGGGCATCAATGTCCATAAGCCACAATTCGGTCAGGGGGAACGAATCCCGACGTTCCAGGAACCCCTTAACGAGTTCAGGTGTATAAGATGAGCCACCACCTATCACCGCGATTTTCATAACTGGTCGTCCTCCTTCAAGGGGTCAAGGGCTCCTCCCAGGTGAAGGGGATATCTGGAGCACACCCACAAGAGCGTCGGATGACAATCTCCGTGGGGAGCAAGGTGAGCGGCTCCACCTCCTCTCCACGTATAAGGCGCACCAACTGCTCAGTGGCCACGCGGCCCACATCCCGCGTGGGAGCCCGCACAGTAGTCAGCGGTGGCGAGAGGAAGGGCGACATCCGCTGGTCGTCGAAGCCCACCACAGAGACCTCCTCAGGCACCCGGATGCCCGCTTCCCGCAGCGCGATGAGCACTCCTACCGCGGCCTCGTCGTCCCCGCTGAACACCCCGTCAAAGGGAACCCCCCGCTTGATCAGGTCCAGGATGGCCGTGTAAGCAGTACGCCGGGCAAAACCACCCATGCCGATCAGATCCTCGTCCACAGGGATATTGTGGGATTCCAGGGCCTCGCGGTAGCCGCGTTCGCGCCAGTAAGAGTCCTCATGGTCTTCGGGGCCCCGCAGGAACACGATGCGCTGCCGGTGGTGCACTTCAATGAGGTGCTTCACAATTTGGAAGGACGCCGCCTTATTCTCCACCGTCACGCAAGGCACATGAATACCGGGCGGAGGCGTTCGGTGAATCAGCACCACGGGGAAATTTCGTTGCACCAGGAACCGCAAGATCTCGTCCTCAATGCTGGTGGTAAACACCAATATTCCGTCACAGTTGTGGGGGCCCAAGGGAAGATCCTTGGCCCGGTTGGAGGGGGCACGCGCGGCGGAAATCAGCAAATCGTACCCATAGCGGCGGGCTGTTTCCTCAACCCCGCTGAGCAATGGCGCGAAGAAGTCGCCGCTGATGTCGGACAAGAGTAAGCCAATGGTGTACGTCTTATTGGTCGCCAACCGGCGCGCGGTCGCGTGGGGAACGTAATTCAATTCCGCCATCACCTTCTCGATGCGCTCGGCCACGGCTTTGGACACTGGCGCGGTGCCGTTGATGTACCGGCTAACCGTAGCCACCGAAACGTTCGCTGCACGGGCCACATCACGAATGGTCACCGAATTCCGCTTTCCTCTACCCATAAGCCTCCCTCTGCACCTGAACGTACGCTTGATCCCATGAGTGTATTCGACAACGAGAAATGGGGGGGGATCCCCCCTTGCCGCCGGAGAACTCCCGCCCTTACACGTCGGGCCATTGCTGGCGGATCACCTCTTCCGCTGCTTTCAGCGCGTTGCGGTTATCCAGGATCTTCCGCAGCGCGGTGACCACATCCTCCACGCCCCGAGGACCATCTCGGAAGACATTCTCGTTTAACCACACTGCCTCACGTTGACATTGCTCCGCGCCGGGGAAGTGCATGTGCTCAAAGTCAAAGTACTCGGGAAACGCGGAGGGAACCGGCAGTTTTGAGCGTTGAGGTTGGAAAAGGTTATAACGGTGCATGGGCGGGTAACCGTCCTCTGCCGGGATGCCCTCCTTGATTAACGCGGCGACCACCGCGTCGCGGGTGACCAGGAATTCCTCGGGGTCGATGGCGAAAATGTACCGGTAGAAGGAACGCCGAGTGTGCCGAGGATCCCGCTTCAGAACCCGCACGCCCGGCACTTCGGCCAGAAGGTGGTCCATGTAGTCAGCCATCTCCTCCCGTTGCCGAACCTGGTCCGCGAAACGGTCCAGGGCCACGTTGGCCAAGGCCGCGTGTAATTCGCTAAGCCGGTAGTTTGTCCCCATGGTGAACATCGCATGATCCGGATCGTGAGGGCGTCCACAGTCGATAATACTGGCCACTTTGTACGCGAGTTCAGGAGTCTTGCACAGCAGGACCCCCCCTTCCCCCGCGGTTAAGATCTTGGAGGATTGCAGGCTGAAGGATCCAAAATCCCCGATTGTGCCCGCACCTTGATCCCGCCATCGGGCCCCGTGAGCATGAGCAGCGTCCTCAATAACCACCAGATGATGACGGCGGGCAATGTCCATGATGGCATCCATATCGGCCATCTGCGCGCCCAGGTGAACAGGAATAATGGCCTTAGTCCGCGGGGTAATGGCGTCTTCGATGGCCTTTGGTGAAATAGTGTACGTGTTTGGGTCAATATCCACAATCACAGGGATGGCCCCCGCGGCCATGGGGCCTGCGGCTGTGGCCTGAAACGTACAGGCCGGCACGATCACCTCATCCCCCCACCCAATACCCGCTGCACGGACAGCCACCTCCAGGGTGACCGTGCCATTAGCCATCAGCACGGGATAGCCTCCCCCCTGCATCTCCGCGAAGCGGCGGAGAAATTGTTCGGTTTGGGGACCGGGGTAAGGGAAGCCGCCCCACCGACGGGATCGGATCACTTTGGAAACCGCGGCAATATCCCTCTCATCGTACTCCGGCCAGGGCGGGTACGGGTCCGTACGCACCGGTTCTCCACCCAGGATAGCCAATCGAGCCATGATGACCTCCTCTACTTGGTCTCTTCTGTCGAACTTACCAGGGAAATAACCTGGTTTGTGCGGGCACTTTCATACGCGGCATCCAGAACGCGCATGTTTATCCACCCCTCCTGTCCCCCGGGCACGGGGGGACGGTGTTCCCGAACGGACTGGATGAAGTACGCCATCTGGCGATCGTACATGGATTGCAGACAGTGCTCCGTCCGCGGATAGGGAAATCCCCCATCCACGCGAGTGATCTCCTGGCGCCTGGAGTCGGGCAATTCCAGGTACGTGGGGAAGACCGATCCGTACCCCCGGGTGCCGTACAGCCGCGTGGCGGCTTCGGGGCCATCCGCGTGGGGCTGCCACCATCCTGATTCGATGTAGGACACGGTGCCGTTATCCCACTGCACCACAAGGATGCCGGTATCGTCCACGTCGTAGTCCCCGTAATAGGTACCAACGCGCGCGTACACACTCACCGGCTGGGGATCGCCCAGGAGGTAGCGGGCCGTATCCAGAGCATGGATGCCCATGTCAATCAACGCGCCACCACCAGCCAGCCGTTTGTCCGTGAACCACCCAGAGGGACCCCAGTGTACGTGAACGCCGTAGCCGGTGGTTCGAACAATGTGTCCCAGGCGGCCGGATTCCACCTGTGTTCGGAGCCAACGCACCTCCTCGTCAAAGCGCCAGCAGTGCGCTACCATCAGCAACGCGCGGGAGGAGGCTGCCGCTTCGATCATGGCCTTTGCCTCCTGCGCGTTCATGGCCATGGGCTTCTCCACCATAACGTGTACACCGGATCGCAACGCGGCAATGGTCTGAGGCGCGTGAAGGTAATTGGGCGTGCTAATGACCAGCGCGTCCACCACCTGGTCGGCTAACAGATCTTCCAGGTGGTCGTAACGCCGTGGGATGTCAAAGGCATGGGCAAATGCCTCCATGGAAGGACGACGGTGGTTCACCACGGCAACCAGGGCCACGTCGGGAAGTTTGCGTGCGGCCCGAGCGTGTACCTTAGAAATGTAGCCGGTTCCCACAAATCCCAATCGCACAGGCATGATCACACTCCTCAATTCACCCCCAGAATTGGGGTAAAAAATCCCGATATGTGGTGAGGTAATCATCCAGGATCTGTTCAGCCACATCCACATCCCGAATCACCGGGTCCAACAGCAGGGCTTGCAACGCGGCCTGACGATCCCCGTGGACAGCCGCGTCCACTGTCAGGCGAACAACTGTGATCTCCCGGCGCAGGAGTTCGGCCACAGGTTCAGGAAGGGCCCCTACACCCATGCCGTGGACCCCCAATCCGTTGACCACGCCGGGCACCTCGACAATAGCACCATCGGGGAGGTTCGTGATGTAGCCCTGGTTGGGAACGTTGACGGCCAGGTGAACGTGTTCGCCGCCGCCAGCCACGTCCTCGATGATCTCCACAGCCCCTTCGCTCCGCACGTGACGCAGGGGAGCAATCGGCGCGGTGCCCGCGATCATCTCCCGGATCGTCCCGTACTGGTCTTCCCGCAGGGCCTCGTACAAATCCCACTCGTACAAACTAATGTCGAACTTCTCCCAGGGCTTGGTCACGGGATCACTCAGCCAGGGCAGGTATTCACTCAAGTGCTCATCCCCGGGCACGGGGAAGATCCCGAAGATCTCGAACACCCGCCGCGTCAAAGGCTCAAACGCGGGATCCAGTTCCTGCCACCGTTGGCGGAACAAGGGGTAGAGGTCCTCTCCTGTGCGTTTGTCGTACACCCCGAGCATCCACGTGAAGTGATTCAATCCGGCCGCAATAATGTGAATCTTCTCCAGAGCCTGCTCGATGACCACCTGGCGGGCCGGAGAAGTCGAAGGGGATGCATGCGTGTTGGTAAACTCCGGCGGGACCTCGATGTCCAGGTCCCGGGCCAGGGCCTTCCCCACCATGGCATAGCCTTCCAGGATCTGGTGACATAGCCCCACCACGCGGACGCGGCTGTAGCGGGCCACCGCGTCGCAAATGCGCATCATGGGATTGGTGAAGTTAATCAGCCAGGCATCCGGACAGAGATCTTCCATATCCCGGACGATCTCCATGACCGGACCGATGTTACGCAGGGCGTGCGCCAAGCCGCCCGGCCCCCCGTTCTCCGCGTAGGGTTGACGCACACCGTACTTCAGGGGAATTTCGTAATCCTGTCGCCACAGGCGCTCGCGTGGGGACACTTCAATGGAGAGGATGACGAATTCTGCCCCTTCCAGCGCGTCCCGGTGATGCGTGTGGTAAGAGAGGGTCATCCCCGCATCCCACTCCCGGTTCAGACGTTGGGCAAGTTGGTACACCAGGCGCACGGTGTTCTCATTTCTGTCCACCAGCGCGATGTGGCTTCCCCTCAACCGCGGACTGCGCATGAGCGTGCTCAAAGTGTTCAAACCGAAGACTGCGCTTCCCGCGCCGATGACCACGATTTTGGTGGGCAACATGGGCCTATCCTTTCACGCCGCTGAGTTTAATGCCTTCTATGAACGCGCGCTGGGCAAAGAAGAAGAGGATAATGACGGGCAGGGTAAACACCACAGACGCGGCCATGAGCAAGTTCCAGGCCACATTTCTCTGTCCCTGAAAGTCTTGTAACCCCAGGGCCAATGTGAAATGCTCTGGGTTGTTCAAGTACAGAAGGGGCCCCAGGAAATCATTCCAGGCCCAGAGAAAGGTGAAAATGGTAATGGTGGCCAGGACCGGCTTGGACAGGGGCAGGACGATGCGGTAGAAGATTTGAAATTCGGAAGCGCCATCAATGCGGGCCGCGTCCGTAATGGCATCAGGTATCCCCTTAAAAAACTGGCGAAAGAGGAAAATGTCGAACGCGCTGCCGAAAAAGGTCGGCACAACCAGGGGCAGAAAGGTATCGCCCCAGTGGAGCACCTCCGTGAAAATGAGGAAAAGGGGTATCATCGTCACCTGGAACGGGAGCATCATGGTGCTGAGCACAATGATGAAGACGAAATCGCGGCCCGGCCACTGGATTTTAGCGAACCCATAGGCAGCCGGTGTTGAGGAAACCAACGTGCCGATAATCGACAGGATGGCGATAATCAAACTGTTCTTCAAGTACACCCAGAAATTCACGTGCAACCCCGGACGCACACTTCGGTACATCGCGTCCACAAAGTTCTCCCAGTGAAAGTGCACTTCCAGCACAGGCTTTCCGTAGCGGGCTTTCGCCTTAATGACCACCTCTGGATGCTCAGGATCCACAAAGGTCGCCATGCCCGCGTGAACGTGAACGCGCGCCAGGCGTAACACCCGCCCATCGGGTAAAGTCACCTCATACAGGGGGTAGGATTGACCGTTTATGGTCACCATTTTCACACTGTGCGGCAACAGGGTAGGAGGGGTACGAAACACGTCATCCGGGGACTTGAACGCGGTAAACACCATCCACAGGATCGGGATAAAGAAAAACGCACCAATGAGCCAGATGACCACGTGTCCCAGCAGGGCGGTGAACACGCGCCGCCCAGGGACCAGACGATGATGGTTGCGGTTGAGTGTGCCAAGGGCCATGGTTCTTCCCTGCCTTTTAGAATTCTTCCCCGTAGAAAGTCCACTTCTCGGTCACGCGCATCAGAACCAGCGTACAGATGAGGATGATGACAAACAGAATCCACGCCAGCGCGGACGCGTAGCCGAACTTCAGGTTAATGAACGCCTTGTAGTACAGGTAAATGCTGTAAAACAAGGTCGAATCCAGCGGCGCGCCCAGGGGCCGTCCAGAGGAAACAGCATAACTCGCCTGCGAAGTGGCAAAGATGTACGCCTGGGTGAAATACTGGAACATGTCGATGACCCCCAAAATGAGGTTGAACAACGTGATAGGGGAGACCATGGGGACCACCACATGCCACAAGCGTTGAAACCACGACGCGCCGTCCAACTCCGCGGCTTCCAGCAAAGTTACTGGAATGTCCTGCAAGCCGGAGAGGTAAATGACGATCGTGTTGCCCATGCCCCACCAGCCCATGATAATCAACGCGGGTTTGGCCCAATGGGGATCGGTTAGCCAACTGGGCCCCTGGATGCCGATATAACGCAGGGCCGTGTTCAGGATGCCGTTATTGGTGTTGTAAATCCAGACCCAGAGAATGCTGGCGGCCACTACGGGCACAATGGAAGGGATAAAATAAATGACCCGATAGACGGATTGCCCCTTCAATTTAAGGTTCAGCAAAATCGCGCAGAGGAAAGCACCGATCAACGTGCTGGGCACGCCAATGACCACCATGTACGTTGTGTTGTACAGCGCGATCCAGAAACGTTTATCGTGCAGGATCTGGCGGTAATTCGCCAACCCCACCCACTCGGAGGGCGCTTTAATGTGATAGATGGTAAAACTGGTGTACAGAGAACTCACCATTGGGTACAGCGTGAACAGGAGAAATCCCAATGCCCAGGGGGAAATGAACAAGATCCCCGTCACAAAGCGGCGGCGTGTGCGCGGACTCCAGCGCGCCCAGGGAAACACCCGGTAGCGAAAATGGCTCATGGTTCCCCTCTTCCTATCCTACAACGTGCTGGGGGCCGACCCGCGGGTCGGCCCCCAGGTGTCTCACTGACCAGCGTTGGCCTTATCCAGGATGGGTTGGAGTTTCTGTTGTGCCTCCTTGAGCAGAGGAACCGGATCCTCGCCCGCGTGGAGCACTTTCTCCTCGATATTGCTCAGTTCGGTGTTGATTTCGGTGCTGGCGGGAGTGAAGACCTGCGTTGTCGCGTTGGGATCGTTGGCCAGTTCCATGAACAGTGCGAAGTACTCATCCTGCTTGAAGCACGGATCCTGCGCGGCCTTCTTGCTGGACGGAAGATTGTAGTTCGCGCACATCTCCTCCGCGACGACCTCCGGGCTCATCATCCAGGCCAGCAGTTTCCCCGACGCTTCAGGATTGGCCACTCCCGCGGGGATCACCACGACAGTACCGCCCACAGTGTTGGTGTGCTTGCGTTCGGGGTGGTCCTTAGGGTACGGGAAGGGAGCCACGCCGTACCACAAATCCGGCTTCAGACCGCGGATGAAGTTGGGCCCCATGAACCACTCACCGTCCACCACCATCGCGATCTTACCGTCCATGAAGCCGTTTTGCGGTGATGCGTAATCACCCAGGGAGGACACGAACTTCAGGACCTTGTCCGGCCCGTACTTTGTGTAAAACTGCTGCTCCCACTTCAGCGCGTCGATGACCGGCTGCGAATCCAGGAGGACCTTGGTCCCGTCACGGCTAATCCAGTACCCCCCGAACATGGGTGCGTATTGTTCAATGTGACTCCAGGCGTAGTCCGGCACAAACCCCATCTGCACAATGTCCCCGTTATCGTCCACCTTCGTCAACTTCTCCGCGTAGGAAACCAATTCCTCCAACGTCTCGGGGGGATGTTCGGGATCCAGCCCGGCCTCCTCGAACAGGTCCTTGTTCCAGTAGAGCGCGTAGGTGTCCGAGCCCCAGGGAAGTGCGTAGATCTTTCCCCGGTACTTGCCCTGGGCGAGCATGGCTTCGTAAATGTCGTTCAGGTCAACATTGTTCTTGGCGATGAGGTCATCCAGGGGGAGCAGGAGCCCTTCGTTCACCCAGGTGGGCACATTATCCGGCCCGCTAAGGACCAACACATCCGGCGGCTGGGAACCGGAGAGGGCTGCAATGACCTTGTCCTCGTCCACCGGCGCGTTCACAATCACCTTCGTGTTGTGGGCATTGCCGAACTTGTTGAAGAGTTCCTGCAACTGGGCCGGGTTATCACCCCAGGTTACCCACACGTGCATTTCCTTGGGGAATGCGCTCTCCTCCTTCGCGGGTGCGGTTGTGGGAGCCTGAGTGGGTGCCGGCTTTGGCGTGGGAGTTGGTGCCGCTTTGGCACATGCCCCCATCAGCATGGCCACAATAAGCAACCCAGCAACAACGATCCATTTCTTGGACATGGTATCTCCTCCTTCAGCGTAAAACATCTCCAGTGGACCCGTGGGTGTTGCTTGTGGGTTTGGGGACTTTCACCTCCCTTCTTCAGATGCGGTTGTTATGCTGGTCATTCACCCGGTTTTGGGGTGTACGATGGTAAGTTCGTTGTGTGTGGGGGATGTGTCTTCGGCGCCCGTTTATGTAATCGGTTACAGTAACCGGTTACATTCTACCCACTTCCCCTACCCTGTCAAATTCCTCCCCCACCTTCGACACATCAACCCCCACCAACCCCAAAAACAACCCCCAAGGAAAAAACCACAGAGTTCACCCCCTCCCCGTTTTTCCCGCCCCGGTCCCTTGAGAGTATAATAAAGTTTGAACCGGGGAGACCGCGTAAGCCTGCATCCCCAGGCGCACCCAAAGGAGGAGAACCGTGTGTGGTGCAGACCCCCTGGGTCCGCGCCGCACATGTTACCCATTTCATTGACCGGTGAAGGACCGAATTCACGGATACAACCCATCCCAAATTCATGGTAGGAGGAAGACCGTGGGCAAACAATTGACCATTGGCAAGTACCTAGGACTGAAGAAGATCGCCAATGAACATGGCCTGATTACCATTACGGCCATGGACCATCGCGGATCCCTGAAGCGAGCCATCAACCCTCAGGATCCTAACTCGGTCACCTATGAACAAATGGTGGCCATGAAGAAGAAGTTGGCCTCTCACCTGGCACCTCATTCCAGCGCACTGCTGGTGGACCCCATCTACGCAGCGGCTCAACTTATTGCCAGTGACATTATCCCCCGCAATACCGGCATCCTGGTCGCGTTGGAGAAGAGCGGTTACAGTGGCTCCTCCACGGCACGGGTAACCACCATCCTGGAAGGGTGGAGCGTGGAGAAGATTAAGCGCATGGGCGCTAACGCGGTGAAAGTCCTCCTGTACTACAATCCGGACGCGGGGGATATTGCCCGTCGACAGGAGGAGTTGGTCCAGTACGTGGCCGAGGAGTGCAAGAAGTACGATATTCCCTTCCTGCTCGAGCCCATCACCTACCCCACTGACCCGGACATGGATCCCAAGGGGCCCGAATTCGCCAAACTGAAGCCCGATCTGGTCATCCGCTCCGCGGAGATCCTCACAGGCATGGGTATCGACATCTTAAAGGCCGAATTCCCCACCCTGCCCGGATACGCGGATGAAAAAGAACAATTCGAGCGCTGCAAGGAACTGGACCAGGCCTCCAAGGTGCCCTGGACATTGCTCAGCGCCGGCGTGGATTACGACACCTTCTACCGCCAGATTGAAATCGCGATGGAAGCCGGCGCCAGTGGCTTCCTGGCTGGTCGAGCGATCTGGCAAGAAGTGCCCAAACTCCCGCCTGAAGAACAGGACAAGTTCCTGGCCACCACATCGGTGATGCGCTTGAAGAACATCACCAACGTGGCCAACGCATATGGTCGCCCGTGGTACGAACATCCTTCCTTTGACGACCCCATTTGTCCCGTCGAGGAGGGATGGTACAAGACCTACTAAATCCATTTGCGACTCTTCAGCGGTCAGGGAGCCCTGGCTCCCTGACCGTTCTTTTCTTGTGAGGTGAACCATGCCCTTACGCCGTCTTGCTGCTGTTCAAGCCCATCTCCAGGCCGAACGCGTGGATGGATGGCTCCTGTACGATTTCCACAACATCAATCCCATTGCCCGGCGGCTCGCAGGCATCCCAACCGACCGCATTTTAACCCGACGTTGGGCCTGTTTCATCCCGGCCACAGGTGAACCTCGCTGGCTCATCCACGCCATTGAAGCAGGAAGTCTGCAGGACATCGTGCCCCACCCCGAAACCTACGTATCCTGGCAGGAGTGGCAGGAAGGATTGCGCCGCGTGCTGGGGGATGCACGTCGAGTGGCCATGGAATACGCGCCGGGCAACGCCATCCCCGCGGTTTCCCGGGTGGACGCGGGCACCGTTGAATTGGTGCGCAGTCTAGGAGTAGACATCCTCTCCTCCGCGGACCTGGTCCAGGTGGCCGAAGCGGTCTGGACGCCCGCTCAGGTGGAGAGTCACCGCCGGACAGCAAAAGCGCTCATCGCCATCAAGGACCTGGCCTTCGCGTTCATCAGTGAGCGCCTGCACAGTGCCCAACCCGCGACCGAAACTGAGGTCCAGGCGTTGATCATGCGGCTTTTCCGTGAGCGGGACCTCATTACCGACCATCCCCCTATTGTGGCGGTGAACGAACACGCGGCTGACCCCCACTTTGTTCCCCGAAAGCAAACTGACAAACCCATGCGCGAAGGGGATGTCATCCTGATTGACTTATGGGCCAAAGAGCGGGGAGAAGACGCTGTGTACGCGGACATCACCTGGATGGCTTACATCGGCCACACACCACCCCCGCGCCTGCAACACGTCTTCCACGTGGTTCGCCAAGCCAGGGACGCGGCAGTGGCCCTCGTGCAGGAACGTGTGCAGAACAGAACCCCCGTGTACGGGTATGAGGTTGACGACGCGGCGCGGACCGTGATCCAGGAGGCCGGCTTGGCCGAATACTTCATCCACCGGACGGGCCATTCCCTGGGCACGGACGTTCACGGCAATGGCGTCAACATGGATAACCTGGAGACACGGGATACGCGGCGCATCATTCCCGGCATCGCGTTCACTGTCGAACCCGGGATTTATCTCCCCCGTGAAGGGTTCGGCATCCGCTTGGAAATCGACTGTTATGTTAGCGAAGACCAGGTGGAAGTAACAACCCTTCCTTTGCAGGAGGATTGGGTGTGTCTTCATTAGGTTGGACAGCACATGATCGGCCGGGTTTGGCCCTGTTGGCCGACCGTTTTCAGACCCTGCGCTATGAAGAGGGTCGGGTAATCCTTTTAGACCGGCGCGTTTACCCCTTCCGGCGGGAATACGTGGCGTGCCGCACGGTCGAAGAGGTCGCGCGCGCGATTGAGGATATGGTAGTTCAGGGCGGACCGCCCATAGCCTATGCGGCAGGGTTGGGTCTGGTCCTCGCCGCGGAGGAAGCGCGCGCGTGGTCAGCAGAACGCCAACGCGAACACCTGCAACAGGCCGCTCAGCGCCTGTTGCACACCCGTCCCACGGCCAACGATCTGTTCGTGGTAGTCCCCGGTGCTCTGGCCGCGGGAGAAGCCGCGCTGGAACGAGGCGAGGACGCGGCCGCGGCCATTCTCACCTATGTGAACGGAGAAATCCAGCGGGGGAACCGAGTAGCAGAAGCATGTGGCCGCCACGCGGCTGACCTGGTGCGCGATGGGGAACGCATTCTCACCCACTGCATTCCCGGCGCGGCCCTCTGCTGGATGCTTTACGTCGCGGTCCACGAACAGGGCAAGCACATAGAACTCTGGCCCTCAGAAACACGGCCGTACCTGCAAGGCGCTCGATTGACCGCGGCGTGCGGCGTGGAGACGGGTATTCCAGTAACCGTGATCACCGATGGCATGGCCGCGCACGTGATGGCGCAAGGCAAGATCACCATGTACGTCACCGCGGCCGATCGCATTGCCCTGGACGGCCACATCGCCAACAAAGTGGGAACACTGGAGCACGCAATCGCGGCTCACCACTTTGGCATTCCCTTCTACGTGCTGGGCTATGATGGTCCTGATCCGGAAACGCGCACAGCCGCGGACATAGTCATTGAGGAACGGAACCCCCAAGAGGTGCTCACGTGTCGCGGCGCGGAGGGTACCGTACGGACCGCGGCCCCCGGTGCCAGGGCATATTACCCGGCTTTCGACATCACACCGCCGCACCTCATCACCGCCATAGTCACGGACAAAGGTGTGTACCCGCCCACGCTGATTGCCCGCTACCTGGAACCCCCTCCACTGTCCGACCCCTCGTGAGGGACGGGGGAAATCTGCTGGACTCTCAGCCCTGAAAGAACGAAGGAGGCTAGAAATGAACTCTGAGGATGACATGCTGTGGGAGGATCTGCTGGCCTTATCCCGCGAGGTGGGGGACATGTTGCGGGAACAGGGACTTACCCTGGCCACTGCTGAGAGTTGCACCGGAGGTCTGGTCGGTCACATTGTGACCGAAATTCCCGGCAGTTCTGACTACTTCGTCGGCGGGGTGATTTCCTACAGCAACGATGTAAAGCACCGCATCCTGGGCGTCCCCCAGGAGATCCTGGACACGGTGGGCGCGGTCAGCCCGGAATGCGCTCGCGCCATGGCTCACGGTGCGCGAAACCTCCTGCGCGCGGACATCGCGGTGAGCATCACGGGCATTGCTGGACCTTCCGGCGGCACACCGGAGAAGCCCGTGGGTTTGACATACTTCCACATCGTGGGCCCCGACGCGGAGTGGGGGGAACACCACGTCTGGCAGGGCAATCGCCACGAGAATAAGTTGGCCTCTGCACGTAACGCGCTGGAAATGGTACGAGCGTATTTATCGCGGCACGGTTAAAGGTTCGACTCGGGCGTAAGAGTCCCATGCTCCTGCGCGGGCTCATCCATGTCCATAATCACCACCTGGTGAGCACCAACACGAATCACGCGCAGGGGAATACCGTACGTCCGCGAGAGGTTCTCCGTTGTGAACACTTCCGCCAGCGGGCCCCAACGGAGGATGCGCCCCTGGCGCAGGAGAATCACCTGGTCCGCGATCATGGCCGCGGATTCTGGGTCATGGGTGGTGAAGAGCACGGTGGTTCCCTGGTGAGCCAGGGCGCGCAAGATGGATAAAACCCGCATCTTGTTGGCCGGGTCCAGGTGCGCGGTGGGCTCGTCCAGCAGGAGGACGGCCGTGTTCTGAACCACAGCGCGGGCAATGAGCACCAATTGAAGTTCTCCCCCGCTGATTTCGGTTACCCGCCTGTTCCACAATTCCTCTATGCCCAGGCGTTGCAGGGTTTGCCACGCGGCATGTCGATCTTCCGGACCGGGAAGTTGAAGGTAGGAAAGGTGTGGGGTTCGGCCCAGGATGACGTAATCGAACACGGTGAAGTCAAAGGGCACGTATTCCCGTTGGGGGACCAGGCTGATTAACCGGCTAAGATGGGCGCGACCGTGCTCGCGAATCGGACTTCCCAACACGCGTACTACCCCTTCCTGAGGCGTATAGCGTCCCAAAATCAGGTGCAGGAGTGTGCTCTTTCCGGCCCCATTTGGGCCCAACACGACGTTTACTGTGCCCGAAGAGATGGCAAAGGATACCCCGCTCAGGACGTTCGCGGCTTTGGGGGTGTACGCGAAGGTCACGTTGTGGAGTTCGACAACGGGTGGTGTACTCATGGCTTGACCTGCTCCCGCTGTGTGGTCATCAACAGGATGAACGCGAGGGCTCCCAACAGGGAGGTGATGATGCCCAGGGGAATTTCGCCCGCGGTAAGCGTACGGGCCAGGTCGTCGCACACCAGGGTAAACATCCCTCCCAGGAGAACACTGGCCGGCAGTGCGTGACGGGCATCCGGCGAGAACAGGCGCCGTGCGGTGTGGGGGACAATCAGGCCAACCCACCCGATAATACCCGCCAGGGAGACCACAGCCGCGGTCGCGATGACCGCCAGGAAGATGACAATGGCCCGCTCCCGATCCGGGGCCGCGCCCAGGGAGAAAGCCGTGGTTTCCTCCAACGCGAGAACGTTCAACCGCCAGCGGGTGAGGTATAACAGGGTCAGGCTTAGCCACGTCACAGGCAAAATAGCCAGCACGTTGGGCCAGCGAGTACTCCACAGACCACCGAGAAGCCAGAATGTAATTTCCGGCAATTGGGTGAGCGGATCGGCCAGGTATTTCAACATGCCCACTCCGGCTGCAAACAACGCGGACACGGCAATGCCCGCCAGTATCATGCGCAAGATCCACCCTCCATAGTGGAGGTGTCGAGCCAGGGTGTAGGACAATATCAGGCCGATAAGGGCGAACACGGTGGCGCTGACCTGTATCACAATCACCGAAGTTCCCAGGTACAGGATGGCAAACGCGGCACCAAACGCAGCCCCCTGCGAGACGCCCAGAAATCCTGGCTCAACCAGAGGGTTACGAAAGACCATTTGCAGGACAAAGCCGCTGGCAGCCAGTGACGCGCCCAGCAGGACCGCGGCCAGAATCCGCGGCAGCCGAAGGGCCCACACCAGTTGGATGGCCAGGGGATCGCCCGGCAGACGCGCGGGAGACAGCCAGAACGGGCGAGGATATCGCCCTAGCAGGATGGAAAGTCCGATCAGAAAAGCCAGGGCCACGAACAGGCCTGTGTACAGGCGGCGAAAACGCTGTTCTCGCTGGATCATAACCGGAGGAAGGCGGGTCATTGCTTCTCCTCGCTGCGCATGGACACCAATCGAACTCCCAACCTATGAAGTTGACGGAAATCCGCGCCTTGACTTAAGGCGGAGAGCACTGCCTCCACGTTGTCCACTACCGCGCCCGAGAGAATGTCAATCCCCCAATCGAACAGTACAGGGGAAAGGGGGGTGCTTGGCCCCAAAAGTAATGTGAGCGCATCGGGCCGTTTGTGTTTCAGCACAGAGGGTAGGGTGCGGTTGATCAGGGTTGTGCTGGTAATGGCGACGATGTCGGCTTGCGGTAAGAGGGTGGGGATATGGGTCGCGGGGATATCCCCTTCGCGCGGGGTGAGTTCCAGCACCCACAATTGGCCCACCTGGTCGCGCAGGCGTTCGGTGAAAGGGAAGTGGCCGATGATCGCGACCCGTTTGTGCGCGCCGGCTGTGGCGATGATGGCCTCCGCGTTTATCTCCTGCCACTGGTGGGGATGACGTGGCAGGAGGGCGTTGATAGTGGCCAAGCCGATGCTCCGCTCCACTGGGCTGCGAGCGTACACGCGATCCATCAGGCTGTCCGCATCCAGATGGTGCAATCGTCCAGGATCGGACACGTCGTGCCATGTGCGGTAGTGGTGTCCAGGCTCCACGCACGTGGTGGCCAATCCCAGTCGGCGTTCTCCCGCCACCCGGACCAACACGCCTGTCCAGTGGAGCCCCACGCGCACGTCCAGGATCTCTCCTGGTTCAATGGTCGCGCGTAGACGCTGGAAGATCGTTTCCATCATGGCCAATCCCCGACAATAAGCGGCATTAAGGTATCGCGCACAGTGTCTTCGTCCAGCAAGTACAGGGTCTGGTAGAAGTCCAGGTACAGTTGTTCCGCGTCCACGTCGTGGAAGAGGCGGGGATGGGTATGGTAGGCCAACCAGGTCAACCCCAAGATCCAGCGCGTGTCCGGCTGGTCCCAACTGACCACGTCCTTGGGAAAGGCGTGGACGCGGTGATTCTGCACGGCTTTCAGGTGGTGAGAGGTGGGGTCGTGAAGGAATTCGGCCACGGCTTCTTCCGGATTGCCGAAGTAGTCCACAATGTAAATGATGTCCGGATTCCAGGCCGCGATCTGCTCCATGGTGATCACTGTCCAGCGGGATCCCAATGTCGCGTCAGACCAGGCGACCTGGGCTCCCACCAGGCGCACCATGGTGGTCTGGATCCAGGATAGGGGTGGGATTTTGTACGCGGTGGTCCCACCCCTGGTGGTATGCTGAAGCACAAGCACGGAGGGTTTTTCATTCTCCTCCAGGTGTTGAACCCGTTCGGTGACCGCGTGGGTGTGATTTTTGTAGAATTCGGTGATTTCGCGGGCGCGATGTTCGTTGCGGAAAAGGGTGCCCAGGGTGTGTATTTCACGCGTGTAGGCTTCGGGCGTTTCCAAACTCATGTAGAGGACGGGAATGCCCAGGGCTTCCACGGACCGGCCCAGTTTTTCCGCCAGGAAACTCTTCATCAGTACCAGGTCGGGATGGACAGAGGCGATCTGTTCAGGGCCAGGGTCTCGCTCTAACCGCGTTTTTTCCCGGAGATGAGGGTCTACGAGGGCCTGGAAGATGTCCCCCTGGGGGGTGCCGGAGATGGCGACAACGCGGTCTTTGGCTTCTGGGAACATGTAGACCGCGTCAGCGATCATGAAGTTCGCCCGCCCGACAATGGCTATGCGTTGTGGGGGCGCGGGAAGGGTGATGGTCCGACCCCGCGCGTCGGTCACTGTGAGGGCGGGGGCAGGGTTCGGTTCTGAGGGCTGACAGGCCACGAGCGCGCTTGCTAACGTGAGGGCGATGAGTGTAAGCGCCAGGATGAATCGCTGTCTCCACATGGTCGATCCCTATCTCCTTCGTTTGGATGGCTTCCTTTCTCCCTGGTCAAGATCATGGTGTGCAGGAAGGGTCGCGGCAAACCGGAGGGAATTTTAGTCCAGAAGGGAGAGGTTGGGAATTATATCAGGATCCCGGGGTTTTGACCGGGGTTTGAGGTTCCTGGCTGGGTTGTTCCTGATCCTGTGGGTAGTTGATGCGGGTGTGGTACACGCCGGCCAGAACGTCGACAAAGGTTTTTCGGATGATGGCCAGATCCCGCAAGGTGAGGGGGGCGTCGTCCAACTGTCCTTCTTCCAGGCGTTGGAGGATAATGCCTTCCACGATTTTGTTGAGTTCCTCGCGGGAGGAGGGTTGCCGTGCTCGCGCGACGGCTTCGACACCATCGGCGAGCATGAGGATGGCGGTCTCCTTGCTCCGCGGTTTGGGGCCAGGGTAACGGAAGTCCTGTTCTCTGATCTGTTTGGGGTCCTCCGCGGTTTCCAGGGCTTTGTGGTAAAAGTAGGAAACCAGGGTGGTGCCGTGGTGTTCCCGAATGAAATCGCGAATGCGCTGAGGGAGGTGATATTCTCGCGCCAGTTCTTCACCGTCGGCTACGTGGCTGATGATGATTTGGGCACTGGTTTTGGGGTCCAGTTGGTTGTGGGGGTTGATGCCCCCTTGCTGGTTTTCGATAAAGTAGGAGGGACGCCGAATTTTCCCCACGTCGTGATAATAGGTGCCAACGCGCGTCAGGTAGGCGTCCGCGCCTATGGCCGCGGCAGCCCGTTCGGCCAGGTTGCTGACCACCAGGGAATGGTGGTAGGTGCCCGGGGCTTTGGTTATCAGTTCTTGGAGCAGAGGATGGTTGGGTCGGGCCAGTTCCATGAGTTGTACGATGGTGGTAATGCCGAAGAGGAAGCCCATGACGTAGAAGTTAAGCATGGTCAAACTGGCTGAGAACACGCTGCTGATGAGGGAGGCCACTCCCAGGGAGAGGAGTTGGTTGACGTCGTTCCATCCGTTGACCAGGGAGAAGCTGAGGATGACGGCCACTTGTGTCAGGAATAATCCCATGGCAGCCCACACGTACGTGGCCAGACGCTCCGCGCGGTCAGCGATGAGCATCATGGTCATGGCACCAAGCCCGGCGTGGGTGGCTAGCATGAGGGAATTGCCCATAATGCGTCCCAGGGCGATGGCAACGAACGAGAGGGCGATAACAGCCAGTTCTCGGTTCTGTACGGTGGCGATGGTGATGGCCAACGCGCCCAGTGGGTACATGTAGGGAAGGACGGAGTGTCCGGGAACCATGCCTTTGGCCAGCAGGAGCGCGCCGACGAGCATGCCGTAGAGGATAAGGGGATCGGTCCAACGGAGCCAGAAGTCAATGTAGAAGCGGTAGGTGTACAAGAGGATGATGAGCAGGAAGAGGAGTACGAAGAGGCCGTTGGCCACGATACTGTGCCAGGTGATGCGTTTTTGGCGCAGGCCAAATTTGTCCAGTGCTTCCACGTGTGCTTCGGTGACTACTTCCCCGGAACGGATGATGATTTCCCCGGCTTCGTACTCAACCACAACGGGCGCCACCGCTTCTTCTGCTTGTTTCCGTCGTTCTTCGGTCTTCTGGGGGTTGGGAAAGGTGTTTGGTTGGAGCAGGGATTGGACGATTCGGGTGACAATTGCGGCTTCTTGTTCGGTAAGTCGGGTTTGGTCGACCAGGAGGGGGACGTTGGAGCGGACGACCGGGAGTTCGGTTTCGCGAATTTCGCGGCTCATGGCCAGGCGCAAGGTTTCCAATGCTTGGGCGGCCACGAGTTCCCAACGGTCTTGGGGCATGGCAGCAATGGCACGGGCCAGGTCTTCGGGCAGGGCGAGGTCGCTGATAGCCTGGATCTCGCGGGTTTTTTCCTCGGGCGTAGCATATGGGTTGGCGCGGACGGTGTTGATGAAGTCGATGATTTCCCGCAGGCGCATGAGTTGTTGCCGGGCCACCTGAGGCTGTGGGGCGTCGTATACTACGGGAACCTGTCGGGCTGCTTGTTCCCGCGCAGCCCGGGTGAGCACTTCGCTCTCATACCGCAAGTTACGGGGAGCCCGCACGTCGACGGGGGAAACGTCTCCCACTTCCAGGGCAATGCGTTCACCGGGGAAGATGTCCAGGGTGAGGATGGCCGTGGCCGCGACCAGGAACAGAAGGGAGAAGAACAGGATGCGCGCGATGTCAGTGCCGCCCGCCCGCTGCCTCCCCACGGGCGTTGAAGATGGGCCCTTTGACGAGAACAGGCCGGCAAAGGATCGATGGGTTCGATGTTCAGTCATGGATGCGCGCAAGGGTTGCACTCTGGGGGCGGAGTGCGTTCAGTGACGTTCACTTAAGAGGTCGCGGACAATCTGGTTTACCAGCCGACCGTCCGCGCGCCCGCGCATTTCTGCCATGAGGACTTTCATTACTTTCCCCATGTCTCGAGGGCTGCTGGCGCCCACTTCGGCGATGACCTCGCGAGCTCTCGCTTCGATTTCTTCGCGAGTGAGTTGGCGAGGGAGATACGCGCGGAGAACCTCCAGTTCTGCCTTCTCCTCCTCCACCAAGTCCATACGCCCACCTTTGGCGTACGCTTCGATGGATTCTTCCCGTTTCTTGGCCTCCTTGGCGATGATCTGCAGGATTTCCTCATCGGAAAGTTCGCGCAATGTATCACCCGCGCGTTCCGCGCGACTGATGGCTGTTATGAGGGTACGGAGGGCCCGTTTACGGGCTGCGTCCCCCGCCTTCATGGCATCCTTCAAATCCTGCTCGATCTTCTTCTTCAGGCTCATAGTGACCTATCTCCCCCTCAAGGCTCTACGCGATTATACAGGCCAAGTAACGAACATGTCAATCGCGCTTTGGGATGCCGCAGATTGCCCATCCTGGCCTGCAGTTGCCGGGCGTTCTGTGCGGATTCCCCCCACAGGCGCTGGCCGCGGCCAAGGGCGTTGGGCCCGGGGCGGCCGGCAGTTGGAAACTGCGGCTTTCAGTTGCGAAACCGCCGGGGCGGTTGGGCGCAGCCCCGCCAGGGGGCTTTGCAAACGAAGCCCGCAATGTCCAGGGGGTTCGAAATCGTACCGGGCCGGTCAATGTCGTACTTTCTCCAAAGTCCAGTTACAATAAGAACGTGTCAAACCCGATGCGTAACTTGAGGATAAGACGCCCGTGAAATCCAACCGTCAACGAGTACACATCGCATACATGCTGGTTCTGATTGGTCTGGCTCTCCTGCTGTGGTGGCCTTTGCCCAAGGTGATAACCACGCGCGTGCCCGGCACGCCCACATGGGCTTTTGACGAGTCAACGTTCCTGTGGAATGGCTGGTACTTCCAACACGCGCTGCTGCGCTTACACACATCCCCCCTGTACACGGATCTAATATGGCATCCTCTGGGAATTGCCCTTATTCTGTACACCTACAATGTGCTTCACGCCGCGCTGCTCGCCCCATTGTTTTGGGCCACAGGCAACTTGCCTTTAGCCTCCAACCTCATCCTCGTTTTGCAGACCGTGTTAAGCGGCTACGGAACCTTCCTCCTCACGCGCTTTTTGCTGCGGGGACAAGAGCCCCCGATCGCGGACCGGGCTGCTATGGTGGCAGGACTGGTATACGCGTTTGCGTCCAACCGGGCGGTGTACGCGGCTATGGGCCATTACGATATGGTAAGTACAGGGTTCATCCCTTTCTACCTTCTCTACCTCCTGCGCACCCTGGACGCATCCCAACCCCGGCAAACTGTAAGGGAAGCCACGCGCGCGGGGCTCTTCTTCGCCCTGTCCGCGCTGGCCGAGATGATTTTCGCGGTCTTCCTGGCCTTGCTGACCGCTATCATCCTCCTCACCTACCGTGCTCCGTCCCCGCGCGCGTTGCGCGCGTGGGGAAAACGATTGGCCGCGATGTTGGGGATCGGGATAGTGGCCGCGGCCATCTGGTCCCCCCTGTTCATCCCTATCGTCCGAGAACTCATCACAGGTCGGTATGTGATCCAGGGGTGGGGAGACAGCATCAAACTCTCGGTGGACTTGTTAGGCTTCTTCACGCCGACCGCGCTGCACCCTGTGTGGGGACAGGATTGGGCCCAAGCCTTGCGCGCGGTCGAAGAAGGGCGTTCGCGCTTCTCCGACATCAACACCGTGTTCCTCGGCTATGTAACGCTTCTGTTGGCCGTTGTGGGCGCGCTGACCGCAGGAGCCAAGCGTCGCCCCTGGGTGTGGACGGCAATAACCTTCGCGGTGTTCTGTTTGGGGCCTTTTCTGCAGATTAACGGGCGTTGGCAATTTGATCTGGATGGGGTGCCTGCAACAATTCCCCTACCCTTCGCCGTGCTACACTACCTTCCCTTTGTCAAGGGAAATCGAGCCCCGAATCGAAACAGCGTTATCCTCATGCTTGCCCTGGCCGTGCTCGTAAGTTATGGCATAGTGTGGCTTCAGAAACGGGTGCGCGGACAGGGAAGGTGGGCAGCACGCACGATTGCGTTGGGAGTGGCCGCGCTGATCCTGTTTGAACACGCGGCCTTGCCTTTGCCCACGTCGGACGCGCGAGTGCCCGCGGTGTACGACCGGATCGCAGCCGATCCGGATGAGTTCGCCCTGCTGCAAATCCCCCTGGGCTGGCGGAACTCCTTTGGCGTGTTCGGCGTGGAACGAACACAAATCCAATATTACCAATGGCGTCACGGTAAGCCCATGCTGGGGGGAAACATTAGCCGAGCGCCCGCGTTCAAAATGGACTACTTCCGCAACATCCCCCTTTTCCGAGCCATCGCGGATGTAGAATTTGGCAAGGATCCCGACCCGGATGTGCTGTCCCAAGCCCGGGCCCAAGCAGGGGAATTGATGCGCCTGTACAACGTGCGATACGTCCTCCTTTTCCCCCCCATCCCCGGTCGCCATCCCTACGCGGAGACTTGGGAACGAACTTGGCGTTTTGTGAAGAACCTTCTGCCTCTGGAAGAACGTCCATTTTGGACAAACGGGGGCATTGAAGCGTACCGGGTGCTGCAACCCGAGTATCCAGTGGCCTCTGTGGTGGATTTGGGCACGCCCGGCACGAACGCGTACCGGGGAGAAGGGTGGTATCAGGACGAAAAAATCCAGGGGCGTACTGCTGTGTGGGCGGGTGCTGACGGGCTCCGGGCACGGCTGTTCCTGCGCGGGGACAACTCCGGCCCATATCGCTTACGGGTCAGTTGGCTACCCTTCACCTATCCCGGCGCTCCCCCCCAAAAAGTGCGGATAACAGTCAACGGGATACCTGTTACCGGGTGGGAAGTGCTCCCCTCGGGATGGCAGGATGTGGCATATGTGCTGCCTTCGGGGATAGTGCGCAACCACACCAACGAAATCACATTCCACTTTGCGTGGACAAAACGGCCGCGAGATGTGTTCGCGGCCCGACGAACCATTGGCCGAACAGGGGTGCAAGTGCCTGTGGACGTGGAGATCACGGCCTTTGCCCAGGGCGCGTACATGGTCACTGTGGACGACGACGGCACGCGCCATGATGTGTCTTACGGGCGCCGCGGCTATAATGTAACCGTCCTGGACCCACGTACCGGCAAAGTAATTTCGAAAACAGGGTTTGACACCTTCGCGAACGAATACGAATCCCAACACATGGCCGATTTTATCGCCACCATTCCCGACCGCGCCATCGTGCTGGTGGCCACCAAGGGGGACGCGTCCCGCCACCTGACCGATGAAGCCGTGGCCGCGTTGCGCTCCCTGGGTGCTCAAGTGGACTTAAGGGACCATCCAGGGGAATTCCACGCGCTGGTGGGCGTCAAAGGCGCGCGTCCGGGCACAGCCGAGGAAGTAGTGGCCGCGCCCAGCGCGTACATCCGCCTAGGCGGGTATCCGGACTTCCGCACCCTGGGCATCGCGGTGGACCGTGTGGCCCTGGAACCCATCAGGTAATAATGTGTCCCCCCCGGCCCAATCACCCCGGGGCATGGAGATGACCACGGGGGAACATTCCTGGGGGTCGGGTGCAAAGTTCTCGGGGAAAGAGTTGGAAGGACACAAGGAGCGAAACTCGCCGACCAGTTGACCACTTTCAACCTTCTGCGCGATACGAGACAAAAGGGGAGAAACAGACCATGACACAACGCATTATCACATTGACCACAGATTTCGGCACACAGGATCCCTATGTAGGAGTAATGAAGGGGGTTATTCTGGGCATCACTCCCCAGGTGACGATTGTGGACATTACCCATCATGTGCCCCCCCAGGATGTGTGGACGGGCGCGTACGTGCTGAACAGCGCGGTGCCCTACTTTCCGGAAAAGAGCATCCACGTGGCAGTCGTAGATCCCGGGGTAGGGACAGAGCGCCGTGCTTTGGCCGTTCGCACCGAGCGCGCGTACTACGTGGCTCCGGACAACGGTGTCCTCTCGCCCATTTACGACAACGAGCAGGTGCTAGAAATCGTGCACTTGACCAATCGCACGTACTGGTTAACCCGTGTGAGTCACACATTTCACGGCCGGGATGTGTTCGCGCCGGTCGCGGCCTACATCGCGCGGGGAGTTCCCCTGTCCGCCCTGGGGGCCCCACTGAACTTAGAGGAAGTGGTGCGCTTGAAGTGGCCAGCCGCACGGGTGGAGAATGATGGTACAGTCAGGGGCATTGTGGTCCACGTGGATCACTTTGGAAACATTGTCACCAACATCCCTGCCTCCATGTTAGAAGGACCGGCTGAAACGTGGGAATTCGAGGTAAACGGGCACCGGGTGCGAGGTCTGCGAAGCGCGTATGCAGAGGTAAATGTGGGGGAAGCACTGGCCCTTATTGGCAGTAACGACACGCTGGAATTCTCCATCCGCGAGGGGAACGCGGCTGCAACGTGGGGCGTCCGCGTTGGGGATGTGGTGTATGCCCGACGTGTAGACGCATAAGAGAGGAGGGATAAACATGGCCCGGTTTCGCATTGAAGGCGGGTACCCCTTAAACGGTGTTGTACATCCCAGCGGCAACAAGAACGCGGCCTTGCCCGCGCTGGCCGCGGCACTCCTCACGGATGAGCCGGTGGTGCTGCACAACGTGCCGCACATTGGGGATGTGCACACCATGCTCCAGTTACTTCAGGCCCAGGGCGTGCAGGTGGACACCATTGGCCCCAACAGCGTGCGCTTGCAGGCTCGGGACGTACATTCCACAGAGTTGGATCCCCACCTGTGTCGGTCCATTCGAGCCTCCATTCTGCTGGCTGGCCCAATGTTGGCTCGGGCCGGGGCGGTGGAACTGCCGCCACCCGGCGGCGACGTGATCGGTCGGCGCCGAGTTGACACCCACCTGCTGGCTTTGAGCGCGCTGGGCGCGGAAATCACCTATGACCGGACGTTTCGCTTTCGCGCTCGACGGCTGCAAGGCCGCGAGATTCTGTTAGATGAAGCGAGCGTCACAGCCACGGAAAACGCGGTCATGGCCGCCAGTTTGGCCCAGGGAACCACAGTCATCCGCAATGCCGCGTGCGAACCCCACGTTCAGGATTTGTGTCGCCTGTTGAATGAGATGGGGGCTCGCATTGAAGGGATTGGCAGTAACGTGCTGACTGTACACGGTGTGGAACGACTGCACGGCGCAGAATTCACCCTGGGACCGGATTACGTGGAAATCGGAAGTTTTATCGGGCTAGGATCTATTAGCCGGGGAGAACTGCGCGTGGGACCAGTACGCCCTGAGGATCTACGCATGATCCAGTGGGTGTTCCAGAAGCGCTTGAACGTGAACATGTACTTTGACGGGGACATGCTCGTGGTGCCGGATGATCAGGAGTTGCGCGTTCTCTCGGATGTGGGCGGCGCCATTCCCAAAATCGACGACGCGCCCTGGCCCATGTTCCCCGCGGATTTAATGAGCATCGCGCTGGTGGTGGCAACACAGGCCCAGGGCACAATTCTCATCCACGAGAAAATGTTTGAAAGCCGCCTCTACTTCGTAGATAAGTTGATCAGCATGGGCGCCCACATCATCTTATGTGACCCCCACCGGGCTGTGGTGAGTGGACCGGCCCGACTTCACGGGGAGATCCTCACAAGCCCCGATATCCGAGCAGGCATGGCATTGGTCCTGGCCGCGCTCATTGCCGAGGGACAAAGCGAGATTCACAATGTGGACCAGATAGATCGAGGATACCAACGGCTGGAAGAAAAATTGCGGGCACTGGGCGCCCACATTGAACGTGTGGAGGAGGAGTAAGCATGGGGGAACGGCCGAAGTTAGGCATTATCGGCGTCGGCTGGGGAGCCCGAGTACAGATTCCCGCATTTCAAGCGACCGGGTGGGAGGTGGTCGCTATCTGCGGACGCACTCGCGAGAAGGTGGAACGCATTGCCGCGGAACATGGCATTCCCCACGCGTTCACCGATTATCGAATGCTCATCGACCTGCCCCAGGTGGATTTGGTGAGCATTGTAACGCCTCCGGCCTGGCATAAAGAGATGAGCCTGGCCGCGCTGGACGCGGGAAAACACGTTCTGTGCGAAAAACCCACAGCCCTGAACGCAGCAGAGGCACGGGCCATGTGGGAGGCGGCCACGCGCAGCGATCGCATTGCCCTTATTGACCACGAACTGCGCTTCCTCCCCACCCGCCAGAAGATGCGACGCCTTATCCACGAAGGATATGTAGGCCAACTCTACCACGTGACCTACGCGTATCGTTCGAATTCCCGCCGGGATCCGGACAAACCGTGGAACTGGTGGTCCGACGCGTCCCAGGGTGGGGGAATCCTGAACGCGTTGGGCTCACACATGGTGGACGCGCTCCGCTGGTGGTTTGGGGAAATCACCGAGGTGTCCGGGCTCTTGAGCACATTTATCCCGGAACGTTTTGATCCGGCCACAGGGCACCGCCGACCTGTGACAGCAGACGATTACGCGGCATTTCTGGCCCGCTTCGGTCATGACGGCTTTGCCGAGGTGAGCATCAGCGCGGTGGCTGGGAACTACGGTCAGCGGGTGGTGGTCTACGGCAGCGGAGGTATGCTCATCCTGGATGAGGAAGGGAAATTGTGGGGCATCCGATACGAGGAGAAGGGTCCCATGCACGACTTCACCCAACCCGACAGGCATCCGGCCCACCCTCGAGTGCTGCCGGAAACCCCCTTCCCCATGGCCACGGTTCACCTGGCCGAGGCGTTGGCCCGGGCTGTGCGGGATGGCAACCGATCCTGGTTAGAACCCGCGGCCACATTTGAGGATGGGTTACACAATCAGGAGGTGATCGACGCGGTACGCAAATCCCACGCGACGCGACAATGGACAACGGTGTGAATGCACAACAATTAGGACATCATCTCTGGCACACAGTAAAGAAGACCGTACAGTTGTACGGCTATTACGATACAGGGATGCGCGCGGCCGCGATTGCGTTCTACGCGCTGCTCTCTGTCTTCCCTTTGCTCCTCTTGTTAACCGCGCTTGTCGGCCGCAACCTCTCCACGTCCGAAGCCCCGACCGCGGTGTTCTTGTTGTTACAACGAGTCATTCCGGTGGTGCCTGACCAGTTGGAGCAAAACATTCGATATGTGATCTCCCTGCGCGGCACCATTAACTGGGTCGCGGGAATCAGTTTGGCCTGGTCCTCGTCCAGTCTGTTCTCCGCGATTATCACATCTGTGGACCGGGTGTGGAACCAGGCGGGCGGGCGGAAGTTCTGGGAGCACCGACTGCTGGCGTTAGGCCTGGTGGTGGCAGTGGTGTTGTTGTTCCTGGTGTCATTACTGGCCTCTGCCATCATGGCGCAAATTCCCCGGCTTGTGGTGATGTTGATCCCCATTCAGCCCGAGGTGTTGCAAAGCAGTTGGCGTTACGGTCCCCCGGTGATCTCCTTCGCGCTGGACATGCTCCTTTACGCGCTGCTGTACCGGTTTCTGCCCTCTCGATACCCACCCTGGTGTGCAGTGTGGCCGGGTGCTGTGGTTGCCGGTCTGGGGTGGAACGGGCTGAAGTACGGGTTCGGCTGGTATCTGGCACATTTCGCCCGCTACGGCCTGGTGTACGGAACACTGGCCACCCTCATCGCGTTCTTGTTCTGGGTGTACTTCTCCGGTGTGGTGCTCTTAATTGGCGCGGAGTTTGGAGTGGCCTGGGAAGAAGTGTGGTGCGAGGGGGAATCTAAGGAGGAAGCGTCTTCGCCATAACCGATGTTAACCACGAAAGGCCGGGCAGATCTTGACGCTCGGAAGGTTCCGGGTGTAACAGGGTGAGATAGTCAGGAGAACAAGCGTTCTGGGTGGGTGTACACCCGGAAACCATAAGGACGTACATACCCAACAATGGTGATCCCCCAGGCCTGGGCCAGATCCAGGGCCAAACCCGTGGGCGAAGTGCGCGAGGCAACAAGGGGGACCCCCATCAGGGCGATCTTGCGCAGCATTTCCACACTGATGCGACCGGTGGTGAGGATAAGCCGATCCCTTGTCTCAATGCCCTCGCGCATGGCCCGCCCCCACACACGGTCCAGCGCGTTGTGTCGTCCTACATCCTCCACGTGCACGAGGAGATGATCGCCGTCGCTCAGGGCCGCGGAGTGAATGCCACGAGCCTGACGGTACAGTGTCGCGCCACGCAGCAGATCCTGCATCCGCGAGATGAGACGGTCGGGCGAAATGGTCCACGTACTCTGAAGCGGAGGCAGGGCAGCAACAAGGTCGGCAAAGGTGATACCACCGTGACAGCCGGTTGTCCGGGTAGGATGTTCCGGCAGGGTAACAGGGTGGGCTAGACGAACGTCCACGCAGGGGGATTCTTCAGCCCATTGGAGTTCCTGCACGTCGCTGAGATCGGTGATCACACCCTCAGATCGCAGAAAACCCAACACCAAATCGTCCAGATCGTGGGGGGAGCACATCAGCGTGACCCACGGCTGTCCGTGCACCCGCACGCGCAGGGGAACTTCTTCAACCACGAACCCCTGTACGCGGGCGACGCGACCGGATAAATACCGGGTGTATGTAATAGGTTTCACGCCGGACATGGAATATCCCGTCTCCCCGTGGCCTTAAACAAAATGGGCGTTGCCCCGTGTGGCAACGCCCATCCCTGGTACCCCCAGGAGGACTCGAACCTCCCCACCCGGCTCCGGAGGCCGGTGCTCTATCCATCTGAGCTATGGGGGCTTATCACGCGGCTATAGCATAACATAAAGGGTGGAATTTGGCAAGTCCAGAGCGTCGCTAGTCATTCTCCTCCCCACATCCCCCGCGTGGGAACAAGCCAGGAGGGCGAAGGAGTGCGTGCAGGCCTGTGATTTCCTCTCACCCTGCCTCCAACCGCGCGGCCTATCCATATGTCCTTCGCGACGTTGTGATGCAGGTTAGATTGCGTTCCACCAGTTGCGCCCGCTGTTTGCTGTGATGTACAATCCCGAGCAGTGGAAGCATTGAGGGAGATACGAACATGAGCACGGCCATTCTCGCACTGGAAGATGGGACTGTGCTGCGCGGGCGCGCGTTTGGCGCCCAGACCACCACGGTTGCCGAGATTGTCTTCAACACCTCCATGACTGGATACCAGGAAATCCTCACCGACCCTTCTTACCACGGCCAAATGGTGGTGATGACCGTTCCTCATGTGGGCAACGTAGGTGTCAACCCCGAGGACGTGGAAAGCCATCGACCCTGGGTCCGGGGCTTTATTGTTCGCGACTTGAGCCCCGTGACCAGCAACTGGCGGGCCACTGAATCCCTGCACGATTACCTGGCCCGTCACGGGGTTCCTGCCATTGCGGACGTGGACACTCGGGCTTTGACCTTACGCCTGCGAGAACAAGGGGTCATGCACGCGGCCCTCTCCACCGAACCCGATGCTGACCCCCGGGCCCTGATCGCGCTGGCCCAGGAATGGGAGGGGCTGGAAGGCCGAGACTTGGTCCGGGAAGTGACCTGTCAGGAAATCCACCCCTGGGAGGAGCGTGCCCACCCTGGGTGGTACCGCCACCTGCCCGGCGCTCCTGACATGAGGTCGTACGCGGACCTGCCTCATGTGGTTGCCTATGATTTTGGCGTCAAGTACACCATCTTGCGGCGGTTGGTGGCCCACGGCGCGCGCGTGACTGTCGTGCCCGCGCACACTCCCGCGCAGGAGGTTCTGGACCTTCATCCCGACGGCATCTTCCTCTCCAACGGACCCGGTGACCCCGCAGGTGTTCCCTACGCGGCTCAGGCCGTGGCCGTGTTGCTGGAGAGCGACATCCCCCTCTTTGGCATTTGCCTGGGGCATCAGATTCTGGGACTGGCCGTGAACGCGCGCACCTACAAGTTGAAATTCGGGCATCACGGTGGCAATCACCCTGTGGTGGACGTGGACACTGGACACGTTCAGATCACCGCACAAAATCACAACTACGCGGTGGATGCCAACACGTTACCCGGACACGTGCGTATCACCCACTGGAATCTGAACGACCGCACTGTCGAAGGCATGGAACTCACCGACCGGCCCGTGTTTAGCGTTCAGTATCACCCTGAGGCCAGCCCTGGGCCCCACGATGCGGATTATCTCTTTGCCCGCTTTATGGACCTGGTACGTGATTACGCCTCCCGCAAGAGGCCAAGACACCCATGATGTCTCACCTTACGGGTTGCGCCCCTTCCATGGCCGGCCCCTTACGTCGCGACAACATCGGCGTCCGAACGTTCTCACGCACAACCAACGACCTGAGGTGGTGACCAAACCATGCCCAAGCGAAGTGACATCGAAAGCATTCTGATTATCGGTGCCGGGCCTATTGTGATCGGTCAGGCCGCAGAATTCGATTATTCTGGCACCCAGGCCGTTAAAGCCCTCAAGCGGGAGGGATACCGGGTCATTCTGGTCAACTCCAATCCCGCGACCATTATGACCGACCCGGAACTGGCTGATGCGACGTACATTGAACCCCTGGTGCCTGACATCCTGGAGAAAATCATCGCGCGCGAGCGTCCCGACGCGCTTCTGCCCACTGTGGGGGGACAGACCGGCCTGAACCTGGCCGTGACCCTGGCCGAGGCGGGTATTCTGGACCGGTACGGCGTGGAACTCATCGGCGCGCGGTTGGACGCGATCCGCATTGCAGAAGACCGAGAGCAATTCCGTCGGGCTATGATCGCGGCGGGTTTAGACGTTCCTCGCAGTCGCACTGTTGAGAGTGTGGCCCAGGGCCTCGCGTTCGCCCGGGATGTGGGTTATCCGCTACTCATCCGTCCGTCCTTTACCCTGGGCGGCAGCGGCGGCGGCATTGCCTATGACGAGGCCGATTTTATCACCAAGTTGGAGCGGGGTCTGCGGGAAAGTCCCGTCCACACCGCGCTGGTGGAGGAAAGCGTCCTGGGGTGGAAGGAGTACGAACTGGAAGTTATGCGCGACCGCCACGACAATTTCGTGGTTGTCTGTTCCATTGAGAACCTGGACCCAATGGGCATCCACACGGGGGATTCCATCACGGTCGCGCCCGCGCAGACCCTCACGGATAAGGAATACCAACGCTTGCGAGACATGGCTCGGGTGGTCATGCACTCGGTAGGGGTGGAGACTGGCGGATCTAATGTTCAGTTCGCGGTCAACCCCGCGGACGGCCGTGTGCTGGTCATCGAGATGAATCCCCGCGTGAGCCGATCTTCCGCGCTCGCGTCCAAGGCGACGGGCTTCCCCATTGCCAAGATTGCCGCGCTCCTGGCCGTGGGGTATACCCTGGACGAAATCCGCAATGACATCACCCGGGTCACTGTGGCCGCGTTCGAGCCCAGTTTGGATTACGTGGTTGTCAAAATCCCGCGCTGGGATTTCGCCAAGTTTCCGGGGGTGGACCCCACCCTGGGGCCCCAGATGAAATCCGTGGGTGAGGTGATGGCCATCGGCCGTACTTTCCCCGAGGCCCTCCAAAAAGCGGTGCGGGGCCTGGAAATCGGGCGGGATGGCCTGTCTCCCACCGACGCGGATACTCCCACGGAAGAACGCTTGCGCGCGGCTACCCCGGACCGTCTGTTCGCCACGTATGCCGCCCTCCTGAACGGTTGGGATCCGGATAGGGTGGCCGTGGTGAGCGGCTATGACCGCTGGTTCGTCCACCAGATGGCTCGGGTGGCCCAACTGGAACGGTCGCTGCGGGAGCGGTCCCTGGAGGAGGTGGACGCCACCTTGTTGCGCGAGGCCAAGCGGCACGGGTTCAGCGACCGCCAGATCGCGCGCGTGTTACGTTCCCCCACCACCGAACAGGCCGTGCGATCACGGCGAGAGGCGCTGGGCATTGCGCCGGGCTACTTGCGAGTGGACACGTGCGCGGCGGAGTTCGAGGCCTTTACCCCCTATCTCTACTCCACTTATGAAACTCACGATGAGGCGGATCCCACACCACGACCTAAGGCTATCATTCTGGGGGGAGGGCCCAACCGCATTGGTCAAGGCATCGAATTCGACTACTGCTGCTGCCACGCGGCGTTTGCCCTCTCAGACCTGGGTTACGAGACCGTGATGGTCAATTGCAATCCCGAGACTGTGTCCACGGATTATGATACATCCGACCGCCTTTACTTCGAGCCCCTAACGCTGGAAGATGTTATCCACATTGTCCAGGAGGAGAAGCGGGCGCTGGAGCAGGGGGCGTCGCTGGGACTCATTGTCCAGTATGGGGGACAGACGCCCTTGAAATTGGCTCAGGGATTGCAGGACGCGGGTGTCCCTATTCTGGGCACGGCCCCTGACGCGATTGACCTGGCCGAGGATCGGGAGCGGTTCGCGGCACTGCTCGATCGTCTGGGCATTCCTGCCCCCGCGCACGGTATTGCCACGTCTCCGGAGGAGGCGCGGGCCGTGGCCCAACGCATTGGCTACCCTGTCATTGTGCGCCCCTCTTACGTGTTGGGCGGTCGCGCGATGGCCATCATCTACGATGAGGAAACCCTGAACCGTTACATTCTGGACGCGGTAGAGGCCTCGGAGGAGCACCCGATCCTGGTGGATGAGTATCTGGAGGACGCGGTGGAAGTGGATGTGGACGCGGTCGCGGATGGGGAACGCGTGGTCATTGGCGGGATCATGCAACACATTGAGGAAGCAGGCGTGCACTCGGGGGATTCCGCGTGCGTACTTCCACCCTTTAAGGTGAGTTTCTACCACCTGAACATCATTCGGGAGTACACGGAACGCCTGGGGTTGGCTCTGGGCGTCCGAGGGCTGATGAATGTCCAATACGCGATTAAAGACGATGTGGTGTACGTGCTGGAGGTGAATCCCCGCGCGTCCCGCACCGTGCCCTTTGTCAGCAAAGCGACTGGCGTGCCCCTGGCCAAGATCGGCGCGATGGTGATGGCCGGGAAGCGGCTCGAGGAGATAGGCTTTACACAAGAGCCCGAGGTGCGGGGGTTCTTCGTTAAGGAGGTTGTCCTCCCCTTCCGTAAGTTCCCGGAAGTGGACGCGGTGTTAGGGCCGGAGATGCGCTCCACGGGCGAAGTGATGGGTCACGCGGCAGATTTCGGCCGCGCGTACGCGAAGGCGCAGATGGCCGCGGGGATGTCCTTGCCCACTAGCGGCACGGTGTTAATCACGGTCAATGATTTCGACAAGGGGGCAGCCGCGAAAATCGCGCGTGATCTGATCCGCCTGGGATTCCGCATTGTAGCCACTCATGGCACGGCCGCGTATTTCCGCCACGCGGGCCTGGAGGTGGAGCCTATCAACAAGGTGAGCGAGGGCTCACCTCATGTGGTGGACGCAATCCGGGCAGGCAGTGTCCACATGATCATCAACACGCCTCTGGGCAAAGGGAGCCGGATGGACGGACGGCTCATTCGCCAGGCCGCGTATCAGTTCGGCGTTCCCCTTATTACGACCTTGAGCGCGGCCACTGCCGCGGTTGCCGGCATCCGGGCCCTCCAACGCCGCCATCTGGATGTGCG
>CAYOAZ010000029.1:0-6160 GCA_964402285.1 uncultured Anaerolineae bacterium | reverse complement strand
CTCTCCGACTCCGTGTCGCTCGGTTGCAAAACAATACACCCTATTGGGCGCCTGTGAACACCCTTTTTCATTATCTCGACCAGTGTCCTTTCGGCAAATACAACGAAACGGTATATGCAGAACGAGCAATGAACCACGCTTCGAGGTCGTATTATTATGTGAATAACGTCTATCATTATGCAATATTGCGCGATGTGTACACCCATACAGACAACAGATGGGGAACACAGTGGACAAACTGTGCTTTAGCCAAAGTTATTGAAGGAAATGGAAATATCCCTGTATGGAAGATACATCCAAACACTCAGGTTCCGCCAGGCTTCTATTACATTGACTACTTCTGGTTAGGAGCAAGGAATTACTATAAATATGGTTAAGGTGTATATACGCTCTCTGGAACTACGCTTACAGAAAATTGTGGAGCATTCTTTGGTGGATGGGCCGTTATTTTCTGGCCAGATGGAAAGAATGGCGAGAATGAGAGAGGAGGAAGTAGATATGTTTGTCAGAAAACATATGATACTTATCATGGTTGCCATACTCGTGTTAGTCTCTATAGGTGCATGGGCTATGCCTCCCATCAAAGAACTATGGCACCTATATGCACGACCGACTCAAGAAGACAAGATTACTGCCCCTTCTCCTCTGTCAGAAGTTACCAGTGATCATCTGACCATCCAGTTGGTCCATGCTATAAGTTCCTCATCCCACACCGTAGTGCAATTTGCCCTTAAACATCCTGATTTCCCGAATAACTTAGAGGCCATGTATAGGTACAGTCTCTTTTCTCCACTACAGCCGGGTAAGGATCTGACGCTGAAGGGGTTTGCGGAAAGTGCGGTTTACAGCCGCAGGGAAGGCCGGGAGCCCGGTACTCTGCTCCTCCTGCTGGAACTGCCCGCACCGGCCCGGCCAAATACCCCAGTGACCATCGCATTTCACCAACTGCGCATCCATGATGCCGCACGCCAAAAGGTGCTCACCTTCCAGGGCCCCTGGACTTTTACTTTTGTGCCCCGACGGACAACAGCCCAAAAGCAGATGGAGCGCATCCCTCTGAACCAAATCGTGACCACAGGACCGGTGCACGTGGAGGTCCGTGATATGTTCCTCTCGGAAACGGAGAGCGTGCTTACTTATCGGTTTCCCGCCACAGTCCAGATGCTCGACAGTCCCCAGTTAACCTGTGGGGAGTACGCCTATCCCGGGCGGGACCGGGGTGGCCTTGACGGGGAGTGGCAGCAGGTGAGTTTTCCCGCCCTTCCCCCTGATGTGTCCACCTGTCAGGTAACTTTTGGTCCGTTCCTAACCTTTGTCCCAGCGGACATTCGTTTCACTCTCCATTGGGACCGCCTCACTCGTGGAGGGGAGGAAGTGAAGGGGGACAAGTACGCGTGGCACTTCAAGCCGCCGGTGGTGATGGTGGATCGGACGGAGATCACATATACGCCGGCCAACGAAGCGGCCAGGCGCCTTGTCCTTGTGACTTCAACCGACACCGTACAGGTGAGGGATGAGAAAGGCGTTGTTTATCCCGTTGAATCCTGGCAGTTGGGACTTGACCCGAAGACATGGACGGTTGAGCAGCAAGTTTTATATCTTCAAGGGATGACAGAGCCGAGAGAGTACCTGGACATGCATATCACGCAAGTGGGGCACATTGTGGAGGCGGTATCCCTGAAGGTGCCGCTCGGCAAGTAAAAGTACTTGGCCACCCGATTGAGTGACAGAACTTTGCCCTGAGTAGGTGGCTGTACGGGGAGGGTTCCAGAAGCCCCCCTCCTCTTCCCGCCTTCCCCCCAACCGGGGCATCAGGTGCAAGCACTGGACATTAAGTAATGGAAGCCACCCTGGTCAAAGATGTAGGTTGCCTAATCTGGCAGGGAAATCCCTGAATTTGGGCTGGGGGGAAAAATCAGGGATTTCCCGGATGTCGGGCGGGCGAAAATGTGGTAGGGTGGAGGTGCGATCCCGGCCGGGGCTTTTCCAAGAATGTACTCCCTTGCAGTTAAGGAGGGGGATCATGCAGAACCTCATGCATAGGAAGCAGCACTTCCTTGCGGCCACCGCCGGTATCGCTATTATCCTGTTTACATTCTTCTTCGGGTTACCGCGAGTACAGGCCTATGGCAACGTTACAGATTTGCCTTTCCTGGGCGGCCATTATGTCACATGTTCTTGGCACGAAGACTGCCTCAATGGGATTCTGGGCTATGGCGTAGACTTCGGCATGAGCCGCGGCGAGGTGATCTACGCGGCGGGTCCGGGTACTGTCTACGCGGCCGGGTGGGCAAACGGATGGGGCTATCAGGTTGTCGTAAGGCACATATATGGTGGCGAAACCTATTACACACGCTATGCCCATCTCCTCTATTATTTTCCACCGGTAGGCGGCCGCGTCGGTCCCGGATCGCCTATCGGATATGCTGACAGCACCGGCAACTCCAGTGGAGATCACCTCCACTTCGAGATGTACCGCGATGGGCTTAGCGCCACGAACAGCATCCCCTTCACTCCAATCTATGGCCTGCGAGACTCCGGGCGCCAATACAACTACGGTAACGTTGTGCTTTGGGCCTTGCTCGACCACGACCGCTACCCGGGCACCACCGTAACCGTGGATGATAAGGACGCTGATTTCTTTACGATAGGCTGGTGGGGAAGCGCTCCATATGGATTTGACCGGGGAGGGCTATACAACGCCCGCACGCGGTGGACCTACAGCAACGGAAGTGTCGTGGATAGTCGGGCATACTGGGAGCCCCAGCTCATACAGAGAGTGTACTATGCGGTCTACGTCTTCATTCCCAATAATTACGCAACGTCGCGCAACGCCCATTACCGGATCACAAATGGCTACAGCACGTGGCACCGGTACGTGGATCAGTACATCTACTACAACGACTGGGTTTACCTTGGGACTTATCCCGCGGTCAACGGCTACCTCAACGTGAGGCTTGATGACGCGAGCGGCGAGCCACCAGGACAAACCTACATCGCGGCCGACGCGATGATGTTTGTCCCCTAGTGAATCCTGCCGAGCTGAAACCGCGAGGGGGAGAAACTCAGGAAGCCAGAGGAGGTGCAGTATGCATCTAATGAAGAGAAACTTCATATCAGTGGGTTTCTTGTACGGACTCCGCCGCCTGAGGATCGTCGCTCCTGCCCTTGCCAGTCTCCTCTTTATTGTCGCACTTGTGGGGCCTCAAGCCCAATCCGGCAGATCTCAGGCTGGCGAACCGATACCCCAGGTGGAGTGGGAAACCTATAGCGCGCGGGTCCTTCTCAAGGACAGGGAAGTGCAATTCTCCTTCGCGTACCCGCGGGGTTGGTATCTCATTGCCGAGCCTGAAGGCTACTACTTCACTATACAGAATGTACCCCCATTCAACGATCCCTCAGAAGTCCCAGGGGGCCTTCCCGAAGGGTTCGTGAAAGTCAGCTTCATGGTCGACCCTAAGGCCCGTGCCGGGGATCTCTTTCAGCAGGCGGGCGAGACAATTTCTTTAAACGGCTTGACTTGGCGGCAAACTGTCTCGAGAGGGGGCAAGGACGGGGATTTGACCGTGACGCTCGAAACGGTGCTTGATGGGGTTGTCTTTCGCGTGTACGCTTACATCGCCCGCACCGGAGGTGAGGGGCCCGTCTTCGAACGACAGGTGGCTACCCTCAATGAAATCCTCAGCCGGCTCCAGGTCCAACCCATCATTCAGCACGAAACCATCCCTGGGGCCCCTCCCTATCCGGCCGGCGGCAAGCCGGAGGCCACTCCCATGGGAAAGCCGAGGATCCCCTAGGGGACAAAGGCTCAGCATTACATGCACGGCTTAGACATTTGTGAGGAGAGCCAGAAATGCGTGCTCGTATGCTTGCTTCTCTCACAGCCGTTCTCGTTGGTGTAACCACTGCCGTGAGCGCCTGTGCCCCTTCCCAGCAATCCTTGGGCGAGAGAACGCCAGGAAGTACGCCCGTCGCTTCCCCGGAGACCACGCGGCCGGTGCCGCCGTCGGCCCCCATCCCCACCCCCGTTCCCACGCTCGGCGCTACGCAACCGGCACCGCCGCCCTCGGTCCCCACACCAACCCCCGTTCCCACGTTGGGCGCAGAGACGCGTTGGAAGGAGCCGGAAGCGGCCCGCGCGGTCGTCGTCGAGGTTCCCGCGCCTTCTAGCGGTCAAGACCTGTACTTGGTGAAGCCGGACGGCAGCCCACCCATTCTCTTGGCGCACTTTCAAGAGAATGTGGACGCAGCCCAGGCGTCGCCGGACGGGAAATACCTGGCGCTCAAGACCAGCCCGCACTACGGCGTGGGCAACGAAGATCTGCTACTTCTCTCGATGGAAGACCGGCGCGTGACACCGATTGACCGGGACACCAACATTTATTCCTTCGCCTGGGCCCCGACCGGTGACGCCATCGCTTACTCGGCTATTCCCGAGGCTCGTCGGCTTCAGATCATGCTGTACACGCTCGGCGAGACGGCCCCCCGTGTCCTCTTTGAGTGGAAGGGGATCGGAGGCTGGCGCGTGGTCGGGTGGGACTCGGCCGGAAAAAAGGTCTTCTTAGCCCACCATATCGGGGGAGGTCTGCTGGGCGACGAAGTGGTGCTTCTGGATGTTGCCACAGGGGAGATGGAGAGAATCTACGAGGACCCGGAGAAACGAACCGCGTGGGTTCTTCCAGCGCCCGACGGGAAAGTGGTCTTTATCACCCGGATAGCAGATATACACAGTCCGGAACAAGAGCTCCTGCTCTTGGACGTGACAAGCGGGGCGCTGACATCCCTTGCTAAACCGGGGGATCCTGCTTCACCGCTGGCGAGCATGCCTCTTTGGTCACCGGATAGCCGCCGCCTCGCCTATACCGTGACGGAACGGGCACCGAAAGGCACCGCCACGCCTTGGCGGGTGGTGATACTCGATGTGTTCAGCAATCGCCTCAGTGTCGTGACGGAGGTCGCCGCCCCGGGCATCTTAGTCAGACCGCTCGGCTGGGCTTCCCACCACGTGCTGGTTGTCAACAACCTGGGTGGCGAAGCCCTGGAACAGGTGGTTTACTCCATCCGGGACGATGGTACCAATGCGCTCAGGATCACTTGGGGGCGTTTCTTGGCAACAGTGCCTTGAGGTGTTCGCCCCATTCTGTTGGGGTAAGCATCCTCTTTAGACAATGAACGCAGTGGTTTGTTTTCATAATCCAACAGGGCTGCGCGTGGCCCCCCTACGGCACACTTACGTGAACTTGAGCGTGCGGAACCGGACCGCCGCGGTAGCGATTGCCGTGGGAGAGCGCTGGATTGACCCGCCGAAGTGGTACCGCGGCCGGCAGGGAAATCCCTGAATTTGGGCTGGGGGGAAAAATCAGGGATTTCCCGGATGTCCGGCGGGCGGAAATGTGGTAAGGTGGAGGTGCAATCCCGGCCGAGACAGGGAGAGCACAAAAAGAAACAACATCAACGCCATGCTTCGGCAAAAGGTGAGTCATGGGAACCCATGCTCAAAAGATAATGAGGCGACTGAGTATAGTGCTCTTGCTGCTTGTCTTCACACTGCCGGACTTTGGATCTCCGTCTACGGCCGAGAGGTCAACCCTCACCCCACCTCTCTCCATCGCCATCCTGCCGGCCGACACACATCTCCCGTCAAATCTTGTGGCCTTACTGGACCGCTCTCTTACGTATGCCCCTGCAGACCTGAGGGGCAACTTCAATGCCCTGCTCGTATCAGGGCCTATGTTGACCCGTTTGCTCGCCCGCAAAGAAGGCGCGCGCCGCATTCACGCCTTGCTTTCTGGAGGCAAGATTTTATTAGTGCTCCACCGCTCGACTACTGACCTTCGAGAGCAATTGCACCCGCGCATACCTACCATGCACCCCCAGACGACGCGGTATCTTGTGAGCAGTGTGACAGAAGTGAACCCCGGCATCTACATATCCGGTGGGATTCTGTTGCACAAAGACCGGACATACACGCCCGAAGAGAAGGCGAAAGACATTGTGGAATTCACCGTGCGTGTACGTTCTCTCCGACTCCGTGTCGCTCGGTTGCAAAACAATACACCCTATTGGGCGCCTGTGAACACCCTTTTTCATTATCTCGACCAGTGTCCTTTCGGCAAATACAACGAAACGGTATATGCAGAACGAGCAATGAACCACGCTT
>CAYOAZ010000028.1:0-65129 GCA_964402285.1 uncultured Anaerolineae bacterium | reverse complement strand
GCCAGACAACCAGAATTTGCCCACATCATCCCCCCAGTTACAGAACGTCTCGCGCGGCTTTCCCGGGCAGGAGGCTCCAACCTTACTCGCGGAAAACTTGACGCGCCTTGGGAAAAATGGTATGCTCAAGCAACCAATTTGCAACTTGCTGAGGAGGTAAAAGTGGTGCGCTGGCGAGTGTTCGAAGCACGTACAATGCTCCACATCCAGTTCCAAGGGGGTAGTGCGCCCACTTGCCGGTAGCATCGCATAAACTGCTGCGGATACCAGGCCGTGGGGGCACTCCCCACGGCCTTTTTTGTTGAACGCACACATAGTCGAAATTCAGCAAAAGGCCGTGGGGAAACTCACGGTCTTTTGTTTGTGAACCCACGGGCCGGAAAGTCTCCCCCCATCCAACGCCAAACCTTTTCCGGCACCGCGCACACAACAGAGAGCACAGGCGAGGAGAACACAATGGTGTCATCCCGTTCATACATACATCACAATGAAGAACACGAAGAAGCCGTTGTGGTTGAGCACATCGGCAAGACCTTTTACCTAACCCGCGAGGGCCACCTGCTCAAACGGTTGCGGAACCGTGCCCATCAGGAACGGATACGCGCGTTACACGATATTACCTTTCGGATCCAGCGAGGGGAAATTTTCGGCATACTAGGGCCAAACGGATCGGGGAAGAGCACACTCATCCGCATCCTGAGCACTCTCATCATCCCCGATGAAGGGCGGGCCTGGATATTTGGTCACGACGTGGTTCGCGAGGATATGATCGTCCGCCGCCTCATCAACCGCGTCTCCGTGGAAGCATCCTTCTTCAAAAAATTGAGCCCGGTGGAAAACCTGATGTACGGCGCCCGTCTGTACGGACTGTCCGGTCCAGAAGCCCGACAACGCATCCACCGCATCCTGCGCCGCCTGGGCCTGCGCGAAACGTCCTACACCCAACCCATGGAAAACATGTCTCGAGGCATGCAACAGAAAGTCGCCATTGCCCGCGCCTTTCTCACGTCGCCCATCCTGCTCCTACTGGACGAACCCACCACGGGACTGGATCCCCGATCCAAACGGGAAGTCCAATCCCTCATCCTGGAACTGCGCGACGAACACGACGCCACCATTCTCCTCACCACCCACGACATGGTGGAAGCGGAAAACCTGTGCGACCGCATCGCCATCCTGGACGAAGGGCGCATCGTAGCCCTGGACACGCCGGACAACCTGAAAGCCAGAATAGCCCCCTATCCTGAGGAGGTAACCATGGAAGATGTGTTCATGGCACTTACCGGCAAAGCCCTGGACACCACAGGAGACGCCATCCTCGCACACGCGTGAGAACCAAGAAAGCCACAACCTAAAACTATCGAACATCGTGTCTAATACATCGCGCAAGGGGGAGAGACATGTTACGAACGGTACGCATGGAATTGCGCGCGTCATACGCGTTCATTGAACGGAACATCAACCTCATGCGACGCTACATGGGGTGGGAAATCGTCTGGTTCGCCTACTCACTTGCCAGCGCCCTCTCCATCACGTACATCGGCGCGGCCATGGAACGAATCAGCGGAACCTCTGTAAACACCGACTACCTGATCCTCTACCTGCTCATCGGAACACTCGTGTGGCGGTTCCTCTCCGTAGTGTTCAACGACATCAGCGAAATGATCCAATGGGAGCGTTGGGAAGGAACCATCGAGTACACCCTCATGGCGCCCATCCACCGTCTTACCCACATGATGGGACAAACCGCATTCGCGGTCCTGCACGGCGCCATCTTCACACTGGCAATCGCCGGCGTCATCGTCCTCTTCTTCCACATCTCCCTGGCACAGGCCAATCTGCTCGGCTCAACCCTCATGCTCATTGCCGGGAGCCTCTCCTTCATTGGCATGGGCATCATGGCCAGCGTGCTCCCCCTGCTCTTCCCCGAGCGGGGAGCCCAAATGACAAACGTCGTCCAAGCCTTACTCCTGCTCTTCTCTGGAGTCTACTACCCCGTAGACGTCTTGCCCTCGTGGATGCAACTCATCGCGCGGGCAAGCCCGGCCACATACGTGCTGGAAGGAATCCGCCAGGCCATCCTGAACGGAGTACCCACCCGCGCGCTGCTCCCCACCATCCTCTACCTCGTAGCCGTGGGGATCGGCCTAATGGTGGTAGGATTATGGGTGTTTGAACAAGCAGAACGATACGCCAAGCGCACAGGAAAACTCAAACGAAACGGCTAACCGGGATCTGTGACCAAAGGAGCCTTGCCATGAGAACACCGACATTCACCCACGAAACCTACTTAAGCCCCTTTACCTGGCGCTACGGCTCCGCCGAGATGCGCCGCATATGGTCCGAAGTTTACAAACGCCAACTGTGGCGCCGCATTTGGGTCGCCCTGGCCGAAACCCAGGCAGAAATCGGGCTCGTATCCCCGGAACAGGTGGAAGACCTGCGGGCCCACGTGGACGACATCGACCTCCAGCGAGCCGCGGAAATCGAGAGCGAAATCCACCACGACCTGATGGCCGAAGTCCGCACGTACGCGGAACAATGTCCGGTAGGCGGAGGCATCATCCACCTGGGCGCCACCAGCATGGACATCGAAGACAACGCGGACGCGCTGCGCCTGCGCGAAGCAGTGGACCTTATCCTGGCCCGCCTGCAAAACGTACTCCTCGTGTTAGCGGACACCATAGAGCGGGAAGCAAACCACGTGTGCATGGGATTCACCCACCTGCAACCAGCCGAACCCACAACCGTGGGATACCGGTTGGCCGCGTATGCCCAGGACCTGCTGGCAGACTGGGAAACACTGACTCGCATTCGCGACCACATCCGGGGAAAGGGCTTTAAAGGCGCGGTGGGAACATCCGCCTCCTACCAGGAATTACTGCAAGACCATGGGTGGACTCCCCGCGAGTTCGAACAGCGGGTAATGGCCAAACTTTCCCTGTCCGCCTACCCAGTAACCCACCAAACATATCCCCGACGCCAGGAGTGGGAAGTGATAAGCGCGTTGGCCGGCCTGGGCATGACCCTGTACCGCTTCGCGTTCGACCTGCGCGTACTCCAATCACCCCCTTTTGGGGAATGGCACGAACCCTTCGGGCGCTTTCAAGTGGGATCTTCGGCCATGCCCTTCAAGCGCAACCCCATAAACGCGGAGAACATGGACAGCATAGCCCGATTTCTGGCCGTGCTGCCGCGCGTCCTGTGGGACAACGCGGCGCACTCCCTGCTGGAACGCACCCTGGACGATTCAGCCAACCGTCGCGTAGTCTTGCCCGAAGCCTTCCTGGCCGCCGACGAACTCCTGCGTCGCTGCGCGCGCATCCTCAAAGGCCTGCACCTGAACGACATCAACATCGCCCGCAACCTGCACACATACGGCCCCTTCGCGGCCACAGAACGGGTCCTAATGGAAGCAGTGCGCAACGGCGCGGACCGTCAACAATTGCACGAAGTCATCAGAGAACACAGCATGCGCGCGTGGCACGCCATTCAGCAGGGGAAGGAAAACCCACTTATCGACATGCTCTGTCAGGACACCCGCATCACCCGCTGGGTGCCTGCAACGCGAATACGATCCTTATTGGATGTGCGCAACTACGTGGGGGATGCTCCTGCCCGGGCCCGGGAGATGGCCAAGACCATTCGGGATCGCCTGCACGCTTAGCGACTGTCCAGTGGGCCGGTAAAATCCTCCTCATCGTATCCGCCCATCCCGTTGGGGATCAACTGCTTAATGCGCAAATCGGCTTCGTCGAGCAACTTATGGCAATGCTGGGCCAGACGGATCCCCCGCTCGTAGAGGGCCAGCGTGTCCGCCAGGGGGCGCGAACCCTCCTCTAGGATGCGGACGATCTCCTGCAGTTCCGCGAAGGCCTGCTCAAAGGAGAGATTCTCTATCGGCCCACTCATGTCTCCTCCTCCTTGTCCACAACCCATGTTTCCAAGCGCCCGTCACGCAAACGTATCCACACATGCTCACCAGAGCCCACCTGATGCACCGACGTGACGAGCGACCCATCAGCACGGTGTATAAGAGCATACCCCCGTTCCAACACACGGAGGGGACTCAGCGCTTCAAGCCGGTCCTCCCACCCCTTGACCTGAGCGCGCGCGAACGTCAATTGATGCTGCACCACCCGGTGCAAGCGCGCGGTGAGATCGTCCACATTCTGGCGAGCGACCTCCACGCGCGCCTGGGGACTGTACACGCGCAACGCGCGCTCCTCGGCCAGCAAATGTTGCCGACGTTCCTCCACATACGCGCGCACCAGTTGCGTCAACCGACTTTCGTACGCGCGGAGTTGCCTATCCAGATCCTTCCCATCGGGTACCACGGCCGCGGCTGCCGCGGAAGGAGTGGGAGCGCGCACATCCGCCACAAAATCCGCGATGGTGAAATCGGTCTCGTGGCCTACGCCGCTCACCACGGGGATGGGCGAACGGGCAATAGCCCGCGCCACCCGCTCATCGTTAAATGCCCACAAATCCTCCAACGATCCACCCCCGCGGGCCAGAACAATAACATCCACCCGACCGTACTGAATGAGCGCGTCCAGGGCCCTCACAATCTGCGGTGGCGCCTCACTCCCCTGAACCAGCGTAGGGGATAGAACAATCTCCACATTGGGAAAGCGAGAGCGGATGACCCGCACAATATCCCGCAAAGCCGCGCCGTGCGGTGAAGTGACCACGCCAATGCGCTTGGGCCACCGCGGGAGTGGACGTTTGCGCTCAGCAGCGAACAGCCCCTCTGCTTCCAACCGAGACTTCAGCCGCTCAAACTCCGCGTGCAGATCCCCAACGCCTGCAGGCTGAATGTAATCCACGTATAACTGATACGCGCCCCGTGCTTCGTACACGTTAACATGTCCATGGGCCAAAACCTGATCCCCATTTTGAGGCAAAGCGGGAAGACTGTCGGCCACAGAACGCCACATAACACAGGAAAGCGTGGCTCCCGCATCCTTCAGGCTAAAATAGCAATGACCAGAGGAATAACGCACAAAGTTGGACACCTCGCCCTGAATCCAGACATCTCGCAAAACATCGTCCGAAAGGATCAGAGCCTTAATGTGTGCCGTCAGATCAGAAACCGTCCACGTCTGCATCATTTCCACCAGGGCAACTCCAAGGAGAACGGACTGCGTTGGCGAAGTGCCGCGCTCTCGCGGAACAAATGAGCGGGAAACTGGGGGCCCGCGGGCACCATCAACGTAAGGGCAAGGGGATCCGCGTACACCCGCACCGGGGTGTGAGTGATGGGATCCCCGTCCAGGTGGACCGGTTGTGGCGGGACCGCCTCGACGTATATCTCCTCCGCCTGCCGGACCAGAATATCATCGCCGACAGGACGTCGAAACAAAGCGAGGCGGGATAGCCGGGCCAAGAAATCCTGGAGATTTTTCCCCGGCACCAGGGACACATCCAAGAGTCCATCGTCCAACCGGGCTTCCGGTGCCAAGCGAACAACCGCCGCGTAGAGTTGACTGTTGTTCACCACGACCAGGTAATACCTGCCTTCGATGCGCTCCTCCCCGATACGAATCCGCCAATAGGGGGCCTCATAGGAAAAAACCTCCTGTACCGCGGGCAACACATAGGCAGCAATACCCCATTTCCGTTTCTCCTCCGGATGGGGTTCCACCCGAAGGGTGACCTTCGCGTCTAAACCCGCGCCTCCCCAGTTGATGAACCGAAACACATGGCCCTCATCATCCTCAATGACGCCCAGGTCAATACGATGCCACAAAGAGGAGATCAACATCTGAGCCGCGTCCGTGAAAGCCGTAGGATACCAGGGGACAGGAATGGGCAATCCCAGATCACGGGCCAGAATGTTCCCTGTGCCCGCGGGGATGATACCTAACGCCACATCACTGCCGGCCAATCCATCCGCGGCCTGACCAATGCTCCCATCCCCGCCGGCCACAACAACCGCATTGTACCCCAGGTGCACGGCTTCCTGAGCCAGTTGGCGCGTGTGGCGGGGATACTCACTGTTCACCCGATCAACCGTCCACCCGTGCTTGCGAAGCACGCGTACAGCCTGTTCCAAGTCCTCGGTTCGTTGACCATTACGCGCCGCGGGGTTGACAATCAACCGGGCGCGAATGGCCTCAGGCCTGGGCACAGGGACCATGACCTCACTCTTCCTCAGGCACGTAACACGGCTGACGGCGATAGGCTACATGCCATAAGCGATAATAAAAGTGAAAACTGGCCAGGAACAGTGCGCCCCCCATGATAATGTAAATAAACGCCAATATCTCACGAGGCAACGGAGAACGACGCAAAGCAATTCCCAACCCAATCATCAGGAAGATCATAAAATACCCCTTGGGGGAATTGAACGCGAAAAGGCACGTCCGTTCGGGCAACAAGCACAAACGACGGATGTTCTTCTCCACCGTCTTGGTAAAACCAAAGTAATAGGCCGCAAAGGCCAGGACCGTACTTATGCCGGCAATAAGGTAAGCGGTGATGTACGGCTTGACACTCAACCAGATGGCTGCGCGCCCCATCAACATAAGCCCCACCCCGGTCCACATTAGACCGGCAAGGGCCAACAGAACATGTCTGTGCACACCGGGCTTCCACTTATGGTACCACATCGCCCCACCTCAAGTTCGTGGATTTCAACTGTCAATGAACAAACACGCTATTAGGCTACTTGAGCCTGCATTTTTTGGCAAATGTCCTGGCCTGTTTCCCAAGCACCCCCCACCATGCCTTCCTCGCCTTGGGTATCCGAAAACATGGCCATGCAAGGGGAACACTTACGCGGGAGTGATGTCCCCCAACACGACGGGGTGGCGCGCACCAGTAGCCTGGGGAAGATTCCCTGGCCGTTTGTGCCAGGTTTCATAAGCCAGAATGGCAAAGGCCAGCGCCTCCTTCGCATCCGCGGGGATACCCACCTCATCCGAAGTGATGACCCGGGCCGGCCTGGCCAAGTCCACAAGGAATGCCATCAACACGGGATTGTGCGCGCCCCCACCGCTAACAATAATCTCCTCGGGAAAACGGGGCAGAAATTCCCGGTACGCCTGAATAATGGTGTACGCGGTCAGCGCCGTTACTGTGGCCACAATATCCGATCCGCGTAACCCTCGCGCGATCCCCTTTTTCCACACTTCTCGCGCGTATTCTAACGTAAAGTGCTCGCGACCGGTGGACTTAGGGGGGGCCAACCGATAGTAGGGATCGCGCAGCAATTCAGCCAGCAAATCTTCATCCACCCGCCCCTGTCTTGCCAACGCGCCATCCTTATCGTACGTCCACTGTCCCTCCGTGGCCAGGGACACGATGTGGTCTATCAGGACATTCCCCGGGCCCGTATCAAACGCGAGGGGTGCGAGTTCTGGATGAGAGCGCGGGGGAAGAAAGGTGACATTGCCGATACCGCCGATGTTCTGTGCTGCACGCGTCACCGTATCATGGGTGAGCAGCAACACATCCACGTACGCGACCAGCGGAGCACCCTGGCCGCCCGCGGCCATGTCCCGGGCTCGAAAGTTGCTCACCACGGGGATGCCCGTACGTTCGGCAATGATCGCGGCTTCACCAATCTGCAGGGTGGCCGGGGGCGAACCGTGCGGCGCGTGCCACACGGTTTGGCCGTGAGATCCAATCAAGTCCACGTCCTCGCGCGTTAGGCCGCACAAGGTCAACGCGTGGTGAACCGCGTGAGCGAACTGTTCCCCCAGCCGAGCGTTGAGCGCGCACACACGGTCAACCGTGCCGGTGTGAGGGTGCATGACATCGAAAATCGCCTTCCGCAAATCAGGGGGATGGGGAACAGTGGTGTAGCATATCAGATGCCATTGCAGCCGGGGCGGGGCGCCGTGAACTTCCACAACAGCCACATCTGTCCCATCTGCGGATGTACCCGACATGAGACCGATAACACGCATGACTTTGTCCTCGCTCCCGAGATCATTCCCCTGAACAAGAAAAGGGGCGGGATGCGCATCCCGCCCCTGTGTGGTGCCCCCAAGGGGATTCGAACCCCTGTCGCGGGCTTGAAAGGCCCGTGTCCTAGGCCTGGCTAGACGATGGGGGCACAGCCACTCCGCATTGTAATCACATTGTGGGCATGAGGCAAGTTCGCCCTCGCGTTAAGTGGACAGGAAGGGCCGGACATCCTCCTCGCACACCCCACATTCCCGGCAAAAGTCCTCCATCTGGCCCGGACGCATAAGTCCCTTCTCCATGCGCCAGGCGATCATGCGGGCGATCTCCTCCTTGGTCAACGGGTCCTCGCGACCGATTTCCAGCAATGTCTTCAGGACCAGGGCCACATGCTCCACCTTCTCCAGGATCAGGTACGCGTCCAACGGACTCTTGCCCACGGTGAGGGAACCATGTCGCTTAAGAATAAGCGCGTCGTACTTCTCAATAAGGCCGGCCAGAACACGGGGACCGTCCATGGACGCGGGCATGGCGTATTCAGTAGTGGGGATCATACCCAGCGTCATCACAACTTCCGGGAGCACGCAGCGGGCCAGGGAGATGCCAGCCATGCTCAGGGCGACGGCCAGGGGTGGATGGGCGTGAACAACCGCGCGTATGTCCGGTCGGCGGCGGTATGCTTCCAGGTGCAGGAACACTTCCGAGGTGGGCTTAAGACCCTCGCGGCCAGCCAGGACACGGCCCGTCCCATCCACGATGAGCAGGTCATCCTCCCGCAAAAGCCCTTTGCTGAACCCGCTGGGGGTCATCAGGTAGCGGTCTTCGGCCAAGCGTACAGAGACGTTACCGTCCTTGCCCACGACAAAGCCCTTCTGGTGCATGAGGTGGCAGACGGTGATGATCTCCTGGCGCCAGGAGGCTTCGGTACGGGAGGAATCCGCCATGAAGGTAGGTTCGTAAGCCATCGCTCCTCTGCTCCCCTAAAGGAATTAGGATCTCCCCCGCGTCATGGTGTGGTGCACGGCCGGGGCGAGAGATTGTGCTGTGTGATGGGATTCGTGATGCGTGATACGCGATCGCGTATCACGCATCACGCGCGTTCGCTTAGAACAAGCCAACAATGCGACCGTTCTCGTCGATGTCCACGTTCTCTGCCGCGGGATGGGTCGGCAAGCCGGGCATGGTGCGGATCTCGCCCGCGAGGGGGTAGATGAAGCCCGCGCCGACGGCCGCGCGCACGTCCACGATGGGGAAGGTAAAGCCCGTGGGGGCTCCCTTCAGTTTCGGATCGTGGCTCAGGCTCAGGTGGGTCTTGGCAATGCAGATGGGCAGGTTGCCAAACCCCGATTCTTCGTAACGCTTGATCTGGCGCTCGGCCTTGGGTTCGTACTTCACGTCCGCGGCACCGTAGATCTCCTTGGCAATGGTCTCGATCTTCTTCTTGATGGGCCAATCCAGTTCGTAGAGGAAGCGGAATTCGTTGGGCTGATCTGCGGCTGCGGCCACGGCCTCGGCCAGGGCGACGGCTCCCTTGCCCCCTTCGGCCCAATGGGTCGCGACCACCGCGTCGAACGCGCCCGCGTCGCGAGCAATGCGCTTGATGGCTTCGTATTCGGCCTCGGTGTCCGTGGGGAAGGAGTTGATGGCCACGACCACGGGCACGCCGTGCTTGCGCACGTTCTCGATTTGCTTGATCATGTTGGCCGCGCCGGCTTCCACGTCAGCCACGTTCTCTTCCAGCAATTCAGGCGGAAGAGGCTTGCCCGGCACGATCTTGTACTTACCTGTATGCGCCTTAAGCGCGCGCACGGTGACTACCAGGACCGCGGCGTCGGGTTTCAACCCGCTGTAGCGACACTTGATGTTGAAGAACTTCTCCGCGCCGATGTCCGCGCCAAAGCCCGCCTCGGTGATAAGGTAGTCCGCGGTGCGGATACCGATGAGGTCGGCCAGCACCGAGGAATTGCCGTGGGCGATGTTGGCAAAGGGCCCTGCGTGGACAATAGCCGGCGTGTTCTCCAGGGTCTGCAGGAGGTTGGGCTTGATGGCCTCCATCATCAGCACGGTCATTGCCCCAGCGGCTTTGATGTCCTCCGCAGTAAGGGGCTTACGCTCCTTGCGCTTTCCCTTGGTGTACCCCCAAACAATGCGCCCTAAACGCTGGCGAAGGTCTTTCAGGCTGGTGGTAAGCGCGAGGATGGCCATCACCTCGGACGCGACCGCGATGTCAAAGCCCGTTTCCCGGGGGACACCGTCGGATTTCCCGCCCAGGCCAATGACGATGTTGCGCAAAGCCCGGTCACTGATGTCTACCACGCGTCGCCAGGTGATGCTGTAGGGGTCGATGTTCAAGGTGTTGCCGTGGTGCAGGTTGTTGTCGATCATGGCGGCCAGGAGGTTGTTGGCCGCGGCCACCGCGTGGATGTCGCCGGTCAGGTGGAGGTTGAACTGCTCCATGGGAACCACCTGACTGTAGCCCCCTCCTGCGGCACCGCCTTTGATGCCAAAGGTGGGCCCCATGCTGGGCTGTCGAATAGCAATAACGCTCCGCTTGCCCAGGTGCTTAAAGGCTTGCCCTAGCCCTACTGTAGTGGTGGTTTTCCCCTCACCCAGGGGGGTGGGGGTGATGGCTGTAACGAGAATGTACTTGCCCTTGGGGCGATCCTTGAGTTTATCCAGCACATCCAGGTGGATTTTGGCAATGTAATTTCCGTACAGGTCCAGATCATCGGGGGTTAAGCCCATCATCTCAGCGATCTCTTGAATTGGGCGTAGTTCGGCAGATTGGGCTATTTCCAGGTCTGTAGGCATGGTAATCGCTCCTTTGCGAGAATGTTCGAAACGTCGTAGGCCGGGCAACGCACCTGACAACCGGTAAAGTGCATTGTACTGCAAATTTTAGCGGGGAGCAAGGCCGATCTGACGTGCAGGAAAGGGGGGCGTTCTTCGCGTGCTTTGAATTTGACATGATGTGGCCCGGTGCCATATAATTACAAATGTACATTTGTAATTACAAATAGACGCATCACCACGTCATCCCCAAACATACAACCCACACACGTTCAAAGGAGAGAGGAGGTCCATGATGAGACGCATAACCCTCGCTTTACTGGCCGCTCTGCTTGTCCTGATGGTGGTGGCTGCATGTGCCAAACCCACCCCCGAAAAGGTCGTCGAAACCGTGGTCGTCACTAAGGAGGTGGAGAAGGTCGTCACCCGCGAAGTGCAAAAGATCATCACTAAAGAAGTAGAAAAGGTGGTCACCAAGGAGGTGGAAAAGGTCGTCACAAAGCCCGGTGAGACCATCACCTTCTGGAGCACGGAGAACCAGCCGGCTCGCGCCAAGAAGACCCAAATGATCATCGACAAGTTCACCGAAAAGACAGGCATCAACGTGGAACTCGTCCTGGTGGACGAAAACAACATTGATAGCCTGATGGCCGCGAACCAGGCTGCAGGTACGATGCCCGATGTGGTCTTCTTCCCGCTGGACTTCGCCGCCGCGTGGTATGCCCAAGGTGTGCTGGATGCAGACGCTGCCACCGCGGTAGTGAATGACCTGGATCCCAAGACCTTCTCCCAGGGCGCCCTGAACATGGTAAAGACCGACGACGGGAAGTTCATGGCCGTGCCCTCGGACGGGTGGGGCCAGTTGCTCATCTACCGCAAGGACTGGTTCGATGACCTGGGTCTCGATGCCCCGACCACGTTCGAGAAGATCATGAACGCGGCCAAGGTCATCCAGGAGAAGAAGGGGGTCACAGGCATTATGGCCGGCACCGATCCCGGTCAGGTGTTCACGCAACAGTGCTTCGAGCACTTCGCTCTGGCCAACGGTGCCCAGGTGGTGGACGCAAACGGCAACATCACAGTGGATACCCCCGAAATGCTGGAAGCGCTCAAGTTCTACACGGACCTGATGAAAGACTACGGGCCGGGTGACACGGCCACATACTGGCTCCAATCCCGTGCCGCGTACTTCGCGGGAGAGGCGGGCATGGTCGTCTGGTCCCCGTTCATCCTGGATGAGATGGCTGGCCTGCGCGATTCGGTCATGCCCAACTGCCCTGAGTGCAAGGAAGATCCCGCGTACCTGGCCAAGAACAGCGGCGTGGTGCCCGCGTTCTCCGGCCCCGCAGATGGTCCTGCCCAGTACGGACAGGTCAGTTACATGGGCATTACCACCAACGCCAAGACCGAAGCCGCACAGGAGTTTGTCAAGTTCTGGCTTAATGAAGGATATCTCGACTGGCTGGGCGTAGCACCGGAAGGCAAGTTCCCCATGCGCCGAGGCACCCCCGACGATCCCGAGAAGTTCATCAAGGGATGGGGGCAACTGAAAGCCGGTGTGGATCGCAAAGCCCCGCTGAACGAGTTCTACAGCGAAGAGGTGCTCAACACCATTATCCAGGGCGCGAACAACTTCGACCGCTGGGGCTTCCCCTACGGTCAGGGTGAGTTGATGGGCGCCATTTACTCCGAACTGCCCTTCCCGCAGGCCATTGCTGATGTCATCGAAGGCAACATGACCGCGGAAGAGGCCATCAAAGACCTGCAGGCCACTATCGAGGACATTAAAGCAGGCTTGGAGAAGTAATGTGAGTGTCCCCCCTGTGTCGGGTGATCACCCGACACAGGGGGCTTGACGATGTTCGCGTCCATTGTGCCACCCTGTGCTCTCAGTCCACCAGGAGCCTGTCCATGAACGAACGCTGGATGTGGAAGGGACGCCGTCCCCGTTCATTGAAAGCCCAGGAAGCCCGACTGGCCTACATGCTCGTCGCCCCCACGGTTTTCATTGTCTTGCTCATTGTGATCTTCCCCATGATCTGGAATGTTATCCTGAGCCTGGAACCCATCCGCCTGGCAGACCTGCCCAGGGTGAACCTGTTGGACTTTCACCACTTTACCCTGCGCAATTATCACCGAGCCATTACAGCACGTGGGGGCTATTTCTGGAAGGTGTTGGTCGTCACGTTTGAGTACACCATCGGGAGCACCATTCTAGCCCTGCTTATGGGACTGTGGGCAGCCCTTATTGTGCGCGATGCGTTCCCTGGACGGAATATCGTGCGCGGGTTCCTCCTCTTCCCCTACATCGCGCCGGTGGTCTCGGTGGCCTTCATCTGGAAATTGATGCTGGACAAGAACATCGGTGTCATTACGCTACTGCTGGCACGCTTGGGGATTCCGCCCATCAGTTACTTGACCACACGCTCTTATCCCATCCACATTTTCGGTCTGGAAATCGGTGTTCCTCTCGCATTGGTGACAGTCATCCTGTTTGAGGCGTGGCGGTATTTCCCCTTTGCGTTCCTCTTCTTCCTGGCACGTTTGCAGGCTGTTCCAGAGGACCTGTACGAAGCAGCCGCGGTGGACGGAGCCAGTCCCCTACAACGGTTCTGGTACATTACCCTGCCCCAGTTGTACGCGGTGGCCGGGACCCTGTTCCTTTTGCGGTTTATCTGGACGTTCAACAAGTTTGACGACATCTTCTTGCTGAACGGAGGCGCGGCCGGAACAGAGGTGCTGGCCGTTCAAATTTACAACTGGCTCTTTGCACGTCGCAATGTGGGGGTCTCCTCGGCCGTGGCTGTGATCATGGCCCTGGTCCTGGGCGTTGTCGTGTTCATCTACCTACGGTGGTTCGTGCAAGAGGAGGAATAACCTATGTGGTCCCGGGAAACCATAGAATGGCGTCTGTGGCGGGTGTTTCGGGTACTGAGCATCCTTTTCTTTGTGGTGATCACAGCCTTCCCCTTCTATTGGATGCTTAACCTGTCCTTCCGCCCCTTTGGGGATGTGCTGTTAAATCCCTTGCGCTGGGTGCCCCGCATAGAGGATATCCGCGCCGCGCTGGCGCCCATTGGGTGCATTTGGCACACGGCCCCCCAATGTGAGGCCGCAATCCGCAACAGCAGTTATGTGGCCGTGCTGGTGGAGTACGGGTTTCTCACGTACATTCGGAACAGCACCATCGTCTCCCTGCTCACGGTCACCCTCACCCTACTCTTCGCCATTCCCGGCGCTTACGCGGTCACCCGGTTGGACTTTCGGGGACGGAACACGTTGAGTTGGGGAATCCTGCTGATTTACATGTTCCCGGCCATTGTGCTGGGCATACCCCTCTTCGTGTTCTTCGTGCGCATCCAGCACGCGCTGGGTATCCGCCTGCGAGGCAACCTCTACGCCGTAACGGTTATTTACCTGGCGAGCACGCTACCCGTTGCGTTGTACATGTTGCGAAGTTATTTCCCCACCATCCCCCGGGACCTGGAAGAAGCAGCGCTGATTGACGGGTGTAACCGATTGGAAGTTATCTGGCGAATCACGATCCCCCTGGCCGTACCTGCCATTGCCACCGTTGCCCTCTACACGTTCATGATCGCGTGGAACGAATTCCTGTACGCGCTGCTCTTCCTGGTGGAACACCAACCCGCCTGGACATTGCCCCTGGGACTACAGCAGTTGGACAGTCAGGAAGTGCCACGGACGTTCTTGATGGCCGGCTCGGTCATCATCACCGTGCCCATTATTGTCATTTTCTTCTTCTTCGAACGTTTCCTGACCCGCGGTTTAACAGCAGGAGCCGTCAAAGGGTAAGATTAGGGGAGTGGATAGTGTGCCCATCCCTGACGTTAGCAGCAGGTAAGGCAGGAGGATAGACCGATCTCACTCTGAGGAGGGCGTAGTTTCTGAAGCAGATGCACGACCGAGAGCGTGTTTACACCCAGGCGACACCCATTGTTGGACACATCGACCGGCAAGCCGATGCCCCCTTGCACGTGCAACTCAAGGCGCTCATCCGGCGATCCATTGAGGAGGGTCGACTTCGGCCCGGTGATCGGCTGCCCACCGAACACCAACTGTGTCGCCAGTTCGGGCTGAGCCGAACCCCTGTGCGCCAGGCCCTCTCAGAGTTAACCCGCGAAGGTCTCCTGATCCGAATTCCTGGTCGTGGCACATTTGTCGCGGAACACCCCGAACACCGCGGTCTACGCCTGCGCGTTGTCACCGAAAAGGGGTGGGGGAGTTACCTGGAACGCGGACTTCACCTCTGGAACCAGGAACATCCCCATCTCCCCCTTCACCTGGCCGTGGAGGAGATCCCGTACCCTCAACTGCGTGAACGACTCACCGACATGGTAGCCGCGGGAACAGCACCCGACATCGCTCTCCTCGATTCGGTCTGGGTGCCTGAATTTGCGGCTCGGGGATACATCCTCCCGCTAGAGGAGATACAACCCGGGTGGGAGGACAAATTCGCCGCGGACATTCTCCCCATGGCCCTGGCAGCAAACCGATACCATGAGCGACTGGTGGCCTTACCCGCCAACGTGGATGTGACGGTTATCTGGTATTGGCGGGAGTGGCTAGAGGCGGAGCACCTGGATCCGCCCAGGACGTGGGACGACTTAATTGCCATTGGCCAACACTTTCAAAAAGTTCACGTGCGCACTCGCTACGGCCCAGATGTGTACGGGTTCCTGTTCGTCGGCGGACGGCGGGGTGGGGAAACCACCACGTATCAATTGTTGCCCTTCCTCTGGGCCGCGGGAGGCGATCTCATTGCAGGAGGACACGTGGTCATCAACAGTGAGGCCACAGTCCAATTCCTCACATTCCTGCGGGACCTTATCGTCCGCTATCGGATAACCCCACCGGCTGTTACAGACTACAAGTGGAACCAGGCAGCCCTCCTCTTTGCCCAGGGTCAAGCGGTAATGGCCGTGGGAGGTCTGTACGAGATAGGATTCATCCGCAAAGCGCGTGGGTGGAGCGACCAGGACTTCCTTAAACACATTGGGATGGTGCCCCTGCCAAAAGGTCCGGGAGGACAACACGCGACCTTAGGGGGCATGTCCTACGCCATCTTCCGCCAGTCCGCCCGTCCCCAGGTGGCATTGCGTTTTCTGGAGTACACGGCTCGACCGGAAATGATCCGACACTTCTGGCGCCTCACCCAGCGCCACGTCCCGTGGCGACACATCTCGCCCACGGCAGAGGACACGCCGTTCTTAGCGGCTTCCGCCCCCCTCCTGGGCTACGGCCGTCCACGTCCGGCCATCCCAGAATACACCCGCATCTCCGAACAATTCCGTTGGCTGGTGGAGGAAACCCTGCGCGGTCACGGGGATCCCGCCACCCTGGCCGCGAGGGCCGCAGATCGGATAGCGGCCATCACCTGTCTACCCGTTATTTAACCACCTCCTCGCCCAGGGACACTTGCAGGAGGAGACGGGTTAACGTTTTTGTGCTCTGTCCTCCTTCCTCCTCCACCAACACAGGGCCCACACATGCCGGACATCCGTACTCGCAATCGCAGGATTGCACGCGTTCCAGGGCCGCGCGCAGCAGGTCTTCGTGCAATTCGTACAACCGTTCTGCCAGGCCAATCCCCCCGGGCACATTGTCGTACAAGGTAATGGTCGGCAACCCGGTATGAGGACTTTGCTGTTCAACGACTTGACCAATGTCCCCAGGGGCGGCCATCACAAAGAGGGGCGCTAAGTGACCGATCGCGTAGGAGAGACCGCTAAAGCCTGTGCGCAACCGGGCACTTGCCTCGGCCAACCGATGACAGCGGGGACACAGCGCGATGAGGTTGTCCAGTCGATTGGCCTCCTTGTACGCTTCGTTCACCCCCGGAATGTAGCCAAAGGTGCGAAAAGGGCGAATGTGGTGAACGTGCAGGGGACGTTCCGGTGTGTGGGGGGCGCCGCACCGTTGACAGCGGTATCCATCCCGCTGGAGCACCCGTTGACGCTGGCGCTCCCAATTAGGGCCATAATCCTCAATGGGATCGCTGCGCCACACACCTTGCGTGCGCAACCGTTCCAACATCTCCTCTGTAAAGGACAGCCAATAAGCCGTAGTCTCCAACTCCTGCGCGGGCACGTCCACCTCTTCGTATCCCAGACTTTCATGGGTGTACCACCGTATCTTGCGGAACCCAACCACCTGAGTGCGCACAAGAACTTCTCCCCACGCCCGAACAAGCCCGTTGACCACGTCTTGTTTCCGCTCCTGGAGCACAGTCAAGGTTTCATGGGTGATAGGCTGCGTGTAATACTCCACATCTGTTTGCCGCACGCGGGCCACACCCTCATCCCAATCCACGTGCACAACGCGGTACGGGGTTGCTTCGTGGAGGTAAATCGCGCCGGGATGAACCAACCGCGGGGCTGATGCGCGGTCCACCTCACCCAATGTACGAGTCCGACCGTGCTCTTCCACCTGAATAACCACCCGCTCCGGCCCGGCAGTCCGCAATGACACCTCGGCCGCGGGGTGTCCTTCTCCCAACCAGTGATACCGCCCTCCCACGTATCGTGCGTCCCCACCTTCCGCGAGGAATTCCAGCACATCCCGGGTGTATTCGAACCGTCCCAGGCGTTCCCCCTCCGCGAAGGGGAGTTCAAACAACGCACATCGCATGTGATCGACCAGAATGTGAAGGTTATCCGGTGCCAGGAGCGCGTGTTCGGGACGGGCGGAGAGGACAAAATCCGGATGGGTGACCACGTATTGGTCCAGCGCGTTCGGGCCGGCAATGAACACCCCCACTCCACCCTCCTCGCGGCGACCAGCACGACCGAATTGTTGCCATGTGCTGGCCACGCTACCCGGATATCCCAACAGAATAGCCGCGCCCAACCCACCCACATCCACGCCCAATTCCAACGCGTTCGTAGCGACCACAGCGCGCACCTGTCCGGAACGGATACCCTGCTCAATCTGCCGCCGGACCCGGGGCAGATAACCGCCCCGGTATCCCCGCACGGCCTCAGGAGGAAGTCCCAGGCGTGTTGCGACTTCCCGAATGTACGTGAGGAGAACCTCGACAGTACGGCGTGAGGGGGCGAAGACCACGGTCTGGACATTGTGGCGCAGGAAATGTTCCACCCATGTCTGAGCCTCAAACAAAGCACTACGGCGGAGCCCTGTGCTCGCGTCCAGGAGTGGGGGATTGTAAAAGATAATGGTACGTCCGGGATGGGGCGAACCATCGGTTGTGACAATGTGCGGATCGCGCTCAACGAGTCGACGGGCTACCTCCCGGGGGTTACCGATGGTCGCGGACGTCAACACCATCTGGGGGCGGGAACCGTAAAACCGCGTGACTCGGTGCAGCCGGCGAAACACATTGGCCACGTGGGATCCGAAAATGCCTCGGTAAATGTGCACTTCGTCGATGACCACCAACCGCAGACGCGACCAGAAAGAGGCCCAACGGGTGTGATAGGGGAGAAATCCGTGGTGGATCATGTCCGGGTTGGTGATGATCACCCGGGCCTGGTGCCGAATGCGGGCCCGCTCCTCCCCTGGTGTATCCCCATCGTACACACCCAGCCACGACTCACGATGCAGAGCCCGCAAGAAGCCCCGTAAAGCCTGAGCCTGATCTTGAGCCAGGGCTTTGGTGGGGAACACGTACAAAATCCGCGCGTCCGCGTCGGTGAGCAGGAAGTGCAAGGTAGCCAACTGATACACCAGGCTTTTCCCCGACGCGGTGGTCGTAATAACCATGACATCCTGACCGGCCAGCAGGTGGTGGAGGCCCTCACTCTGGTGCACGTACAGGTCACGAATCCCCTTTGCCTCAACAAGTGCGCGCGCCTGCGGGGATAGGGCCTCGGGCCATGGACCGTAATGGGCCTGCCGCGGGGGAAACACACGCCAGGCGGTCACGTGCTTCATCAAGCGGGAAGTCTGTTGTAACGCGTGTAATGCTGTCTGCAAGGACATAGAGCGCCAAACACCGGGATAGGGAGAGAGCGCGCGATCATTGGTGTGATCGCTGCTTGGCCCATGGTGGGCTCAGCGGGCAATGAGAATGGGCAACGTTGTCTTACGCATCACATCGTCCACCGTGCTGCCGAAGAAGATCTCCAAAAAACGACGCCGCCCATAGGCTCCCATCGCGATGAGATCGCACTGCTCCTCCTCGGCCACCTGAAGGATAACCTCGGCTTCGTGCCCGGCCCGCAAAATGGGCACGAAGGACACGCCCCGTTCGGCCAGGAGTTGTGTTCCCTCCTCCAACACACGCTGGCAAGTGGTTGTGTTCGTGTCGACGGTAAGCAACACGATGGTGCGATTTCCGGTCAGCGCGAGTTCAGCGGCCGCGTCCAACGCGTCTCGAGAGCGTTCACTACCGTCGTACGCGACCAAGATGCGGTGAATCGCGCGCGCTTCCCGGGGGACTCCCAACACAGGCACCGGAGCATGGCGCACCACCGCCTCGAAAGCCGACCCCAGTAAAGGCCCACCAACCCGAGCACCGGCCCCGCGACGGCCCATAACAATAACATCCGCGGCCTGAGCCCGATCCAGGATCGTCTGCCCCACATTCCCTTCGGCCAACTCGGTCTCGCAGGGAATGCCCCGCGCGGCACACCGGTCCTTTGCCTGGGCCAACACAGTCTCGCCCAACTCGCGTAACCCCTGGGTGATCTGCGTAGCCCACTGGGCCCACGCGGAACCGACCTCAGGGGTCAGGGAAGTGGGGATAGCAGCAATAAGGTAAGGCAACTTGGTAACCCGAGCATCAATGACATAGAGGGCGTAAATCGTGCCCTCAGTCTCCTGGGCAATATCCAGAGCCTGTTGCAACGCGGCGAAACCGTATTCCGATCCATCCACTGCCACAAGTAAACGCTTGAACATGGGACATTCTCCTGTTCCGTGTGCGGTTGCGTGGGTGAACGCGCTACAAATGACACCGTTGGGCGTGCTTTAGGACGAAATCATGCCCCAACGCCCGAAACCGACCCCAATCCCGCCATCCCGAGGGGACACGGAGCAAATCATCCCGGATGCGGGAGAGATCGGCAAAGGGTATCCAGCGAAACTCGCTGATTTGCTCCTCTGCATCCCCCGACCGAACGGCCAAAGTTGAAAGGTCCACCCTGTAAACATAGGAGGCAAATGCCAGGTGTTCGTCCTCACACCTGATATCATAACCCAAAACGCCGATTAGGCAATGATCCTCCGCATGAGTTCCCGTCTCCTCCAGCAATTCCCGAGCCAGGGCCTCCTCTACCGACTCGCCCACGTGGATGCCCCCACTGAGCAGGCGGAATGTTCCCCGCGGGTAGAAGGCCTTTGTGTGGACGAGAACCCGTCCATCAGGACCGACAACGACCAACAGCACTTCCGCGCGGCGCCCCGGCTTGACCGGACGCCGATCAGGACGGAGAAAATCCCGGTTCACGTCCAAACGCGCGTGCTCCAGGGGAAATGTGCCGTATCGAGAACGCAAGACGTTGAGTTCTTCCTCATCAATGGGCGTGCTCAAACGCATGATGACCTCCACCAGGAGAAGACATTTTCCGTTACTTGGATTGGACCGCTACATAGTGCCAGGTTGCGATATTCCACGTCCACGGGGAACGTGGTCCCAAGTCCAACCCATCCCACCCGCGGCGCCAGGCCAACAGGCGTGGACGCTGGAAAAGGGGGAGAACGGGCAGGTCGCGGGCGAAGTACGATTGGTGTTCGGCGTAAAAGTGGGCTCGGACCTCACGCGAGAGAAAGGCCGTAGCCTGGTACACGGCCAGGGACGCGTCGGTATGGGCCCAGCCGCTGACGTTTCCCCCGTGCCAGTCGTTTTCCGCGGTGGGAATGCTCGCCGCGTGCACTGTTTCATCGCCAGCGTCGCATGACTTGTTGGCTTCGGCAGCGTACAGGGAGCCGTCGCCGCGGCGGCAGATGGTGTTCCCCAACCACAGATACCGACCGTCAGGATCCAGGTCTGTACGCCAGGCAAACAAGGCCAGGTCAAATTCCCGACGCCACAGGGGGGATCGCGGCGCGAAAAGATCCTGGGCCGGAAGTGTCTGCACGTGCACACGAATTCCCACGCGCGCCAGTTGGTCGCGCACCGACGCGGCCGCGTGCTCCAATACTGTGTCCCCCTGCACGGTAAGAAGAGTCACGGAAAAGGGTCGGCCCTCTGTGATTTCCCAAGGGGTCCCATCCCAAAACGTACCCGTTGCTCCGTGGGCTTCCCGAATTCCATCCCCATCCTCATCGCGCCACCCTGCCTGGTCCAGCCACTGATTTGCCTGGGTGAGGTTCATGTTCCCCTCGCGCAGGGATGGTTGAAAACGGTACGCCCAGGAGGTGGGGAGGATCCAGGAAGCCAGGGGGGAGCCCAAGCCGTGGGTGGCCTCCTGACGAAGGCGTTGTCGATCCAGGGCCAGGAGCACTGCCTGGCGCACGCGCGGGTCCGCGAAAAAGGGCGGACGGCTATCCGTGGGCCAGGTGTTGAAGTCCAGGTGAACCCACGCGGGGCCGGGAACATGGGTGTAAGCGATGATGCCCTGCTGTTGAGCCGCGTCCAACAGGGGGCGGTCAGACGCATCCAGCAGGGTGGGGGAAAGGATGTCGCACTCGCCCGCGATAAGCGCGGTCACAGCAGATAAGGGGGAGGAGAAGAACCGCACTCGCACCTGCTCCACCGCGGGCCGCGGTCCTGAGTAGTGGGGATTGGGTCCAAAGAGCATCCCTTCATCGGTCCACTGAACGAGGCGGAAGGGTCCATAAGAGGGCCAATGACCGTTCAGGGCTTCGGGGCTTTCCTCGGCATCTAGCAAATGGCTCGGGTATGGGCCGAACACGTAGGTGGGGTACAGAGGGATCATGGCCCCATCCCGAAGGACCACGGTGAACGAGCGGGCGTCATTTACCCGCACGTCAGCCACGGCCAAGGATCGCGCCTGGATAGAAGGGGCGCCACGGCCATTGCGGGCAAATTGCCAAGCCCGCTGAAAGTCCTCAGCCGTTATGGGGGTTCCATCCTCCCATCGGATGTTGTCACGGATATGGTAGGTTATTTCCAGGTGCCCGTCCGGCCCTTCCTCACCCACCAAACGGGCGTCCCCGTTTTCCAGGGTAGGCACTCGTTCAAAAACATCCGACCACCATCGGCCTTGCGGGTCCTGGACGGCAAGCCATCCTCCCATAAGCCCGCGCAGTGCTTGAGCGTCCTCCCCCACCAGAAACAAAGGGTCCAACGTGGTGGGCCGATCCCGCAGGCAAAGGGTGAGATCCCGACGTGGTGTTTGACGGTCGGGAGTAACTGCTTCGGGAGTCACTACTCTGGTAATGATACGGGTGACGACCACGGTGCGCTCGATGACCTTTGTGGGAGGGGGGGAAGGGGGTGGAGTGGGTTCGGGGGCACGATGACAAGCGATGAGGGAGAGCGCGAGCGCGATCCCGAGAATCCATAGCATAGCCATCCGTTTCTGTCTCATCGGTCCATACCCAATAGAAAACGGGGATGAGCGCGCGGGCCCATCCCCGTCTTTCCGGTCAGAGTGATTATACCATATAACATGCTACGTAGTGCCCGCCCCCTTTGTCCTCCAGCGGCGGGTGATCTTGCACGTCACACAGGCCTTGTTTGGCAATGGGACAGCGGTCGTAGAAGCGACAGCGGGATGGTGGGTTGATTGGTGTGGTCACGCTGCCGCGGATTTCAATAACTTCCCGCTTGTAGGTGGGATCGGGAATGGGAACAGCGGAAAGTAGGGCCTTGGTGTATGGGTGCAAGGGATTGCGCAGGAGTTCTTCGGTCTCGGCCATTTCCACGATCTTGCCCAGGTACATGACCGCGATGTGATCACACATGTACCGAGCAACGGCCAGGTCATGGGTAATGTACAGGTAGGAGATGTTGAACTGGGCGGCCAAATCCTGCATGAGTTGCATGACGCCAGTGCGCACGGAGACGTCCAACATGGACGTGGGTTCGTCCGCGACGACGAAGGAGGGGTTGATAATGAGTGCACGGGCAATGGCGACACGCTGACGCTGGCCGCCGGAAAGTTCGTGTGGATAGCGGAACAGGAAGGACTCTGGGGGAGTCAACCCCACAAGGGCCAGGAGGTCAGCCACCCGCTCCTCACGCTCGGCGACAGTGCCCATGCCCTGCACAGCCATGGGTTCGGCCACAATGTCGTAGATGGTGAGGCGGGGGTTCATGGACTCGTAGGGGTCCTGGAATATCATTTGGACGTGACGTCGGAAGTGTTTGAGGGCTCGGCCGTGTAGTTGGGACACGTTGACATATCCGTCCTGCACTTGGCCTTCGATTGCGGAAGTCACGTCTTCTCCCAGGTGGAATTTGATGTCTCCGCCGGTGGGGTCAAGCAAACGGACCAGGAGTTTGCCTGTGGTTGTCTTCCCGCACCCACTTTCGCCGACCAGCCCCAGGCTTTGTCCGGGCATAATTTCAAAAGAGAGGCCATCCACCGCGTGTATGAAGTCGCGCGTTTTCTTGAAGAGTCCTTTGCTCACAGGGAACCACTTTTGCAGGTTTTCGACTTTCACCAACGGTTGCGAACTCATGCATTCTCCTCCCCAACAGGATGCCAGCAGGCGGCAATATGTCCAGGATTAAAGGTTCGGGGTTCCGGTTCCTTTTCGTGACATATATCGGTAGCGTACGCGCACCGGGGATGGAAACGACATCCCGATGGCGGATCCAGCAGGTTGGGCAGTTCACCGGGGATGGTGATGAGTTGCCGCTTCTCGCCGTGAATGCTCGGAAAGGCTTTTAAGAGCGCTTCGGTGTAACGATGTTTGGGGCGAAGGAATATGTCCTCCGCGGTACCGATCTCCACGAGTTTCCCCGCGTACATGACGGCAATGCGATGACTTATCTCGGCCACGACCGCGATGTCGTGGGTAATGTAGATCATCGCCATGTTGAGTTCTTTCTGGATTTTCAGAAGTTCCTGCAAAATCCGGTGCTGGACGATGACGTCCAAAGCAGTGGTGGGCTCATCAGCAATGAGCACGTCCGGGTCACAGGAGAGTGCCATGGCGATGATGGCTCGCTGGCGCATACCACCACTGTACTCGTGGGGATAACGGTCCATCAGTGCGGGATCCAACCCCACTAACTCGAAGAGTTCGGCCACTTTGCGACGGGCTTCCTCGCCGTAGGCCACGCCGTGATTCTCCATGGCCTCGATGATTTGGTCTCCCACCCGGTACACTGGGTTCAGGGTGTTCATGGCGGCCTGGAAGATCATGGCGATGCGCTTCCACCGGTACCGCCGCATTTCATCTTCGGGCAGGGTGAGCAAGTCTACCCCCTGCATCCAGACATGTCCTCCCTTGATGTGGGCGTTTTCCGGCAGAAGCCGCATCAGGGTGAAGGCCACAGAACTCTTACCACTTCCCGACTCTCCCACAACGCCCAGGACTTCGCCCGGGTAGAGGTCAAAACTCACATCATCAACCGCGTGTACGTCTCCCTTGCGGGTGGTGTAATGCATGGTCAGGTGTTCTACAGAAAGAACGGGTTCCGCCATTCTCGTGTACTCCTTGCTAGGCTAGGTCGTCACTGACACCTCTTCGGTTCGATGTGTGTTAGCGCTGCCGCAACCTGGGGTTCACCACCTCGTCCAATGCTCGGCCGACCAGGTAGAACGCGGAGCACAGGAGGGTAATGGCCAGGCCGGCCGGCACCACCAGCCACCAGTACTTACCGCCGCTGAGGAGGTAGCCCGCGGTTTGGGTGGTGTGAATCATAATGCCCCAGGACATGCGAATGTTGATGAGGCCGAAGAAGGAGAGAACGGCCTCGGAGAAAATCGCGCCGGTCACGGTAAACATCATGTACAAGAAGGACAGGGGCAACAGGTTGGGGATAAAGTGCACCAGGATGATGTGCCTGTCACTTCCGCCCGCGACGCGCGCTGCTTCAATGTACGGTTTCACTTTGATGATGAGAGCCTGGGATTTGATGATGACCGTGGTCCCGCCGAACCCTGAAAGCACCCCAATAACCAAAGCCAACTTGAACATGCTCAGGTTGAACAGCGCGCTGAGCACGATTAAGATGGAAATGAAGGGGAGCATAATCACCAGGTCGGCCAGGCGCATGAAGAACGTGTCCACTACGCCACCGTAGTACGCGGACACCGCGCCGATGGCTGTTGCGATGGTCACGGTAATCAACGCGGCCACCACGCCCAGGATAAACTCTGTCTGGGTGCTGTACATTAACTGGCTAAGTACATCCCGGCCCAGGGGGTCGGTCCCCAGCAGGTGCTTTGCCGACGGGGGGGCCGGGTGCATGAGGATGTCGAAATCGTACCCTGTGACGGGGTCGTAAATGGTGGGATCCCACACGGTATTCATCAGAATGGGGTGAAGAATACCCATTAAGGCAAAGAACAGGATAATCCCCAGGCCCACTAAGCCGACGGGATTTTCTTTGAAGAGGGCCCAATTGGCCTTAAGGCTCTTCCAGAACAAGCGAAGGCGAACACGCCACAAGGGTTGAATGGTGATAGCCGCTTGGGCAGTTGTCGGTTCCGTCACGTTCCACCTCACTCAGAAGAATTGGTCGGTTCCATACGTTATGTGTAACGGATACGAGGATCCAGGTACGCGTACAGGATATCCGCCACCAGGTGGGCGAAGAGCGCCAAAATGCCGGTGAAGGAGAAGGCGCCCATGGCCAGAGGTATGTCCTCCTGAACAACCGCGGTCAGAAGGGTCAACCCCATGCCCGGCCAGGAGAATATGGTTTCGGTAATCACGCCCCCATCAATGGCAAAGGCCAGGCTGAACACGAAACTGGTCACCACGGGCAGCAATGCAGTTCGGGCCGCGTGTTTGTCGCGCACTACCTTTTCCGGCAACCCCTTGGCTCGGGCAGCCAGGATATAGTCCTCGCGCATGGTCTCCAACAAACTGTTGCGCGTGAGAAGCATGGTGCCGGCAAAGGAGATAAGGGTGAGGGTGAGAATGGGCAACGCCATGTGCCAGAGGATGTCCAGCGCGTAGCGTCCTAAGGGAGAACTCACCCAGGGGGCCAGGGCCACGACAACACCGGCCAATAACGAGGCCCATCCGGTAAAGCGCCGCCAGGGCATGGGTGAGCGGCGGAGGAGCAAAGTAGCCACCAGGGCCACTGCGCCACCGATGAGGCCGCTGATGATCATGCGGTAGAACACATGGTTGGCATCAATGGGCGCGTTCCGCCACAGGGATGGGGTAATAAACTTGCCGGTGGGGAAAAGGTCCAATTTGTACGAGAAGAACCAGATCATCATCAACGCGAACCACGGTGTGAACACGGTGTACATGGTCACGCCGAAAATAGTGGTTCCGTACTCAAATACCCCTCCGCGTTTCCAGGCCAGGAGTTTTCCTAGAGCAAATCCCACGTAAAAGGAGATGATCGTGGCGCTGAAAAAGAGCACCAGGGTACGGGGAATACGTTCCTTAATAACGTCGATAACAGGTCGCGGGTAGTTGCTAAAGGAGACGCCCAGGTTACCGGTGAGGAAGTTCTTCATGTACTGAACATATTGCAGGTAGGCGGGTTTGTCCAAACCGAGTTCAGCACGGATCTTCTCACGGGTCTCGGGAGGAATTTTGGGGTTTAACAGGTACTGGTCGGTGATGTCTCCCGGCTGAGCGTAAAGGAGAAAGAAGGTCAAGGTCTGAAAGAGGAAGAACGTGAAGATGATCTGCACAAGTCGCCTTAACACGTATCGCGTCATCGCCGATCACGTCTCCTTGAAGTGTGTAAATTACGGATGGGAAGATTATGACATAATCCCCGCATTTGCCCAAAGTACAAGGTGACACAGGCAAAGGGTGCCACATGCGGTGTGTGTCTGAGAATTCGTAGAGCACTCTCAGGGAAGGAAGGCCACCTCACGGGTTTACCGCGCCCCAAACCAGGGGCCCGTAGTTAACAAAAAGGGCGGCGGGAATTCCCGCCGCCCTTTTCCGGTCAGATTACTTCAGCAACTTGACCGAGGAGGGCATACCGTTCAGGTTCTGGATGCCGTCCAGGGTCTCGGTGTACGGGAACTGCACCGTGTCCGCCGGGTACGCCTCAAGGATCGGCGCGGTGAACAGGGTCACGTAAGGCAGTTCCGTCGCGAGCAGTTCCTGCAGTTTGAAGGCCTCCTCGCGGGCCTTGTTCAGGTCGGTCTCCTCGAGGAACTCGGAGCACATGGCGTCAAAGTCGGGGTTGTTGTAATGCCCGACGTTGTAGCCCGAGTCGCTCATGAAGAAGTCGCACAGGTAATCCGGGTACAGGGAGAGGCCCCAACCCAGGATCCACATGTCGAAGTCGCCCTCGACGAAGACCTTCTGGACGATGACGTTGAAGCCGGTCAGGTTGGCCTTGGCCGGGATGCCGATTTCGTTCAGCCACTTCTCGATCCAGATGGCTGCGGTCGCGCGCATGGGGTCGTAGCCCGCGCTGGGCGCCAGGATCTCGAACTCAGGCATGGGCGAACCATCGGGCAGTTTCAGGCCTTCGCCCGGATCCACGGCCTTCTTGTCGGGATCCCACTTGGGCTCCTTGTCCCAGGTGAAGCCCGCGGACTTGAGCAGTTCCACGGCCTTGTTGACGCGCTCCTCGCGGCTCATGCCCTGGCCGATCTTCGGCACATCGGGGTTGAACCAGAAGGAGTTGCCCTCAGGCACCAGGGTGTACACAGGCAGCGCGGCTCCCTGCAGCAACCGCTGGGTGATGAACTCCTTGTCGATCAGGTAGGCCACGGCCTCGCGGAATTCCTTGATGTCCTGCGGATGGCGCTCAAAGTTGAAGCCCAGGTAGCGGAAGCCGTTGGACGGGTTGCGCACGATCTTGAACCCGGCCGAGCCCTCCAACTGCTGGGCCAGACCAACCTGCAGGCCCAAGGGGTTCAGCATGAAGTCCACCTCACCCTTCTGCAGAGCGAGCACAGCCGCGTCCTGGGTGCCGTACAGGTTGTAAAGCACCGAGGTCACGTACGGGCCCACGGTGAAGTCCAGGGTGGTGTCGCCGGAGCAGTCACCGTACGCGCAGAAGTCATACCAGCCAGGCACCTCTTCGTAGTACGCGCCGTTCGCGTACTCCACAACGTGCTGCCCCTTGAAAGCCCAGGAGTCGTTGCGGGCCAACTCGGCGAACGCGCCCTTCTCCCACTTGCTGAAGGTGAAGGCGCCACCGCTGGGCTGACCCTCGGGCACGTAGGAGTACAGCGCCTTGCGGGCATCCTCCAACGCCTTGTTGTACGCTTCCTCATCCTTGGGGTCGACGCCCTCCAGCGCCTTCATCGCGTCCTTCACGACCGGTTCCCAGTAGTGCTTGGGGAGAATGGGCCCCATGGCAGCACCAAACTGCCAGCGAGCCAGACCCGGCTTCTTCTTGAAGTAGAACTTCACCGTGTACTCGTCCACCGCCTCCACGTGATCCACGTACTCGGGATCGTAGGCCGCCTCCCAGTTGTCCGTCAACTGGAGTTTGAGCGCGGTGTTCGCGGTGAAGGCCACGTCCTCAGCCGTGATGGGCTCGCCGTCGCTCCACTTGGCGCCCTTCTTCATCTTCACCGTGGAGACCCAGAAGTCCCCTTCCTGCTCCAACTCGGTGGGGAAGCCATCAGCCAGTGCAGGGATCCAGTCGAACCGCTGGTCGGAGTAGGTGTACAGGCTGGGGACCAGGTTGCCCAGGACGTACCCGTTCCACACGGTGGAGTCCGGGCCATAGTAGTCCCAGAAGTTGGTGGTGGTCAGGTCCTCGAAGATCGCCAGGCGGTAAGGTCGCTCCACATACATGCCCTCAGGGGTGGGCGTGGGCGTGACGACCTTCTCCACTTCCTTGGTGATGATCTTCTGGACCTCGACCGTCTCCTTAACGACCTTCTCCACCTCCTTGGTGACGACGACGGTCTCTACAATCTTCTCAGGTGTTGGCTTGGGGCATGCGGCCAACACCATCGCGGCGATGACCAGAACCGCCAACAAGACCCAAAACTTGCGATTCATGTCCTCCTCCTTCTTGATATTGCGGAATGTTGGGGATCATATCGGAGTACTTTCCCTCCGACACACCGATGAACTCGGTGGCGCAGGCGCGAGCGGGCTAGACTCGCGGTCGGCCCTGCGCAAGGAGAAAGCCACGTCTCCTCCTCCTCTGGTATCACAGTCACAGCGGTTAAACACAAGGAAGGTACAATCGGCCACCCAACAGATAGGGACCGATTTCATCAAGAAGTGTACACATTCCGGTTCATCCTCAGTGCTCGAACATGATAGCATATCCTCATAGGAACGTCAACTCGGACAGAGAGGGATCCTTTAGCCAAATTTTACGCCACAGGTCACCAATTGTACCTTGGGCGCGGATGCCCTTTGTGCTACAATGAACCCACATAGTCTGGCCAACGAGCACGTGCTTTCCAGGGGAATTCAAAATGAAGAACGCGAAAAACAAACCTCAACGGCTGAACATCCTTTTCCTCTCCGCGGAGGTCTTTCCCTACGCCAAAACAGGAGGCCTGGCCGATGTGGCCGGCTCCCTCCCCAAAGCCATCCGACATCTCGGCCACGACATTCGCATCTGTATGCCGCGCTACGGGTTTATTGACAAGGAACAATGGGGACTACAGGAGGTGATCACGCGGCTGGATGTCCCCTTTGGCGACGGAACCGAGACTGTGCGGGTGTACGAAACCCGTCTCGGCGATGTGCCAGTGTACATGATTGATAATGACCGCTTCTTCAACCGAGATGGAATCTACACGTACCCCGACGACGCGGAACGGTTTATCCTCTTCTCCAGGGCCAGTTTGGAACTGGCCAAAGCGTTAAACTGGCAACCTCACATTGTACACTGTAATGACTGGCACACAGCGCTGGTCCCCAACTGGCTGAAAAGCGTGTACAAGGACGATCCCTTCTGGCAGAACACCCGCACGGTGTTCACCATCCACAACCTGGCCTACCAGGGAGTGTTCGGCTATCGAGTGCTGGAGGTGGCAGGCTTAGCCCAGTACGGTTTTATCGCCCACCCCCAACTTTCCCACTGGAACCATGTGGTACACTTTATGGCCCGGGGCTTGATCTTCGCGGACTACATTACCACAGTAAGCCCCCGTTACGCGCGCGAAATTATGACCCCTGAATTCGGCGCGGGGTTGGCGCCCATTCTTCAGGACAGGGCAGACACGGTTGTCGGCATCCTGAACGGCATCGACACAGAGGTGTGGAACCCGGCCACAGATGAGTACATTGTGCAACACTACGATGTGAATCACCTGGAAGACCGAAAACGCAATAAGACCTTCCTCCAGGAACATGTGAACCTCCCCGTGGGGGAATCCCACCCCTTGCTGGGATTCATCGGCCGCCTGACAGAGCAAAAAGGCATTGACTTATTGGTTCAAGCCGCGGAACACGTGGCCACCCACCTGGACGCGCAACTGGTCATCCTGGGCACCGGGGAAGAAAAGTGGCGGCAACTCATCGAGCAAGCAGCCAACGCTCACCCCCAACACATTCGCGCGTCCTTCACCTTCAACACCCCCATGGCCCATTACATTTACGCGGGCGTGGACATACTCCTCATGCCCAGTCGCTTTGAACCATGCGGCCTGAACCAGATGATCGCCATGCGCTACGGCGCGGTGCCCGTAGTGCGAGAAGTGGGCGGATTGGCTGATACCGTGCAGGACTTCAACCCCAAAACCGGGGAAGGAAACGGATTCACTTTCCGCGACTACTCCCCCCACGCCCTGTACACAGCCATTGTACGGGCCGTGGAGAATTGGAAACACCACTCAGTGTGGAGAACACTGCAAGTGCGGGGAATGACCACGGATTTCTCCTGGGACCGCTCCGCCCGGCAGTATGTAGACGTATATTATCGCGCGCTGGAAACATCGGGGGATGTGCCGCCTAAACTCAAGGCAAAATTGGAGGGATTGCGCGAATGATCCAGCCCGCGTCTCAAGATCCTAACACGTGGCTTATGACCCGCCTGTATTACTGCGATCCGTACATTCAAGAATTCCAAGCACGCGTTGTTGAGCGCCTCACATGGCAGAACCATCCGGCCGTGATCCTCGACCAAACCGCCTTCTACCCCGAAGGAGGTGGCCAACCCGCGGACCACGGCACCTTGAACAACGTGCCGGTTCTGGATGTACAACTCCGGCAGGAAGATAAAGCCATTGTCCACGTGTTAGCCCGCCCCCTGGAGGACGAGGATGTCATCGGAAGGGTGGACTGGGACCGGCGGTTCGACCACATGCAACAGCACACGGCCCAACACATCCTCTCCCAAGCGTTCATCCGCGTCGCCCACGCGCAAACCGTGGGCTTTCACCTGGGCGAACGGTACACCACAATAGACCTGGATCGTGAGGACCTGACCCCAGAACTCATCGAGCAGGCAGAAGCACTGGCCAATCGCGTTATTGAGGAAAACCGCGAGGTCCGCCCCCGCTTTGTCACAGAAGAAGAACTAGATCGTCTCCACGTGCGACGCCCCCCAAAAGTAGAGGGGCCCATTCGAGTGGTGGAAATTGAAGCATTTGACATCGTGCCCTGTGGCGGCACCCACGTGGCTCACACCGGTGAAATCGGCTTACTGGCCATCACCCACGCGGAGCGCTACAAACGAGGGTGGCGCATCACGTTCCTGGCCGGACGTCGGGCTCGGGCGGATTACGCGCGGCGCCGCGGTCTGCTCAATGACCTGGCCGCGCTACTCACCTGTGGCGAAGACGATCTACTGGCTCGGGTGGAAAAACTTCTCCAGGACCAAAAACACCTTTCTGCCACGCTGCGTAAAGTCCAAGACGCACTCCTTAAAGTGGAAGCGCAACGCCTGTGGGAAGAGGCCGTCCCGTTCAAACAGGGACGGATCGTTGTGGCCGCGTATAACACGTATGACGCGGAATGGGTGCGCAAACTCGCGGCTGCACTCAGGGACCAGGGACCGGTGGTGGTGATGCTCGGCTGGCAAGGGCCGGACAAGGGTCGCTTCGTCTTCGCGGCCAGTCAGAACATGGGCGTTCACCTGGGACAGGTGCTGCGGTCCGCGCTGGCAGAGCACGGTGGTCGGGGAGGCGGGCGCCCGGACTGGGCCGAAGGCGGCATCGCGGAACCGACCAAAGTCCCAATGGTGTTGAAAACGGCTGAGGAAATGTTGCGCAATTCCTAAATCGCCATCACGTGCATTTAGAGCAAGGAGGACATGCGTATGCCCAACAAGACGACCGAGACAGAGATGACATTCCCTAACGAAATCGGTGTTCCCTTTGAAGTGGGTCCAGATGTGTACGCGATGCGTGGAAGTCGTGGCGCTAACGTGGGCGCGGTCGTCACAAGTGAGGGCATTGTTCTGATAGATACTCCCCTGGTGCCCCAGCAAGCCTGGCTGTGGCGGGATTTCCTGTTGGAAAAGAGCGGAGGAAAACCGTTTCTCTACATCATCAACACAGACCACCACCGCGGTCACATTGTGGGCAACCAGTGGTTTGACTGTACAGTCATCGCCCACCACGTAGCCTGGCGGTACATGCGCGGATACCGGGACAACTTCAAACACCGGGTACGCCAGTTGTTCAAACGCCAGCCGGAAATTCAAGCCCAACTCCAGGACATTCGCATCATCTTGCCGGAAATCACCTTTGGCGACCGATTCACCGTGTTCAAAGGGGGCCGGGAAGTCCGTGTGATTCACGTGGGAGGGCACACCCCCGCGACCTCCTTCGTGTGGGTGCCGGATGCCAAAGTGGTCTTCACAGGGGATCTGGTCATGCTGGGGGAACACCCGTTTATGACTCAGGCCAAGAGCAAGGAGTGGCTCGACGGCCTGCGCATGATTCGCCGCCTCCACCCGCGTGTGGTAGTGCCCGGCCATGGCCCTGTGGGCGGTCCCGAGATCACCGAAGAAGTATCCGAATACCTGCGCTACATTCGCTCCCGGGTCCGATCCCACCTTCGCGCCGGCGCCTCAAAGGTGGATACGGCCAACGCCATTGCTCCCGAACTCATTGACTGGTTCCCCATTCCCAAATACCGACGGCCCAAAATCACCCAGCAGATCAAACAGGGCATTGGTAAGGTATACGTAGAACTGCAGCGAGAGATGAAAAAAGCGGGTGAGAAGGTCCCCGAGGTCGAAGAAGAGGGTGGTGAGGAGGACTGAGAGAGCATGTCAAGGGCTCGGGAACAACTCATCCGACTATTGGAGGCCAGTGCCGGCCAGGAACCGGACACGCCCGCAGAACAGGTACGCCAACTGCTTAGAGAATTAGAAATCCGACTGGCAAACATGCGGGGAACCGGCGAGGAAGTACTGGCCATTCCACCGTTGATGGATCGAATTGCCGACTTGCTGGCCGATCTCCAGGCCGCGGGGGTGGATGTCAAACCCGAGCAAACGCGCTGGGAGAGTGCCCAATCCCTCCTTCGACGGAAGGCTGCCATCTTCATGCGCGAAGCGCGGCAAGCCGGTGGAATCAAGCCCCTGCGGGAGAAATACCACCCGGCACCGGACCGATGGTGGTGGTACCTGGACACGTGGGTGGCCCAACAACGGCGACAGCGGGTACGTCGTATCCTCCTGATAGGCCTGGGCGTGCTCGTGACCCTCGTCATTGTAATCGGGATCATCCAGAGTCGCCTGCCCAAGGACCCCCGCTTGCGCCGCATTATCGACCTGGAACCTCAGGTTGATGAGGCCATCCTCAACGAGGACTGGCACCAGGCGGCCTCGCTCCTGGAAGAATTGCGTTCGCTGGACCCAAACAACCCCGAATACCCCCTGCTTCTGGGTGCAGTGTACGAACGTCTGGGCGATTCCCAGCGCGCAGAAGATCAATACCGTGACGCCCGCCGCCTGCTTGGAGATGAGGGCGCATTTTACACGCGTCGCGCCGCGGTCTACCTCCAGGTAGGGCTCGTTGAGAGCGCCCTGGCAGATGCCCAGAAAGCCGTAGAAATTGCCCCCAACAGTGAAGAAGCGTACTTCTACCTGGGAAACGCGTACGAAGCCCTGGGGAAATGGCAAGAAGCGCTGGAAGCCTACCAAAAAGCCTCGGAGTTAGCCGAAGCGCATGGACGTAATGAACTCCTGGTCATCATTCGAGTACGCATGGCCGCACTGCTCCAGCGGCCGAAATGAACCGAAGCATCGAGACGACCAGCAGGTGAAAATCGCGACGCGGGAGGGACGCAACCGCGGGGGCCTGGCCAGCAAAGCCCGCAACGTTGAACTTTTGGGCAAAATCCTTATATTGAGGCGCTCAGCCTGGGGCGCGAGGAAATCGAAGGTATCACAAAATTGAGGATAGAGTGTTGACAACCACACGTTCGCGGAGGAAATCTACATGAGACCGGTTATTGCTGTTCATGGAGGAGCAGGGAACATACGCGAACACGTCCGCCCCCGCCGCGGGGAGGTTATTGAGCAGGCGTTAGCAGCAGGCTGGCAAGTGCTGCAGCAAGGAGGCCGTGCACTGGACGCGGTAGTCGCCGCAGTACGGGTACTGGAGGACGCGCCTGAATTCAACGCCGGTCGTGGATCCAGTTTGACCCGTGTGGGCACCATCGAGATGGACGCGGGGATCATGGAGGGCACGTCCTTGAACGTGGGCGCGGTGGCCGGTGTACAGCGGGTGGCCAACCCCATCGTATTAGCCGCCCGAGTCCTGGAAGCCTCCCCTCACATCCTGCTCATCCAGGAGGGCGCAGAGAGGTTCGCCCAAGAACAGGGCATCCCCCTGGTCGATCCCGAAACGCTCATAACTGAAGAACGCCGCCAGCGCCTGCAAAAAGTCCTGGCCCGACTGGCAGAGCAAGAAGCCGGGGACACAGTCGGCGCGGTGGCGCTGGACGTGAACGGCCACATGGCCGCGGCCACTTCCACAGGCGGATTAATGGGCAAAATACCGGGCCGTGTGGGAGATTCCCCCCTAATTGGGTGTGGGTTCTACGCGGATGACAGGTTGGGCGCGTGCTCAACCACCGGAATTGGGGAACACATCGCTCGCGCGCTTCTGGCCTACCGCTCCGTGGCCGGACTGGCAAACGCGGACGTGGAAGAGGCCGCGCGTCAGGCACTGGCGTTCATGGAAACCCACGTCGGACGCGAAGCAGGCATCCTCCTCCTCTCCCGGGATGGGCGCGTCACCGCGGTGTGGGATACCATGCACATGAGTTACGGTTACCAAACAGAAACAACGAGGCACATTGTAGGATGAACGTGTACGTGGACTACCGAACACATCTCAGCGGGCTCCCGCGAGGTGAAGCCGCGGATTTCTTCCCCACATACCCCACCCCGTTCACAGGTTCCCTGTTCCGAGAAGGGTGGAACCAGGCCCGACGGCTGCTGAGCATGAGGTTGAACGCGGATCTCCCCTCTCCATGGGCGTGGGACAAGGGACAATTTCACGTGGTCCCGGCTTTCTGGTCCGCGGCGATCCAGGCGCTAGACCTGCCCGGCCACACCGTCACCCACCTCCTCGCCCTGCCGGGCTTCCCCCGGGAAAAGAGCCACCGCCCGCGAAGAGGCCTCCTCTCCCTGTTCGCGCGATCCCGAAAGAGGAGCACAGACGCCTACCAGGAAGACATCGAACGGCTAGACCACGAGATAGGTCGGTGGTATCGTCAAGTGCAACGCATGTCATGGGTACAGGCAGAAATCCTCCAGGTGATGGAAGAAGTGGCCGTGTACGTGGGGAAAGCATTGTACGGGTACACCCTGGCCACCCTGGCGCTGCTAGAGGCCATCGCCCACACTCCCGACCCCTCCCAGTGGATCCAGGAAGTGTACACTTCAGCCCATGCCCTTCCTTCCATCCAGCCCATATTGCCCCAGCAGGAAGGAAAATCCCTTCAAACCCTGGCCCATGAAGTCCCCTGGTTAGGATTTCAACCCTTCGAAACAGCCGTCCCCCGCTGGGCAGAGGACACGAGCATGTTGGATAAAATCCCAACATTATCTCCGGAACAGAGGAGCACAACAGGTGTGCCCTCACCCTGGTTAGCCGCGCGGGAGCGCATGCGAGTGCACCTGGCTCGCGTGATCACGGCCACCCGGCGCTGGATTCACGCGGCCGCGCAAGAGGCGCTGGAAGACGGTCGGATCCAGAAAGTGGACGACATCTTCTTGCTCGAGTTGGAGGAAGTTAAGCAAATGATGACAGGGGAGTGGAGCGATCCCCAGCACGTGCACAGGATTATAGGGAAACGACATCGCACATACGAGGGAGAAAAACCCATCCCCCGGCACGCGAAAGGATGGCTACAAGACATCACAGCCTTCCCGGAGGATTCCACAGTTGCGGCGCCGGGATGGCATCCTGGGTGGTGGGTGCAAGCGGCTCAAGCGCGTCAGTTAGGCACCGCGGTCACGTCCCCCCTGTCCTACGGACATCTCCTCGCGGCTGCCCTGAACAAACCCATCCGCGTGGTGAACACCGCACTCCAGGAGGGGGAGTGAGCCATGGATCTTTCCCTGGTCATTCCCGTGTACAACGAAGAGGAGAGTTTGACCCAACTGCACCGGGAGATCCACACAGCCCTGGCTCCTTTAGGACTCACATATGAAATCATCTTCGTAGACGATGGGAGCACGGATGGGTCGTGGTCGGTCATTGTCAACCTGGCCCAGGAAGATCCTCACGTGCGCGGAATCCGCTTCCGCCGCAACTTTGGCAAAGCCGCGGCCCTGACCGCCGGCTTTCGGGCCGCACGGGGTCGCTACGTTATCACCCTGGACGCGGATTTGCAAGACGACCCCGCGGAGATTCCCCGTTTCCTGTCCACGCTGGAAGAAGGGTGGGACGTGGTGAGCGGGTGGAAATTCCCCCGCCGAGATCCGTGGACCAAAACTGTGCCCTCCCGAATATTCAACTGGGCTACCCGCACCTTAACCGGCGTCCACCTGCACGATTTCAACTGTGGCTTTAAGGCCTACCGGGCTGAAGTCGTGCGAGAAGTGCGCATCTACGGCATGTTATACCGCTACATCGCAGTGCTGGCACACTGGCGAGGTTTCCGGGTCACCGAGATCAAAGTCCACCATCGCCCCCGTCGATACGGGAAATCCAAATTCGGGGTAGGGCGCTTTGCAGTAGGCTTCTTTGACCTGATCACCGTCCTCTTCCTCACCCAATACACCTGGCGCCCTCTCCACCTTTTCGGGTCCCTAGGGCTAACGAGTTTGGGCCTGGGGACACTCATCAACCTCTACCTGACCCTGCTCTGGTTCACGGGACACCGCCCCATAGGCAATCGTCCCCTGCTCACACTGGGCGTCCTGCTCATGATCATTGGCGTTCAGTTTATCTCCTTTGGCTTGCTGGGCGAAATGATCGCGCACATGGCTCCCCGGGAGGACGAATACGCGGTGCGCGAGGAAATCGGACAGGGGGGTGAGTAAAGTGGACAGGAACACAGCAATCCACACACCTGGCCAGAAGAGAAAATCCCCCATCCTCACCCTGTGGCTCTTCCTGGTTATTGCCCTCGCGTTCGCCCTGCGCGTGTGGCGGCTGGACGTGCAAGATATCTGGTGGGACGAAGCCCGAAACATCGACGTGGCCTTACGTCCAATCACAGCCATCCCCCTTGCGCCCGAACTGGACATTCACCCGCCGGGATATTTCATCCTGCTTCACCTGTGGACAAACGTCGCAGGCCACACCGCGTTCGCCACCCGCTTCTTCTCCACCTGGTTTGGCGTCCTCCTCATCCCCCTGGTCTACGCGCTGGCCCGGCGACTGAACGTACTCCGGGCCGGGATCTTCGCCGCGCTTTACCTCGCGCTCGCGCCCTTCCTCATCGGTGAAGCCCAGGAAACCCGCATGTACACCCTGGCCTTTGTTCTCCTCACCCTCACCGCCATCGCGTTGTGGGAGACCCTGCAGGACCGACCCCACGCCTGGATTGCCCTGGGCGTCCTCACCGCGGCCTCCGTCCTGGTCCACTACTCCACCGTCTTCGTCCTCATTGCCCTCTACCTCTACGCCTACCTCCGCCTTCTACAGCGCCCACATCCCACCTCTCATCCCTCATCCCCCATCACCCACCCCCTCGCACGCCTTACCCTTGCCGGTCTCCTTTCCGTGATCCTCTTCCTCCCCCAGGCCCCGCGCGCGTACCAGCAGATCGCGCCCTACGGGAACCCGAACCTGGTCGTACCCACCCTGAGCGACTATCTGACCCAACTCTGGCACGCGTATACCCTGGGCATCCCCGCGGAAGGACCGTGGGTGCTTCCCACGTTGGAGGTCCTGGCCATCATCACCATCCTGGGAGCAGTGGGATATTGGGGAAAACGCCTGCATCGCCCCGCGTTTGACTCGGCCCCGCTTTCCGTGCTCACCTTTCTTCTCCTCGCCACCGTGTTACCCATCCTCCTCTACTACGCGGTCCTGGTGCAACGGGCCACTTTTGCGCCCCGCTACATCTCCTTCGTCCTCCCCTTCCTGGCTTTGCTGGTTGGCGCCGCGCTGGCCGGATGGTGGCAGTGGCACCGCCTGCTGGGGGGAAGCGTCACCCTGGTCGTGGTCGTCCTCCTCGCTCTGGGCATCCGGGCCGACCAGTTCAACCCCCACTATTTCCGCGAGGACACGTCCGGCCTGGCCCGCTGGCTCGTCCAGCACGCGGGGCCTGAGGACGTTATCCTCATTGATGTGCCCTACCCCCTGGGGTTCTACTACCCCCGGTACAGCAAGAACCCAGACCAGCCCCCCGCGGGTCCAGATCACCTCGCGCCCGCGTACTACCTCTTCGTGGACATCCACCACGTGGACGAGCGGCTGAACCAGTTGGCCGCGGGCAAACAACGGGTTTTCTGGGTGCAGTGGTTCAAGTCGGACACAGACCCGCGCGGGGTGGTGGACTTTCTCCTGCGCAAGTACGGCGTCCACGCGGGGGAACACGCGTTCCGTGGGTACCGGGTGGATTGGTACCGAATGCCCCAGGATGTGCACTACCGGGTGGCTGAGGACATGCGCGACCAGCGGGTAATGTTCGGAGGACGCGTCGCGACAGTGGCCGTCGCCGCGGCCCAGGCGCCTCCAGTGCCCGCCGACATCCTGCGCGCGTCCGATGAGGGACTGCTCCCCCGGCCCGTGTGGGCTGTGGTGGACTGGCAGAAAGTGGCCGACATGGACCGACCGTACAAGGTGAGCGCGCGGTTGAGCAATCCACTGGACCAGGTGGTGGCCCAGGATGACCGCCGTCTGGTGAGTGACCGACACCTGGCAATCCCCTATTGGGAGGAAGGAGAAACCGCGCGCAACGTCTACCTCCTGCGGCTCCCCTTGGGCACGCCGCCAGGAGTTTACACCCTCACCCTGCGCGTCTACGACCCTGAGAGCATGAACGCGCTGTCAGCCCAGGATGCTCAAGGACATCCCCTGGGACCGGATCCGGCCATCATCCCCGTGCGCGTGCGCAAGGCGGAAACCTTCCCACCTGTGGAACCTGTCGCGCTGGAGGACGCGCCCCTGGCCCTGGTGGAGTACCGAGTGGACGTGTCCGAAGCCGCGCCGGGCACCATCGTGCCCATCTCCCTCCTCTGGGTAAAGCAAGCCCGGACGGACGGCGACCCCTTGCAGGTGCAGGTCATGCTCCTGGACTCGGCCGGCCGTTCCCACAGTCTCGCCGAAATGCCCCCCATTCCCTGGTATCCCACGGAGCGTTGGGCAGTGGGCGAAGTCGTGCGGGCGCGGATTCCCTGGCGCGTGGCACCGGACACCCCCAACGGAGCGTACACCGTGCACTTGCGTCTGGCGGATCGAAACGGCCAGATCCTGGGGGAAACCGACCTGGGCCACCTGGAGGTCCGAGGGCGAGCGCACCACTTCCAAAAACCCACGCTCCAACATCCACTGGACCCTCCCCCTCAATTTGATGACTTGGCGCTCCTGTTGGGGTATGATGTGAAAGGGGAAATCCAACCCGCATCGCGCCTGGCCATCACCTTGACCTGGCAGGCCCTGCACCCCGCGGCCCAGGATTACAAAATCTCTGTCCAGGTGCTGGACGGGAACAACCAGGTCCTCGCGCAGGAGGACCATATCCCTCAGCGGGGGGCCGCGCCCATGCCCTCCTGGCTGCCGGGCGAAGTGATCCAGGATCGCTTTGATCTCACCCTGCCGGAGAAGTTGTCCCCCGGTCCCAAGCGGGTTATCGTACTCATGTACGAGGCGGATACCCTGCGCCGAGTGCCGGTTAAGGGGGGACAAGGGGCGCAGGGCGATCACGTGGTGCTGGAAGAACGGGAGTGAAAAGAGGGAAAACCCGTGGGGAAGAGAACGCATCCGGTTTCAAGGCGCACTTTCTAATGGAGCCCAGCATGGACGCACTGCGACGCAGGATTCGACGTTTTGCCCGAGTGATACGGCATGTCCGCTTTTTCACCTACCGCTGGCGACTGTACGCGGCCGCGGAACAGGCCCTGTCCGACTTTGACGGGCGGGTGCTGGATATCGGCGCGGGACAACAGCCGTTCCGCCCTTATCTGCCCCAGACCGCTCATTACATCGCCCTGGAAGTTGTGCCCATTCCGGGCAATGACGTGATTGCCAGCGTTCTGAACCTGCCCTTTTCTGCAGGAACGTTTGACCACATCATTTGCACGGAAGTGCTGGAACACGTGCCTGAACCCCGCCGCGCGTTGGCCGAAATCCACCGCGTGCTTCGCGGTCACGGCCGGGCGTACATCACCGTACCCATGACATGGGGCCACCATTACGTGCCTCACGACTACTACCGGTACACCCGCTTTGGCATCACCTACCTGCTGGAGAAGGAAGGATTTCACGTGGAGCGGGTATACCAGATCGGCGGCCTGTTCACAGCCATGTTGGCTCGGGTCGAGGATCTGGTCGGGTTGGCCACTTTCCGCCTCATGTACCCGGTGAAGTTCCTGGGCGGAAACCGCGGCCGCTTGCTGATGACATCCCTCATCTTAATTCCCTTCTTCACGGTGCTGGACCTCCTGGCAACCCTGTTGGACGCGATGATCCCCGGAGCCCGTCGGGACGCGCTGGGGTGGTCGGTGGTGGCGCGGAAAAACGTGTAACACTCACGGGCAAAACGACATTGCCCCTCCCCATTGGGTGTGTTACAATCGAGGACAACGTAGAAAGTAAGACGAACGCACACGGGATCAGCGGCTGGCCTATGGATAATCTGAGAACATACGTGGACATAGTGATTAAACGGTTGTGGCTTATCGCGCTTCTCCTGGTGGTCACAGTGGGGGGAATTTACGTTGTTGCCTCCTCCCAACCGCCCAAGTATCAGACAACCGTGCGCCTGCAAATTCTGGGCGTGGAACCGGACGCGGTAACGCTGTTCACCCCCGTTCGCCAGGTTCCCACAGCCCAGCAGTTGGACCGCATAGGCGCGGACTTTATCAACGTGCTGCGGAACCGTGATGTGGCCTGGAAAACCGCGCGTCAGGTGAACAAAGAACTGGGCACTCACCTCACAGCCGATGAGATCATTAAGATAATCTGGCCCTGGCTAGACGGGGAGTACATTTACGTCCGCTTTGTGGAAGCGGATACTGCCACACTGGCCAAACGCCTGGCCGAAGTCCACATCCAGAACGCGCTCGCCTATTACCGCACTGAGCGCTCGCGCAGCGTTGTTGTCACGCGGCAGTTCATCGAACAAGAAGCCAAAAAGCAGGCAGAAGTCCTGGCCCAGGCTCAGGACGCGTTAACCAAGTTTCGCTTACGGTACAACCTCGCTGATGTGGACCGAGAAGTCCAGGCCCTGCAGGACCAGATTCGGGTCCTCCAACTGGAGCGGGACAGAACACAAATCAAGGCCGACCAGGCCGAGGCCGCGGCCCAGGTGTACCAGCGTCATGCCCGGGACCTTCGTCGCCAGGCCGACGCACTGGCCGAGGACGATCCCCAGAGAGAACGGCTGTTGGCTCAGGCCCAGGAGTTCGAGAACAAATCCCACGTTCAAGAATCCCTGGTAGCAGGGCAACAGGCAGCCATCAAACGTTATGACCGCCTCATCAACGAGTACGAAAATCGCCTGGCCGAACTTCTGGGCATCCAAAACGAATACGAGAACCTGGTCCAACACGTTCAACAGGAACAAAAGCATTACGCGTTCTTGCAGGAGAAACTGCAAGAAGCCACGATTAAGGAAGATCAGGCCCTGCACAGCGGGTACATCCAGGTCGTAGAGGACGCGCACGAACCCGTGCGATCAGCCCCGCGTAACATCGGCCGCTTGGTCTTTTACGGCGCGGCCCTGGCCCTGATGATCGGTGTGGTCCTCGCGTTTCTCCTGGAATTTCTCGCCAATCTAAGCCGTCGCCGATCTCCCATCCCCCACGTACCACAGGAGCGCCCATGAGCCCCGCGCGGGTGCTGTATGTGGACCTGGCCCCTACGCCCGCGGGGTCCATTGCCAGCCTGAAGTACCTGGTGCGCGACCTGGACCGCACCCGCTTCACCCCCATCCTCCTCCTGGCTCAGGGGAACCCGGCCGCGGATCACTTTCGTGAGCAAGGCATCGAAGTGCACACCATCCCCAGCCAACAAGGTCGCGGTGTCTCCTTTGGGGGGAAAGTGGATGCCATCCGGCAGGGACGGGTGGGCGCGTGGGTTCGCTCCCATCCTCGCGTCGCGACCGTGTGGCATACCGTGGGCGCGTTGGGCCGCTGGCGGCGCAAACTCTGGCCCGAAGCCCAACGCATCCGTCACGTCATCCAGGCCGTCAAGCCCGATCTCCTGCACCTGAACGCGGAACTGGTTGTCAACCGGCCCGCGGTCATGGCCGCCTACCTCAGCCGCGTGCCCACTGTCTGTCACGTCCGGGGCTGGGAAACGTGGGACATCTGGGACCGGTGGCTATCCCGGGCCATTGACGCGTACATTTGTATCTCCCAGGCTGTGGCCCAACGCTTACAGGCGCAAAAGGCGATTGACGTGCCCATCCACGTCATATACAATGGATTGGACGTGGCCGACGTGCCAACAACACCGCGACCAGGCTTATATCAGACCCTGGGCCTGTCCCCGGACCGGCCCACCATTGGCATATTTGGACGGCTGGTCCCCTGGAAGGGGCACCACATCTTTGTGCAAGCGCTGGCAGAAATCGCGCGGGCGATGCCCCACGTCCAGGGCATTGTGGTGGGCGGGTTGGAGATCACCGCGCCCACCTATCTCGACGAACTGCAGGGGCTGGCTCAGGGCCTGGGAATTGCGGACCGGCTCTTTTTCCTGGGCCACCGAGACGATGTGCTCGACCTGTACGCGCTGGTGGATGTGCTGGTCCACGCGTCGGTGCGGGATGAACCCTTTGGCCGGGTCATTATCGAAGGCATGGCCGCGGCCCGGCCGGTGGTGGCCACCCGAGGCGGCGGGACGCCGGAGATCGTGCGCGAGGGCGTGACCGGCTTCCTGGTGCCCCAGGGAGACCCGAGGGCAATGGCCCAGGCCGTCCTCCGCCTGTTGCAGGATCCGGAGTTGGCCCGCCGCATGGGTGAAGCCGCGCGCGCGGACGTGGTCCGTCGTTTTGACGCACGCGAAACCGCGCGTCAGGTCATGGCGGTGTACGACCAGGTGTTGCGGAAGGGGTAACGCACACCATGCTGACCATTGTCACTGCCACATATAATCGCATACGCACGGGGGCGAGTTTTCTCCTCCAGACCGCGCTGGCCGTGCTCATCGGCGTGTGGTTGGTGAGCGTGATGGTGGGACGCGGCTGGGAACGCACGGTCGCGCTGGTCACCCAGGGCTTTACCGTACTGCTTACCCTTCTGGATCCCATGCTGGGCTTCGCGTTCTGGCTCGTCCTCGCGCCCTTCGCCCCCTTCTGGAACTTCAACATCGCCATGGGTCGGGGCATTCCCGACATTAGCCTGGTGCGCACCGGTGTGGCTGTCGTCGCGTTCGTGCTCCTGGCCCAACTGGCCGCGCGACGGCGACGCTTGCCGCCCCTGGGCTGGACAGAGATCGGCATGGTTATCTTTGTCAGTGGAATGGTGCTGGCCACGCGCATGGCCATCAAGGGCATGATCTTCGCGCTCCAGACCGCGTTCGACGCGTACGTGGTCCCCATGCTCGTCTACTTCTTCGCCCGTATTATGGTCACTGACGAACGCAAGTTAAACCGCATGATCAACGTGCTCTTCTTCATCGGCCTGTACATTGCCTTCATCGCGCTGCACGAATCCTGGACCGGTGAGATGTGGTTCTACCCGTGGGGACGCTCGGGACTTTACACGCGCACCCTGCGCCGGGTGACCGGCCTCCTCGGAGACCCGGCCTACCACACCACCATTATGAACGTCCTCTTGCCCGTGGCCATTTACCGGTACGTGCGCGCTCAGGATCGGGCCACCGCGATTCTCTACCTGGCGTGGACCGGGCTTTTCCTCCTGACCATTGGCTTCCTGTACACCCGGGCTGGATATGTGGCCGCGTTCATCACCATGACCATCATGGCCGTGCGTTTCCCCCGCTGGCGGCGCATTTTCGTGCCCATGCTCCTGGCCGGGGTGGGGGTGTTGATTCTGTCCTGGGGGCGCTTTGTCCGTTCGGAGTTCTACCAGCGCCGGTTGAACAACCAGGCGTCGGTCAATTCCCGGGCCCAGGCCATTCGCGCGGCCATAGATATGTGGAAACGTTCCCCTCTGTTTGGCATTGGCTACCCTAACTACGGCATTCTGGCCCTGCGCGAGGGATACTTTGTGCAGATTGATGACAAATGGCGCCCCGCGCCTCACAACACGTTCTTTGGTATCCTGTCCCAGGCCGGCCTGATCGCGCTGAGCGGGTACGTGCTCATGCTTGTGGGCATGGCGCGAGAACTGGTGACTCGCTATCGCCAACTGCGACAGGAGGTGGAAGGGCGCGTCCATGGGCTCTGGCGTTCTACCCTGGGCATCGGCACATCGCCCCACGCGATCAGCGGGTGGGCCATTGTGGGCCTGGACATTCTCCTGGTGTACGTGTTCATTATGACGACCATTGACGCGGATCCGGCCCAATTTAGTAACATGGTGTTTTACACCCTGATAGGCAGCATTCTGGGATACATGGCCCACACCCACGCTCATCCTACCCTGCAGAAGGAGGACGCGTAAAATGCGCGTGGCCATGTTGGGCCTGTACCCACCGGACCCGCAGCACATTCTCGGCGGCGTAGAGGCCGTGACCTACTTGCTAGGCCAATACTTGCCCCAATTCCCCAACATGGACCTGCACGTGGCCACCTTTCGTCCCAACCTGACACGGCCTATCCAGGAGGAACGCGAGGGACTCACCCTCTACCTTTACCCCACACCCCGCTGGACCCGGTCCACCTGGCACAGGGAAGGGCGCCGCGTGCTGCGTCATCTGCTGGATCGGCTGGCGCCAGACGTGGTCCACGCGCACGGGTCCACAGTGTACACAGCCGCCGCGGTCCGGGCGCCGTACCCCCACGTGGTGACGGTCCACGGCATTATGGCCCGGGAAGCGCCCACGGTCTGGGGATGGCGACGTCGTGTGGCCCGAGAACTGGACCGCTGGTTCGAGCGCTGGGCGCTGCGTCAGGCCCGAGAGATCATCGCGATCAGCCCCTATATCCGAGACGCGTACCCCTGGCTGCGGGCACGACTGCACTTCATTGAGAATCCCGTGGACCCGCGTTACTTCGACATTCCATTGGGAACAGAGCAGGCTGGGCGTGTACTTACCGTGGCACGAGTGATCCCCCGCAAGGGCATCTTGCCCCTGATCCGCGCGTTCGCGCGAGTGGCTGGGGACTTCCCCAGCGCGGAATTGCACATCGCCGGAGAGATGGTCTCCTTCCCCGAGTACGCGGCCGCGTGCCAGGACGAAGTGCGCAAACACGGGCTGACCCAGCGGATACACTTCCTGGGCCCGCTGGACACCCCGGGCCTGATGCGCGCGTACGCGGAGGCCCAGGTGACGGTTCTCGCTTCCCTGCAGGAAACCGCGCCTATTGTCATCGGCGAAAGTTTGGCCGCGGCCCGGCCGGTCATTGCCACCGAAGTGGGGGGCGTGCCCTACATGGTCACGCGGGGCAAGACCGGCTGGCTGGTGCCCGTGGGTGATGAGCGCGCGCTGGCCAACGCGCTGGCCGACGCGCTGGACCACCCGGAGCAATGTCGAACCATGGGCCGCCAAGCGCGTGAGGAAGCCCGACATCGGTTCCACCCTCAATCCATCGCGGAAAAACACATGGCCGTCTACGAACTGGTCGTTGCCACGCATCAAAGCCGGGAGGACAGACCATGACCGTCAAAGCGCCTTACCTGTTCTTCCCGGACCCGCACTTTGATCAGGGGGACCCTAAAGTGTTGGTAGTGGCCAATCTCTACCCTCACCCCGGGGCCGAATACTTCGGCACCTTCGTGTACGATGAAGTCCAGGCCCTGCGCAAACTGGGCGTGGGGGTGGATGTGTTCTACGTCAACGGAAAAGTCAGCAAACTGCACTACCTGCGGGCAATCCCGCCCTTTCTCCGCCACGTGCGCGCCCGCCCTTATGACCTGGTACACATGCACTACGGGCTGACGGGATTGGTCGCGTGCTGGCAGCGACGTGTCCCCCTGGTGGTGACCCTCCACGGCATCGAAGTGGTCATCCCTGGCGTGGCCTTCATCTCCAGGATGTGCGCGCGGCGCGCGGCCGCGCTCATCGTCACCAGCCGCTGGGTCGCGGAACACGTGCCCCGTCCACCGGACGCGATCATCCCCCCGGGGGTGGATTTCGATCTCTTCCGTCCTATGGACCAGGCCGAAGCCCGCCGCGCGCTGGGCCTTCCCCAGGAGAAGAAGTTGGTCCTCTTCGCGGGCCAGCCCCGCCCAGAAAAGCGCGTTCCCGTCATTCGCGCGGCCGTCCAACGTCTTCAAGATGAGGGATGGAATGTGGAATTCGTCATGGCCAGCGGGCAACCCCACGAACGGATTCCCATCTACATGAACGCGGCTGACGTGCTGGTGCTTATCTCTGAAGTGGAAGGATCTCCCATGGTCATCAAGGAGGCCATGGCCTGCAACCTGCCCATTGTCACCCGGGATTTGGGGGACACGCGGGAAATCATCGGGGACACGGAAGGGTGTTTCTTCTGCGATGGCAGTGTGGAGGGCACGGCTCGCGCCATTGCCCAGGCCCTCCAGTTCGGGAGAAGGACAACCGGTCGCGAGCGGGTGCGCCACCTTTCTCAGGAAGCAATGGCTCGGCGTGTGCGGGAGGTGTATGAGCGGGTAAGGCGCTCGAGTAAAACAAGGGGGATTTGATACTTCATGCGTGAGGAGGCAGTTCACAGGATGGAGAAACGGGTGCGGGTGCTGGTGGTCCTGGGCGAAGGCGGACACACGGTGGAGATGGTCCGCCTGGTGAGACTGCTGGGACCTCGCTATGAGTACGCGTATCTGGTGGTCCGAGAGGACCCTCTTAGCGAGAAGAAGATACCGGTGCCCGGTCCGGTGTACCGGGTGAACCGGGCGCTGGGCAAGGAGACGGTGCCCACGTGGCTGGCCGTGCTCCGGTACTTGCGCTTGACAGCCCAATCCGCGCGGGTGCTCTGGCAAGCCCGTCCTCAGGCCATCCTGCAGTCAGGCCCTGGTGTAGCCGTACCCATTTCCGCGTTAGCCAAAATCTTGGGCATCCCCGTCATCTACGTGGAGAACGGCGCGCGCGTGCGCCATTCCTCCCGCACGGGACGCATCATGTACCGCATTGCGGATCTGTTCTTCGTCCAGTGGCCCCCGCTCCTGAAAAGGGAATTCCCGCGGGCTACATATGCTGGCATGCTCCACGGCCTGGACGCGCCGCCGCCCGGATCGGGTCGTGGCCGGGATATCATCTTTGTGACGGTGGGGTCCGGGGATTTCGATCCCCTGGTGCGGGCGATGGACGAGATCGCACCGCGCCTGGACTTACCCGTGGTCATGCAGATCGGTGTCGGCACCTATGAGCCCCGGAACGCGGAGTGGTTCCGGCTGGCGCCCAGCCTGGAGCCCTACTACCAGCGCGCGGCGGTGGTGGTGGCCCATGGGGGTGTCGGGGTCACGATGGAAGTCCTGACCCGGGGCATCCCCCTGGTGGGCGTGGATAATCCAGATCGATATGACCAACATCAACAGGATTTGCTGGGGTATCTGAGTGAGCAGGGGCACCTCATTTGGTGCCACGATGTGAGGCAACTGGCGTCGTGCATTCATCGCGCCCGCACAGAGCCGCTAAAGCCCATTGAGCCCCCTTATACGGCCATCCACCTGGTGGTGGACACTGTCTTGCAGGCGCTGGCCCGAGGCGAGGACCTCCGCCCTCTGTTCCAGCGCTACCAGGGCGCCCACGTCCTGCCAGATGGCGCTGTGGTCTCCCCGGAGTGAACGCCAACATTCCTCTTGCGTTCCCCTGACGTTTTTCTAATGTTTGGGTGCTATTGGAGTTATACGGGAGAAAGGACAAATAGCAATTGCATCCTGATCCGCGAAGGGGGGTGGAACAATGAGGTTCCTGCTCACCACGGATCTGCGCGGGGAGACGAAACGCATTCCTCAACTGCTGGATGCGGTGAAGAGCGAGCGCGCGGACGCTCTCATTTTTGCGGGCAATATCATCGGTGAGGATGAACGGGTAGAGGCGTTCCGCAACGCGCTCCAAAGGGGTGAAACGCCTGTTATGGAAGAAGAAGCGCTCCGTGCACTGGAGGACAAGGCCGTCCAGGCTTACGAGGCGTTTTTCGACGCAATGGGGCAACTGGATATTCCCGTGTTTGTGATCCCCGGCTACCTGGATGCACCGGAACGCTTGTACTTGCAGGCTTCCCTGAACCACGAGGTCGTGGAGCCCAATGTGCACATGGTGCACCGCTCGTTCGTGCCCCTGGGAGGACAGAATTTAGCCATCACGGGCTTTGGTGGAGGTATTAGCGAGGATCTGCGTCAGTGCCGCTACGTTATTGTGTACCCCGAATGGGAGGTGCTCTTTGGTTTCGAATTCCTCCGCCACGTGAAGCAACAGCCCTTCTTTGTGTTCCACACGCCGCCCCGCCGAGGGGATATTGACCTGGAGAAGGGAGTACACGTGGGCAAACATGTCATTGAGGAACTGATTAAGACGTACGATCCTCGCTACGCGGTAGTCGGTGGCGCACTGGATGGCCAGGGCACTGTCTACATTGGCCCTACACTGGTCATCAACCCCGGCCCCTTGCGCGATGGTCACTACGCAGTTCTGGACACCGCGGACGACAGTGTGGAATTCAAGCGGTTATCCTGATGGGAGAAACACGAGGGCGTTCGCGGGCATTGAACGTCCCGCGAACGCCGTTCCTCTTCTCTTGGGCAGGACGAGGAGTTGGTCCCCCTTCTCGGTTGTGTTAGACTGATCGCTCGATGAAATCGAACAGGAAGGGGAGACCATCATATGACGCACGCGCGAGAGGATGTGTATATCCACCCCACAGCCGATGTGTCCCCCAAGGCTCACATTGGCGCCCACACACGCGTTTGGCACCAGGCCCAAATCCGGGAAGGCGCTCGCGTGGGGGAGGAGTGCATTATCGGCAAAGGTGTGTACATCGGCGCGGGGGTCCACGTGGGCAACCGGGTGAAAATCCAAAATTACGCGCTGGTGTACGAGGGCGTCACTTTGGAGGATGGCGTCTTTGTGGGCCCACACGCGTGTTTCACCAATGACCTGCGCCCCCGGGCCATCAACCCAGACGGATCGCTGCAGTCGGCGGCGGATTGGGAGATCGTGTCCACCCACGTGGGGTACGGCGCGTCCATCGGCGCGAACAGCACAATTATCGCGGGCGTGCGCATTGGCGAATGGGCAATGGTGGGAGCAGGCGCGGTGGTCACCCGGGATGTGCCGCGACACGCACTGGTGATTGGCGCTCCGGCCCGGGTGGTGGGTTATGTGTGCTACTGTGGGGAGAAATTGGTCCTCAATGAAGACGGCAGCGAAGGCACATGTCCCGTGTGTGGCGCACACATCCGCCTGAAGGACATTTAATTCCGCGCGAGGCCGGGGAAGGCTGTTTGGCGGCGAGAGCGGCGAGGGATGGACCTCGGGAGCGGCCGGCAGTTGAAAACTGCGGCCTTCGGTTGCGAAACCGCCAGGCGCGGTTCGGCGCAGCCCCCGGGAGGGGGCTTGGCAAGCGAAGCCCGCAACGTCCAGTTGCCGGGCGTTTTGTGCGGTTTCCACCCACGGGTGCTGGCCGCGGCCGAGGGGTATGGGTCCCGACACGGCCGGCAGTTGAAAACTGCGGCCTTCACCTGCGAAACCGCCTGCGGCAGTTAATCGCAGCCCCCGCCAGGGGGCTTGGCAAGCGAAGCCCGCAACGTCCAGTTGCCGGGCGTTCTGTGCGATTTCCACCCACGGGCGATGGCCGCGGCCGAGGGCGTTGGGTCCCGACACGGCCGGCAGTTGAAAACTGCGGCCTTCGGTGGCGAAACCGCCAGGCGCGGTTGGGGCCCTCACCCCACTCCCCTTGCCCTCTCCCCTCTCCCAAGTTTGGGAGAGGGGAGAGGGGGAACACGCCTCCTCTCATTCGGGCGCCGGTGCCGTGGGGTGAGGGGTGAGGGGTGAGGCGGCCGGCAGTTGAAAACTGCGGCCTTCGGTGGGGCGAAACCGCCGGGGGCGGTTCGACCCAGCCCCCGCAAGGGGGCATTGCAAGCGAAGCCCGCAACGTCCAGTTGCCGGGCGTTCTGTGCGGCTTCCACCCACGGACGATGGGGGCGGCCGAGGGGCGTTGGGGCTCGAGGCGGCCGGCAGAACGAGGGGTGAGGGCAGAACACGCACGTTCGGCTTGCCGGTTCACCCGAATTCCATTATAACCTTAAAGGAGCATTCGGAAACACTCGCCGCCTGTCGGATCCCGTCCTGCAGGGCGCGAGGCCCTACCAACGGGACGGGCAGGTGTCCTTTACCAGCCCAGATCTCCCCGCTCGCAGGAGATCTCGAGAACCGACCGGAAAAGCAAACAACATTTCCGAACGCTCTGACCGTGTACAATGTGAGGGCATTGGCGCGCCCCAGAGACGCCCACATGTCCAGCATGTCCACCAAAAGGAGCGAACCCATGCCCGTGCGCCTGTGGACACTCACAATCACCGTCCTCATCACCCTGTGGGCGTGTGTACTCCCATCCCCCTCCGCGTCCGACCAACTCACGCCCATCCCTTCCCCTGCCTCAACCGCCACCTGGCCGCACAGCGCCTGGGATCTCTGGCAAAATGGCACATACCTCCGCGGGGCCAATATCTACCAACGCCGTGTGTACCCGGACCTGGACGGGGAAACCTTCCTGGGCCCAGGCCCTGTAGGGCCACCGTACACTCAGGAGGACTTCAACCGCCTAGCCGCACTGGGCGCCAATTACGTGAACATCTCACACCCGGGTCTCTTCACAGAAACCCCGCCCTACACCGTGGACCAGAACGTGCAGGACAACCTGGACCGCCTTATTCAAATGGCTGCAAACGCGGACCTGTTCGTGGTCATCACATTCCGCACCGGCCCTGGACGAAGCGAGTTTTGGGCCTTCTGGGGAGAAGACAACCAGAGCGACCCAGAAAACGGCTGGTTTCCCCCCACTTACTACAACAACCGCGTCTGGGGAGACGCCGAAGCCCAAAACGCGTGGATACGCATGTGGCAATACACAGCCGAACACTATCGGAACACCCCCACCGTTATCGGTTACGACCTCATGTGTGAACCCAACGCCAACGAAGTGGGCAGTTATCCGCTAAGTCCCCCGCTGGACATATGGGACCCCGAGGAATTCTACCGAACCTACGGAGATACACTATACGACTGGAACCAACTGTACCCCCGCATTGTCCAGGCCATCCGAACCGTGGACCCCGACACCCCCATCCTGATTGGAGGAATGGGGTACAGCCACGTGGACTGGCTACCCTACATGAGGCTGGTCAACGCGCGGCACATCGTCTACACCGTCCACCAGTACGAACCATTCCCGTACACCCACAGAGAGCCCCCCGATCCCGCCTATACCTATCCCGGCGACTTTGACGCGGACGAAGACGGCCATACCGATCACGTGGATAGAGTCTGGCTCACACACCTGCTGGAACCCATTCAAACATTCCAAAGCGAACATCAAGTCCCCGTGGCCGTCAACGAATACGGAGCCATGCGCTGGGAACCCGGTGTAGATCGTTTCATCGCGGACGAGATGGACCTCTTCGAGACCCTAGGCGTCAACCACGCCCTATGGCTCTGGGAATCCTCCTGGGAACCGTACGCGTCCGAAGTGGACGCGTTCAACTTCCGCCACGGCCCTGACCCCCATCACCACACAGATGTCGCGGAAAGCGACCTCATCAACACCATCCGCTCCAACTGGCAACGGAACACCGTCCGCCCATCCCACGGCCTCCTCCACCATCGCACATTTGTACCCGCGCTAAGCATGAAAAGATAACAGGCAACGCGAGAGAACACCCTGCGGCCCAACAGGCCACATACTTGACAGGAAAAGGAGAAAAGCCATGCCGCGAGTGCGCGATCTGGAGTTAGAGGACGTAATACACCGATGGTGGCGACTCCCTCCGGGACCGAAAAACGCGATCACCGATGTCGCTGGTGTAGCCGTAGGGCACTTCACCTTAATCGAGGGGGAAGGCCCTCTACATCGTGGACACGGTCCATTTCGCACTGGGGTAACAATTGTCCTGCCCCATCTCGGCAACCTGTACGCGGAAAAAGTTCCTGCCGCGGTGACAGTACTCAACGGATTTGGAAAGAGTACAGGACTGGAACAAATTCGAGAACTGGGCACACTGGAAACACCCATCGCCTTAACCAGCACCCTCAACGTACCGCGAGTGGCTGACGCGTTAATTACCCTGGCTTTAGAAGCAAATCCCCACATTGGTGTAGGATTTGATCGCGATGGCCGACGGGGATACGCCACAGTTAACCCAGTCGTGGGGGAAACCAACGACGGCTACCTCAACGACGTTCACGGGCGTCCCATCGGGGAACGCCACGTGCGCGAAGCCATTGCCTCAGCCACCCAGGGAACCGTCCCCGAAGGCGTAGTGGGAGCGGGCACCGGGACCTCCTGCTTCGGCTGGAAAGGGGGTATTGGCACCGCGAGTCGGGTTATCCCCCAAGAGGTCGGAGGCTACACAGTGGGAGTCCTCGTCCAGACAAACTTCGGCCGCCCGGAGGAGTTCATCTTCCTGGGTACACGGGTGGGTGCCTTCCTGCGGCCGCCGAACGTCTCCTCCCAACCGGGCGCAGGATCCCTGGGAGGCTCAGTTATGGTCATTATAGCCACAGACGCGCCCCTCACGGCCCGTCAACTGGGACGCCTTGCCCGTCGTGCGGGTTTTGGTCTGGCGCGCACAGGGAGTATTTGCCACGCGGACAGCGGGGACTACGTAATCGCGTTCAGCACAGCCTACCGCATCCCCGATCCCCCTCAGGCCCACGTGGTACCACGGGACTGGCTAGAGCAGGAATCGCGAGTGTTGAACGCGCTATTCCTCGCGGTAATCGAGGCAGTGGAGGAAGCCGTTCTCAACAGCCTTACAACGGCCCACACAGTGGTCGGGCGGGATGGCCACGTGCGTTACGCGCTGCCAGTGGAGGAAGTGGTCCGACAAATCCAACAAAACCGCTCTTCTACATTCAACTGAGGTCTTGACATTCACCCACCTATGCCCTACAATGGGCCATGTGTGAAGGTTGTTTGCATGGGAATGGTCGGACAAAAATAACTGACACAACATCCCATGGAGCGTTCTTCAGCACAGGGGACGCTCAATCTGAACCCTTTGAGTAAAAGGAGGGATTCCCATGACACATGTAATTACCAGCATCTGCGTGCGCGACGGTGCTTGCATGGAGGTGTGTCCGGTTGAATGTATCGTCCCCGGCATTCCGGAGGATGAATGGCCCCTGTACTACATTGATCCAGACACCTGCATCGACTGCGGCGCGTGCGTACCTGAATGTCCCGTAGATGCTATCTTCCCCGAGGATGAGGTGCCCGAAGAGTATCAGGCGGACATTGAAGCGAATGCCCGCTTCTTCACCGAGGGTCCGGGGTACAGTGCCCTGGAGCAGATCCAGTAATGTTGTAGGCTTTCCTGCGACAGAGAGGTTAACTCGAAGGTATCTTATAAGTTATCCCCAACCGATGTGAAAATAAGGGGCGGGGAAGATCCCCGCCCGTTCCTCGCGTCGATTTAAGAGCGAAAAACCCCTGCATGTGCGGGGGTTTTTCCATACAGGGGAAAGGAGTTCTCATGTTCAAGAAGGTGCTAGTAGCGAATCGTGGGGAAATCGCGATTCGTATTCTCCGCGCGTGTGAGGAACGTGGTCTCCGAACAGTGGCTGTCTATTCCGAACCGGATCGGACGGCCCTCCACGTCCGCTACGCGGAAGAGGCATACTGCATCGGACCGGCACCGGCCAGCGAGTCCTACCTCCGCATTGACCGTATCATCGATGTCGCCAAAAAAGCCGGGGCCGATGCCATTCACCCCGGTTACGGATTCCTCGCGGAGAATGCGGACTTTGCCCAAGCGTGTATTGACGCGGGCATTACCTTTATTGGTCCCTCGCCCGAAGCAATCCGGGCCATGGGGGATAAAGTGCAAGCCCGGAAGACCATGAAAGCCGCGGGCGTCCCCATTGTGCCCGGCACCGACGAAGGCATTACCGACGATGAGGCCCTGGCAGCCGCGGAGAAGATCGGGTACCCGATCCTTATCAAAGCCGCAGCCGGCGGCGGAGGCAAGGGCATGCGCATCGTGCGCACCCCCGAGGAACTGCCACGCGCGCTCGCCGCGGCCCGTCGTGAGGCAAAAGCAGCCTTCGGCGACGATCGGGTGTACCTGGAAAAGGTCATCGAAAACGCCCGCCACGTGGAAGTCCAAATTCTGGCCGACCACTACGGCAACGTCATCTACCTGGGTGAACGCGAGTGTTCTATCCAACGTCGCCACCAGAAACTCATTGAAGAAGCCCCTTCCCCGGCTGTGGACGAAAACCTGCGACGACGTATGGGCGAAGTGGCAGTGCGTGCGGCCAAAGCCGTGGGCTACACCAACGCGGGCACTGTGGAATTCCTCCTGGCGCCCGATGGCAACTTCTACTTCCTGGAAATGAACACCCGACTGCAAGTCGAACACCCGGTGACCGAAATTGTCACCGGTATCGACATTGTGAAGGAACAACTCACCATTGCAGCAGGCCGGCGCCTCCGTTGGAAACAAGAGGACGTGCACCTCAAAGGCTGGGCCATTGAGTGCCGCATCACCGCGGAGGATCCCTTCAACAACTTCATGCCCACCGGTGGGGTAGTCACATACCTCAAGGAACCCACTGGCCCTGGTGTTCGGGTGGAGTCCAGCCTGTACGAAGGCATGGAAGTAAGCCTGTACTACGACCCCATGGTTGCCAAACTCATTGCCTGGGGGGAAACGCGCGCGGAAGCCATACTGCGCATGCGGCGGGCGCTGGAAGAATATCGCATCGGCGGCATCAAAACCATCATCCCCTTCCACATCCAGGTGATGAACAGCACCCAATTCATCGCTGGCGCACTGGATACGGGATTTGTGGACCGATTCAACCTGAACCCCCATACCCAGGCAGAGAAGCGATCCGTGGTGGCCATTGCCGCGGCCCTACTTGCATATGAGCGAGAGCGCGAAGCGACTGTATCGCTTCACCAAAATGAAACCGCCAAAACCACACGCTCCATATGGCGGTGGGCTGCACGCTTGGAGGCGTTACGACCGTGAAATACTACGTGCTGGTGGACAACGAAGAATTTGAAATAGAGATTTCATCGGACGGAAACGTCTACCTGGATGGCGAACCCATCCAGGTGGACATGGTACGCATCCCTGGCCAAAACGTCTACTCCCTCCTGTTAAATCACCATTCCTATGAAATGGCCGTGGAAGAGGAACGCCAGGGATACACCATCCTGGTCCAGGGGCACCAATTCCACGTGCGGGTGGAAGACGAACGACAGCGGCGCCTGATGGCCGGACGAAACCAGTTAGCCCCGCCAGGAGGTGATACCCAGGTAACGGCCCCGATTCCCGGCCGCATTGTCAAAGTAGAAGTCACCCCGGGGGATGAAGTCGACATCGGACAACCTCTAGTGATCCTGGAAGCAATGAAAATGGAGAACGAAATTCGCTCACACAGAGCAGGACGGATACGAGCCGTCCATGTCTCCCCCGGTGACAGTGTAGAACAAGGTGCGGTGCTCTTAACGTTCGAGTAACCCAAACTAGGGAGGTGGGGGCATGACCAGCAACCCGGAAGAAATCCGCCGCGCTCGGCGGGAATGGGAAGAACGCGTCCTAAACCCCGCCCTCAAACGCTTCCCTGAACGTCGCGACCAGTTCGAAACCTCTTCTGGTATTCCCGTACCTCGGTTCCTGACATCCGCGGACGTGGATGTTGACGACCTGGAAGACCTGGGCTTCCCTGGTGATTACCCGTACACGCGCGGTGTTCAGCCGACCATGTACCGCGGCCGCCTGTGGACCATGCGTCAGTACGCGGGGTACGCGACCGCGGAGGAAAGCAACCGGCGCTACAAATACCTTCTGGCCCAGGGCCAAACCGGTCTCTCCGTGGCCTTTGATTTGCCCACACAACTCGGGCTGGACGCAGATGACCCCATGGCTGAGGGAGAAGTGGGCAAAGTTGGCGTCTCCATCTCCAGCCTGAAAGACATGGAAATCCTCCTGGACGGCATTCCCCTGGACCGGGTAAGCATCTCCATGACCATCAACGCCCCCGCAGCCATCCTCCTGGCCATGGTCATCGCGGTGGCCAAGAAACAGGGAGTGGCTTCGCACAAACTCCGGGGGACCATCCAAAACGACATCCTCAAGGAGTACATTGCCCGCGGCACGTACATCTTCCCACCCGAACCCTCCATGCGTTTAACCGTAGATGTGTTTCGCTACGCGGCAGACCACGTGCCCAAGTGGAACACCATCAGCATCTCCGGATATCACATTCGCGAGGCCGGATCCACCGCGGCCCAGGAAATAGGTTTTACCCTGGCCAATGCCATTGAATACGTGCAACGGGCCATTGATGCCGGATTAGACGTAAACGTATTTGCCCGACAAATCTCCTTCTTCTTCAACGCCCACAACAACTTTTTGGAGGAAATAGCCAAATTCCGCGCGGCCCGTCGGCTTTGGGCCCGCATCATGCGCGAGCGGTTCGGCGCCACCGATGCCCGTGCCCTGCGCCTGCGCTTCCACACCCAGACAGCCGGCTCAACGCTGACCGCCCAGCAGGTGCAGAACAACATCGTGCGGGTGACCCTGCAAGCCCTGGCCGCGGTGTTAGGTGGCACGCAAAGTCTGCACACCAACGCGATGGACGAAGCCCTTGCCCTACCCACTGAAGAATCGGCCAAACTGGCCTTACGCACGCAACAGATCATCGCGTACGAATCTGGCGTTGCTGATACCGTCGACCCCCTGGCCGGCTCGTACTACATCGAATACCTGACCAACGAACTGGAAAAGCGGGCCCAGGAATACATCGACCAGATCGACGCGCTGGGGGGTGCACTTCGAGCCATCGAAATGGGTTGGGTCCAGCAACACATTCAGGACGCGGCCTACGCCGCGCAAAAGGCCATCGAGCAAGGAGAACAAATCGTTGTAGGCGTAAACGCCTTTGTTGAAGAAGAAGACCACAAACCCGAACGCATCCTCAAAGTAGACCCTGCCGTGCAAGCAGCCCAAATCAAACGCCTACAGGACGTGAGGGCACAGCGGGACAACGCCCGGGTGGCTGAAGTCCTGGCGCGGCTGGAAGCCGCAGCCCGTGATCCCCAGGCGCCGTTGATGCCACTGTTCATCGAAGCCGTCGAAACGTACGCGACGTTGGGGGAGATCTGTGGTGTGTTGCGGAAAGTATTTGGTGAATATCGGGCTCCGTTGATGTTGTAGAGGAAAGGAGGGACGGCTATGTACAAGCGCATTCTCTGCACCCTGGACGGATCTCCACTCTCCGAACAGGCCTTACCCCACGCCAAGGCCATGGCCAAAGCCTTCGACGCCACCCTGATCCTGCTTCGGGTGGTGGAAATACCGCCCCTGCCAGTGCTGCCGGAACTTGCTCCTGTGGAAATCGAACTGTTGCCCCAACTTCAGGAAGAAGCACAAAAGTACATCCAGGGCAAAGTGGACGAACTCCGCAAGGAGGGGTACACCGCGGAAGGAGATGTGGTGGAAGGGCGGAGCGCGGAAGCCATCGCCGACTACGCGGGGGATCACAACATTGACCTGATAGTCATGGCAACCCACGGACGGAGCGGGCTAAGCCGGTGGGCATTCGGTTCCGTGGCTGAACGTGTATTGCGCCTGGCTTCCTGCCCTGTGCTCCTCGTGCGGGCGCGGAACCCCTAACACCGTGGGGAACGCGCCCCTCCCCGGGGATCCCTCATAAGACGCGGTGAAGCAGATCCCACAGGGGAGGCAAAAAAATGAGCACACCCACCACAACCGAGGTAAAGGCCGCCAGAAGAACCGCGCCCGCGGCCGCGTCCTTGACGATTTTCGCCTGGTAGTGATAATCCGGCTGAACGTGGTCCACCAAATTCTCAATAGCGGAGTTCATAGTCTCCAGGGAAAGCACAAGACCACTTACCAGCGCGATGGCCGTCCACTCCCAACGGGAAAGGCGGAACCCCAAGCCCGCGAGGATCACCAGGCTAAGAATCACCAGGTGGATACGCGCGTTGCGCTGGGTCCGCACCGTGTGCAGGATGCCCTCAAACGCGTAACCCAGGCTACGCCAAAAGGATGGCGACCGCATGTTAACCTCCCACGTGGCGCCGCTCACCCTGAGGTCCCAGGTACTCGCGACCCAAAACCTCCGCTTGTCGGGCCCACATCCTGGCCTCTTCCTCAGGTGTGGCGTGGTCGTACCCTAACAGGTGCAAGACGCCGTGCACGGCGAGAAGGCGCAGTTCCTCCTGGACGCTGTGGCCGTACTGCTGAGCCTGCTGCTCTGCAATGGGATAGGCGATGATCACATCGCCCAGGTAAGGGGATTCCTCCTCAGGCAGGATCATGTCCTCTCCTTCGCGCATGGCAAAGGAAAGAACATCGGTGGGCGCGTCCACGCCTCGATAGGTGCGGTTCAACTCGCGCACCGTGTCCGCATCGGTGATGACGATGGTCAGCGCGCCCTCCTCCAGTCCCTCCAACGCGAGCGCGCGGCGGGCGTATTCGGCCAGGTCGTCCACGTCCACTCGAGCCGCGTAGGGCTCTGCTACCTGGATGTCCACTTCGATCACGCGCCTTCTCCTCCCGTGGCTGCTCGCATTTGGATACTCTGGGGGTATAATAGCACGTCGAAGGCGTCAGGGGGAAAGAAAGGCAAGGGATAAGGGGTGGGATCGTCTCACTGGCGGCCGCTGGGCTGCAGTAGTGTTGGTTTCCAAAGGCGCGCTCTCAATCTTCAACAATTTCCCACGGAGGAACGTATGCATCGACGATATCCAGAATTGGAAGGTAAGGTGGCTATCGTGACGGGCGCGGGACAGGGCATTGGGCAGGCTATTGCGCTGGCCGCGGCCCGGGAGGGAATGCGGGTAACGGTCAACGACATTAACGGCCGCACCGCGGAAGAAACGGCTCAACTCATCGAGGAAATGGGCGGAGAGGCGCTGGTCCACGTGGGGGATGTCGCGCTGGAGGCGGATGTCCACCGAATGGTGGAAGACACGCTCGCTCGTTGGGGACGAATTGATCTGCTGGTGAACAACGCGGGCATCGAACCCACCGCGTCCATCCTCGATATGTCCGTGACGGTGTGGGACCGGGTTATGGCGGTGAACCTGCGCAGTGTGTTCCTCTGCACGCAGGCTGTGGGTCGCGTGATGCGGGAGCAAGGGGAAGGGGTGATTGTGAATATCAGCAGTATTGCCGGTAAGGCGATCCCCCTGCCTTTTCGCAGTGCATACGCGGCCAGTAAGGCGGGCATTGTAGGGTTCACAAAGGAAGCCGCGCGGGAATTCGCGGAGTACGGGATCCGGGTGAACGCTGTATGCCCCGGGGTGATTGTGACCCCCATGACCGCAAAAGCCCGACAGAATCCGGAGATGATGGCTCGCTGGAAACGGGATATTCCTCTTCACCGCTTGGGACAACCGGAGGAGGTGGCGGCTCTGGTGTTGTTCCTGGCATCGGATGGGGCCAGTTACATCACAGGCCAGGCATATCACGTGGATGGCGGCAAGGTTATGGTGTAAACGGGGTCAATCCTCGTAGGTGTGCCAGAGTATCCACGCGTACCCAGCCATGAGCAGGGTGACCGCGATGCCCAGCCATTTGAGCACGGTGTCAATGCCAAACAGGTCGAAGAGGATGCCGGTGAAGAGCATGGGCGGAAGGCCCAACAGGTTGATGAGCATGTAGTGCGTGGAGAAAACGCGGCCCTGAACGTCCTGGGGCGTCTCTTCCTGCAATGTGGTCTGGGAGACAACGTGGACGGTGGAGAGGCCCACGCCCAGCACGAAACTGATAGCCATCGCGATGTAGATGGTGTACGCGCTCCAGGGGAAGCCATAGCCCACCCAGCCCAGGAGCGCGAAGGCCAGGGCAATGGCCATAAGTCCGCTCACCAGAAGGACATCCCGCCGAATGAGGTAGCCATATTGCCCCAGCAGGTAGGTGGCCAGGAGCATGCCCACTCCCGCGGGCGCGAAGACGAAGGCCGCGTCCTCCGGCTGCATGTGCAGGACGCGTGCGGCAAAGCCTGGCGCGACCATCGCCAGGATCATAAGGAACATGGCCACCAATCCCATGTTCAGAATGCCAAGGAGCACCACGCGAGTGCGCACAATGAATCCCCAGGCTTCTTTCAACTGATGCCAAAAGTGGACCCACCCCATACGGCTCAACTCGTACAGGTCATGCCAGCGCACATCCTTCTTATCCCGAGGCAAGGTGAGGAGGAGGACCGCGGCCAGGGCGTACCAGAGGGCGATGACGAGGAACGCGGAGGCAATGCCCGCGACTTTGACGAGAATAGGTCCCAGGATGAGAAGACCTAATGCCTGGCTCAACGCGGTGGTCAGGTTAAACAGGGAGTTCGCGGACAGGAGTTGTTCCTTGGGCAGGAGCAAGGGCAGGGTGGCTTGTTCCGCGGGAGCGAAGAATTGGCCAATGGTGGAAGCAATAAAGGTAATGAGGTAGATGAGAATGAGCAGGGCCCAGGTGGAATGGAGGTGTTCCAGAAGGACAACATAGAGAACCACGAGAATGGCCCGCAAGGCATTCGACGCGATGAGGATGTACTTGCGGGGCAAGTGGTCTACCAGGATGCCGGCCACAGGGCTGAAGATAACGCCAGGAATGGTGAAAGAGAAGATCATAACACCCAGATGGGTGCTGCTGCCGGTCAGGCGCTCAATAAGCACGATCTGGACGAAGTGGATCGCGTTGCGGCTCAACTGGGAGAGGAGTTGTGCGGCCCACATGTAGAGAAAGTGTCGGTTGCGGACCACCTCCGCAAACCCTCCATTGGACGCGGGCCGCGTCATAGGGCATCACCTGACATGGCCGATGTGGGCGTGTTTTGGGCCCGGCGCACGTAGGCCTTGGCCCGACGGCGGAATTTGTCGCGCGGCAACAGGATGCGCCGTCCGCAGCCCAGACAGCGGAGGCCAATATCCGCGCCCACCCGCACGACTTCCCACTCGGTACTCCCACACGCGTGGGGCTTGCGCAGACGCACAATATCACCTATCTGAAGGTCAAGCCAGAGTTGTGTCATCGTCGTCAGCAATGTGTAGCAATTCGAGCGTGACGATTAGATATCGTCACGCTCGTTATCCTTCTTTCCTCTCCACTTGCTCGTCCGCGTGGTAGGAGGAACGGACCAGGGGGCCCGATTCCACCCACTTGAACCCCCGAGCCAGACCCTCATCCCGCAAGCGGTCGAATTCCTCGGGGGTATAATAGCGTTCAATAGGCAGGTGATAACGGCTGGGCTGGAGGTACTGGCCAATGGTTAAGATGTCGCACCCCACTGCACGCAAATCGTCCATGACCGCGAGGATCTCATCCCACCGTTCTCCTAGCCCCACCATAATGCCCGATTTGGTCACCACGTTGGGATCCATTTCCTTGGCCCACTGGAGCACTTGCAGGGACCGCTCGTATTTGGCCTGGGGCCGTGCCCGCCGGTACAATCGCGGAACGGTTTCCACGTTGTGGTTGAGGATGTCGGGATGCTCATCCATGACGATCTTCAGCGCGTCTGGATCCCCTTTGAAGTCGGGGATGAGGACCTCGACGGTGCAGTTGGGCAGCCGTTGCCGAATTTCGCGGATGGTCATGGCGAAGATGGTTGCGCCGCCGTCGGGCAAGTCGTCCCGAGTCACGGAGGTGAGGACCGCGTGACGCAGGCCCATCATTTCCACGGTCTCCGCCACCCGACGAGGTTCATCCCAATCCACTGGGTTGGGTTTGCCTGTGCGAATTTTGCAAAACCCACAGGAGCGGGTGCAGATGTCCCCCAGGAGCAGGAAGGTGGCCGTGCCCCGGCCCCAGCATTCACCAATGTTCGGGCAGAGGGCTTCCTCGCACACGGTGTGGAGGTGGTGGTTGCGCATGAGGCGCTTGAGGCGCAGGTAGTTCTCCGTGGCCGGCGCCTTGACCCGCAACCAGGGCGGCCGTCGCCCTGGGGTAAGGTGGGATTCCCGCCAGTTGTGGCGCGGCGGATTGGGATCGAGTTCAATGGGTATGGATTTCTCTTTCACGATTGTGGTGTTCGCCATGATGTTTGCACCATCTCCTTTAAATCTGAATGAACTCCGCCTGGCGGTCCACGAATTGCGTAATGTACTGGAACCCTGCGGCCCGGACCAATTCTACCATATCCTTCAGCGCGTATCCCACATGAGCCAGTTCGTGGGCATCGGATCCCAGGGTGATGATCTCGCCGCCCAGTTCCCGATACCATTGGAGGATGGTCAGGGAGGGCGAGGGTTCATTGACGGGCCGCCGTAGTGTGCTGGTGTTCACTTCCAGGCCGATGCCCACCTCGACGCACGCGTTGAGCACTTCGCGGATAATTTCTTCGTGATCGTGAGGGTCGAAGGGCCCGTGCACGTCGTACCCGTAACGTTTGACCACATCGAAATGACCGACCACATCAAAGCCCCCCACGCGCACCATGACCAGGAGTTCTTCGAAGTATTTCTGGTAGGCGTCGTATTTTCCGTGCTGTTCGAAGTACTCCCGCGCGAAAATGAACTCATCCCCCACCCAGTGCAGGGCACCGATGATGTAGTCGAAGGGGTACTCGTCCATCAGGATTTCTGTCTCGTAGGGATAGCGGTGGGATTCTCCCATTTCCGCGCCAGCACGGATGAGAAGACGGTCCCCGTATTGCTTGCGCACCTGTTCCAGGGCCTGGAAGTAGGCGTCGGGTTTGAATTGGAAGGAACAGGGATCGCCTGGTGTAAAATCCACGTGCTCCGTAAAGCAGATTTCGGGAATCCCCAGCGCGAGGGCTCGTTCACACACTTCTTCCATGCTCTGCTGCCCATCGCAAGAAAAACGGGTGTGGATGTGGTAGTCATGGGGTACGACGATTCCTTGGCTCATTGCCCTTCCTCCTCCGTATCCAATACGCACCATGCTTGACGCGTTCTCCACTAGATGTGTATCGCGTGGCCGCTCCACGCGTGTGCGGCTTCCATTAATGTTTCCGAAAGGGTTGGATGCGCGTGGACGTTGCGCGCGATCTCCTCTGGTGTCAGTTCCCACGCGCGGGCCAATGTCAGTTCGGGCAGGAGTTCGGTCACTTCTGGACCGATGAGGTGGGCGCCCAGAATTTCGCCGTACTTGGCATCCGCGATGATCTTCACGAACCCTCGGGATTCGCCCAGGCCCAGGGCTTTGCCATTGGCCTGGAAGGGGAATTTCCCCACGCGCACTTCATACCCGCGCTCCCGAGCCTGCTTCTCGGTCAGGCCAAAGGACGCGACCTGGGGTTGACAGTACACCGCGCGGGGCATCATTTCGTACTCCAACACTACTGTTTCCACGCCCGCAATGGTTTCCGCGGCCACAATCCCCTGCGCGGACGCGACGTGTGCCAACGGCATCTTACCCGTCACGTCGCCGATGGCGTACACTCCTGGTACATTGGTGCGCATTCCCTCATCAATGACGATGAACCCGCGCTCCAGTTGTACGCCAATCTCCTCCAGGCCCAGGCCTTCTGTGTTCGGCCGCACGCCAATGGCCATGAGTACTTGCTCCGCGCTCAGGACCAGTTCCTTGCCTTCTTGCTGGACGACCACCTGCACGCCGTTGTCAGTGAGGGTCAGGCGTTCCACCCGTGCGTTGGTGTGGAAGCGCAGCCCTTCCCGCCGAAACGCCTTTTCCAATTCCTGGCTGACTTCTTCGTCCTCCAGGGGCAGCAGGTGGGGCAACATTTCCAGGATGGTCACCTGGACCCCATAATTGTGCCACACGTAAGCAAATTCCACACCGATGGGCCCTGCGCCGATAACAATGGCCGATGTGGGCAGGTCTTCCTGGACGATGGCCTGGCGGTAACTCACCACTCGCTGACCGTCGATCTCCACACCGGGGATGGATCGGGGCCGCGCGCCGGTGGCAACAATCACGTTCTTCGCCTTCAGGACGGTGTTCCGTCCCTCCGCGTCCCGTACCCGCACTTCTCTGGGGGAGAGCAGTTTCGCGGTGCCCCGGTGCACCGTAATTTTGTTCTTGCGCATGAGAAATTCCACGCCTTTGACCAGGCGTTCGGACACGCGACGGCTACGCTTGACCGCGGCTTTATAGTCCAGGCGCAGGTTGTCAAAGGCGATGCCGAATTCCTTGGCCCGCTTCGTCAGGATGTGGGCCAATTCCGCGTTGCGCAACAGCGCCTTGGTGGGGATACATCCCCAATTGAGACATATTCCCCCCAGGCGCTCTTTCTCCACTAAGCCCACTTTCAGGCCCAACTGGGACGCGCGAATCGCGGCCACATATCCCCCTGGGCCACCACCGATAATTACGACATCGTATTCGGTCGTCAAGGCTCACCTCCGCTCGTCCTAAATTAAGAAAAAACATAAGTACTTGCAAAGCCCCTGACGGGGCTAACACTGAACCGCGCCTGGCGGTTTCGCTCGCCCGAAGGCCGCAGTTTTCAACTGCCGGCCGCCTCAATCTAAAGCAGCCGAATAAATTCGCCTGCTGAACAGGTACCGTCCCTGCGGGACGGCCTGGACAGGCCTCATTGTCAAATCTGGCATCCCGCGTCGGGATGATGGCGCGGATCCCGCAGGCGCCAGGTGGCCACAAGGCTCAAGAACATGAACAGGCCGCCCAGGGCGAAACCCCACTGGTACGGCAC
>CAYOAZ010000027.1:0-51071 GCA_964402285.1 uncultured Anaerolineae bacterium | reverse complement strand
ATCCACGCTTATCTAATACCGCCCGGCAACGAAAGGATAGTGTTGGCAAATTCTGGCGGCCGGGCCCCCGGCGGTTTCGCCCCCACGAAGGCCGCAGTTTCCAACTGCCGGCCGGCTCATCCCTCACCCCTCACCCCACGGCACCGGCGCCAGAATGAGAGGAGGCGTGTTCCCCCTCTCCCCTCTCCCAACCTTGGGAGAGGGCCCCAACCGCCCCCGGCGGTTTCGCAAGTGAAGGCCGCAGTTTTCAACTGCCGGCCGCCCCGGGGCCTCAACGCCCTTGGCCGCGGCCATCGTCCGTGGGTGGAAATCGCACAGAACGCCCGGCAACTGGACGTTGCGGGCTTCGTTTGCAAAGCCCCCCTGCGGGGGCTGCGCCGAACCGCCCCGGCGGTTTCGCAAGTGAAGGCCGCAGTTTTCAACTGCCGGCCCCCCCGGCCGTCTCATCCCTCACCCCTCACCCCTCGGCACCGGCGCCAGAATGAGAGGAGGCGTGTTCCCCCTCTCCCCTCTCCCAAGGTTGGGAGAGGGGAGAGGGCAAGGGGAGTGGGGTGAGGACCCCAACCGCCCCCGGCGGTTTCGCAACCGAAGGCCGCAGTTTCTAACTACCGGCCGTCCCGAGCCCCAACGCCCTTGGCCGCGGCCATCGCCCGTGGGTGGGAACCGCACAAAACACCCGGCAACTGGACGTTGCGGGCTTCGTTTGCCAAGCCCCCTCCCGGGGGCTGCGATTAACCGCCCCCGGCGGTTTCGCAAGTGAAGGCCGCAGTTTTCAACTGCCGGCCGTATCGGGCCCCATTGCCCCTTGGCCGCGGCCGCCGGACCGGGGCAGAAAACCGCACGAAACGCCCGGCAACTAGACGTTGCGGGCTTCGTTTGCCAAGCCCCCTGACGGGGGCTGCGTCGAACCGCCCCCCGCGGTCTCGCCCCACGAAGGCCGTAGTTTCCAACTGCCGGCCGCCCCGGGGCCCATCGCCCCTTGGCCGCGGCCATCGTCCGTGGGTGGAAGCCGCACAGAACGCCCGGCAACTAGAAGTTGCGGGCTTCATCTGCCAAGCCCCCTGCGGGGGCTGCGTCCCACCGCCCCCCGCGGTTTCGCCCCCACGAAGGCCGCAGTTTTCAACTGCCGGCCGTGGCGGGCCTCCTCGAGAGAATTTACGTCTGTCCCTTCTTTATCGTTTTGGTGTAGAATAGGATGAGTTTCATTCCACCATAGAACAAAGGAGGCGCATCATGCCCACCACTATTGAAGATATTGAAGCCCGAGAGATATTGGATTCCCGCGGGAATCCCACGGTGGAAGTAGAGGTCACACTGGCCAGCGGCGTAGTAGGTCGAGCAGCCGTTCCCTCCGGGGCCTCTACAGGCATCCACGAAGCAGTCGAACTGCGGGATCAGGATCCCCAACGCTTCAACGGCAAAGGCGTCCTCAAAGCCGTCGAAAACGTAAACACCATCATCGCGGACGCGCTCATCGGCTGGGATGCGCTGGATCAGGTAGGTATCGACCGTATGCTCATTGAACTGGATGGCACAGAGAACAAGGGAAAGTTGGGCGCCAATGCCATCCTGGGCGTAAGCCTGGCCGTTGCCCACGCGGCCGCGGCCCAACTGGAAGTGCCACTCTTCCGTTACCTGGGCGGCGTCCACGCGCACGTGCTGCCCGTGCCCATGATGAACATCCTCAACGGCGGCAAACACGCGATGGATTCCACGGACTTCCAGGAATTCATGATCGTACCCGCCGGGGCTCCCACCTTTGCCGAGGCCCTACGCTGGGGCGTTGAAACATACCACGCACTCAAACAAGTCCTCAAAAAACGGGGCTTCAGCACCAACGTGGGAGATGAGGGAGGTTTTGCCCCGTCCCTGAAAAGCAACGAAGAAGCCATCGAAGTGATCCTGGAAGCCATCCAAACCGCGGGGTACACCCCGGGCGAGGACATCTTCCTGGCCCTGGACCCAGCCACCTCGGAAATTTACGACGAAGAGGAAAAGGTATACGTCCTGAAGAAGGAAGGACGCAAACTCACCGGGGAAGAAATGGTTAAGTTCTGGGAAGCCTGGGTGGACCGTTACCCCATTCTCTCCCTGGAAGACGGCCTGGCTGAGGACGATTGGGATCACTGGGTCCTTCTCCACCAGGCATTGGGAGACCGCATCCAACTGGTGGGAGACGACTTGTTGGTCACCAACGTCAAGCGCATCCAACGGGCCATTGACCTGGCCGCGTGCAATGCCCTCCTGCTCAAAGTGAACCAGATCGGCACTCTGACCGAAGCCATGGCCGCGGCGCAACTGGCACAGCGTGCCGGGTGGAACGTGGTTGTCTCCCATCGCAGTGGAGAGACCGAGGATACCACCATTGCAGACCTGGCCGTGGCTCTGAACGCGGGCCAGATCAAAACCGGAGCGCCAGCCCGGTCTGACCGAACAGCCAAGTACAACCAACTGCTGCGCATCGAAGAATACCTGGGCGAGGACGCGGCCTTCCCTGGCCTGAGCGCGTTCCGACGCGGGTAGACCATACCGTGTGTTTCGGGTGGACTGAGTTCGCCCGAAACACACACCCTTCCCCCATCTTCATCCAAGCGGTCCGGGCGCTCAACGTCCCCATAAAGAGAAAGGCATGGGCCACAAGACCCATGCCTTCCCCAAGCGCGGCGTCGGTTGTCAGGGTGGGGGTTTTGCCCCCTCTCCTCCCTCTCGGGAGGACAACGGTGTACCCGGCCGCAATTCCAAAAGCATCACCGAAGCGGGTGATCGCTTCGGGAATTGCCTCAGTTAAGGTGCTACCTGCTTATCTGAAACAGCAGCAGCAGCGAGCATATGTCCTCGGACAGGCACGACCAGCACCGGTCGGTTACTCGCGCACAGCACACGTTCCGTCACATGGCCATAACGCCACTGCACATCACCCGCCTGTCCGTGACTGGTCATCACAATCAAATCCACATCCAAAGAGCGAGCCATCGTCACAATATGTTCCTCAGGTCGCCCCACGGCAATGTGCGTCCGAACCTGATAGCCCCCATCCTCCAGGGACCACGCTATCATGTCCAGATAAGCCCTTGTGTACTGCTCCTGATGGCGCTGCACGTGCGAAGCCAGTTCCCGCACCTCGTCGTTGAGGAGTGGGAACTGACCCACAAAGGGCAAGTCATCAACCTGTGGAAGAACGGTGAGCAAATGTACCTCCACATCCCCTGCCGGTAGGAGGGACTGAACAAACGTCACCGCTTCCTCGGCCACCTTTGAGCCATCCAACGGAATTAATATACGCTGCGCCATTCACGCCCCCGGTCCACACAGTCCCACCACACATTACTGGCATTAGTGTAGGAAAACCTGCCCAACGCTACCATGATTTAGATCATACTGGAGACGATTTTCCCATTTTGTTGGGATACATGAGCGAAATTTAGCGACACACTCCGAACAACACGTCCAAAATACCGGGCGAACTATCCCCTTGCGACAAAGACCCTCCCATCCCGACACAGGCCCGTCGGATGTGCAACAAACCCACTTTTAGGATATACTGAAGAACACAACCCTTTGGCATCATCCCCCGCACATCACAAAGCGAAGACAGAAGACCGCTTGACCAACAACGTTCTGCAACTGGAACCGCGGCCCCGCTCACCGGAGGTGCGATCATGGCCGACTACCGAGAGAAATCCTTCTGGCTTGCCACCACAGAGTACGAGGAACGCCCCCCTCTGGATGGAGACACCCGTACCGATGTTATCATCATAGGCGGTGGATTTACTGGAATGTCCTCCGCGTACCACATTAAGAAAGCCGACCCCGGAACCGATGTCATCGTCCTGGAAGCAGAAGTCACGGGTTACGGGGCCAGCGGACGTAACGGCGGCTTCTCCATGACCGTCTTCGGCGTCTCCCTTACCGTCACCCACATGCTACACGGAGAGGGCAAAACGCGAGAAGCATACGCGTACATGGTAGACGCGGTGAACTACCTGGACACCCTTGTCCGCGAACACAACCTCCAATGCGATTACACCCGATCCGGCTTCTTACGAGTGGCCACCACCCCCGGCTACGTCAAGCGCATCCAGGAAGAAATGGAACTGGCTGCTAAAATCGGACTATCCGGCATCGAGTGGTGGGAAAAGGACCGAACCCAACAGGCCGTACACTCGGACAAATTCCTGGGCGGATGGTGGGAACCCCGCTGCGCGCTGGTCCACCCGGCCAAACTGGTGCGTGAACTCAAGCGCATTGCCGAAGAAGCAGGGGCCCGAGTGTACGAGCGCACCCCTGTGATTTCCGTGGAACGGACCGCCGGTGGCGTTCGAGTACATACCCCTCACGGAACTGTAGAGGGTGAAAAAGTCGTATTCGCCACCAACGCGTGGACACACCTCTTCCCCTGGGTGCGACGCAAACAAGTACCCGCGTGGACGTACATGGTCGCCACTGAACCCCTATCCCCTGAACAGTGGAAAGCCATTGGCTGGGAACAGGGAATGGGCCTGGAAGATGCCCGCAACCTCATTCACTACTTCCGTCCTTCTCCAGACGGTCGCCTTCTCATGGGAGGTGGCCCGGTCATCATCAGTTTCGGAAAGGACATGGACCGGGACGAACACCCACCCACGTGGCGCCACCTGGAAACATTTATCCACACCCTATTCCCCCAGTTAGGGGATGTGCGCATCACCCACCGGTGGGGTGGCCCCTTCTCAGCCACGTTGGACCTGGTTCCCGCGGTGGGGTACGTGGGCGACAAGCGGGCCGTGTACAACGTGGGCTGCATCGGCCACGGAGTATCCCTCATGCCCAGCAACGGCCGCATCATCGCGGACCTGATACTGGAACGACAAAGTGGACTCACAGCCCTGTGGTTCGTCAACCGACGCACGTGGCCATGGCCGCCAGAACCCTTCCGCTTCGCGCTGAGCCACGCGGTGAGGGATTACCTGCGCCTGGAGGACTGGTGGTACGAGCGTAAGGGGTTGGGCGAGAAAACATCAGCCTAATATCAAGAAACCGCCTTCCACAGGGCGAGAAACGCGCGCGCATCGTCCCACATGAACACATTGTTGAACAACACCCAGGTCTCAGCATAAGATCGAACCCAGGACACCAGGCGCTGCCGGTCCTCTTCCGTATACCGGTAACGATAGCCGCCCACGCCGTGGAGGCGGAAATACGCCACATCCTCGGTGACCGGCAAACGCGCGAACGGGTCGACCACATGCACCAGGTCCAGATCCTGGCACAACTCACGCACCAGGTCATCCGGCCAATCGCCTCGGGGTTCCCACCCCAGGCGCCAGGGCCCTCGCTGAATGCCGCGGAAAAACGCGCGCAAATTCTCAACGTGTTCCTTCGTGGGGGTAAAACTACGCGGGCACTGGAAAATAATCCACTCCGCCCCCAACGCGTCAGCCACCTCCCGCGTTCGTTCCCACGCGCGCCACACCTCCTCGGTAGGACGAAAATACCCATAGGCATCTCGAGGGCCTTCCAGGGGTTCGCGGAGGCGGCGATACGTGGGGGATGAAGGGGGATGCGTGATGAGTTGCCACGCCTTCATCGTGTACCGGAAGCCTGGACGTGCCTCGGTCCGCCACCGTTGGACAGTACTTTGTCGCGGAAGCGAGTAAAAAGTCCGCTGAATCTCCACCACATCCAGGTGGGCCATGTATGTCTCGCGCTTAACAGGGAACCCACAACACCCCACGAACACACGCGTCTGTTGCGACATCTTGCCCCCCGATCCTCAAGGGGAGGAAACGTCAAAGACGTTCCCTCCCCTGCATCCCAACTTAACACTCGCTATAACCACAATTGGTGCAACGCTTACACCCTTCAAAGGGAATCAGGGTGGCCTGGCCACACTCAGGACAGATATCACCGTACACCTCAAAGGTGTTGGACGGAGTGGACTTCTCCTCCACCGGTGTAGCAATGGTGAAACTCAACTGTTGGGGAGGAGGTGAGGATTCACCCCCCTCTTCCAGGTGCTGGCGCAGAACCTGGGCAATTGCATCGGGCAAGGAGCGAACCCGCTGCGCGCCAAAGCCCATGGAACGCCCGCCCCCGATACCGCTCAACTGATGAATGACCTCTTCCAATCGTTCCCGCGGGGAGAGAGGAGAGGGTAGGCGCAAGATCAGACTGATAAGCCGACCCAATGCTTCTGAATCCGCGGCCACGTCCGATCCGGCCTTGCCCACGTTCAGGAAAACTTCAAAAGGCTCATTGTACTCATCGTTGTTAACAGTGATCCACGCGGTTCCCACAGGCGTGGGGCGTCGGTATGTGCGGCCGGAGAGGACCGTGGGGCGAGGCCGAAGTTGATGTCCTCCGTTCCAGGGTGGAGCCGCAGGCACACCACCTTCCTCCTGGCTGGTCAACACGGGCGACGTAGAGGATTCGCTCTTTGAGGCACTGTTCTCAGACTCCCCCCTCTTCTTCTCCTTAATCTCCCGCGTCTCCAACACAACCTCCTCCCGCGACCCCGTGACGTACACCGTGATCCCCTTACAACCTAACTTCCAGGCCAGGAAATACGCGTCTGCCACATCCTGCACTGTAGCCGTTTCAGGGAAATTCACCGTCTTCGAGATACTGTTATCCACAAAAACCTGCAACGCGGCCTGCATACGCACGTGTTCCTCCGCGGTGATGTCCTGGGCCACCACGAAGACCCGTCGGATCTCCTCGGGCAGTTCTTCAATGTGCTGACACGTGCCCTTGCGCAGGACTTCGTCCACAATGCGGCGCTTCGCGTCCTCGTCCAGGTGAGCCTCCTCCAGGGCCCGCATGAAGCGAGGGCTCACGTACTCCAGTTCCACATCCCGGTCCTCGTCCTTAAAGTGACGGATGTACGCCAGCGCGAAGACCGGCTCACACCCGTAGCCCTCACATCCGGACACCGTGGCAATCGTGCCCGTAGGCGCGACAGTCAACTGGGCCGCGTTGCGGATGCCGTAGCGCTTAATCCCCTCAACAATGCGATCCCAATCCAAAGGTGGACGACCCCAATCGTGTCGGGGACCGCCTCCCAGCCAGTCGGGCCACGTGGGTGGTTGCCACGTCAAATTCTTGGGATCGTAAATGCTGCCCTCAATTGCAGGGAACGCGCCCCGCTCCTTGGCCAATTCAATGCTCGTACGCATCGCGTGGTAGCGGATGAACTCCATGACCTGGGCCGCAAACTCCTGCCCCTCCTCGGACCCGTAGCGGATGCCCAGGTCGTACATGACATCGGCCAGGCCCATAATGCCCAGGCCGATGCGTCGGGCCTTCAGCGCGGCCTCCTTCAACTGAGGCACCGCGGGCACGTACGCGTTTGCAGTGACCACATTGTCCAGAAAGTGAACCGCGCGCTCCACCGTGTCCTGGAGCAAGTCCCAATCCACCATCCGCTGTCCGTTCTCTACCTTGACATGTCGCGATAGGTTTATTGAGCCAAGACAGCAATTCTCATACGGGCCCAAGAACTGTTCGCCGCACGGATTGGTCGCCTCCAGGGTGTAGAGGTGGGGCAAGGGGTTGGTGCGGTTGGCCGTATCCAAAAAGAGCGCGCCGGGCTCACCGTTGTAGTGCGCGTGGCGCACGATCTCGTCGAAAATCTCCCGGGCCTTCACAGTGCGCCACACCTTCCCATCCCGGGGGTTGATGAGGTCGAAATCCCGGTCTTCCTCCACCGCGCGCATGAAATCGTCGGTAATGCCCACGGAGAGGTTGAAATTCACCAGTTCCCCTTCCTTCTCCTTGGCCCGGATAAAATCGAAGATATCGGGATGGTCCACCCGCAACACCCCCATGTTCGCGCCCCGACGCGTGCCCCCTTGAGCGATCTCCCCGAAGGCCACGTCGTACACGCGCAAAAAGCCCACAGGTCCGGTGGCCGTACCCGCGCTGGTTCTCACCTTATCGCCTCGGGGGCGTAGCCGGGAGAAGGAAAACCCGTTGCCCCCGCCTGTCTGCTGGATTAACGCCGCGTTGCGCAGCGTCATAAAGATGCCGTCCGGCTCCCGGCCCATGTCATCACTGATGGGCAGCACAAAGCACGCGGCCAATTGCCCCAACGGGGTGCCCGCGCCAGTAAAAGTGGGAGAATTGGGCATGAAGCGGAAGGTGGTCAGGAACTCGTAGAACTTCTCCGTCGTCCGCTTCACATCCTCCTCCGTGCCGCCCAACTCCAGATCCGCCTTGGCCACGTGATACGCGACGCGGCGGAACATCTGGGCCGGGGACTCGATGATCTTCCCGTCCAAATCCTTGCGCAAATAGCGACGGGCCAATACCCGCAAACTGTTCGCGGAGAGTTCAATGCGCTCGGATTCCTCATCCCAGGGAATGCCCAGTTGGCGGATAATTTGTTCCTTCATCTGCTGACGAAGCGCATCATCCATCATTTCCTATCCTCCTCGGAGGGGATGTTGCCTAACAGCCTGTCGATCTCCTCGCGCACGGCGTTCAGATCCGGCAGTTGAAGGTAAACCGTGGCAAAACGGATGTACGCTACGGGATCCACTTCCTTCAAGCGTTCGAGAACCATGTTGCCGATGACCTTACTGGGGACCTCTGCCCGTCCCATGCTGAACACTGCCTCCTCCACCTGTTCCACAATCCGATCCAATGCTTCTGCCGGTATTGGACGCTTTGCAGACGCGATGCGCAACCCCTGCAAGATCTTGTCCCGGCTGAACGGCTCGCGTCGTCCATCGCTCTTCACAACCTGGACTGACTGCACAATGTGTTCATGGGTGGTGAAACGACGTCCACACCGACGGCACTCCCGACGTCGTCGAATAAAGTGACCCATGTCCCGTGTATCGACAACCCGCGACTCGTGATACCCACAGTACGGACAGATCATGGCCACCTCCTCCTTATTTCCCATCCCCGTACCACCGACAACACCCCACATAAAGGAGGGACGCGCGAGCCTCCCGTTCACTTTGCGGAAAAATCTGCACGGCCTTGGACCGCATCCTATTCGCCAAGGAACGTGCATAACTCGGAGGGCCAACAGATGTCAGACATTAACGCTATCGCCTTGAGTTACCCACGTTGTCGGTCAAGGGGACCTGAACATGCGCCTGTATTGTGGAGAGAACACATGTGACGACACATCTCCAAAAAACCCGAAAGGACCCCTACACGCTCGCCATGGGGGAGCGTGTTCAAGCAGACAAGGGTAAAAAACGCATGGTATTTTAAATTACGCCAGCACGCGGGAGCGCCCAGTGCGAACCGTGGCTCACCCTTGAGCCGATACGCCCCGCAGGGCCGCGGCTCCCCAGAGGACATCTGAAATCGCCCGGCGAAGGCGCATCACATCGCAGCCATGTGCGGTTACGCGGATACCCGCGTTTGCAACAAGATGTTCGATAGCCCTATATGTAGTGATAGCAACGATTTTGACCACTACATATAGAACTTGAGGCGAGCGTGAGTATATCACAAGAGGAGAGGAGGGGGCAAATTCAACGAACACAGAGGGAGGAATTCAAGAGTTCTCTGCATCTAAAGAAGAAGAGTCCTCGTCCTCCTCCTTCGTCTCCGCGTCCGCGCGATTCGGTTCCTCCTTCGTGTCCACATCCGTGGTCTCTGGAGGACGTTCCTCTGGTGCGCGTTCATCAGCATCTTCGTCCGCGCGTTCTTCGTGAAATCCCGCAGGCTTCATCCTTCACCTCCCGACCTGGGGGCGGGGTCCGGGAGTTCCCGGACCCCACAGGCCGATTCCCGAAAGCGCCTATTTCCGCTGCCGCCGTAAGAACGTCGGAATATCCAGATCATCTCCCCCTTCGCCACCGCGACGTTCGGGGAAGGGTATGGTCTTTGGGGAACGAGGTCGGGCCTCAGCCCGTTCCTCACGGTCGAAGCCCGTGGCAATGACCGTGATCCGCAATTCGTCCTGCATGGATTCTTCGATGACCGCGCCGAAGATGATGTTCGCCTCGGGATGGGCTGCTCGCTGGATCATTTCCGCGGCCTGGCTCACCTCGTGCAACGTCAGGTCCGTGCCGGCGGTCACGTTGAAGAGAATGCCCCGAGCGCCCTCAATGCTGATATCCAGGAGAGAACTGTAGATGGCCTGCTCGGCCGCTTCCACAGCCCGGTTCTCGCCGCTGGCCCGACCAATGGACATCAGGGCCGCGCCGCCTTCACTCATAATCGTGCGCACGTCCGCGAAGTCCAGGTTAATGAGCCCTGGCACAGTTATCAACTCTGATATGCCCTGAATACCCTGGCGGAGAATGTCATCCGCGATTTTAAACGCCTCGAGAATGCCCACCTTTTTGTCCACCAGTTGGAGCAACTTGTCGTTGGGGACCACAATGAGCGTGTCCACAGCCTGTTCCAACTCGCGGATGCCGGCCTCGGCCACCTGGCGCCGTTTCTCCCCTTCAAAAGAGAAGGGCTTAGTGACCACGCCAATGGTCAACGCGCCTTCCTCCTTGGCCAGCGCGGCCACAATGGGACTGGCGCCTGTTCCCGTACCACCGCCCATGCCCGCGGTGATGAACACCATATCCGCGCCCTTAATGACTTCCCGCAAGTCCTCGATGGATTCTTCCGCGGCCTTGCGCCCAATCTCCGGGTTACCGCCGGATCCCAACCCGCGGGTAATGCGCTCGCCAATGCGGAGTCGGATAGGCGCTTTGGAGAGCATCAGAGCCTGGCTATCCGTGTTCACCGCGATGAATTCCACGCCCTGTAAGCCCATCTCTATCATGCGGTTCACCGCGTTGGACCCACCACCGCCCAGGCCAATCACCTTGATATTGGCCTGTGAGTTCACCGAACCATGTGATGTTTTCCTGGCAGACATCTTCCTTCTAACCTCCTTTCGGGAATCGGCATCATCTCGTTTTTCCGACTTTTCCGGCCCTTGGGATGACGCGCCCTGGGCAGCGCGTTCCGCAGACGCTATCCCCCCAGACGGTTGGTCTTCCAACCGTGATCGTTCCTCCCCGCCCGTGGGTGGCTGATCCAAAGAACGGGCGGGACCACGTTGTCTCTGGCGTCTTTCTTCGTCCTCATCGTATACAAAACTTGCCCGAGGTTCCCAATCCACGGCCTTCCTCCTCACTCAGTACCGGCAGGCAATAAGCGCCGCAACCAATCTCCCATACGATGCCACCAACCTCCCCCAGATTCACGAGAGGCGGACGCTCGCTGATACCCCAAGTGAATAGGTTGGCGCATCCCGTATAGCAACAGCCCCACCGCGGTGGCATACGCGGGAGAGCGATGTTCCTCATCCAGTCCCTTAAAAGGTGGGAGCGTTCCCACCCGTACCGGCACATCCAGGTACTCCCGAGCCAAATCGCGGAAGCCGGGCAACTGAGCAGTCCCGCCGGCCAGGACCACACCGGCCGGCAACAATCCATCGTAGCCCGACGCTTTCACCCCCTTCCAGGCCAGGTCCAGAATTTCCTCCGCGCGCGCTTCCAAGATCTCTGCCAGGAGATGGCGGCTGATGACCCGTCTGCTGTCATCCCCAAAACCGCCGATGGTCACCGTCTCATCCTCGGAAACCCATCGCGTTTGCACGTGACCGTAGTGCAACTTCAACTCCTCAGCCGCGGACATGGGCATCCGCAGACCAATGGCCACATCCTGGGTCAAGTGATACCCGGCGACCTGCACAGCGTGAACGTGCCAGGGCGTTCCCTCCAGGAAAATGGCCACATCAGTCGTTCCGCCCCCCACATCCATGACAGCGACTCCCAACTCCCGCTCCTCCTCCGAGAGCACAGCCAACCCCGACGCGATGGATTGCAGGATGAGGTCATCCACCTCGATCTGGTTTCCCCGCACGCACTTCACCAAATTTTGCACAGCCACGGAGGACGCGGTAATGACCAGGGCATCCACCTCCAGGCGGAACCCCTCCATCCCAATGGGATCCCGAATATCCTCCTGATCGTCCACCTTGTACGTGCGCGGAATGGTGAGCACCACCTCGCGTCCGGGGGGCAACGACCCGACTACCGCATTTTCCAAGGCCCGTTGAATATCGCCCAAAGTGACACTGCGCACACCACGCCCGGCAATGGTGACCAGACCCCGCGAGGGAAACGCCTCTATACTGGCACCGGACAGGCTGACCAACGCACTCTCGATGCGGGCATTGGCCGCGCGTTCCGCGATGCGGACAGCCTCGCCGATGGCCTCGGTCACATCGTGCACGTTCACTACCGCACCGCGTCGCACCCCGCGCGCGGGGACCTCGCCTAGCCCGATGATGCTCAGTTGCTCATCGTCGATTTCCCCAATAATGGCGACGATCTTCGTTGTGCCCACATCTAACGCGGCGATGATATCGTCCACGGGCCCACTCCTTTAGGGTTCTAACACAATCTGTTCCAAATTGCTTAAGTCTATAAAGCGGTACCACGTATTCTGGCGGCGCATTTGCCGTAACACCGTCGGCAAATACTCCAAACGTTTCTCCAACCCAATGTACCCTCCCAGGTACACCTGGATATCGCCCTCACGGGTTCGTACCACCAGACGCAACCCAACGCTTCGATCATACAACACAGTATTCACACTAGGAAAAATATCGTGTATATCACGCAATGCCTGTAGCAAGTACGTATCAAACGTCTCCGGTTCTGACGGATCGTCCGCCGCAACAGCCGCCAACCCTTGCGGGTCCACCACCCGCAGCAAACCGCGTACCTCCCCTTTAGGGGGCAACACCTGCCCATCCTTATCCACCCAAAACACACCATCATCCCGCTGCCACACCAGAACCGGAACCCGCTCCTCCACCCAAATAGTCACCCGGGCCGGAATCATCACCCGAACTTTCGCCCGTCGCACAAAGGACAACTGTTCCACCCGAGCGGACACCTCGGTCGGACGCACGTAAAACACATGACACCCTTCCAGCCCGGAAATCGCGTACACCTCCTCAGGGGACGTGTACTTCACCCCTTTAACCTGAACATCCTCCCCATACACATAAAACGCATCACTAATCCCTATGAACACCAACAGAGCAAACACCACCCCCATAATCACCAAAGCCATGACCTGCGGGCGACCGAGCGGTGGAATGGAAAGCGCCCGTTCCATCCGTTCCAGGTACAAACGCCTGCTCAAAGTCCGTTCCGCCCGCATCTGACGACGTCGTCCTCGCGCCCGCCGCGAACGGCGAGGCCGAGGTTCCGAACGCCGAACGCTCCGCCGCGTGGTACGTGAGCGACGTTGTGAACTACGTTGAGTACGACGCGAATCCCTTTCGTTCGGCATATCGTTCTAACCCCAATTGGATGAGCGTGTCCACCAGCACCTCCCCAGGTACCCCCGAGGCCTCCCACACCTTCGGGTACATGCTGACCTGGGTGAAACCGGGCATGGTGTTCACCTCATTGATGTACAATGTGCCCGCCTCTTTATCCAGGAGAAAGTCAACCCGCGCGAGCCCTGTGGCCTCCACAGCCCGGAACGCCCGAATCGCCATCTCCCGGGCCGCGTCCGCTACATCCTCCGCGATAGGCGCAGGAATGAGCAACCGCGTCCCCTCATCCACATACTTCGCCTCATAATCATACCACTCCCGCCCCGGGACCACCTCGCCCACCACAGATGCCCGCGGTGTGTAATTCCCCAACACCCCTACTTCAATCTCCCGCGCCGAAATCCCCTGCTCCACCACGATCTTGCTATCATACCGGGCCGCTGTGAACAAAGCGTCCACAAGATCCCCCGCGCTGTGAACCTTGCTAATGCCCACACTGGAACCCAGATTCGCGGGCTTCACAAAGACCGGATAAGAAAGTTCAGCCTCCACACGGGCCACCACCTCCGCCGAAGCATCCCGCACCTCGTGCACGTACACCACCACATAGGGCAAAACCGGCAAATCCACCGCCCGAAACACATGCTTCGCCACCACCTTATCCATCCCCACCGCGCTGCCGGTCACCCCACTGCCCACATACGGCACCCCCACCACCTCAAAGATCCCCTGTAAAGTCCCGTCCTCACCAAAGGGCCCGTGCAGAACCGGAAACACCACATCCACCTGGGCCAGGCGCTCAATCGGGGGCAACAACTCCGCAGGAGCCGGAGGCATGGGCGGTTCCGGTATGATGGACGCGCCCTCAGCCAAAGCCCGTTCCGCGATCGCGTCGAACCACCAGCGTCCCCACCGGTCAATGTACATCAGGGTAGGCGTGTAATTCAACGCCTGCACCATCCGCGTCACATAGCGGGCAGACATAATGCTCACATCGTGCTCTGCCGAACGCCCCCCAAAGATAATGCCCACGTTCATCGGATAACTGACCTCCGTTTCCCTACCCCTTCAGGATAAGAATTTCCGGCTCCAGGTGGACCCCAAACTGCTGTCTCACCCGTTCTTGAATAATCCGCATTAACGCCCGCACATCAGCGGCCCGCCCGTTCCCCAAATTGACAATGAAATTCGCGTGAACCGTGGAGACGGCCACATCCCCCACGCGCACCCCCTTAAGACCTGCGGCCTCAATCAACCGTCCGGCGTAATCCCCTGGCGGATTGCGGAAAATGGACCCCACACTGGATTCCGTCGGTTGTGTGCGTCGCCTGTGGTCGAGAAACGCATCCGCCTGCTGACGCAACAGCCGAGCATCTCCACGACGCAATCGAAGCATCACATCCACCACTACCGGGAACGCCTTTCCCTGCTGACGTGCCTCCTTCAAGGTCGATGTCCGATATCCGTACGCCAATGCCTCTCCGGGCACGCGAACCACCTGCCCATCCTCCTGGAGCACGTGGACCCACTCCACCACCTCGGCCATGCTGCCACCGTGAGCCCCCGCGTTGCCCACCACCGCGCCGCCCACTGTGCCGGGAATGCTCACAGCCCAGGTCAAACCGTCCAGCCCCTGCCGGACAGTTTCCCGGGCAAGGCCGGCCAAGGAAACCCCAGCATCAACGCGTACGTACACCCACTCACCCTCCCCAGGGATCACCTCAAAGGAACGACAGCGGTTAATAATCACCAACCCTCGTATCCCCTCATCCGGGATCAGAACGTTGCTTCCTCCCCCCAGAACCAGAAAGGGAATGCCCATCTCCGCAGCACTGCGCATCAGGGCGACAAAGCGTTCCCGGTGCGTGGGCACAGCCAACACATCGGCCGGCCCCCCAATGCGAAAGGTCGTATACGGAGCCAGGGGCACATTTTCCGCAACGAAATCCCCTTCCAAGACTTTACGCCAAACCGAAAGCCGATCGCGCCACACAGGAGTATGACGAACCAGTGCCTCGGCCACCTTCACACTGGTTCCCGCCCCTAGCGTGATGACCACATCCCCGGGTCGCACCCGCGCCCGCACGTACGAGACCGTGTCCATCACATCGCCGGTGAAGCGGACACGCGGGTGGTGGATAGCCTCGGCCACGGCTTCCCCGGACAGACCCAACGTGTCTGTCTCGCGAGCCGCGTAAATCTCCATAACCGCCACCTCGTCCGCGTCCGCGAACGCCTCCCGCCACTGGGGCAACAACGCACGCGTCCGCGAGTACGTGTGGGGCTGAAAGATCGCCCACACCCGCCGTCTCGGGTACATTTCCCGGGCCGCGGCCAGCGTGGCCCGCACTTCAGTGGGATGGTGAGCGTAATCATCCACAACCACCACCCCATTCACCTCCCCCTTGATCTCAAAACGGCGACCCGCCCCCTGGTACGATGCCAGGTGCGGAGCAGCCTGCTCCACACGCACACCTATCGCGTCCAGCGCGGCCAACGCCGCCAGCGCGTTGAGCACATTATGGCGTCCAGGCACCTGCAGGACCACGGTTTCCGCGACGGGCACACCATCCCGCACGGGGATAAACTGCCACCCTCCCGCGGAGGACACCGCGGTGTAGGCAGGACGCCACCGTGCGTCCAGAGCAAACCCGTACGTTATCACGTTCGCCTGGCTCCGTTGAGCCACCAGACGGGCCCCGGCATCGTCCGCACAGGCCACCACGGACTGAGCCTGGCCGGCAAAGGTCACAAACGCGTCAATGTACGCCTCACGCGTGGGAAAACAATCCACGTGATCCCACTCCACATTTGTGACCACTGCCACCGTTGGCGTAAGCCCCCAGAACATGTAATCGTATTCATCCGCCTCGATGACGAACACCGAATCTGAACCCGCGGCCGCGTTTCCCCAACGGGGCACCACCGAACCAATAATGTACCCCACTTCCCGTCCCAGTTCTCGCAACATGTGAACAATCATTGCGGTCGTGGTGGTCTTGCCGTGGGTTCCTGCCACAGCCACCACCTGCCTGCCCGCCAGCACATAGGGGAGAAAATCCCGCCGCTTGAGCACGGGAATTCCCCGTTCCCGGGCAGCCACCACCTCCGGGTGGTCCTCTGGCGCCGCAGAAGTCACCAGGAGCACGTCCACATCTTCCAGGTGTCCGGGATCGTGGCCCACCATCACACGGGCGCCCTGCTGTGCCAGAGCCCGAAGCACAGAATTATCCTGACGGTCACAGCCACTGACGCGATATCCCAGATCCAGCAGCACGCGCGCGATGGCCGAGAGGCCGGTGCCTCCCATGCCCAGGATGTGAATGTGCTGCCACGGCAATTTGGGAGTGTTCACCATGTCACCTGCGCACGCTGATAAAAATCAACACAGCCGCAAACACGGCCAACACCTCTGGTTTTGGTTCAAACAACTTAGGCGGCAAGTACTTCATCAACACCTTGGCCCGGTCGGTCCAGGTAGTGGTCAACAACCCCCATTTGACCAGGTAGGGATAATGGTACTTATCCAGGTAATACCACAGGGTACCCGTGAACAACCAGCCGTTCACCGCGCCGATAAACGTGCTAATCAACGCCCCCTCCAGCCCCTTCTTGGGCGTGCCGGGAAACGTCAAGGAACGTCCCTCGTATCCAATGTAAAGCACCAAGATCAACAATCCCACATACACCATGACCAGGAGAAAGTTCTCAAACTCCTTGCTGGGATTCACGTTCAACAGACGAAACACCTGACCGAACACTTTCTGGCGCAGAAGTGCTTCTATGCGCGTACCGAAATACAGTTCCACGAACAAGACCAGCAACAGGAGCACCGTAATCCCCAACTCCCGAGTGTACCCCCGGATCAGGGTTACCAGAATGAACACCAAAATCAGTGTGCCCCAGAGCATTTCAATCGGGCCCATTGTGTTCTCCTTTGGGCTTCAGCGCGATTTCCAGGCGATGATGAGAACCATCAGCCCTACTAAAATGAGCAAGAAATGGGCTGAATCCAGCCCGAACAATTTGGCCAACTGAGCAAACCCCTGAGCCAAAGCGCTCCTTGCAGATGTCACCTGCGCGGCCCGAGCCATCTCCGGCCGCCCCGGGGGCGCGGAAGGCATCACCGTAATAAGCGTGGGGAAAAGCCACTGAACCAGCAAATACCCGTTCAGCCCCCCCACAAGCGCGCCCACCAGGGATGGGGGACCGCCCAAAATCTTGCGCAACAACGTCCCAATACAGCATCCAATGTGACCAATGGCATATCCCATGAAAACGAAGAAGAGAAAGACAAAGAACAAAAACGCGTCCGACGCGTCTTTCGAGATCAGATCCTTTGCCTGATCCGCCTGGGTTGCCAGCCTCATCATCTGGTCCAGGTTGAACTTAGCCTTGACCCCGATTTGAACCATAAACCACAACTGGTTCACCTGGTGCACCAGCGTGTCACCCCACGAAGTCGTCCACAACCGGTACCCAATAACAATGAACACCAGTGTGGCCAGTTCCCGACGGAGGCCCCGTTTCCATCCCAGATAGCCAAACGCCAACAGAAACAGGGCCAGAATAATCAACCCCTGCCACGTTTCGATCTGAGTTGTGGCCGGCGCCATCCGCATCAACATGGGCGCCCTCCCCACCGTAAAAGTTCACAGGCAATGCGACGGGATCCCCCGGCACGAAAAGCCGAACGCGCCGCCTCGGCCATACGCCGACGCTGACCATCGTCCTCCAGAATCCCCCGCAGAGTGGGCACAAGATCCTCCTGGAGGCGCGCATCATCCACCAACACCGCGGCCCCGCGGTCCACAAGGTAACGCGCGTTGTACTCCTGATGCCGCCCCGCGTGGGGATAAGGCACCAGCACCGCGGGCAAGCCCCGGGCCGGAAACTCCCCCAGCACCGAAGCACCGGCCCGACTGACCACCACATCGGCAGCGGCCAGAGCCAGAGGCATCTCCTCGTGCAAGTACTCGTACACGTGATAGCGAGAGCGAAGCGTGGGCGCCAGCCGATCCGCGGCCTCGCGCACCCAGCGATAATCCAGCGCGCCGGTCATGTGAACCACGTGGGCCAGGGACAAAATCGTCTCCACGTGCGACACAACCGCGCGGTTAATACTGCGTGCACCCCGACTCCCGCCAAACACCAGCACCACCCGATCCTCCTGGGGCAACCCCAACCGCTCCCGAGCCTGATCCCGCCGCGCGTCCAGAATCGCCTTGCGCACCGGATACCCGGTGACCACCGCCTTTCCCGGAAAGTACGCGGCCGCCTCCTCGACCGTAACGGCTACGGACTGCGCTAGCCGCTGTAATGTGCGAATGGCCAACCCCGGCCGCACATCAGGCAGGTAAATGACCAGCGGCACGTTGGCCCTGCGCAATGCCAGGGCCACAGGAGCCGTTACCCAGCCACCAGTAATAAAGCCCACGTGGGGCCGAAACTCCCGCACAATGCGCCGCGCCTGAACATATCCCCGCGCTTCAAGGAGCAAATTGCGGGCCAACGTCCACGGTGCTTGGCCCCGTACCTGACCGCCAGGGACCGTGCGCAAAGGAACACCATGACGCGGCACAAGCGTGGCCTCCACGCCACGCTGATGTCCCACGTAAAGCACCTGCAGATTCTCCTGGCCCACCAACTCCTTAAGGGCGTCAAGCACGCTGAGGGCCGGATACACGTGCCCCCCGGTGCCCCCACCCGACATGAGTACCCGTATCACGTTCACGCCTCACATGAATGTAGCGGGATATGTTCAACAACACCCCCACCGCGGCTAACGTCACCACCAGCGAAGATCCTCCATAACTCACAAACGGCAATGTCACCCCGGTAGGCGGCAAAAGCGCCACAGCCACGCCCATGTTCACCAGGGCCTGAAACGTAATCCAGACAGTAATGCCCGCCGCGGTCACAGCCGCAAAATGGTCGGGCGCGTGGGCCGCGATGTACACCCCACGCATCGCAAAAATCCAGAACAGCACCACCACCGCGGCCAGCCCCACCAGGCCAAACGCGTGGCCCAGCGCGGCCAGGATGAAATCATTGTGGACCGCGGGTATATAAGTGGTCAAATGGCCCGGACCTCGACCGAACACTCCACCCTCCTGCATAGTCTTCACCGCCAACTCCAGATGGGACCACCCTTGCCCATCGCGATGTTGCCACACATCCCGGAGTTCCTGAAGGCGATGCTGAGCATGGCTAGAAAACGCAATGAGAAAAGCCGCGGTCACACTGCCCGCCAAAATGCCCAACAGCACATGGCGCATCTCCGCGCCCACAATGAAGAAAAGAGCAAAGCCAATACTTGCCAGCAGCACAGCCGTGCCAATATCCGGTTGTAACGCGACCAAACCGCTCACAAACCCCAACAACACGCCAAAGGGAATCAGCCCGTATTCAATGCGCTGCAACTGAGCCCGGCGAGATGTGAGCCACGTGGCCGCGTAAATGATCAACGTGAACTTAGCCACCTCTGACGGCTGAACCCGGTTGCCAAACAGAAACCGCTTAGAGCCAAACACTCGCGGGGTGAACAGCACCCAAATGAGCATGAGCACCGTAATCCCCAGCAGGGGCAGCGATGCCCGACGCCAGTAAAAGTAGGGAATGCGACTGGTTACCAACAAGGCCCCCAGGCCCAATACACTCCAAATCACCTGGCGCCGAAAGTAAAAGGCCGGATCCCCGCGCTGAGACGCGCTCTGGTACAGAGTGGCGCTGTACACCGATAACAAGCCAATGAAAAGCAAAATAAGCACCACCACCAGAAGCGTTGCATCATAACCTCTGAACAAAGAATACCTCACACGTCGCGTTGTCGGCATCGTTGTTGTCCTCCGTGCAATAATCCCCACTTTCCAGCCTACCCAGAACGGGCCACCACGTGCGCGACCAGTGTCCGAAAGTGTTGGCCCCGTTCCTCAAAATTACGATAGGCATCAAAACTCGTCCCGCCAGGGGAAAGCAGCACCACCTCCCCCGGCCGGGCAATTTCAGCCGCCCGGTGGACAGCGGCCTCCAAATCCGGTACCACATCCACCCCGGAGAGCATACCCGTGCCCAGGTACGGAGCCAGAACCCGTTCGACCAGACTCGCGGCCTCCCCAAACGCGATCACCCATCGAACGCGTTGGGCTGCCACCCGCGCGAACTCATCCCACGGCAACTTCTTATCCCGTCCACCGGCCAGGAGCACAATAGGCTCAGTAAAGGAACGCAACGCGGCCACCACCCGCTCCGGTGCTGTGGCAATGGAATCGTTTACCCACAACACCCCCTCATGCTTAGCCACCACCTCCAAACGGTGCGGCACGCCCGTAAACGACCGTGCGACCTCGGCCATGGCCTCCACAGGAACGCCTACAGCCAGCGCAAGCGCAGCCGCGGCCAGGACATTGGCCAGGTTATGACGTCCCCGCAAACGCACCTCATCGGCTCGACACAGGAACTGCTCACGTTCGCCATCCCGCACCCACAAGCGCTCCCCCCGCAAATACGCGCCCTGGTCCACTGGCTCCTCCAGGCTGAAGAGAAACACACGCACACCTTCGGGAACTGCCTCCTGGGCCCAGCGCCGCGTCCACTCATTATCCCACCCTAAAACCAACGCATCCCCGGGATTCTGGTAACGGAAAATGTTGCGCTTGGCCTCCGCGTACGCGTCCATGCTGGGATGGCGATCTAAGTGATTGGGTGTCACGTTAAGCACCGCGGCAATGTGCGGGCTATGGTAACACACCTCCAACTGGAAACTGGACAATTCCAGCACCAGCCACACATCCTCACCCAGATCGTCTAACCGATCCAGCACAGGCGTACCAATGTTCCCCCCCACGTGCACGGACATGCCACCGGCTTCCAACATCAACCCCACCAAAGTAGTGGTCGTTGTTTTGCCCGCGGAACCGGTAATACCCAGGGTGGGTTGGGTCGCGTAACGCAACGTCAACTCCGCGTCACTCACCACAGGAATGCCCCGCGCCATGGCCTCCCGCACAATGGGCAAAGTCAGTGGAACCCCTCCGCTCACCGCCAGCAAATCCGCCTGGTCCAGCAGGGAGAGCGGATGGCCCCCCAGGGCAAGAGTAACGCCTAACGTCCTCAGTTCCTCCACCTGTGAGCGCAGCGCGGATGAATCCCGCTTGTCCGACGCGATAACCTGAACGTGATGCCGCGCGAAGAAGCGGGCCATAGCCATGCCCTGCCGTCCCAACCCCAGGACGACCACCCTCCTGGGCCATGGGTACTTTTCTTCGGTTGAGCGATGAATCGTCGTTGTCCTTTGGTTCATAGTGTAATCGTCAATCTCGCGCTGCTTTCTTATATAAGCGCCAGGGCAACGCCCAGCATGGCACTGAGAACCCCTATTAACCAAAACCGCCAGGTCACCTGCGTCTCCGACCAGCCCAGCGCTTCAAAGTGATGGTGCAAAGGAGCCATCTTGAACACGCGGCGTCCCTGCCCGTACAACCGTTTAGTCAACTTGAAATAACTCACCTGAATAATGACGGACATGGCCTCAGCCACAAACACCGCCCCCACCACGGGTAACAGGAGCCATTGCCCGGTCATCAGGGCAACCACACCCAATGTTGCCCCCAAGGCCAGGGAACCCGTGTCCCCCATAAACAGTTCGGCCGGGTGAGCGTTAAACCAGAGAAACGCCAGAACCGCGCCCACCACTGTGAAGCAAAACGTGGTCAGCCAGATCTGGCCCTGCAGATAAGCAATGACCCCGTAGGCCGTAAAGGACACGGCTCCGATGCTCCCGGCCAAACCATCGAGCCCATCCGTCAGGTTCACCGCGTTTGACGCTCCGATAATAATGAACATCGCTATGGGGATGTACCACCACCCCAGCGGGATCTTCTCCGGCACTGTGGGAATGGCAATGCTTTCCAACCCCAGGGCAAAGTGTAATGCTAGGGCCGTCAAAAGGGCCAGCAATACCTGCAACGCGAACTTCTGGCGAGCGGACAGCCCCTGGCCCCGACGGCCTCGCACCCCTTCCCAATCATCCAGCATACCCAGCAGCCCAAAGGTCACCATCACCCCCAACGGTACCAGGATGGACCGACCAATGTACGTGCGTCCCAGGAAATTCGCCACGTTCAAGGCCAGGGTGATGAGCACGACCGGCAACAGGATCATCACCCCACCCATGGTGGGCGTTCCCATCTTCACCATGTGAGAAGAGGGGCCCTCCACACGGATCTTCTTGCCGATCCCGTACTTCTTCAGTAGCAAGATGAGCGGGCGTCCCCAAATGACAGCCAGGGAAAAAGCAATGGCTCCAAGAGTCAACGAATAAGCCATGGCTAATCATCCACCTCTGCCCGAAGTGCATTCACCACCCGCTCCAGCATCATGGCACGGGACGCCTTCACCAGGACCACATCACCCGGCTCCAACCACTCCTGGGCCCGAGCAATAGCCTCCTCCACGGTTGCCACGTGGACCACGTGTTCCGGCGACAGGCCTGCGGCCACGGCTTCCTCTGCAATCCAGCGTGCCCGCTCCCCCACAGTGATGAGCCGCTGCACGACTTCGGCCGCGCGAGCCCCAACTTTACGATGGCCTGTCTCCTCATAACTCCCCAGTTCCAACATATCGCCCAGAATGGCCATGCGGCGGCCGTCCAGGTCGGCCAGAAGGTTCAGGGCCGCTAACATACTGGCCGGGCTGGCGTTGTACGTGTCGTCGATGATTTTGGTCTCGCGAATCCCGGGCACAACCACAATGCGCAACTGAGCATCCGTATCCTGCAAGCCCGCGATGATCTCCTCCCAGGACATGTCGAAGATCAAGCCCACCGCGGCAGCCCGCAACGCGGTGTGCACGCTGTGCTGTCCTAACCAGGGCAAACGCACGGGTACCACATCACCGTTATAGTGGAGGATAAAGCGAATGCCCTCCAGGCCCAGCGTCTCCACCTCATCCGCCCAGAGATCCGCTTCCGGCGTCAGTCCGTAGGAAAACACCCGCGCCGGCGTGACCTCGGCCATCTGTCGCACCCGTTCATCATCCCAGTTGAGAACGGCCACACCGTCCCGAGGCAAGGAGCGCACCAACTCAGACTTGGCCTCCCAAATGCGCTCCACCGTGCCCATACGCTCCAGGTGGCTCACTCCCACATTGGTGATGACGCCGATGTGCGGGTGGGCCAGATCGCACAACGCCTTGATGTCACCGGGCACGTACGCGCCCATCTCCACGACCAGAGCCTCATGTGTGTTGTTAAGGTGCAACAAAGTCAACGGCAACCCGATTTCGTTGTTATAACTTGCCCGACTCCACAACGTCCGATATCGCTGGCGCAACACCGCGGCCGTCATTTCCTTGGTGCTCGTCTTGCCCACACTACCGGTAATCCCCACAACCCGAGGGGTGTGTAATGCCCGCCAGTACGCCCCCAGGCGCTGCAACGCAGCCAGTGGGTCGGGCACCCGAAAGATCACGGGCATCCCCACTGGACGGTCGGGGTACGTGGCAACATCCACCACCGAACCCGCGTACCCTTCGGGCACTCGCGAGACCAACGCCGCGATGCTGCCACGCTCCAGCGCGTCGCGGACGAACTCATGTCCATCACGGCGCTCTCCGGGTAACGCAACGAACACGCTCCCCGCCTGCGCCTGCCGGGAATCTATAATGACTTCGCGCACTGGCTCGTCAGGCAGACGCAATGTCCCTCGCGGGTCACCCCCAATGCCCAACCAGATGTGACGCAATGTCAGCAACGCCCTCGCCTCCTTACTGTGCCGGAATCCGCCAAGAATTGTACATCACCCTCTATCCCACGACTATTCCCCTTGACGGGCAAGGACGTGCCCCTGTTCCGAACGTGCAGATGACGGCCGAATGCCCAGCAACGGGTTAATGCTTTCGGCTATACGCACAAACGTGGGGTACGCGGTGTTCGACGCCCACACCTCTGCGTGACCCCCACCGTGAACGGACGGCCCCAGGCGAGGTCGTTCCAGGAACACGAGAATAATGACCTGGGGAGCCTCGGCAGGGTAGTACCCTACGAAAAAGGTGTTCTGCTCATCCTCACTGTAGCCTCCGGGAATAGGAACCTGGGCCGTGCCGGTCTTCCCAGCCACCCGGATGCCGTCCACCTGGCCGAACACCTTGATGACATCTATTACACCCTCAAGCCACCGGGTGACAGTGCGCGCGGTTTCCGGCCGAATCACTTGACGGCCTCGGGGCCAATCCAGTTCGTAGTACGTGTCGTTCAGGTAATAGCCGTGCAACACGTGCGGATGCACCAGATATCCCCCGTTGGCCAGGACAGCCATGGCTCGAATTAGTTGAATGGGCGGAATGGAGACACCCTGTCCGAACGCGTTGGTTGCCAGGTAAAAGGGGCTCCATTCCGGGCTATTGGGTTCGTGCAGGATGCCCGCGGTCTCGTTCGCCAAATCCACCTCGGTCTTGCGCCCAATCCCAAAAGCCTCCATGTACCGGTAAAAGATGGCCGGCCCCATTTGCAGGGCCACCCGCGCGGTGGCCACGTTCAACGAGTGGGCCAGGGCCTCGGCCGGGGTGACCAGCCCAAATCCCCGCCGCTGGGAGTTATAGATTACCCGACCTTCGTATGCCAGGGCACCGGTGTCCTCTATCTGCGTGTCCTCCTGAAGCAATCCTGTATCGTACGCCGCGGCAAAGGTTAACGCTTTCATCACGGATCCGGGCTCGTAGTGATTTTCCACCGCGCGGTCTTTCCACGTCTCACTGCCGTACTCGTAGAAGCGGTTGGGGTCAAACGTGGGACGGCTGGCCAGGGCAATGATGGCCCCATCCCGAGGGTCCATGACCACCACCGCGCCTCCACGCGCGTCGTACCGCTCTACTGCCCGATCCAATGCCTGCTCCACGCGATACTGCACACCCAAGTTCAAAGTCAACACGATATCCCGCCGAAACGGGGACGGGAAGAACGGTGTAGCGCCGCCGGGAATTTCCGCCTCGTGAGCGTATTCTGGTTGAAGGCCGCGGCCCGTTTCCAGGAATTGCTGGTATACCTGGTGCACGCCGCCCTGTGTTGCCGGAGGCACGTTTAAGTTACGAAAACCCAGCACATGAGCAGCAACATATCCGTGCGGGTGATGGCGGCGCCACCCTACGTCAAGCCGCACACACGCCTGACGGCCTTGGCTGGCTGCCTGGGCAATGCGTTCCCGCGCTGCCGCGGCCTGTTCCCCGTTTAACGGCTTGAGGGTGGCCCGTTGTCCCCGACTCACGGCTGCCATGACCGCGTTCACTTCATTGGCAGGGAACCCCAATCCTTCAAGCCACTCTCTCACGTCGGCCAGACGGTGCTCTGAGTTGATAACCGATCCGTCAACGGTCAACTCGTACAGGGGCACATCGTAAGCCAGCGGATACCCCGCCCGATCCACAATGGTCCCCATGGGGACGACTGTTTTGCTCTGAACGCGCGCGGCGCGGTCTTCTGCTCGCGCCATGAAGACCTGGACGTGCAGAATCTGTAAGAGCACGACCATCATGGCCAGGGAGAGTCCCCCCATGACCCAGAGCAAACGGCGGCCCAAGTAAGTCTCTCTGTACATGGGCATGTGTCCGTTACCGTTTGACCAGTGTGCTCAGGGATTCCAGGTGAAACACTTGCCACCACGCGTGGACCCCTTCGGAATGCTCCTCTCTGACGGGGGCCACGGTCAGGGGCTGCTCCCGAACGGCAACGCCCATCTCCCCCATGGGGATGACGGCCACGGTTGAGTTGAGCGCGTCGGCGGCTTGGGCAACTCGTTCCACGTTCAACCGTTCGCCCAGGCGGCCGATCAGGTATGCGTTCTCCTGGACAAGGCGTGTGTGTTGGGCGCGCAGCGCCTGGGTTTCCTGGCGAATTGCTGTAATGTGTCCCACCTCGGAGAGGTAGAGCAGGGCGAGCAGGATGGGATAGACAATCATCGCCAGGACCAGCAGATGGCGCCGAGAAAAGGCAACACTGGGACGAGGCCGGGATACGGCCAGTCCCCACAGGTCAAACCAACGGCGGGCAGGTGAATGAATAGTCATAACGCCTCCTCATAACTTCTCAACGGCCCGCAACTTTGCACTGCGGCTGCGGGGATTACGTTCGATTTCTTCTGGGCTCGGCGTAACGGGTTTGCGCGTTAAGATGCGCACCTGGGCCTTGTGGCCACAGGTGCACACCGGTTGCCGAGGGGGGCAAATACAATCTTGCGCTTCCCGACGAAAGAACTGTTTTACAATGCGATCTTCCAGCGAGTGGAATGAAATGACGACGAGCCGCCCCCCGGGGCGCAAGACACGAAGCGCCTGCGGGAGTGCCCGCTCCAACGCGCCCAATTCATCGTTCACGGCGATGCGCAGGGCTTGAAATGTGCGCGTGGCGGGGTGCAGGCGCTGTCTCGGACGTCTGGGAACCACGCGAGCAACAAGGTCCGCCAGTTCAGTTGTCGTGTAAATAGGTCGTGCCCGAACAATGGCTCGGGCTATCCGACGGGCGTGTGGTTCTTCGCCGTACCTGCGAATGAGGTAAGCAAGGTCGCCTTCGTCGAGCGTGTTAATGAGATCGGCGGCAGTGCGGGGCAACGACGGATCCATGCGCATATCCAGGGGCCCCGGCTTGAGGAAGGAAAACCCTCGCGCGGCATCTTCCAGTTGGTCGCTCGAGACCCCCAGATCCATCAGCACCCCATCGGCAGGAACAAACCCTTCCCGATGGGCTATATTTTCCAGTTGATCAAAGTATGCCTGCACAAGCACCACCCTACGCCCGAATCGATGTAGGCGACGATGTGAGCGTCCGAGCGCATCGGGGTCGGCATCCAGGCCTAATAGCCGTCCGTCCGGCGCACTCGCTTCTAAGATCGCTTCTGCGTGCCCGCCACCTCCTACAGTAGCGTCAATATATGTTCCTCCGGGGCGTGGTTGGAGATAGTGGAGAACCTCATTCAGGAGGACGGGAACGTGCCGCGTGGGGTTCACATCCCCAGCCGTTTCCATTTCCCGCTCTTCGACCACTCCCGTTCGAGATTCTCCTGATGCTCCTGCCACGCCTCGGGTGCCCACAACTCAATATAGGAATTCAGGCCGACAATAACAACGTCCTGTTCAAGACCCGCATATTCCCGCAGGGATGCCGGAATTAAAATGCGGCCCAACCGATCGGGGGTAACCACATCTGCATTCGGCAACAACCAGTAGCGAATGCTCTCCACCTCCTCCGACTCAAAGAGAGCCGGATCCTCTTCCAGCCGCCGGATAATCTGCTCCCACTTCGCGATCGGGTAAAGGCTCAAGTTCCGGTACTTCCCCTTGGTAATCACCATGGTCTCACCCAGATGGGGACGGAACTTACGCGGCATGGTCAGCCGCCCCTTATTGTCCAGCCGGTGCATATGCTGTCCGAGAAACATAATCGCCCCCATCTGACACCACAATGATCCACTTTATCCCACTATCATCCACATTATAGCACAATTCTCCCACATTGCAAGGGAGAAAAAGGTACTAGATGGGATGTTCGCAAAAATTTTAAGGATATAGAACAAATATTCGTACAGTTTTTCGCATCTCAGCCATGTCCCAAAACGTACATAGAAGAAGGAAAAACCGTGCCTGAACCCGTATTGGGCAATCCGTGACCACTTCCTTATAATCCGAAGGAAGTGCACACGAAGGTGAAAAACAGAAAGAAAGCGCTAAATATAGGGGCAATAGACAACTGTCCTACAAAATATAGGAGGGGACCGTTTTAAGAGCCCTGGGACAAAACAAACAAAAAGCACATCCAGCCCGTTATGTCCGCGTATGGATGCAACCCGGGCAGCGGGCATAACCCTGGCAAGAACCAGGTAAACTCACCAACGAAGTTGGGGCACACAACGTCGTTTACGGACACAAAGGACGTTATTAAAACGTGACCTGGAAACACATTAAACGCATTCGGGCGCATTTGGAAAAGGAAGTCGGCACAGTTTACAAGGACTGGGGAGGACGCATTCGCGTCGCCCTGGCGTTCCCCAACACCTACTACACGGGCATGTCCAGCCTGGCCCTCCACACCGTGTACCACCTCTTCAACCAGCACCCGAACGTGGTCTGCGAACGGACCTTCTGGGATCCCGAGAGCCTCCGTGAAGACCAGCCCCTCCTCACGTACGAATCCCAGCGTCCAGTAGTGGACACCGATGTGTTCGCGTTCACCATCTCCTTTGAGATGGACTACTTCCACACCGTGGACATGATCCGACAGGCCCGAATTCCCCTTTGGGCCGAGGAACGGGCCACCTCATCCGAACAGTGGCCCCTTATCCTGGCCGGTGGGCCGGCCGTGAGCATGAACCCAGAACCCATAGCCCCTTTCTTCGATGCCCTGGTCATCGGCGAAGGGGAAGAAGTGATCCCCGACATCGTCGCCCTCCTGGAAGCGTACCGGGATAAGCGCCTTGACCTCCTGCACGCGCTGGCGCGGCTTCCCGGTGTCTACGTGCCCCTCCTCCACCCTGAGGGGACTTCGGTCTCGCGCCTGTGGGTTCGGGACGTGGAACGGATGAGCCCGCAGACGGTGATTTACACACCGGATACGGAATTCGGAGCCATGCACTTGATGGAGATCGGTCGAGGGTGTGGTCGGGGATGCCGATACTGTATGGCAGGCTATGTGTACCGTCCACCTCGGGAGCAACCTTTAGAACGGGTGCTGGCGTGGGCTCAGGACGCGCTGCAGTACACCGACCGCATCGGCCTGGTCTCGGCCGCGGTGTCAGATTACTCGCGCATTGACGAACTGGCCGTGCGGCTCCGGGAGATGGGGGCGCGGATCAGTGTCTCTTCCATGCGCACGGATCCCATTAGCGAACCCCTGGTCCGTGCCCTGGCCGAAAGTGGAACCCGCACATTGACCATTGCTCCCGAAGCAGGGAGCGAACGGCTACGCAATGTCATCAGTAAGACCCAACAGGAGGAGGATCTCCTGGCCGCGGTGGACCTGGCAGAACGCTATCGGTTTCCCCAACTCAAACTGTACTTCATGGTTGGACACCCCACCGAGAGCGATGAGGATATTGACGCGCTCATCCGATTTGTGCTGGACGTGCGACAGCGGTTCCGACGCACACTCATCATCAACGCCACGCCCTTTGTGCCCAAACCGCACACGCCGTTCCAGTGGGTGGCAATGACCGAGGCAACAGAAATCCAACGCCGTCAGCGGAAAATCCAAAAAGCCCTATCGCGTCACCGGGTGATCGTGCGCGCGGATTCACCCCAGTGGGCTCGGGTACAGGGGGTGCTGGCCCGTGGGGATAAGGCTCTCGCGCGCGTGCTGGCCCGACTGCGTCGACGCACGTGGCGCCAATTCTTCCGCGCTCTGGAGGAGGAAGGGTTGGATCCGCAATATTACCTGGGGGAATGGCCGCAGGATGCGACTTTGCCGTGGAATGTGGTGGACAGTGGCATAAAAGCGCGCTATCTTATACGGGAATGGCGTCTATCTTTACGGGGACAACCGGGCAAGGAATGTCCCCCCCAGGCCCGTGGATGCCTCCGCTGCGGGGTGTGCGATTGGGCCTGGGCATTCCGAGAGGAGAAAGAACACCCATGTTCCAGCAACACTCGCTCAACGGCTTAACGTACTTCACTTTTCCCGAGTTAACAGCCGCAGGCGTGGCCCATGTGGTCGGCACACGCCTGGGCGGGGTCAGCGAGGAACCCTTTGCTACATTGAACATGAGTCTCAGCGTCGGAGACAAGCCAGAGCACGTACAAGAGAACCGAAACCGGTTAGCCCACCTGCTCAACGTATCCGACAGGGACCTGGTGGGCGCGTGGTTGGCCCACGGCAATGAGGTGGCCCGCGTGAACGGTTCCCACAAGGGGCAATACATTCCCTACCACGACGGGCTCATCACTGACGAGCCCGATGTGCCCCTGTTTATGACATTTGCGGACTGTGTGCCCATTATCTTGTACGATCCTGCCCACCATGCCGTTGGCCTACTCCATGCCGGATGGCGGGGGACTGCCGCGGGCATTGTGGAGCACGCGCTCGAGCGCATGGCCCAGGAGTTCGGGACTGTGCCTCAGGATGTGGTTATGGCCTTTGGGCCGGCCATTGGCGTGTGCCACTACGAGGTGGGAGCCGATGTGATGGACGCGTTCCTGGCCCTGGGACGCACCCCGCCCGTGTTCCAGCCGGGTCGTGATGGCCATGTGTACCTGGACCTGGTGGAAACTAACAAACATCAGGCCATGGTACTCGGGGTAACGCACTTCCTGGAAGCATCCTACTGCACAGCCTGCCACACGGAGTTGTTCTACTCCCACAGGGCTGAGCAGGGAAGGACCGGCCGCTTTGGTGTCATTGTCATGCTGAAGGAACAGGCCGGATAACCACATGCGCATAAAAGCAGGAGGGGCCCCGCCTACGGCGGGGCCCCTCCTCGACGAAGCACATTAAAATACAATCGGGGCGAGATGCTGTAAATTGCACCTCGCCCCGCTGGTTCCAGAAATAGGAAGAGGGATAGGTGTGGGCTACGATGGCGGGCACGATGAACACCTATCCCCTTCCGCCCCCCGACACTCTTTAGAGGCCTCTGACTACAGTATAGAAGGAGCCCTAGGAAAATCAATAGTACTATGGTACCCTCTTCTAATACAGGTGCATCACATCGCTCATACGTCATCCGCCTGGCTCAGGTGGCGGTCATCGGGATCATCATCTGGGTGTGGTATCGCGCGCTCCGGGGGCAGTGGACCCACCTGGTTGCGTACCCGTGGCGGGTGGCATGGGGATATTTGCTCATCTCACTGGTGGCCTTGCTCTCACAGATGGGAGTACTGGCCGTTGCCTGGGCCCGCATTCTGAACCACATGGGCGCCACCATCCCCCTCCACGCGGGCGCGGCCATGTGGCTACAAGCGCAAATCGCCCGCTATCTCCCGGGCAGTGTGTGGGACATTGTAGGCCGGGCCGCGCTGGGACGCCGACACGCCGTTCCCCTGCGCGCTGTGCCCACAGGAGCCATGTTGGAGGCCGCGCTCCAGGTCACATCCGCCGCGCTGGTGCTCTTGCTGACGCTGGTGATCTTCCCTTCTCCGACCACCCGTCCATATCTGGTATGGACGGCCCTGGGATTGGCCGGGGTAATGGTGCTCACACTCCCACCCATTTTCCAGCGATGGGTTCACGTCGGGCTTCGACTTTTCAAGCGAACACCTTTACCTATTCAATTGCACTGGCGGGATCTGGGCACGTTACTGGGGTTGTACATGCTCGCTCACGCGTTACAGGGCAGTGCTTTTGTGCTCTTCACGCGGGGGATCACTCACTTACCCTGGCAGGAGATGCCTCTCATCGCGGGAAGTTATATTGGGGCCTGGTTGATCGGCTACATCGCCCTCTTCGCGCCCACAGGTATCGGAATTCGCGAGGGAGCGTTTGTGATCCTGCTCGCGGATCGCATTTCCTTCCCCGCGGCCGCGGGGGCTGTGCTGGGCTTCCGGGTGTGGCTCACTTTGCGGGATCTGTTGGCCGCGCTCTTGGGGCTTCTCCTGGCCCACCTCTTCCCGCCCGCCCAAAGCGCACACTAGCCCCGTCCCCGATTCCCAATCCTTCGCGAGGGCTGGCCGGGCCCGCGATGAAACTAGAATGCCTCAGCGAGCCCCCTGGGATCCCCCGGAAGTCCACACAGGGGACTTTGCTTCCCGCGGGAAATCACCGGGGTGAACGAGAATCTGCAGGTCAAGTAAACGAGGCCCCGAAGGGTTGGATCCGCCGTGGATCCACAGGTCAAGGCGCCCACGGCCTTGACGCGAGGATGGATGTGGGTGAGAAGGGTGAACGTTTAGTTCGTTTCTTCGTCCGATGCCTCCATGCTCTGCAACAGGTCCCAATCAGGGGGGGCGTACCCTTCGTTCATGTACGCGGGCATGGTCTCCTCACGGTCATCGTACTGCCAGTGCCTTTCGGGATACTTCTCGGACATCACACACCTCCTCATCTATGTGTTCTGTGTGGGCTTGACGCTCCTGCGCCAGCCATCACGGTGAACCCAAAATAAAAACCCCCTTCCGCCGGGGAAGGGGGTCTTCGCCGAACCCTGGGTGAGATGCGCTCCGTTACGCCCTCACTCGCCTCCCCGCGCGGGCTTCCGCCGGGACCAATACGACGATCCCGCGCAATATGACGAGGCTAATGAGGACAACAACGAGCGCAACGTTCACCATGGTACGAATCCTGAACGACTCCTCACATCGTGTGATGTTCAAGGGCAATATACTCATCCCTTTGGTAGGTGTCAAATCCCACGAGGAAACGTTGTGGGATAAAAGAAATTCGTGTGTTCCGGGCAGGAGACATCCCCCGAAACACACGAATTCCCTTTCCGAGCGACGATCACGCCGCCCTATGACGACACGGTGTTCTACAATGCCTTAGTCTTCGACGACTTTGGCCAGCACGTCATCCGCGTTGAGGATGAGGTATTCTTCGTTGTCCACCCGTACCTCTGTGCCGCTGTACTTGGGGAAGATCACCACGTCGCCGACCTCAAGGGATAGTTCCTCTTCTGCCTCTTCCCCGATGGCGATCACGCGTGCCTGCTGCGGTTTCTCCTTGGCCGTCTCCGGCAGGTAAATACCTCCCTTGGTGCGCTCCTCTTGCTCCAAAATCTGTACCAGCACGCGGTTGCCCAGAGGTTCCAACTTGGCCATGACTATACCCTCCTTACTCTAAGTTTGTTGTGCTAATGGTTGACTAAAACGTTATTTACTCCCGTGCTCATTGCACAGTGCCCGGCGACGGTCGTTGACAAAGCCGCCGGGATGGACTTCCCAGCACTCAGAAGTGACATCAACGGTCCTCCATGAGAGGACGCCAACCGGTCACCTTACTTAAGTCCCAGCAACTTATCGATCTTGGGTTTGTCGAACCCGACGACAAACTTGCTGCCAATGCGAACAACCGGAACCCCCATTTGACCGGTCCACCGGACCAGGTCCTTAGCTGCTGCCGGGTCTCGTGAGACATCTACTTCCTTGAACCGAATGCCCCGCTCTCGCAGGTATTTCTTCGTGCGGCGACACCAGGGACAGTTTGGAGTCGTGAAAATCAGGACGCGCGGATGTCGGCGCTTTTCCTTGCTCTTCTTTTCCTTCTTCACCTTCACCTCTGTTTCCGCCATCGTACAAACTCCTCTACATCGTCAAGAATTTCGACTATGTTTCACGGCCAAGCCCCTCCCAAAGCCCGACCGTGCTTATCGCCCAGATAGGCAACACGCTACCCGTTGTTGGATGCACGTCGCGTTGGCGGGGTTACACCCCCTCTCTTCTATTATCCTACGGTCTTCAACGGTATGGGCGTAAATAGCAGTACGAAAATGATGAGCATAATCGCGGCCAGCACTTTGTCCGAGCCCGACGGTTCGGTGATCGCGTCCAGGGGCTCCACTTCGTAACGGGAGAACAGGAAAATGATTAACGCCCAAATCCCCCAGCCCGTCCACAGGGGGGTCATCGCCAACAGGGCCACGATAATCGCGTACGTCAACAGGCGGCCCCCACGGGCTCCCAACAGCGCCCTCGCCACGTGTCCGCCATCCAACTGGGCCGCGGGGATCAGGTTCAACGCGGTGACGAGCAATCCCGCCCAACCGGCCCAGGCCATCGGGTGCAAGAACACGTCCTCGCCCCCTGAAGGCAGCCACTTGTGGAAGATCAGGAATTTCATCCACGCGTAGAGGAGGGAATTCCCCTCCATAATGTACCCCCCGTGGGGAGGCAAGGGTTCCACGTGGGAAAGCAATAACCCCAGAAATGTCAACGGCAACGCGAACACGAGACCGGCCAGCGGTCCGGCCGCGGCAATGTGCAACCACTGGCGCCGATTTCGAGGCGGCGCGACCATGCGGATGAACGCGCCCATGGTGCCGAACAGGAAGAAGGGCATGGGAATAAAGTAAGGAAGGCTCATCTCCGTCTTGTAAAATCGCCCTACAATGTAATGCCCCATTTCGTGGGCAGCGAGAATGACGATAAGGGGCACCGCGAAGAAGAGCGCGTCCAGAATGGCCAGGGGCAACGGCTTGCCCAATGAAGGCCACAAGCCTGCCCAGAACACTGAGATACCGGTCAGGATGAAGAGGAGCAACGCCAAGCCCACACGCTGTTTGGCCCGTGGCAACTCGCCCACCACCACGTAGATAACGTGATCCTCACCTTCTTTGCGGAAGAGGGGCACAGCCGGGATGCTCCGTAATTGGCGGTAAAGGTAATCGTAGGCGTGTTCCGAATCCACCATCAGGCGTCCCCGGAACCGCAGACGGTCGTCACCGACCACAGTCACATCGTAAATGTTGAACACTTCCAGGATGAACGGTGTAATCCGTTCAAGCCACGATTGCGCTGTGTTGCCCTCTACCCCCCATTCAAAAACCATCTACCGAGTCCTCGCCCCTCGCGTGATATACACACAAAAGGGGCAGGCAGAATGCCGCGCCCCCTTTTCACTGCAATCATAGAAGACAATCGGCAACCCGTCAAGAGGGTGAAGGTTAGAAGGGTGTTAGAGGATCGGGGATGACGCGTCCAGGGCAGATAGGCGACGTCGCAGGTGGTCCATCAGGCCGGCTTGTACTGCCCGATACGCGTGTTCTATCCCCGCGGCCACAGCATCCCTCCGCGACCGTCCGTGGCCAATGAAGATCAAACCGTCCACCCCCAAGAGCGGAGCCGCGCCAATGCGCGCGTAACTGTTTTCCTCTTGCAACGCGCGGATGGCCTGGCGCACCGCGTCGGCAGCCGCGCCCGCGACACGACTAGCCCGTTCTGCCGCGCGTTCAAGCAACACGTCCACCAATCCTTCTGTCAACTTCAGCACAACGTTGCCCACGTATCCCCCGTGAACGACCACGTCCACCCGCCCGTGAGCCACATCCAGCCCTTCAATGCTCCCCACGAAGTTCAAGGGACTGGCTTCTAACAGGTCATACGCATCTTGAATGACCAGACTCCCCTTTCGGGGTTCTGTTCCCACGGTGAGCAAGCCCACCCGAGGGCGATCCACCCCGAAGACGGATTCAACGTAGGCAACGCCCATCCAGGCAAATTGCAGCAAGTGCTGCGGACGCACATCCGTGTTCGCGCCCACGTCAATGAGTACCATGTGCGGATGCAGGGCCAGGTAGGGCACAGGAACCGCGGGGCGTTCGATGTGGGGCAACATGCCAAAAGCAAAGCGAGCCGCGATAAACGCGGCTCCTGTGTGTCCCATGGTCACCACCACATCCGCGAGGCCATCCCGCACCAGGCCACACGCCACATTGATGGATGCGTCGCGCTTCGCCCGCACCGCGTGCACGGGCTTCTCGTCCATGCGGATCCACTCCGGCGTGTGGTGAATCCGCAGGTTGTCTGGCTGGTCCGTCACGTCCAGCATTTCCTCCGGACCGACCAGGATCAATGTCGCGTCCGGCAGGGCCTGAGCAGCCATCCGCGCGCCGCGCACAATCTCCTGGGGAGCGTAATCCCCACCCATGGCGTCTACCGCAATGCGGACGGTCATGGCTTACTCCCAATAAGCAGCAATACCCAGAAGACCAGGACCAAAGTGAACAGCCAGCGCGGGACCGAAGTCCACCACTGTGACCTCGCCGTCGTAGCCAAACGCGGCCTTCACATCCTGGGCAAATGACGCGGCCTTTTCCGGAATGTTGCCGTTCACCACGCCTAGCCCCTTAAGATGGCGGTCGCCCAGGGCTTCCTTGGCCATAGCAATGACTTTGGAAAGTGCAGCCTTCTGCGTGCGTTCTGTGGCTACGGCCTGCGGCACTCCGTCCTTGAGCATGACGATGGGCTTCACCTTTACCGCGGCCTGAGCCGCCTTGTCCGCGCCCACGGTCCGCCCGCTGTGCACCAGGTGCTCCACTTCGGTCACGGTGAAGATGAGGATGTTGTTCGCCTTGACTTGCTCAATGGCTGCCAGAGCATCCTCGACGCTGCCCCCCGATTCCAACACCTTGGCCGCTTCCACCAACATCCAGGACATGGGCAGCGATGTGGTGGCAGAATCCACCACGTGGACGGTAAGACCTTCGACCATTTCCGCGGCCATCTGCGCGGACTGGCATGTGCCGCTGGCTTTGGCCGTCACATACACGCCGATGACCGTGTCCGCGCCCTGAGCGCGCGCCTGACGGTACGCGTCGGCAAAGTCCGCGGGGGTGGGTTGTGAGGTTTTCGGCATTTCCTTAGCCTCGGCTAAGCGCCGGTAGAACTCCTCTGGGGGCATTTCCACATAATCCTTGTACGAACGGTCGCCGAACGTCACGTATACGGGGACAATCTGAATCCCATAACGTTCAACCCATTCCCGAGGCATGTTACTGGTTGTGTCCGTCATCAGAACAACGCGTCCCATCACACCAACCTCCTTACTGTAATTTGCTTTTCAACGCATCACCGCAAAAGGGCGATTGGGCACCGTGGCAGGGAACAACAAGGGCCCATGAGTTCCCACTCCCCCACAAACAGGTTCATGGGCGCTCCTGGCCGGGGAGTGACCCCATGCCTGCCGGGCGATCTTATGTGTCACTCCTGCGTGCTCGCGATTTCGCGGGGATGCTCTCGCCTATTCTAAACACCCAAAACGGGCAAAAGATACGTCCAAGTCCAACAATTTAACGAGCAAAGGCACAGAAGATCGAGCAGAAGCGCTATTTACGGGCGGGGTGACGATCTTTTGAGCCGAGCCAAACTTGGACATTCCCTCTTGTTAGGCATATAATCCCCCACTACATTCAAAAGGACAAATTTGACAGCCAGGGCCAGCAGAAGGGTCGGGGCGATTTGCAGGATCTTGCGAGCAGGATCCGCTCCTGTGGCCCTGTTTAGGATATACCAATGAACGCGGACGCGAGGAACACATCCGAGGATTGGTTTGTCTTCACAGTAGAAGCCCAGGACGGGCGTGCTCGCGTGGGGCGGTTGCGCACGCCCCACGGGGATATTCCCACCCCTGCCTTTGCTCCGGTAGGAACCCAGGCCACGGTTAAAACCATGACCCCACACGAATTAAAGGACCTGGGCACGCACATTATCCTCTCCAACACCTATCACCTGTACTTGCGTCCTGGCGCGGAACTCATCGCTGAACTGGGTGGACTCCACGCTTTCATGGCCTGGGACGGTCCCATTCTCACGGATTCGGGCGGGTTTCAGGTTTTCAGTTTGGCCCACATGCGCCAGGTAGACGAGGATGGCGTGACGTTCCGATCCCACATTGACGGGTCGCTGCACCGCTTCACCCCGGAGGTGGTCATCCACACACAAGAACTCCTGGGGTCGGATATCATTATGCCGCTGGACATTTGCCCCACGCCGGACAATCGTGCTGAGGTGGAAGAGGCTGTGCGCCTGACAAATCAGTGGGCCGTGCGGGCCAAATCCGCGCACACGCGACCGGATCAGGCGCTGTTCGGCATTGTCCAGGGGGGCATTTTCCCGGACCTGCGTCAGGCCGCGGCCCAATTCCTGGTGGACCTGGATTTCCCCGGCTACGCGATCGGAGGATTGAGTGTGGGGGAAACAAAGGAGGAGATGTACACAACCCTGGACGAAACCGTTCCCGTGCTGCCGGAGGACCGCCCACGGTATTTGATGGGTGTGGGCACACCCGAGGACATTCTCGAAGCCGTAGAGCGAGGGGTTGACCTCTTCGACTGTGTGTTGCCCACCCGCGTGGCGCGCAACGGGGGACTTCTCACCCACGAGGGGCGATTGAACATTCGCAACGCGCGCTTTGCGCGCGATCCCAATCCCATTGAACCGGGATGCACGTGCTACACTTGCCAGCATTTCAGTCGGGCGTACCTCCGCCACCTTTTCAAGGCCGGGGAGATCCTGGGCTTGCGCCTGGCAACCATCCACAACCTTCACTTTATGTTACGCCTGATGGAACAAGTGCGGGAAGCCATTCGCGCGGGCCGATACCAGGAATTCAAGGCCCAGTTCCTGGCCCGCTACCGTATCAGTGATCAGCAGGCACGTCACAAAAACAAAGAAGCCTACCTGGCTCGACAACGGGGGGCGCGATGACACCGTTTCAAGCGCTGTTTTTAGGCATCCTGCAGGGACTGACCGAATTCCTGCCGGTGAGTAGCTCCGGGCACCTGGTCATTGTGCCCTGGCTCCTGGGCTGGGATCAGGCAAGCCTGACGTTTGATACCATGGTCCACTGGGGAACATTGCTGGCCGTGGTCATTTACTTCCGGCAGGATATCCTCCTGTACGTACGCTCCGCGTGGGAAAGCATACGCCGACGTTCTCTGGATGTTCCTCACGCGCGGGTGGCGTGGGCTATTGCTGTGGGCAGCATCCCCGCGGCTCTGGCTGGACTCCTCTTACAGGATACGTTTGAAAACCTGTTTCACGCGCCGCGAAAGGCCGCGGCCTTTCTCCTGGTGACAGCAGTACTCCTCATCGTCAGCGAACTCATTGGCCGACGCACGCGAGCGCTGGAAGAGGTCGGGCTGGTGGATGGATTTCTCATTGGCGTGGGGCAGGCGCTCGCCATCACTCCTGGCATCTCCCGTTCCGGAGCCACCATCGCCACAGGGCTCGCACGGGGGCTCGAACGGGACGCGGCCGCGCGGTTCTCCTTTTTGTTGGGGCTTCCCATCATCTTTGGCGCTGGACTGATGCAGTTGAAGGACATCGCGGTGGGAAGTGCCCCCGAATCCACCGGAATCCTTGCCATGGGTTTTCTGGCAGCGGCCATCAGCGGGTACCTGGCCATTCACTCCCTGTTGCGATTCGTACGAAATCACAGTTTGTACGTTTTCGCCCTTTACTGCGCGGCTCTCGGTGGATTGGTCCTCCTGTTCGCGTGAGGGCAGGGGAGGAGGGAAAAGTGACCTGGGCGCGGGCATTACGAAACGGGGGAATCCTGTTGATTTTGGTGCTCGCCGCGTGCACGATGACGCCGCGAATGACCGCGCCCTCCTTGCCGCCCACCATCCGCGTGGTCGGTTCCAGTGATATGGCACCTCTGCTCCCCGAGATCCAGGCGCGCGTTGCCGCCCACATTCCCCACGCGGACATCCGTTACGTGCCGACAAACTCCACCACGGGATTGCAGTTGCTCGCGGAGGGCGCAGCAGACATCGCGCTGGTCTCAGATCTCCCCCCAGATCTTTCTGAGGAATGGGTGATCATTCCCATGGGGGAAGATGACGTGGTAATCGTTGTGTATCCCGATGTGCACGTCGATTCCCTCAATCCGGATGATGTGCGGCGTATTTTTGAGGGGCGTTATCTCAACTGGCAAGAACTCGGGGGGAACGACTTCCCCATTCGACTGGTCAGTCGGGAAAAAGGTTCGGGTACACGGGCCCTGTTCGAACGGGTTATCATGGGGACAGATCCCGTAGCGCTCACCGCGGTGGTTATGCCCTCGGCCGAAGATGTGGTACACTACGTTCAACGCCACGAAGGCGCCATCGGCTACGTAGGCCACCTGGTCGTCAACGACCGCGTTCGGATCCTCGCTATCAACGACGAAGCGACAACGCAATCCCTGCATCGCACCTTGTACATTGTAACCTCTAGCCGATTTGCATTCCTGCAGGGATCCCCCTAACAGGGGACAGGCTCGCCTGTGAGGGCAGCCTCGGACACACGAGGTGTTCCACGCAGTCCGGATTATCCCGAACGCGATGCAGCGAAGAGAAGTCGCACCTTGGATAAACGCAGGTATTGCCTGGACACGGCCTATGCTTGCCGGGCGGTTCACCACTCTATCCTGAACCATCCCGATCTCACGAGGATACCGCGTTCCAGAGAGGTTTTCAGCAGGCGATTTGCCGTTTTTACGCAGTACGCATCATGCACTTTAAAGGAGGAGGCCCCCAATGGTCCAAGCCCCGTCCCTTACCCTCGCGGTGGAGGAAGAATACCAGTTCGTTCACCCGGAAACCCGCGCGTTGGAGCGAGTTCTCCTCCAGCGCATCGCGGCCGACGGCCTCTTCTGGCGGGAGATTACGCCCACCGGCCTGGGTGCACCCCGCCACGACAGGGATGTCCCCCGGGTCCGTCGCGTCGCGGATATTGAGAGTATTCTGAAAGAACAGCGCTCCCAAGTGTTCAAGATGGCCGAACGCGAAGGTTTGGAGGTGGCTGTCGCGGGCACCCATCCTTTTGCTTCCTGGCATGACCCAGACGAAGCCCTGGTGGCCAGATACAACCGTCAGGACCAGTTGATGGATATGATGATCGCCCGCTTGCTCTTCTTCAACATGAACGTTCAGGTCGGTGTAGAGGACCGCAATTTGGCCGTGGACATTATGGATGTGTCCCGTTACATGATGCCCCACATCCTGGCAATATCGGCCAGTTCGCCTTTCTGGCGCGGGGAGGACACGGGCTTGAAGTCGGTTCGATCTGTGCTCATGGAAAACGTCCCCCGATCGGGTATGCCCGACCGCTTCCGTTCCTGGAGTGCGTACCGCCGCTTTATCGACAGCATGTTGCGCACAGGGAGCATGACCGCGGAGACCCACGTGTGGTGGGATGTGCGAGTTCACCCAACATTGCCGGTTATTGAATTCCGCGTGTGCGACGCGAACCCCCGACTGTTGGATGTGATCGCGCTGATCGCGCTGTTCCAGGCGCTGGTGGCCTGGCTTTGGGACCTGCGCCGGAGGAATTTGACGTTTCGCCTGTACCACGGCGATCTCATTAAGGAAAACCGCTGGCGCGCGTCCCGCTACGCGCTGGACATGCCCCTTATTGATTTTGGAAAGCGCGAGGAACTCCCGGCCCGCTCCCTGGTTCGGGAACTCCTGCACCTGATCATGGATTACGCGGAGGATTTGGGCAGTCGGACGTATTTGGAGCGCATTTACACCATCCTGGAAACTGGCACCAGCGCGGACCGACAAAAGCGGGTGTATGAAAAACACCAGGATCTCCGAGAAGTTGTTCATCACTTGGTTCAGGAAACCCGGCAGGACGTGGTGTGAGACCACGGGGAAAGCCCCCAACTCAAGAGATGGACAACCATGCGTTCACAGTGTAACAAGATAATCGCCGAACTGAATCCCTGTGGGAGGCAACAATGAAGCGACCGTCCCTAACCCTGGGCATTGAAGAGGAATACCAAATCATCGACCCGGAAACGCGGGCCCTGAAGTCGTACATTACCCATTTCCTGGACATGGGGCGCCAGGTGATCCTCAGCCGGGAAATTAAACCGGAATTGCACCAATCCCAGGTAGAACTGGGCACGCATATCTGCCACAATGTGGCCGAAGCCTATGAGGAATTACGGGAGCAGCGCAAGTTTATCTGTGAACTGGCCCGCGATCAGGGGTTGGCCATTGTGGCAGCAGGCACCCATCCCTTCTCCTCCTGGGTGGAACAGCAGGTCACGCCCTTTGAGCGCTATTACAACATTCTGGAGGATATGCAGTGGTTGGCTCGACGCCTGCTTATCTTCGGTATGCACGTCCACATTGGCATTGAGGACCGCGAATTCCTCATCGACACGATGAATGTGCTCCGCTACTTCCTGCCTCACCTCCTGGCCCTGTCCACCAGTTCGCCCTTCTGGCAAGGACGGGCCACGGGCATGAAGTCCTACCGCAGTGTGCTCTTCCAGGATTTCCCACGCACGGGAATTCCCACCTACTTCTCCACATGGGACGACTTTGAGGACTTGGTGAACACGCTGGTGGAAACAAACTGCATTCCCGATGGATCCAAGATCTGGTGGGATGTGCGACCGCACTTCAAGTTCCCCACTCTGGAATTCCGCATTTTCGACATTGTCACCCGACTGGACGAGGCCATTGCCCTGGCCGGCCTGATCCAGGCACTGGTTGCCTGGCACTGGGATATGCGCCAGAAGAACATGACGTTCCGCACGTACCGTCGCGACCAGATTTGGGAGAATAAGATACGAGCCATGCGCGATGGTATTGAGGGCGAACTCATCGATTGGGGGAAAGAAGCAGAGGTGCCATTCCCCCACCTGGCCGAGGAGATCCTGGAAATCGTGGACCCCTACTTGGATGAGTTGGAAAGCCGGGAGTATGTGGAACCGGTCATCCGCCGCGTGCTCAAGGAGGGCACCAGCGCGGAACGCCAGTTACGGGTGTTCGAGGCCACGGGCGACCTGCGAGCCGTGGTCGATCACCTTATCGAGGAAACGTGTCGCGGTGTCATGGACGAACCTACGCAGCCCGGCTAACGGCTTGTTCCAACACGTTTACTAACTCATCCCGCGAAAAAGGCCAACGCAGCGTAATACACGAGGATGCACACACTTCCTCGACTTGGGTGACGCCCAGGTCCAGGTCCTCGGGCAGAATGCCGATGAGGGGAACATCCAGGCGCTGGACTACCTGCGGCGGCAGGCTGCGCTCGCGTGCCAGGGACCACTCGGCCAGCACCGCGACAATATCCTGCGCGTGTTCCCCAATGACGTGCACACATTCCTCGGGGGCAGAAACCCAGGTGATGTTGATGCCCAGGGAACGCAATTGCTCCCGCACGGTCTGGGCCAGCATGGCCGAACGGGCTACGACCACCACCCGTCGGTTGTGAAGCGCGTGCACGACGTGTCGCGCGGATGGTGTCTGTTCGGATGCAGGTTTCTGCTTTGTCTCGTGCAGGGGGAGGTAAATGATGAACGTGGTTCCCTTCCCCACTTCGCTCTGGACATCGATGTACCCGTTGTGCTGCTGCACAATGCCGTAGACCTGGGAAAGTCCCAACCCCACGCCCTTGTCCACATCCTTGGTGGTAAAGAAAGGCTCAAAGATGTGGGGGAGGATTTCCTTGGGAATGCCCTCGCCTGTATCAGAAATCCGCACGAACGCCCACGTGCCGGTGGGCATTCCCGCGACCGGCGCGGCCTGGGGGTCCGGGATGTGGGTGTACCCCACTTCAACCACAATGTCCCCGCCGTTGGGCATCGCGTCCCGCGCGTTGGCAATGAGGTTGGTCAGGCACTCGGCAATTTGGTCAGGATCCGCGTACACCATGACCGGGCGATCTGTGGCCGAGTACGACAACCGAATGTGTGCGGGCAGGATGCCGTGCATCCACTCCACCAAACTACCCACTGTCTCGCGCAGGTCCAGGGGCCGCGGGTAGGCCACAGTTCGCCGACTAAAGTCCATGATACGCCGCACCAACGTCGCCCCCCGCTGGCCTCCCTCCAGGATGAGGTTCAGGCGGCGTTTGACGTCCGGGGGAAGGTCATCGCGGTTCAGGAGCAGTTGGGAGAACCCAATGATGCCCTGAAGGATGTTGTTGAAGTCATGTGCTATGCCGGCTGCCATTTGACCTAGCGCGGCCAGCCGCTGGTGCTGCTGGATACGACGCTGGATCTCCCGCTCACGGGTCACATCACGGAGCACTAAAATCCACCCAATGGTCTGTTGGTTGCGTTCCACGGGCTGGACCAACACTTCGAAGAGGTGGTGTCCATCCAGGCCCGTGACTTCCTGGGCTAATCCATAGACTGCTGATTGCAGCAAATCCGCGAGAGGGGTATCCCCCAGGCGGGAAAGTCGCGCGTCCTCCTGGACAATGCCTAACACAGGGAAGTATGAGCGGGCCCGGGGGTTGCTCATTAAGATGTGATGTTCTGTGTCCAGGAGGATGACACCTTCGGGCAGGGTGTCGAGCAATTGCTGCAAGCGGCGGGCTTCGGCTTCAATGCGTTGCCACAGTTGCCACCGTTGCACGACGCCGACCAGTTGATGCGCGACGGCCTGAAGGAGTGCTACCTCTTCCTCATTCCACGTACGTGGGGCAGAGGAGGCAATGGTGATACACCCCACGTGTTCTTCATCCCCCAAAGGTACGGTGATGGAGGAGCGTATACGGTGGGCCAGCATCACGCGCGCGATGGGGGCCAGGGCGTCGGTTTCGGCCACCTCTTCCCAGTCGTTGACCACGGTGGGATTTTCCATGGTGGAGGCGTGGAGGTGCGATATCTCGCCCATGGCTTCTACAAATCCTTCGGGAATGGCGCGCATGGTTTCGTGAACGCGAGTGCGGAGGATGCCCATGTCCGCGTTCAGGGTTGTCATAAGGCGATCCAGGATTTCGTCCAACAGGGGCGCTATCTGGGTGGCGCGGGTGGCGTGGACAATGATGGAGTTCAAGGTTTCCAGGTACTCCGCCCGCCGCTGAATTTCTTCAAACATGCGCGCGTTGTGGACGGCAATGGCCGCCTGCTGGGCAAACGTCATCAGCAAGTCCAGGTGTTCCTGGGTGAAGTATCCCGGCTGGTCGTGCAGGACGTGGATGACGCCTAAAACTTCGTTGCCCCACTTCATAGGCGCGGAGATGACGGCCCGGAAGGGCTTTTCCTCCCGGTAGGGAGCAGCCTGGTTTGTCCACGTGCTGTAGTCGGGGACAATGAGGGGTTCACCGGTTTCCGCAACTAACCCCGCGGATCCTTCACCGTACTTCAGGATGACGCCGGTATAGTCCTTCTGAGTGTTGTAACTGACCACACAGCGAACTGTGCGGGTGGAGGGATCGGTGAGGTACATGCCTCCGCCGGTGCCACCAAGCAGGGAGGTGGCCCGTTCTACAATGCGCGGGAGGAGGACGTTCAGGTCGTGTTCTGATGTGATGTCGGCAATGGTGGTGTACATGGTGTGGAGTTGGAGGGAGCGCTCACGAATTTCCGCGTTCAACAATACCTGGGCAACCACGTCCGCGACTTCGGTGGCAAAGCGTACTTCTTCTGGCGTCCACGTGGCATCCTGAGGCAAACGCACAAACGCGACAATGCCCCACGCGCGACCGTGGACCTGGACCGGAGCGACTAACAGGGAGGCCTGGTACATGGTCCCGTCCGCAGCCACGATCTCGCACTGGAATGTCTCTGTTTCGTGCATTTCCATCAAGGGCCGACACGATTTTTGGTGGGCCAGGTCATACACGGAGAGCAGTGGAGGGAGGTTGGAATGTTCGGGGTAGAAGGTTAACCTGTAAAGCCGTCGCCCTTCGTGGTCAATCCGCCAGATGCTTGCCCGTTCAACGCCCAGGGTTTCCGCGGCCACCCGAACGATGAAGGGGAAGGCGTCTTCGATGATGCCTTCAATAATTGCCGGGTGCGTGATGAAGTGACTCAGGGCTTCCTGCTGCCGTTGCATTCGTTGCAAGAACTGTTCTCGCTCCTCCCGAGCCCGAATTTGTTCTGTGACATCTTCGATATAGCCCACGTAAGCCACAACACGGCCGTTTACATCCCGAACCACCCGCCCGGTGTTGCGTACCCATATGATCTCCCCGTCAAAACGGCGCATCTGAACTTCAAAGTTGGTGTACGTATCATGCTGATCCAGGTAAGCCCGCCAGTGGGTCCGATCCTCAGGGTTGACGTAAAGGGAAATCGCAGGGGTGGAGAGTAAAGCCTCCAAACTCGGGGCACGCAAAATGTCCACCAACGCGGGATTGGCTTCCACAATGCGCCCTTCCGGTGTACTCCGATACAGCCCTATGGGCACACTTTCAAAGATCTCCCGCAATCGGGCTTCAGCCGCGTGGAGTTGATCGTACAGTCGGGCCCGCATCAGCGCGGTGCCTGTGATGCTGGCAAAGGGGAGCAGCCGTCGCGCGTCCTCTTCGGTGAAACCAAAGGGGCGGGAACTGTCCAATCGCACCACACCCAACACTCGGCCTTCGTACTCAATGGGAATAACCAGGTGAGAACGGATCCACGCGGTCTCCTCGTGAACGCGCCAATCGGGGTCCGCGTACGTGTCCTGGATGACCAGGGGAGCCTTTGTGCGAATCACTCGACGGGGAACGGGATATTGGTCCAACGGTTGGACGAGATGGGCTATGTAGGAATCGATGCCGAATTTTTCGTATCCCCGCCAGCGTACAACCCGCAAGGCATCCCCTTCCAGCAGGGCGATGTTGGCCGCGTCGTAGGGGATGAGGCGGGCCACTTGCTGGAGGATTTCGTCCATGACCGCGTCCGTGGTGCTGTGCGCGGACAGGGCCAGTGTGATTTCCCGCAGGGTTTCCGCGTACAGACGCTCCTCCCGTTCACGGCGCAAGGACTGGCGCAGGCGGGATTCCAATGCTTTGGTGCGGGTCACATCCTGCCAGATCAACACGGCCCCCATGTACTCGCCGTTTTCCGCAGTGACCGGATCCACTCTCACTTCATACCAGATGCTTTCCCCTTCCCGGGGCGCAGGAATCCGCACTTCCACCTGTTGTGGACCCCGTTGATCCAGTGCGTAGAGAACCTGGGGCCACCGCCGTAAGTACGTGTACACAGGCTTTCCCAACAAGGATTCCCGGGAGGAGGCGAGGATCTGGGCCATGGCCGCGTTCGCGTCCAGGATGTACCCATCCATGTTCACCATGAGCACTCCTGTGCTGAGCCGCTCCAGCGTAATGTCCCGGGACACGGGCGTGAGACGCAGTCCCTGGAAGTGGGAAAAGAGTAGAATGACGCTGAGGCCGGAGAGGGCAAAAGCCCATGAGGAGAAGTTGTAGACGGTGACTCGGGCAATGTAGAAGAGCACGGAAACAAGGGAAATCACCAAACCACTGGCCACAAAACTCCACAACATTTTGTGGCGAAAGGGGAGTTGAGGGAAAGCCAAAAACAGGGTAAACAGTCCGGCCACTGTGGTGAACAATTGGTACAATGTGTGAAGCCAGAAGAAGGATCCATACACCGGATACACAAAGGGGCTATTCGGCAGAGGTCTAACATCTTCCCAGAGGAGGTGGTGATAGGAATTCGTCCACGCGGCAACAACAATGAGGAGGGGAACAAGGAGCAACAACGCTAAGATCTGCGATGAGAATTGCCTCAAGCGGTGGGTGTATGCCAGCAAGAAGAAGAGCATAGAGGGGCCAATAAAGGCCACAAAGGTGTACTCAACCCGCAACCACCAAACTTTCTGAGAAAAGGTGGGAAGCGCGGCTTCCACAATGACCGTGGCATAGTACCCGCCAATGGACACGAGCATGAAGAGGGCAGTCTTTCCCTTCAGGTCGTGCCGGTAGGGGAACGCGGCAATCACCCCCAGGGCAGCCACAAGTGCTGCGAATATATACCCCCAAATCTCAACGGAGTGCATCATAACGCGTAGATATTCTCCCTTCCTTTATCCAACATGCTGACCTGGAGAGCCCATCATACGCCTAACTTTCACACCGTCCGCCCATTCCCCCTGTTGACAAATCGCCACAATGTTATGAGCGATTCATTTTCTATTCTAACCATTTCACACTGAAAACGCAATAGGACTTCTGGGGGAGTCTGGTGCTCGGAAGGATACCCCTCCCCAATGCGCGCAGGCCCAACTGGATTTGACCACACACGCCGATCCTTTGGCGCGGGCGCTGTACTTATGTTATGGTAGAAGGTTGAGGCTGAAAAATCTCAGCCGTTATTTCGGCCAAGGCGCTATGCGCCGGGAGAGGTGGGGTCCTATGGATCAGATGACCCGTGAGGCTCGCATTACAGCCGCACACCAATTTGATGCTGCCACCCGTCGAGCCTTCTTTGAAAATATATTGAATCGCCTGGGAGGACGCCATACGTCCCTGGTGCCGTTTGATGAGGTGATGAACATTTTGGGTCAAACACGCCCCAAACGCACCAGGCCGACGCCTGAGATCATCCCGTTGGATAAAATTGTGGGCAGTGTGGGACGCTACCGGGATTTTACGCGCACGTTCCTGCCCACGGAGAATGTGGACAAGGAACGCTGGGTGCGGGTCGCGTCGTTACTGGAGGGACCTGGATGGCCTCCCATTGAGGTGTACAAGGTGGGCGATGTGTACTTCGTCAAGGACGGAAACCACCGCGTGTCCGTGGCCCGAGCGAATGGGTTAAAGGAGATTGAGGCCTATGTCACGGAGATTATCCTGCCCGAAGATATTACCCTGACGCCGGACATGGACATCAAGCAGATTATCCTTCAGGTGGAGCGGGCCGCGTTTCTCGAACGAACCAATCTACACCGCATTCAACCGGATGTGCGTATGGAGGTAACAGAACCTGGTCACTACCAGCAGTTAATCGACCACATCGACGTGCACCGATATTATTTGGGCCTGGAACGCGGGGAGTACATCCCTTATGAGGAAGCCGTCCGCTCGTTCGTGCACAATGTGTACTTGCCCATTGTGGAGGAAATCCGCAAGTCCGGGATTCTCAAGGAGTTTCCCGGGCGCACAGAGACCGACCTGTACCTGTGGATTGCACGGCATCGGGAGCAGTTGCGGGAGCGGTATGGGCTGCCTAAGCCTCCCAGTCCGCACACGGCTGTGTCCACGTTTGCTGAAGAACACCGGGCCCGTCCGGTGCAAAGGATAATTAAGCAAGCGAAGCGGATGCTCCTCTCTCCCAAGCGGCATAGCCCGCCCGCTCTTAAGGAAGAGGCGTCTTCTGTCACTGAGGAGCAGGCATAGTTGCCACAGGCTTCTCGCCCAGGAAATCACGGATGTACCTGCCCATCCCGTAGATCAGGAACATGATGTAAAGGACCTGGAGGATGGGCTTAAAGGACAGGGCGAAAACGGTCATGCTGCCGAACATGGTGGCGGCCAGGGCCAGGGAAATAGCCTGTGAACTGGCCGTCGCTCCTAGTACCAGGATCATCCCTTGGGCGTAATTCAGACGGAACACTCGCGCAGCCCCAAGGGACAGGGCTGTCTGTACTACGTAGTAGAGGAATAATGCCACTGCAATCTGCAAGAAGACCCCAGGATGTTCTACCACTTTAGCAGCCACTTTGGCCACGGAGAAGAAGACAATGAGCAAGATACCCGTGGCGGAGATTCCAGGGAAATACTTTTTGATCTCCATGAAGTAAGGCATACCTTTCCGCCGAATGATCTCCCGTCGGGTGAAGTAGCCAAGCAATAGGGGGACGAGAATATAGATGAGCAGGTTGAGCATGAGGGCTCTGGTGTTAATGGGGAGCAAGGGGCCGCCGCTCAGGTGCACAATGAACGGGGAAAGGAGGGGAATGAGCAACAAGCCAACCACTGCAATGACCAGTGCGTCTTCCACACTGGCGTCCGCGATGCCGCTCCAACCGATCAGCATGTTGGAACAGGGTATAGCTCCGACCAGGATAATGCCCAGGGCCAATTCGGGATCGTTAGCCAAGATGGTGCGTGAGAGAACGAACGCGGTGCCCGAGGCCACAAAGAAGGCGAAGAATAGGGTCGAGAAGATGAGTTTGTAGTTTCTTCCCGCGCGTTTGACTTTTTCCACTACCATGCCGGTGAGCATGGGATAAAGCATTATGAAGACGGCCAACATGCTAATGGCGCGAATGTTCATCCGCTGGATGTCCAGATGTAACCCCACCCATAACGCCAGTATGAAGTCCACGATCACGTAGAGGTAGAGGTACTTCTTGATGTGTAAGAGTACACCTCTTATCATGGGGGCTCCTCCGTTAAATGTGGATGTTCCTATTCTACCCTTGAGTCCCGCGCTTGTTCACAATCCATGCGTAGACCTTGTAAAGTCCACTCATGTACACCCGATCCCACGCGCCTACAGTGCGGACGATGCGCCCGCCAAACCCTTGCTTGAAGCGAAACACTCCCCACAGGCCATCGGTGCGCTCAGGCGTGCGCCTGGCCCACACCTCCGGTTGGGCTCCCACCTCGTCAGGAATGCCCCACAGGTCATAGCGGGTAGCCCCTCGTTCCCGGGCCCACATCATGCCTTCCCACTGGAGAAGGTGGTTGGGCATCCGGTTGCGCTCCCGGTTGCTGGAGGCTCCGTACATGTAGATGGCGGTTTTGCCATATTTGACCACAAAAATCCCGGCCAGGGGCAGGTTGTCATACCAGGCCATGAGGAGGGTGCCCGCATCCCCTTGCCCGAACATTTGCCACGCTCGACGATAGTACACTTCCGTGTGAATGGGGAAACCGTCACGTCGAGCCGTCTCCTTCATCAGAACCACGAACTGGTCCATCTCCGCTTCGGTCTGAACAGGACGCACAATTACGCCTTTACGACGGGCCAAACGGATGTTGTACCGCCACTTGGATTTCATTCGCGCCAGGATTTCCTCAGGTTCGGGTGTGAGGTCGACCACGATGGTGCTGCGGGGCTGCACAGTCTGCGGGGAAGGGCGAAATCCCGCGGCCCGAAGGAGTTCCCGGGCATCGGTGGTGTCCTCCCAATCAGGCTCCACTTTGAGGAAGATGGCTCGGTGACGCCGGGCTACAGCGTCCATTTCACGCACAAGCGCGACCAACAGGCTGTGGTCACGGTCCACAAGCACGGGACCCCGAGGTACATACGCGATGGTGAAGCCCAGGGGCAAGCGACGGAAGAGGACTTGCGCCCCGGCCGCCAGGCGTCCTTGCTGAATTACACCTATCCGCTCCGCGAACCACCCGAATTGGGATTTGAACTCCCCCCACACGCGCGATTGGAGGAAGTGGCCGTGTTCACGAACGAAATCATCCCATTGTTGGTCGGTCATAGTGTGCACATTGTACCTCTCGAAACGTGAATTAATCTCCCGCCGTCCGGGGCTGGGAAATGCGTGGATTCGCCCGGCAACTGGACGTTGCGGGCTTCGTTTGCAAAGCCCCCTTGCGGGGGCTGCACCGAACCGCCCCCGCGGTTTCGCCCCACGAAGGCCGCAGTTTCCAACTGCCGGCCGCCTCATCCCTCACCCCTCACCCCTCGGCACCGGCGCCAGAATGAGAGGAGGCGTGTTCCCCCTCTCCCCTCTCCCAAGGTTGGGAGAGGGGAGAGGGCAAGGGGAGTGGGGTG
>CAYOAZ010000026.1:0-75874 GCA_964402285.1 uncultured Anaerolineae bacterium | reverse complement strand
AACCTCCACAGCGACCCCCACACCGACGTACACACCAACGCCTACGCCGGAGCCTACCTCCACAGCGACTTCCACGTCGACGCCTACGCCGGAGCCTACCTCCACAGCGACCTCCACGTCGACGCCTACGCCGGAGCCTACCTCCACAGCGACTTCCACGTCGACACCTACGCCGGAGCCTACCTCCACAGCGACTTCCACGTCGACACCTACGCCGGAGCCTACCTCCACAGCGACCTCCACACCGACGTACACACCAACGCCTACGCCAGAGCCTACTTCCACACCGACGTACACACCAACTCCTACGCCAGAGCCAACGGCCACACCCACCCCTGTGCCGACAGATACCCCCACGCCAACTGTTACACCTACCTTTACTCCTACGTTCACGCCTACTTATACCCCCACCCGCTGTTGGACCAGTCTAGGAGGAGAGATATTCCACGACCTGAACAAAGATGGCATCTATCAGTACGGGCGGGAACCGGGTATTCCTGGTGTGACTGTGGAGATCATTGGGCCGGTTCATCGGATTGTTCAGAGTAACGCGCGTGGTTGGTGGCAGCAAGGGGGGCTCCCACCTGGTTACTACACCGTTAGTGTGCGGGTTCCTGCCGGATACGGCTTGACCACTACAGGTTCATATTCGGTGAACATTCCAAATACATGCTATCGATGGCCGTACCTGCACTTTGGCCTCTTTGCTTTGCCTACGCCCACACCTACACCAACGGCAACCTGGACGCCCACGCCCACACCTACGTCTACTCCGACCGCCACACCGACCCCCACCACGGGGCGTATACAAGGGCAGGTGTGGGAAGATTTGGACCGGGATGGGGAACGAGACGCGGGTGAGAACGGTATTCCTGATGTGCTCGTTCGCTTAGAAGGACCGGTGAACCTGCTCCAAACTGTTCTCACAGTGTGGGAAACTACAACCGACGAAAATGGCCATTTTGAATTCACGGACATTCCTCCGGGAACTTACACACTCACTCTTACCCTGCCCGGAGGGAGTTATCCCACAACGCAGACAACCCTTACAGTTGAAACACAGGCCAACACGGTACTGGACGTAGGGTTCGGTCTCTACCCGTTAAGAAGACACGCGTATTTACCGGTACTGATACGCTAGGCCTTCCAGGGAATGCCATCTCGGGGGAGTGGCGCTTTGTTCACCGGGCCACTCCCCCGATTTTTCTTTTCCCCAGGGATGATATCGACGCCCATTGTGGTACTCTTGGCGGCATGGGGGGCAGATCAATGATTCGATATGATATTCCCCCAAATTCCTGCGAATTTGCGTATCCTCGGGAAAGCGTCCAAACTTCATGTTGGGATACTTACCTGCCGGGTATCGAAAATCGAGGAGACTTCACATTGTTATGATTCGTATACCCCGTCGTACAGAAACGTGCCAGCGATTTAAAGCAGATGGTGGCCTGGTCGCCGCGGTTTTGCCCATCCATTATCCCAGGGCCCTTTTGCGTGCCTTTCATGTCCTCCCCATAGAAGTGTGGGGTCCCCCAAAGGTGGACGTGAGTTACGGGGGCGCGCACCTACAACCCTATGTGTGCTCTATCGTCCATAACGCGCTCTCTTTCCTTAAAGCCGGGGGGTTAGACCAGACGGACATTATTTTAGTACCCCACACCTGTGACTCCCTCCAGGGACTGGGAAGTATTCTCATCGATTACGTGCGCCCTCGCCAGCCTGTATTTCCCTTCTATTTACCGCGAGCCCGTCGCCCGGAAGACGTGGACTTTCTCACCGAGGAATTTCGCTCCCTCTACGAGAATTTGGCAGAGGTTACAGGTCGTCGCCCTACGTCTGAAGAACTGTGGGCTGCCATCCGACGGGAAGAAGCCGCGGATCAGGCTTTGGTCACCCTATACCGCCATCGTCGGAAGTTGGACTTAGGGAATCGGGACTTCTATCGGTTAGTGCGGGCTCGGGAATTCGTGCCAGCGGAGGTGTTTACAGAATTGGTTCAGGAAACCTTCTCGCGGGCACGCCTTGCAACTGAGCGGGATGGTGGGGTCCCGGTTATCCTTTCCGGGATTGTACCGGAACCGATGGACGTGCTGGATGCAATAGAAGAGATGGGAGGGGTGGTAGTAGCGGATGATCTGGCCTGTTGTGGGCGGCGGCTATATTCTCCAGGACAGAGTAAGGAGCCCCTTCGGTACATGGCAGAACAGATTCTCTTTGGTCCCCCTGATGTAACACGGGGTACGCCTATCGAGGAACGGGCTGCCCACCTGTTACGTTTGGCCGAGACCACCGGCGCTCGTGGGATCATTTTCTACGATGTGAAGTTTTGTGAACCCGAATTATTCGATTTGCCTGACCTGCGTCGCCGCTTGAAGGAGGCGGGGTTACCCTCGGTGAACATCGAGGTGGATATTAGCGATCCCCTCCCTCATCAGACGATTACTCGCATCGGCGCGTTCCTGGAGGTGCTTGAATGAGCCTGGCTGCATCCCTGCGCTATTACTGGAACGTGAAGGTGGTTGGCCGCGCGTTTTTGCGTTGGCAACGTTGGAACGCGGAGCGACATCCACGTGTACCTTCCAAGTGGCGCACGGACATTTTAGCGCCGCCATTGCGCATTAGCGCCCGTACTAAGGAACTTATTGCCAAGCACTATCTGGAGGGACGATATGCGAACGGCCACCGGCCAGTTGCGTGGGTGACCTCTGGGGGACCAGTGGAGATTCTCCAGGCATTGGGATTCTATGTGTTGTACCCGGAAAATCACGGTGCCCTTTGCGGCGCGCGACGAGTCGCGGTGGACCTGTCAACGGAGGCGGAGAACGCAGGGTACTCCAGAGATATATGTTCGTACGCGCGCACGGACATCGGCGCCATGCTTTCGGGCAAAACGCCTGTGGGACGACTGCCCAAACCCGACCTGCTCTTAGCCTGTACCAACATTTGCCAAACCGTGCTCTTTTGGTATCGGGTGCTGGCCCACCACTTTAACGTGCCTTTGGTGCTTATTGACACCCCCTTCGTGTACACGGATGCCCCCGATCACGCAATTGAATACGTGAAAAAGCAATTGGAGGCCTCTATTCCCATCGCAGAGCAGGTGGCAGGGAGACGTCTGAACTATCGGCATTTAAAGCGGGTTGTCCAACTGAGCAAGGACGCATCTGAACTGTGGTTGGAAATTATGGGACGGGGCAAACATCGCCCCGCGCCCATTTCCGTGTTTGACCAGTTCATCCACATGGCGCCTATTGTGGAAATGCGTGGGAAGAAGGAGACCGTAGACTTCTACGCGGCCATGCTTAAGGAGGTGGACGAGCGCATTGCCCGCGGAATTGGCGTGGTGAAGAACGAGCGTAAACGCTTGCTGTGGGACAATTTGCCCATTTGGTATCGGTTGCGTTACCTGTCCGAGTACTTAGGCGAACACGGCATTGCCGTGGTAGCTTCCACGTATACGAACGCGTGGGGAGAACTGGCTCCCCTTATCGATCCCGAGCGCCCCATTGAATCCATGGCTCGAACGTACATTTATCCCATCCTCAATCGAGGGACCAGGTACAAACTGGAAACAATGAAGCGGATGATAGACGAATTCCAGTTAGATGGCGTCATCTTGCACTCCGACCGCTCGTGCAAGCCCTATTCCATTGGGCAGGTGGACCAGCGGAATTTGCTCATTCGGGAATATGGGGTACCTGCGCTTCTGCTGGAGGCGGATCATAATGACCCGCGCGCGTTTGCAGAGGAGCAAGTAGCATCTCGCTTGGCTGCGTTTGTGGAGATGTTGTATGATGCGTCAGAGTGAGGCTGACAGGCTGCGAGAAGCGACTGTTGGGTCAAAAAGGTAACACGCTAGGTCGTTTGTTGCCAATGCATGCGATTCTCTACCGGCCAGAAGGCCCGTAATGACAGGATGAGGAGGGAAGAGCAGATACAATGAGAATTGCTGCTTTAGGCATTGATGTAGGTTCCACCACCGTGAAAATGGTGGGAGTGGATGAATCGGGGAACATGGTGTGGCACTATTTGGAACAGGCAGATCCCCGGGTAGAGGATCAGGTAGATCGGTTCTTACAGCGTGTGCAGGCGGACGTGGGAGACGTTTTGGATGTTCCATTGGTGGCAACTGGGTACGGTCGTAATCTTGTCCACCAAGCGCGCAAGAAGGTAACGGAGATTACCTGCCACGCGAAAGGGGTCTACCGTCAGTTAGGACATGGGGGTACGTTGGTGGATGTGGGCGGACAGGATAGCAAGGTGATTATTATTGGCCCTCGGGGCCAGGTGGTGGACTTTACCATGAACGATAAATGTGCTGCGGGCACAGGGCGTTTCTTGGAAAACACGGCCGGTCGACTGCGCGTGGCTTTAAACGATATGGGGCGAGTTGCCCTTTCTTCTCCGGAAGAGGTGACCATTTCCAGTACCTGTACTGTTTTCGCCGAGTCAGAAATCATCTCCATGATAGCGCATGGTGTGCGAGTGGAACCCATCCTCAAAGGACTCCATCGTTCCCTGGTCAAACGCATCGTGGCCATGATTCGCAGTGTGGGCTTGGTGCCGCCGTTGATGCTTTCCGGTGGGGTGGTGAAGAACCCGGCTATTCGGGCCATGATCGAGGAGGAAACCGGAGAGAAAGTGCTGTTGCCTGAGCATCCTCAATTAATGGGGGCTTATGGCGCGGCGCTTATTGCGTTGAAATTTAGGTAGCGTAGAACCCGGAATGGGGTTGCTTTGTATGCTATAATTTGTAGTGTAGTTCATCAGTGCCACACCCACCAGGAGGTAAGGCCATGATAGCGACGATGGCGGATGTAGAGGCCATTGAATCTATCCCCCTAGAGGAACGGCACCTTCCACCCAACACGTACGAGGCCATCCGCCGGGGGATGGAGCGTAATCCTGACGGTTTGGCTCTCTCCTTTTTCCTTCAGGTTCCAGATTTCCAACGTCCCGTCCGGTACACCTTTCGACAACTGTTCGCCCGCATTACCCAGACGGCCAACATGTTGCACGATTTGGGCATTCGACCGGGGAAAGTGGTGTCCATGCTTTTGCCTAACCTACCAGAGGCTCATTTTACCATCTGGGGGGGCGAGGCGGCAGGTATTGTTAACCCTATCAATCCTCTGCTAGAACCAGAAGTGATTGCCGGTATTATGCAGGATGCAGAGGCTGAACTTCTCGTTGCTATGGGACCGTTTCCGGGGACTGATATTTGGCCTAAAGCGCTTGAAGCAGCCTCTCAAGTTCCTTCCTTGAAGGCTATTTTGCGTGTGGATTTAACCCAGTACGTCCTGGGGGTGAAGCGGTGGCCTGCGCGTTTCCTGGCCTGGAAGGAGGGACGTAAGTATACCGCGCCGGTACGTGTTTTGGACTTTGAATCCACTGTGCGGAAGTACCCTGGTGACCGCTTGCTCAGCGGACGGTCAATTCAACCGGATGATATTGCAGCGTATTTCCACACGGGCGGGACAACCGGGCGCCCTAAACTGGCCCAACATACGCACTTTAATGAGGTGTCTGATGCGTGGTCTGCCTCTCAGTTTCTTGACTTGAGCGAGCGCACCACCATGTTTTGTGGGCTCCCCTTGTTTCACGTCAACGCCGTTATTGTCACCGGCTTAATTCCGTGGATGTACGGTGCTCACGTGGTGCTTAGTCCTCCGCAGGGCTATCGGGCTCCTGGACTGTTTCAGCATTTCTGGAAGATCGTCGAGTTTTACAAAATCAACTTTTTCAGCGGTGTGCCGACCGTCTACAGCGCTCTGTTGAATGTACCTATTGATGCGGATGTGAGTTCTCTGGAATATGCTATCTGTGGGGCGGCCCCAATGCCGGTGGAGGTCTTCCGTGAGTTTGAGAAACGCACGGGCATAAAAATCCTGGAAGGCTACGGATTGACGGAAGGCACGTGTGTGAGTTCTGTCAATCCGCCTGCTGGGGAACGTCGAATTGGGTCTATAGGGTTCCGTATTCCTTATCAGCCCATGAAAATCGTGGAAGTGGATGCAGATGGGAATTATGTGCGTGATTGTGAGCCCAACGAGATAGGCCTGGTGGTGATTCGGGGCCCCAATGTGTTCCCTGGCTACAAGGAAGAAGTCCACAATCGCAAAGCGTGGATAGTGGATAGTGAAGGGGTTCGGTGGTTGAACACCGGGGACTTGGGACGGCAGGATGAAGATGGGTACTTCTGGTTGACGGGTCGCCTTAAGGAGTTAATTATTCGGGGCGGACACAACATTGACCCGAAACTCATTGAGGATCCCATGCACAAACATCCTGCTGTGGCTCTGGCTGCTGCGGTGGGACGGCCTGATCCTTACGCGGGTGAGGTTCCGGTGGTGTACGTTCAATTGGCTCCGGGGGCGTCTGCGACCGAGGAAGAATTGTTGGCGTGGGCTCGAGAGCACGTGGGGGAGCGTGCTGCTGTGCCCAAGCGGGTTTACATTGTGGACACTATTCCCACGACCGCGGTTGGAAAGATTTTCAAGCCGGCGTTAGTGTGGCGTGAAGTGGAAGATGTCTACCAACACGTGGTTGCGGAGGTGGATGGCGTTGCCAGCGTTAAGGTTCAGGTAGGGCCTGATCCACTGCATGGCATGAAGGCGAAGATTACTGTAACCCCGGCTTCAGGACAGGATAAAGCGGTCCTGGAGGAACGTATTCGGGAAGTCTTGGGCCATTATACGGTGGCTTATGAGTTGGTAATTCAATGATTTTAGGGTGGGGCTACTGAAGAACCTCGGTGTTTGGTAGCCCCACCCTGTATTCCTCCTCCTTTCATTCCACAGGGTATAACCCTAAACCAATGGTCCCGGGCCCCACGTGCGTGCCTAGAACAGGGCTGAGTTCCACGAACAGCACTTCCCGGCATTGAAAGGCCTGTTCCACCTGGGCTTTAAATGCAAGTCCTTCCTCCTTGGCATTGGCGTGGATGACACCCACGTTGACAGGACGGTCCCCAACGCGTTGCTGGGCCAGTTCGATGATTCGGCGCAGGGCTCGCTTCTTAGAACGCACACGCTCTAAGGCGTCGATTTTGCCCTCCTGGTCGAAGTAGAGAATGGGTTTGATATTGAGCGCGGTGCCTAAATACCGTGCTGCCCCTCCAATGCGGCCGCCCTTGTGGAGGTATTTAAGGGTATCTACCACAAAGAAGGTATGGGTGCGTTCCACAACGCGCTGAGCGACTTCCTGAACTTCTTCTAACGTACCCCCTTGCTGCGCGCGGCGGGCTGCCTCCAAGGCCACGTACCCCTGGGCAACGGATGTGGACTTTGTATCCACAATAGCGATGGGTACTTTGTCGAATTCCTTTGCTGCGGCTGTGGCGCTGGCCACTGTGCCGCTAATGCCGGAGGAGATGAGAACGGCCACGATAGCGTCGTAACGCGTGGCCATATCCTCATATGCTTGTAGGAAGTCCTGGATGGAGGGCTGGGACGTGGTGGGTAGCGTGGAGGAACGGCGGAGGCGTTCGTAAAAGGCGTCTGGGGTGATATCTATGCCGTCTCGATAAATTTCACCATCCCAGTGGATAAAGAGGGGGACTACGCGGATGTCGTATTGTTGAATGAGTTCTTCGGGTAAATAAGCTGTGCTGTCGGTCAATACACCTACTGGGCTCATACGTGCTCTCCTCCTCTTTGTGTGTTGGTAACACGGTACTCATCACATAGTTCTCATAATAAATAACCCCAAAAGTGTTCCTAGGCTACGGTTTTTGCAGCAGTTTGCCAAACTTTTGAGGGGAGGAGGGTGGGGCTTGGCGTGCAAACGTTTGCTCACGATTTGACAATCTCTCCCAAAAGTGTACACTACCTCTTGTGCAATCGTTTGCGCAATCCGGCGTGGAGGTGTCCGCTGTGACCGTCTCACTCAAAGATGTCGCTAAACGAGCAGGGGTCTCTGTGGCAACCGCATCGCGTGCCCTGGCTGACCACCCACGCATTAGTGAAGCCACCAAGGCTCGGGTGCGGCAGGTAGCCGAAGAGTTGGGATACACACCCAGTGCTGTGGCCCGGAGCCTGGTCAAACAGGAAACTCATACAATCGGCGTGATCACTACGACAGTGACCGATCCCTACGCTGCCGAAGTGGTGCGGGCCGTGGAAGACGCGGCTGAGTCCGCAGGGTACCACCTTTTCCTCTTTGCCTCCCATTCTCTGCCCCGGCGAGAGATAACAGGAATTCGGATGTTATATGAGCGTCGGGTGGACGGGATTATTATCATCTCGGCTCGCGCGCTGGATTTTTATCCCGATTTTATTGATACTGTTCGCATTCCTCTGGTTCTTATTAATGGGGTCTTTCCCCACCCTCGGGTGCGCTCTGTCCGGACGGATAACCGCCAGGGGATGCGGCTGGCGACTGAGTACTTGTTAGAATTGGGATATCGGCGTATCGCCTTCATCGGCGGCCCCCCGCAGGGACGTTCCGCCCAGGATCGATGGCTTGGCTACCTGGATGCTCTCTCTCAGGCTGGCATAGAACCGGATGGCAATTTGGTCTTCCCTGGGACCGGTAAAGCCGATGATGGACGCCGTGCTCTTCGTCATATGTTCGACCTTTCCACTCCCCCGGATGCCGTGGTGTGCTACAATGACTTGACAGCCATGGGAGTGCTGGCAGAGGCTTGGTCTTCAGGTATTCGGGTCCCCCAGGATTTGGCGGTCATCGGGTTTGACAACCTTCCCTTTAGTGAACTTACTGCCCCTCCCTTGACCACTGTGGCTCAGCCTACCGAGGAGATGGGCCGTACCGCCGTCGAACAAATTTTACGCTTGCGGCGGGGCGAGGAGACCATTGATGTTGTTTTTGACTGTTCCCTTGTGGAACGGAATTCCGCTTAATACTTTTACGATGAGGAGGAACACACAATGAGTGAGTCCACTTTTCGTGCCAATGGCCAACAACGTCAGCAACTCCGTAAACCCATTCGAGTTGCTATTGCCGGTGTTGGAAACTGTGCCAGCGCCTTTGTACAGGGAGTTCACTACTATCGAGATGCGGATGAGCAAGCAGATGTCCCCGGGCTGATGCATGTGAACCTGGGCGGTTACCATGTGGGGGATATTGAGTTTGTGGCCGCGTTTGATGTGGATGCGGACAAGGTAGGTAAGGATCTCTCCGAAGCAATTTGGGCCGGCAAGAATAACACCATCCGATTTGCTGAGGTACCGTATCTGGGCGTCCCCGTTATGCGTGGCCCCTCTTTGGATGGTATTGGACGTTATCTGTGTCAGATGGTGGAGGAATCCGATGCTCCCCCTGTGGATGTGCGACGGGTCCTGGAAGAAACCCAGGCAGACGTACTTATCAATTACTTACCGGTGGGGAGTGAAGAGGCGGCCCGGTACTATGCAGAGCAGGCTCTTGAAGCCGGTGTGGCGTTTATTAATGCTATTCCGGTGTTTATTGCTCGCAATGAAGAATGGGCAGAACGCTTTCGGAAGGCAGGTGTGCCCATTATTGGGGATGACATTAAGTCGCAGGTTGGAGCTACAATTGTTCATCGCACTCTGGCCCAGTTGTTCGTTGATCGGGGGGTGAAACTGGAACGCACGAGTCAGTTGAACGTGGGTGGTAATACGGATTTCTACAATATGCTCGAACGGGAACGATTGGAGAGCAAGAAAATCAGCAAGACAAACGCGGTAACCAGCATTTTGCCCTATGAGTTGCCGCCAGAGAATGTGTACATCGGACCCAGTGATTATGTGCCCTGGCTTCAGGACAGAAAGTGGGCTCACATTCGTCTGGAAGGACGTGCTTTTGGCGATGTGCCCTTGGTCATTGAACTTAAATTAGAAGTGTGGGATAGTCCTAACAGTGCAGGGGTGATTATCGATGCGGTACGGTGCGCCAAGATCGCGTTGGACCGAGGCATCGGTGGTCCTTTGTTGGGGCCGAGCGCTTACTTTATGAAGTCTCCACCGGTCCAGATGCCCGATCACAAAGCCCGGGAGGCAGTGGAGGCCTTCATTCGTGGGGAGGAACTTGTCCCCGCGTAAAATTAGACGTTCTTTTTTTCTAGGTTTGGATGGCCTAAATCGGCGCCGGCAAATCGCGGGCGCCGATTCTTGGTTTCTGAACTAAGAGGGGTTGCTTAGCTGCCCTTTAATCACCCGGGGGCCCGTGGGGCCCGGGCTGCCGCCCTCCGGCTCAATGGTGATGCCAATGGCTTGATATTCTTTCAAGGGCCGGGGAGCCTGGATGATGAGCGTGATCTCCTTTTCCCCATGACCTCGAAAGACCGCGCCGCTGTCCCGTTGACCATCGCGAATGAGCCAGACCTGGTAGGCTTTGCCTTCGGGCAGGGGCGGAAGGTGGTCCAGGTGCAGGATGGCGATATTCGAGTCGGGACGAATGACAATGACGCCGCGCGCGCTGGGCGCGGGCGCATCTCCGGACAACGGCACTTTCTCCCCGTCCACCAGGTAGGCCAGGGCTGTGGCTTGAAGGGAGGTCTTCTGCTCCACTTGCTGCACACGCGCCAACCAGAATCCATTGGCCAGAAGGAGAAGGATAATCGCTGCGGCCGTGGCCCAGGTGCGCAACCGAGGCAGGAGGAAATGGCTCCGAGCCCTTTGTTGAGTTTCCCCTGCTTCGAGCATCGGACGGCTTGACGACCGCAGGGGGGGGAGTTGAGCCATTAAACGTTCTTCGACTGTGGCGGGCGCGGTCACCAGGGGAATCGTGTAGAGAAGGCCATCGGCCAGGCGCGCGTATTCCTCCACAAGTGCGCGACACGCGGCACACTCTCGCAGGTGCGCTTCAACCCGCGCGGTCTCCTCCGGGTCCGTGGCCCCGATGGCGTATGCTGGAATAAGTTCTCGAATCTCCTCGTGTGTGTTCTCCGTCAATGGTCCTCCAGCCACATATCTCGTAGTTTAGCCAAAGCCAATCGCAGGCGACTCTTCACCGTCCCCAAAGGAACTCCCAGCCGTTCGGCCAGTTCCCGATGAGTGAGGCCGCCGAAGTAGGCTAATTCGACCACCTGGCGCTGTTCAGGAGGTAGGTGGTCCAACAACATGCGCAGGTGCTGGCCTCGTTCCCACAGGTCATGATCGACCTGGGCCGCGCGCACCTCCTCGCTGGTGGGGCCTTCCAGTTCCTCGCCCGTGGCCTGGAATCGTCGGTTTTCGTAGCGCAGACGGTCAATGGCCGCGAATCGGGTGATGCTGAGTAGCCACGTGCCAAAACGTCCTCGCTTGGCATCGTACAGGTGATGCTTGTTCCAGATTTTCATAAATACATCCTGGACAACCTCCTCGGCCATGTGAGGGTCCCGAGTAATGCGCAAGGCCATACTGTACACCGCGTTGGCGTACCGCTGGTACAGGGCCTGGAACGCATCTCGGTCCCCGTTGCTGATTTGTTGTAGGAGGCGCACATCATCCTGTTGTGTGTTGCCCATCGGCCAACCTTTGGCGAGGTTTTCTCCCCAATAGTACGCCAAGGGCATTGTGAGGTCAAACGAACAGATAACGGCTGGCCGTTTGTCCCCTTTGCGCGTGCGGTTGCCTGCTCACCGTTCACTGTTCATGGTCGGGATGTGCACTCAACGCCTTTACTACCATCTCGTATACCTCCTCATGTCGCATGGAAGGGGAGGGGTCATCCAGGATCAGGCCCGCGCGGAATCCATAAGCCGCGAAGCGACCCACCCTCTGCGCGTCACGACTGATGATGTGGACGGGAGTCGCGTAGCCATCTGACCGTGCGGTGACCGCAGGCGGTTGGTGGTCGCCAATGAGAATGACAAGAGCGTCCTGTTTTTCTAGGCCTAGGATGAACTCTCCTAACATGTTTAAGTCGTAGGCGATGGCATTCCAGTAATTGCGCCGTGTTTGTGTGAAGGAAAGGTGCTTTTGTGCCTCCTTGCTGAGGGACCCTCCGCGCAAGTCCATGTGCGCGAGGGCGTGCCAGTCTTCCACTACAGGAGGTAGGGGCACCCAGGGATAATGGGAGGTTTGGGTCAGGAAGAAAAGAAAGAGGGGTGTTCGCGCGCGATTTGCCAGGTCCCCCATGTAGCCCAGAGTGTACTGGTCAGGCGGCGATGGCCCCCACCCGTACAGGGGACCGTGGTAGTCCAGGTCCTGGAAGGTGATCCATCGGTCCGCGCCGTAGAAACGGCGGTTTTCCTCGTCCTCCTGGGGGGAAAGTTGGCGGGTGATGGGCACAACCCACACGTACTCGTATCCCCGACTGTGGAGAAAGCGCCCCAGGTTGGGATAGGGCATATGTTGATATTTTTCCCGCAGGGCAAGGTACTCGGCTTGTTGGGAGATGCGCAGGCCAAACATGGCGCTGGTGTAGGCCATCCAGGAGCCACCTCCCCAGGTGGGGGATTCACTGAGGGTGGTGACCATGTGCCAGCCGTGTCCCCGTAGTCGTTTCTCCCACTGAGCCATGAGATTGGTGTACGCATCTCGGTAAAAGGGGTCGGTGTAGAGGATGCTGCCGTAAGATTCGACGAATATTAAGTAGATGTTCGGGTGGTCAGTGAGCGCGTAGGCTGTGTAATTGTGTGCGGTGTACGGGTTATACTGGGTGATATCGGCCACGTCCTGGCGGGATTGAAGGGCAGCGCGGGCATTGCTGATAATCTCCGCGGTGAGGCTGTGAACTTCCATGTACGGGTCCGCGATCTCGCCACCGAACAGCATTCCCTGGCCCAAAACCAGCAGGCTAAGCGCTATCAGGGCCAATCGTGTTCGCCATCCCAGACGCTCGGGGTCCACCCGAAGCAGTTCTCGCACAGCGGTGCGGATACTCAAAATGAGCACGAGGAGCACACTTCCCGCCAGAAGGTAGGCATACCAGGGTAGACGCAACGCGTCGAGGACAAAACGAAGGCCGCCAACGATGAACGCGTAATCGTTATAAATATTAGGGGTGGTGTGATAGAGACCCATCATTACCCCCGCGTACAGGTGGTAGGCGAGGGCTATAGCGTAATAAAGGGCAATTCCCTCACCCAGGACACGATGTCCCCGTCGTCCCTTCCAGCGGGCGGTAAGAACCCACACGGTGAGGAGGAGGACCCATTCCGCGTGGACACGCCAGAGGTCCCCTGTGGTACGATACACCCAGGTGGACCAGGCGAGCAAGGGAGCGGGAACGAAGTTCAAATGGGGAATGGGAATCAGGTAGAAGGGGAGGAAAAGGAGGCCGTTGAGGAGGAAGGCCAGGGTCCAGAACCGAAGGCTCGGATGATGTCGCAAGTTCAGCACGTGCAGACTTCGTTGGATGGTGGCCTTCAGGTGATGCAGGTTGTGTGCGTCCTGGGATACGGTGTGTCGCATGTGGTTTTGTTACTCCTCTCTTTGTCTCTTCCTGGATGTCTTGGCAGGACCTGCACTCCACGTTTCCAACCATTGGACCGCTTGTTCCATGCTTTCCCTCCACGTTGGATGGCGACGGAAGCGGGCAAGTGCCGCAATGCCCATGCGGCTCAGCAATTCTCGATGTCGATGCAGGGCGATCAGGCGTTGGCTCAGCGTTTTTGCGTCTTCTGGGGCGACCAGGTCCCCGTTCTCTCCTGGTGTAATGATCTCGTGGGCTGCCCCTCGGTTTCCTGCGATTGCAGGTAAGCCAAAGGCCATGCCTTCCAAGTAGACGATGCCGAACCCCTCGTACTGGGAGGGGACGACCAATAGGTGCTTACGACGGAGGAGGCGGTGCAGATCATCCGCTTCCAGGTATCCCCAGAATCGGACATTCGCGGCCAGGCCGTATTGTTGGACCAACATGCGCACATGTCTGGTGTACGTCTGGTCCACGTCCTCCCGTCCTACAATGTCCAGGGTGACCTCTTCCCGCGGGATATGGGCCAACGCGCGGATGAGGGTGTGTAATCCCTTGCGCGGTATTAAGTTTCCCAAAAATATGACGCGCAAGGGCCCAGGCTCGTGGGCTCGAGTGCGTACTTCCTCAGGGGTGAGAAGGGGAGTGCGGTGCGGGTCGGTCAGGTGGTCGGCTGCGGGGTAGGCAACAATGTGCGGTGGGACGCGTTTCAGGATGCTGGAGACGCGTTCGCGGGTGGTGCGGCTATTGAAGATGAAGCCGTGAATCCCCTGCAAGTAGGTGTTCTCCACCCCTCGGTAGAGCCAGCGGATGGTGGGGGGATGGGCTTCGTCCTGGCGCAGGTGGTGGACGATGCTAACAATGGGCGCGGGATGGGTGCGGCGTAGACCATAGTTAAGCAGCACGAGGGAGGGATGGTTGAGTTCATCCTGTAGCCAGAGGTCCACTTTGACTTGACGAAGGCGGCGCCATAGATTGAAGTTAAGGTTGTGGGTCAGGAGTTGCGCGTAGCCCCTCCACGGGAGGGAGATGATTTGTACGGTGTGGCCTCGTTGTTGGAGTGCGCGCACGAGTTGACGGTCGTAGAGAAAGCCGCCAGAGACTGTGTCGATTGAGCCGTAAATGATGAGTCCAATGAGCATAGGTGGGTATGTGTTCCGCGCTGGGATGGTGCTAGGGTTGTTTGCGGGTCCGATGCGTGTGTGAGTGTGAGACACGACTGGGTGCTACCCGCTGTTTTGGCGATACTCTGCCCAGGCGATGTTGTTTTCCCAAACGCGCACGGCGATTTCTTCCACGTTGGGTTGGTTTAACGCGCGAGCCAGGGATTCGCAAAGGATGCGCGCGAAGTGTTCGATGCTCGGGTTGAGTCCCTGGAATTCGGGCAGGTCGTTGAGGGTGGTCTCCCGGTAACGGGCGATAAGCGTATCCAGTTGGCGCTCCACTTCGACGATGTCTACCAAATACCCGTGCGCGTCCAGTTTCTGACCTGAAAGCCTCACTTCCACCCGATAGTGGTGGGAGTGCTTTTTGTTCTCCGCCCCCCAATCGCCTCCAATGAGGAAGTGTTGGGCAATGAATTCTCGTTGGACAGCAATGGTATATGTGCGGCTCATTGTACTCATAGTGTACTCCTCCCTGGATGAATGAGATGTATTTCGTTGTCCTTTCGACTTACCACTCTAACACCACCTGAATTGTCTCTTCGGGATGTTCGGCGATGAGCGCGTAGGCGGTTGCCGCGCGGGTCCCAGGAATGCGATGGGTGATGAGTCGGGAGGGGCGCAAGGTTGCGAGGTGTCGCCAGGCAACCCTGAGTCGTCGTGCCTTATCCCAACGGGCTGTGTGCTCTGGCGCAAGGGTGCTCACCTGGCTGCTGATGATGCGCACGCGCGCACGGTGAAAATGCCCTCCCAGGTCCAGGAGCGCGCGCTTTTCCCCGTACCAGGAGCCCACAATGATGCGCCCTCCAAAGCCCGTGATGCCAATGGCCAGGTTTAACGCGTCGGGCGAACCACTCAGTTCGTACACCAGGTCCGCGCCCTCGTTCCCTTGGGGAGGGCCCAATATTTCGTACAGTTCTTCCTTCAGGTCTACGGCATCCGCTAACAAAGCATGGGTGACTCCCCACGTTTGGGCCGCGTTTAATCGTAACGTATAACGATCCACGACCACCAGGTGCTCTAGGGGCATTCGCGTTAGGATCCCAGTGGTTAAAAGGCCCACGATGCCTTGCCCTAAAACCACGACTCGTTCCCCGATTATGGGACGGCCGTCCATGAGGAAGTTGACCGCGGTTTCCACATTAGGGAGGAACAGGGCGTCCTCGGGCGAGACCTCCTCGGGCAGGGGCAGGAGGTCCTCAACTCGAGCAATGTAATGGCTCTGGTGGGGCTGGAACGCGAACACCCATCGTCCCACCCACTCCTTCTCCACCCCTGGGCCCACAGATTCGACTTGTCCTACGCTCGCGTAGCCATACTTGAGGGGATAGGCGAGGGGACCCGCAAGCGCGGGAAGGGCTGTGTCTGCTTTCATGCCCTTGGGCATGAGTCCGCGGTAGATAAGCATCTCCGTGCCCGGGCTGATTGCAGTCATGGTTACCGCGACCCTAACCTGGCCGGCACCAGGGCCGGGCACGGGTTCCTCCCGCACCTCCACCTGGTGAGGGGCTGTGAAATAGAGGGCTTGGCGCGTTATTCGGGCCATTGCACCTTCCCCCAAATGACCATATCCCGTCCGATTTGTGTCCAGGACCAATCCGCGAGCGCAGGGAACGCGTCTACCTGGGTGGGCGGTCGCTGGAAGGTAATGGTGGATTCCGCGAGCGCTGGGAGGCCGCCAATGAGGTGGGGAGTGACGGTGAGGACAAGCCAGTCGGCCAGGCGCTCCCGAAGGAAGGATGCGAGGACCCGCGCGCCCCCTTCGACCATCAGGCTGCAGAGGTCCATCCGGGCCAAGCGGTGCAAAAGTGCGTGCAAGTCTACGCCTCGCTCCCCCAAGGGGAGTTCAAGGAGGGTGACTCCTCGTTCCTGCAGCGCGCGGGCTTTGTCCTCTGGCGGGTGGGGACCGGTGGCGATGATGAGGCCCCGCGGGTGCTGAAGGAGCCGCGCGGTCAGGGGGAAACGGAGGCGGCTGTCCAATACAACAGGTATGGGGTGAGGGCCGCCAACACGTCGTGCGGTGAGTTTAGGGTCATCCGCGAGGACTGTGTTGATGCCTACCAGGATCGCGTCATGTACGGAACGCAACCCGTGGGTCATGCCCTTGGTTTCAGGACAACTGAGAACCAAGGGGGCACCCGCGCGTACGGCAATGCTCCCGTCCAGGCTTTGGGCGTAAGTAATGGTCACAAGAGGACGGGCACAGGGCGGGTGTGGACGTTGGGCTCGGAGGTGCTCAATGGGTCCCATGACGGCGTTGCTCTCCGTTTAGGTGTAGATGGCTCAGATTAATTAAGTGGTGCATGCGCTGGACTTTGGTCTCGATGTAGTGTTTGTTCTCCGCATGGATGGAAGCGATGACAGGCACCCGCTGGATCACGGGAATGCCCAGGGTCTCCAGGGCTTCTATTTTGGCTGGGTTGTTGGTGAGAAGCCGCACAGAGCGGACACCCAGGTCCCGCAAGATGGCCACGCCAATGTCGTAGTCCCGCTCGTCAGCTTGATGCCCCAGGGCCAGATTGGCTTCCACTGTGTCATACCCCTGGTCCTGGAGGTTGTAGGCTCTCAGTTTATCCAGGAGGCCAATGCCCCGCCCCTCTTGGCGCAGGTAGACGATGACGCCTCTGCCTTCCCGCGCAATGAGTTCCATCGCGCGGTGAAGTTGTTCGCCACAGTCGCAGCGCAGGGAGCCCAGGACATCCCCAGTGAAACATTCGGAGTGGATGCGCACGAGCACACCCTCTCCCTGTACGTCTCCCATAACCAGGGCGAGATGTTCCTTGTTATCTCGGTTGTTTTCATACAGGCAGAGTTGGAAGGTCCCTTCCCGCGTGGGAATGCGAGTGCATACTTGTCGTTCGACGATAAGTGGCTGTTGCGTGTTAGGTGTTCTGGTCATTCCGTTGTCTCCTCGTGCGATTGATGCGTTGGTTTTGCTGAAAAATATTCCAGGGTGGTTCATCTACCTCCTATCCCTCAGTCGCGTGTTTTCCGTAGAGAAGACCCCATATCACGCCCAGGAGTCCGACGATGATGTCACGACTACGGATGAGCAGGCTAAGGCTGATGCCCACCGCGGGGTTGTAACCTAACGCGGTGAGGGCCAGAACTTGCCCGGCTTCCAGTGCGCCCAGGCCGCCAGGTGTGGGGAAGAGGAACGCAATCCGAGCCGCGGTCATCACTGCAATGAGTTGTCGTGGGTTCAAGTGCACGCCCAGGGTCCAGAGCATGAGCGCGTATTCCCCGATGAGCAGTCCCCAGGTCACCAGGGAGATGCTCAGGGCCACAAGCATGGCTTGTGGGTGCTCTCGGAGGAGGCGTACGGCTCGGTTCTCACTGGAGGCTAGGCTGTCCAGTTTTCTTGGAAGGTGCCCGTGGTGACTTCGCGCGTTCTTCAATAGTGCGGTGAAGGGACGGATACCCTGGCGCAGGCTCATCAGGTAGGCCAGGGGCAAGACTACAAGGAACCCTATTCCCCCTATTAATGGGAGTCGCGTCGTCACGGGGATGATGTCCTGGCTGAGCAGGATACTCAGGCCCATGAACAAGAAGGTTATGTTGACGGTCCACTCCAGTAGTCGATCCACAGCGACCGCGGTCAGTGCATCCTCCCACGGGATGCCTTGCTTACGGGTGAGCAGGTAAATGTGTAAAGGTTCTCCCCCAAATTGGGGACCAGGTGTGAAGTAGTTGACGCTAAACGCGGCTAGTCGATATGTCACCTGGTTACGGTAGGGTATACGATGGCCCAAAGCCCGAAGGATCACCCACCCCCTTCCCCCGAAGAACCAGAGGATAAGGAGGTTCAGGGCGATAAGGAGGGCGAACGCGCCAGGATGAATGTGGGTTAAGAGGGTCCAGATTTGGCTTAGCGGGATGCCGCGAAGGGTCCACCCAAGGAAGATGACCGTGCCTCCTCCCAGGGTTAAGTGCATCCAGGTTCTGCGGTCGCGCGTTTTGGCCAGGATCATGGGGCCCCCAATCGTTTTAAGAAGAGGGTTTCGTCGGGCGCCCAAAGGCTATATCGTCCGCCTCCCCAGAGGAGGATGATGGTACCCCCTGCGATGAGGGCGAGGTGGAGTGGACGCTCAGGAAGGAGGGTGATGTGCAGAGCAACGAGGATGAGGAGGAGGGCAGCGTGCAGTCGGGAGATGATACCGCTCAGGAGCAGGAAGGCTATCAATGTTTGGAGGAAAATAGTCTGGAACGGCAAGTAGGCACGCAGAGCGGGGTACGCAGCCCACGTGTACCAGAGGAGGAGGCCGCCAGTGACCCATCGGATAAAGGGCAGGGCGTGCTGTCGCCAGTAGGCCAAGCGGAACCAGGTGCTTTCCACTGGCCAGGCCCATCCAGCAATAGCGAGGAAGTCCCGCACGAAGCCAAGGATAAAGGGCAGGAAAAGGAAGGTGCCGATGATTTTGGTCGCTGGCGGGTGGAAGAAGGGGTACAGGGTGATGGCTAGAAAGGTCATTTGGATGCCAGCCAGCGCGCGACGGGTGGGGCTGGGAGGCATGGGCTGGGTAGGATGCCCCAATGCTCGGAGGAGTGTTTCTCCCGCGAGGAAGATGTAACGTGCTAGGCCGACGAGCGCGTACCACCAAGGCATCTGGCCAAAACGGACGACGAGGAACGCGGCGATAAGGACGCCCAGGCTATCCAGGTGCATGTCCAGGTGGGCACCTAAAAGGGAAGGCCGTCGGGTGACACGGGCGATGAGGCCATCGACGAAGTCTGCGAGGATGTTGAGGGTGAAAAGGATGCCGGGAATCCAACGCAGGGAGGATGGTAGTGTGCCACTACAGAGAAATCCGGCCAGGAGGGCGAGGAGGAGGCCCCGTCCTGCGGTAATAAGGTTAGCCCATCCCAGGGTAGGGTATAGGGCTGTGTGTTTGGCCGCGCGGTTGAGGTGTTGGTGACGCCAGGTCTCATGGATGATGTAGGCAGCCAGGAACGCGCTGAGGCTGAGCCCACAGGTGGAGTGCGGCCAGGACCCGGCGTGTGCGGCCCATGCGGCCCCGCTGAGCCCAATTATAGCCATGATGGGCAGTAGAAGCATTTCTCGATAAACGAGACGCTGCACGGTCACCTCGGACGTGTAGATTTCGTGTGTGGGTTTCACTTCCCATACGTCCGTGTGAGAAGGTGGGGATCACTTGGTGTTATGGAGGGGAGGGGTATTTAATTTGTGGCAGAATATAGTTAACCGTTTATATAATATCTCTGCGCAACAAATATATAAGCATAATATTCGAATAACTATCTTTTCAAGAGATTAATGCCCTATTAACGATATACTTGACAAATTTGACAATTTCACGTTACGTCAATTATAATATCCGCATCATTTATAACCAACACACTGTATGTCCACATAAGGAGGCGTCCCATGTCCCGGCGTGTAAAGTTTCTCCACATTGTTGTCATAATATTATCTTGGTTGTTATTTGGAGGGAATGTTCGATATTCTTTGGCGGCAGAGATACAATCTTCTTTTTATAACAACCAAGTATTTACATCAATAATGCCATATGAGCAACCTGAATTTCGTCCAGATACATCTTCTCCAATTTCACCATTTTCAGATGGAACTGTGCTTCCTGAACGCATTCAGGGTGGGACCATCTCCGGAGTGGTTTATGAAGATGCTGACGGGAACGGCTCTATCGCCGGCGACAGTGGCCTTGGTGGAGTAACTATCCGCGTATATCAAGATGATGGAGACAATACACCGGATGCAGGTGATGTGCTCATCGGCACAGTGAATACGAGTGCGGATGGAAGTTACAGCCTTTTCGTGGCCGCCGATGGTACTTTTTGGGTCACTGCGGATTCGAAGACTGTATCTCCTACGGCAGGCTTTAATAGTGGTTTTGCCCAAGACGATGTTTGGGCAGAACAGACTTATGGGGCTGCAGGGGCGCTATGTGCAAATCCTGATGCACTTTTCGGATCTGGAACTGGGGATCCTTATGAACGTACAACCCCTGGTCCCTGTTTTGGAGGACGACGCGGGGGGATAAGTGACGATGCGTCGTCACTGGCTACGGCAGAGCACATAGTTAAAGTTGTCGTCAATGGTACGGATGTGGATAACGTGAACTTCGGTTTTTCATTTAATGTGGTCACCAATGTGAACGATCAAGACGACGATGGAGCCAACGATCGCTTTTGCCAAGGGTGCTTGGCTCAGTTTGTGCTAAATGCTAACGCCATTTCAGGTTCTAATGTGATGCGATTTGTACCGGCTGTGAGTACAAATGCTTCTGGCGCAGGGGCCTGGTGGTCTATTACTCTAAACGTTTCTTCTTCTGGATATCAAATTTCTGACCCATATACAGTTGTGGATGGTACAGCTTATAGTTATGGGGATGGGGTTAGTGTGCGTGATCCCAATCCCGGGGACGGCTCACGTTCATCCGCTGTAGGGAACAAGCGCGTAGGTACGGGAAATGATGGACGTGAGAATACAGGGGATGAGCATACTTTGCCCAATTTTTTGCGTCCCGAATTGGAAATAAACGGTAATGATGCCAATCAGGTCTTTACTATAAGGGCTGATAATACGACTATTCGGTCAATGGCTATATACAATACGATCACGGGAATTCTTCTCCCGTCAGATATGGATGTGCGTCACATTCTTGTAGAGAAAAACTATATAGGACCTCGTGCAGATGGTAGCCCTCCGGCTGATGATGAACGAGTCACTGGCGCAGGAGTTTCTTACCTGCGAGTTGTGGACAATAGCGATATTACGATTCGTCAGAATTATCTCGCTTACATTGATGGTACTTCAGGTGGGCCGTCAGGAGTGCGGCTTCTGGGTAATGATGTGATAGTGGAGGATAATGATATTTACTCTATATCCCTTAATGATTCTTCGGGCGATGGTGTCGCAACCCCAAATTACGAACCCGGAGTCGGTTCGGGTACGCGGGGGACTGTTCGGTATAACCGAATTGAAAAGATAGGGGGGAGTGGTATAGATCTCTTCCGGTCATCTGGTGTTTTGGATATCCTCATAGAAGACAACACAATTATTGATGCTGGACAATACACCGGTACCGCGCAGGATAACGGCATTCGTGCTATGGTTAATAACGATAATGGTAGCGTCATTATTAGACACAATGTGATTAAGAATAACAATCCCCGATCTGCCACTGGCGTGAGTATTGTTGGTCTTTACTCTGGCAATGTGTGGAATGTGTGGCCCAAACGTGTAACGGTGTCGCAAAATGTGTTCTACAATAATAAGGGTGTGGGCATCGATTTAGAGAAAACAATGAGCACAGATTATCCAGCGGTCTCTCCTAATAACGGTACGACAGATTGCACCCTGCCTACTACTGATCCCGCTTCTACTCAGAAAGTGCCAAATTGTGATATGGATTATCCAATCTTCCGCTCGGTCGTACTCCTCTCAAACACCGTCATTCGTGTTACGGGATTTGTAGGCACACCTACTAGTTACATTGCTGGAAATCACACCATCGAAATTTATAAAGTCGACAACACCGATAATGACCAGAACGGAAACATTATTTTGGGAGATGGGAAAAATGAACCTCATGGCGAGGGCCGCTGGTATTTAGGTTCATGTACGACATCTGCAGATGGGGCGTTTGATTGTGTTGTTACTATTCCCAATGGTCTTTTGGGAATTGGTGACCATGTAACTGCCACAGCGACAGATAGTGACGGCAATACATCCGAATTTGGGCCTAATGTACCTGTGACAGGAGAGCACGGGGATGCTCCTGCAAGTTATGGCGATGCAATACACGGTGTCATCTCAGATCTTTATCTGGGGGCAGGCGTTCCAGATAGCGAAAGCCTGGCATATTCTAGTAGTGATGCCCTAGGTGATGATTTACATGGCATAGATGATGAAGATGGAATTGGCGTTCTTCCTGATATATACACAAGCGATACTACCTATACGCTTAATGTGACGGTGACAAACAATACAACTCGGAATGCCTTACTTATTGGATGGCTTGATGTTGATCGAGACGGTGTATTTGAGCCAGGAGAGGCAACTTCCACCACTGTGGCGGCAGGTACTCATAATGTCGTGTCTTTGAATTGGACCGGTCTCTCTGGTTTAGTGGTCGGGCAATCTTTTGTGCGTGTGAGGTTGAGCACAGACAGCGCTTTGAGTGTCAATACTCCTTCTGGCTTCGCAAGCGATGGAGAAGTAGAAGATTATTCGGTCACAATTAAACCAAGTGCGGACTTGGGGGTGACGGTGAGTGATGGGCCGGATCCGGTGATAGCCGGGGAGGAGATAGGGTACACGATAACGGTGACGAATGCGGGGCCGAGTGATGGGGAAGGGATTACGGTGACGTTGGACCTGCCGACAGGGGTGAGTTACCAGACGGCAGGTGGGAGTGGATGGAGTTGTGGGGAGAGTGGAGGGACGGTGACGTGTACTCGGACGGGGCTAGGGGCCGGTGACACGGCGCCGGTGATTCAGGTTCGTGGTCGTGTGGGGAGTGATGTGGCGGACGGGAGCACACTGGTGGCGCGAGGTCGGGTGAGTGCGGTGACGGAGGATCCGGATTTGAGCAACAACCAGGGGGAGGCCACGACAGGGGTGGAAGCTGTAGCCGATTTAAGTGTAACTGTAGATGACGGTCAGAGTACGTATACTCCCGGCGACCAAATAACCTGGGCTGTTGTGGTTACTAATAACGGACCCTCAGATGCACCAGGGTCCACAGTTCAGGGGATCATCCCCTCGCAGATTGTCTCGTGGACATGGACTTGCGCGTCCGATCCTACTGGAACGTGCTCACCACTTTTGAATTCCACCGAGAACTTCACTGATGTTGTCGACATACCTGCAGGAGTGAGCATTCGCTACCTGGTAACTGGAGTCGTGGATCCGATGGCTAGCGGGAACCTTACACATGAGGTAACTGTCCATCCCGCGGCTGGTATTACGGATCCTGATCCTGATAACAGCACGGATAATGATACAGACACGGAGCCAGCCGCATGCTTTACCTCTCTTGGCGGCATGGTCTATGAGGATGTAGAGCAAAACTTTATATACAATCCCGGCATAGACCCCGGTATTTCAAACGTAATGGTACACATTACAGGGCCTGAGAATCGGGATACAAAGACCAATCAGTCTGGGTGGTGGCAAGTTGGAGGACTTCCTTTAGGTACATACCGTATCTGGGTTGAGCCTCCTAGCGGATGGGAAATTGTCTTCCCTAGCGAACATATGGTCACTTTAACAAATCGTTGTCATCAAATTCTGAACTTGCATACAGGTTTGAAGCCCGTGCCAACACCAACGCCAACACCAACGGCTACTCCTACATTAACGCCGACACCGACGCCGACATCAACACCGACACCCACCCCGACACCCAGTACCAGCCCAGGACGGCGTGTTATTTACTACCCATATGTAGTAACTCCGCATGGGTCTGGTGTTTGGTAAGGCAGAAAGCATTGTAAGGACCCTCTGAATAAGAGCGCTTCGAGAACGTTGGGGGGGAGTCATATAGTCGGGGACTCCCCCTCAATTTCTTATTTCAACGCCTCCTTCACGCTTACCAGATGGAATTCCTTTTCCGAGCGCAACCGTTTTCGCAACCAGTACGCGTGCTCTACCCCCACCAGGACCAGGATTCTCGCGCCTTTACGACGGGCCGCTGCCTCGCGGATCTGGTCCAAAAAGTGCTGGTTCCATGCCTCCCAGCCTTCTCGCTCATCCGGCCCATAGACCGCAGCCTGGAATTGGTGTTTAATCTCGAAATGCCGATCTGTCTCCTCGGAATTCACGTCCCAGAGGGAATTCCACCACCCGAAAAGGATTTCGTATAAACTCTCTACATACTTTCCGAACATCTCATCCACCTCGGGTGAGCGTTCTCTCAGCGCCTCTCTGGCCCGTCGTCCCATTTGCACCAGTTGAGAGAACGTGGGCTCAGAAGGTTCCAAGGGGAACGCCTCGCAGAGACCCTCATCCAGAAGGGGAAATACACTGCGCTGGTATTCCTGCTTAACGCGTTGCTCTCTCCTGGTCTCCAGGTCCATTGGCGTCAGTTCCACTCCTAATAAGTCCGGAGATATCTTCCGAATAATCTGGGTGAGATCGTCAAAAGTGTAGTATGGCGTGTGCTCGTGCCAATAGTGCAGCGTGGATACCACTGTAACCGCCGTTTTTGAGGTCATCGTCCTTTCCTCCGTGTTCGCTGTGTCCCTGTGTGATGAGGGCGGATTGGGCTTTGCGGGAAAATTGCCTAGTAATACTCAGTCAGGAGGGCCGTATTTCGCTCCAGGGCCTTCTGTACTTGCACCTGGAGCACGGTGATGTAGGTGGTATTCACAGGCGCCGCGGCCACATCCTCCAGGGCTTCCCTACCTGCCTCGCCCACCGCGGTAGCCGCGCTGGTGGCCAGTGTGGGGAGATAGGGCTTGAGAACGTCCGCGGCTTGTTGTGCCAGTTGGGCGACTTCAAATGTTGGGGACATAGTGGGTCTCCCGGATATGCAGTGAAGACATTACAAAGGGTAGAACGCCCTCGCGGGAACGCTCTGTTAGGGAGATTAATATAGGCGCCCCCGGCAGGACTCGAACCTGCAACCCGCGGATTAGAAGTCCGCCGCTCTATCCTGTTGAGCTACGGGGGCGCATCGGTTTACACTTGAAGTATACGAAAACTTTCGCCCTTGTGCAACCTGACTTCCAACCTTTATTATTTTCTCGCTGGCCCGGGGCGTAGGAGCAATTGCCCGGCTGGAGTAAAAACGCGCGATCTCACCAGGAGCACACTGATGAGCGAGGTCAGCGCGGATACTGAGAAAATCATCCCCATGACCACGAACTGGTACACTGCCGCATATACCGGATCACTGCCACCGAGAAGCATACCTGTCATCACCCCAGGAATCCACACAATTCCCAGTGAGCGCAGGGAATTGATGCGCGGGATCAAACTTGCGTGCACGGCCGCTTCCACATAAGGTGCCACAGCGACTGCAGGCTCGGCTCCTAAAGCCAATGCTGTTTCAATAAGTCCGGCGTGGGACTTTACCTCCGAGCGAAAACGTTCCAAAGCCAACGCGCTCGTGTTCATTGCGTTGGCCAAAAGCATGCTTCCTACAGGGATTAACGATGTAAGGCGTGGGTGGATAACGCCCACCCATGTCATTAATATAATGATTGTGCCTGAACCTATAGCAATGGCATATAGGGAAACGCGAAACACATCCGGTATCTCTTTGGCTCGACGTGCTGCTGTTTGTGCAGCCAGCACCATCATCCCTGCTAGAATTAGAAATCCGGTGGCAAGAGGGCCTTTAAGGATAATCAGGAGCACTGAACCAACCGCTATCACCTGTACAAACGCTCGCGCGAGGGCTATAGCCACCTCTCGTTCCATGTGGATGTGATAGTGACGAGCAATCCAGGTGGCGATTAGTGCGAGCACAATAACCACCCCCGCTTGCGCTAACCCCAGATACAACGGATCGTGCATCCACACACTAAGCACGAAGCACCTCCTCTGCAGTGCCTACTTGGACGACGCGTCCTTTTTCCAGCACAATTACCTTATCAGCCATGCGTACGACTTGATCCACGTCGTGCGTTACCCACAGGCATGTCAACCCACGTTCACGAATAATGTGTTGAATTAAGGACTCCACTTCCGCCTTACTGCCCTCGTCCAGGGCCGACGTGGGTTCATCCAGCAACAACACGTCGGGCTCGTTCGCCAACGTACGGGCCAATGCTACTCGTTGGGCCTCTCCTCCAGAAAGTTGGGCCACATCCCTATCCGCGTACCCCGTTAACCCCACTTGCGCAAGCAAGCGTTCTACTTCCTCCATGGGCAACTCACGCCCCCATTGTCGCGGCCCAAAGCGAATATTATCCGCTACGGTCCCGGGGAAAAGAAAGGCCTGCTGCATCACCATCCCCACCCGACGGCGAAGTTCCCGAGGAGGGATGTTCCGGTAATCCTCTCCCTCCAACAAAACGGTTCCTTTTGTGGGCTCATCGAGGCGGTTAATAAGCCGCAGGAGAGATGTTTTTCCAGAACCACTGGGGCCGAATATGGTAGCCACTTCGCCCCTTTGTACGGTAAAACTCACATCATCCACTATGGTCTTTCCGTTGACGGTTCGTGTAAGGTGGACAGTTTCAATCATTGGAATTTGTGCGTTCATACGTTCTCCTGACAAGCGTAGTGTGAATTATTTTTTCTTCTTCTTACGACCCTCGTGGCTCTTAAAGATAAGGCGCAAAGGCGTGCCATCATAAGGGTGTTGTTCTCGTATCTTATTTTCCAGATAACGCTGATAAGAGAAGTGAACCAATTCCGCGTCATTCACAAAAAACACAAAGGTGGGTGGATCTACCGCGGGCTGGGTGACGTAATAAAGTCGTAACTGTCGAGTCCCCTTTACCGGCGGTGTGTGAGCCATTAAAGCAGCCTGGACAATACGATTTAGTTTACTCGTCGGGAGGCGGACAAAACGTTCATTGTAAACGTGTTCTACCAAAGGGAATATACGGGATACACGTTGTCCCGTTTTAGCCGAGATAAACAAGATAGGAGCGAAGTCAATGAAATTCAACTCGTGTCGAATGCGTCGTGTGTATTCGACCATCGTGTGGGCATCTTTCTCTACCAGATCCCACTTATTTACTACAATGATAATGCTCCGGAATCGGTCCAGCGCGTATCCGGCAATGTGCGTATCTTGAGCCGTTACCCCCTCTGTTGCGTCAATCAAGAGAAGCACCACATCACTGCGTTCGATAGCGCGCATAGAGCGCAGTACGCTGTAATACTCCACCCCACGCTCTATACGTCCTCGTCGGCGGATTCCGGCCGTATCCAGGAAGAGGAATCGTTTTCCCTCCCATTTCACTTCTGTGTCCACAACATCACGCGTTGTTCCCGCCACTGGGCTCACAATAGCCCTTTCAGAACGGGCCAGTGCGTTAAACAATGTGGATTTGCCTACATTGGGGCGTCCCACAATGGCAATTCGTATCTGTTCTTCTTCCTCCTCTTCCTCCATCTCTGTTGGCAAAGGCAAGGCAGCGACAATAGCATCCAGAAGGTCACCTGTACCCGTACCGTGCAAGGCGGAGATAGGAATTGGGTCCCCCAACCCTAATTCATAGAACGCGAGTGCATCTGTTTCTCGTTGTTTGTTATCCACCTTGTTTACGGCCAGGATAACGGGCTTCTTCTGTGCGCGCAACAATTCTGCCACTTGGCGGTCTGCTGGTGTGACGCCATCGGATACATCTGTGAGGAGAACGATCACATCGGCCTCACGGATAGCAACGTTGGCTTGTTGCTGCATTTCCTGGATAAAATCTCGCGAATCCTCAGCCAGTGGTCGCGCCTTGAAGCGCCCGTCCCGGGTGCGTGGAATAACCTCCAAACCGCCCGTATCAACGACCACGAACTCTCGATCGCCCCACACCGCTTCCCCATACAGTCTGTCTCGTGTGGTGCCGGGCTTATCTTCCACGATAGCCCACTTTTGACCGATTAAACGATTGAACAACGTGGACTTTCCCACGTTGGGACGTCCAACTAACGCTACAATTGGCTTTCGCTTTCGTTTTCTGGCCACGGCTCACCCTTCCCCTTGCATTCCTTCCCCTGGATTTTGAACGAGGATAACCGAAGAAAGATATATCGGAAATGGCGCTTTGTCAAACGCTGAAACATCTTAGTTGGCAACCTATAACAGATAGGCGCCTTGCGTGTGAAAATTTCTCTATTCAGCGCAAATCGAATATCTTTCTCCTGCGGAATTTTTATTATGGGACGGAATGAGGGGATGAAAGTTGCCGTTATTTCAGATATTCACGCTAACTTGGCTGCTTTAGAAGCTGTGTTAGAGGATGTAGACCGTTGGCAGCCTGATGTTGTGGTCGTGAACGGTGATGTGATTAACCGGGGGCCCCAGCCACGCGAATGTTGGGCGTTGATATGGGAGCGGGCTCAGCGAGCGGGGTGGCACCTCACCATTGGCAACCACGAGCAATACGTCTTGGAACATGCTGATGCTCGCATTCCCAAGCAGACACCGCGTTTCCAAATTTATTACCTGGCATACTGGACATATCTGCGCGTTAAAGACGTGATTGAGGATATCCGGGCGTTGCCTTTCGATGTGCAGATCCCTTTAGACAGTGGGCAGCAAGGGGATGTCCTGTACATTACCCACGCCTCCCCACGCCACACTCGCGATGGCCTTTACCCTGATATGTCGAATGAGGACATCTTAGCCCGAATGCCCACGTCGGTAGCGGCCATGTGTGTAGCCCACACCCATCGAGCTTTTGTTCGCTGGTTGGAGGGGCGTGTTGTGGTGAATGCCGGAGCGGTCGGCCTTCCATTTGACGGGGATTCCCGAGCAAGTTATGCTCGGTGTGTGTGTCATCGAGGCCATTGGAATGCATCCATTGTACGTGTGCCGTACGATCGCAAAGCCACTGAACGAGCCTTTGCCACAACTGGTTTCTTGGACGAGGCTGGACCAATGGCCCACCTGGTGCTTGTGGAACTCAGGGAAGCCCGTTCCCAACTATATCAATGGACCGTGCAGTATCAACAAGCTGTTTTAGAGGGTGAACTTACTTTGGAAGAATCTGTGCGGCGATTCTTGGCTGAGGAAGGAATTGCCTATCCCCTTCACGTATAACAGAGCAGGTGAGGTGATAGATGAGCACGCTTGATAAATTACTATGGCCCTTTTGGAATGAAGAACAGCGTCGAATTCGCACCCTTTGGCGTATAATCGCATTCGGTTTGTTATTGCTCTTCTTCAACACCCTTTTGGGACTTCTGGCCTGGTCTGTACTCCTGCGGGAGACACTGGTGGTAATGCAGACGATTTCGGTCTTAGCCACCCTTTTTTCCATGCTTGTTGCTGCCCGCGTGTTGGACAGACGTCCGTTTGTGGATTTTGGTTTTCACCTGGGTCCTGCCTGGTGGCGCGATTTCGGTATGGGATTTGTTCTGGGCGCGCTTTTAATGACGGGAATTTTCCTCTTGGAGTGGGCTGCCGGATGGCTTACTGTTGAACGGCTTTTTGTCGCTCCTCCGGGGCGTCCCTTTATTGTGGCACTCTTAGCGGCGGTTTGGTTGTTCATCGCAGTGGCGATAAACGAAGAAGGGATTGCTCGAGGGTATCTATTACTGAATTTAGCCGAAGGGTTACGCCTACCGATTTTAGGACCTCGGGGTGCCGTGTATTTGGCCTGGTTGCTATCGTCCCTCTTTTTTGGCTTGATGCACATGTTTAATCCCAACGTAACGTTTTTGAGTATCGTCAATTTGTGTGTGGCAGGACTGTTTTTAGGATTTGCATATATACGCACCAGTGAGTTGGCTTTACCTATAGGATTGCATTTTTCCTGGAATTTCTTTCAAGGCAATGTATATGGTTTTCCGGTGAGTGGGTTAGATGCTGTGCGTAACACAACCGTTATTCTCGTGAGAATGCACGGCCCTCCGCTGTGGACCGGGGGCCCATTTGGTCCGGAAGGGGGGCTTGTGGGATTAGGGGCGATAGTGATCGGCAGTGTGTTGGTGTGGTGGTGGACCAGGGAACGTCAGTGTTTGTTTGGGTGATTTTTGGCGTGTGGGGGCTATTTCAGGGCGATAACACCGAAGGCGGCACGGGCGGGAACAATTTTACGAAATCCAGCCTGTTGCAAGCGGCGGGTAACGCTACGGGTTAAATTCCGGGCCATTTTCCCTTCGGGGTTGCCAATGTAGTGGAACAGGCGGCCTCGGGGACTTAAGACGCGTAGGACTTCGTGGTAGAAATCCAGGCTGTACAATTCTCCTGCTAAGGAGAACATAGGGGGATCGTGAATCACCACAGTGAACTCGCCCGTTGGCAATCCTGCAATCAACTCAGCCACATCCGCTTGCACAATGTGGATACGCGGGTGAACGAAAAGGTCGCTTGACCAGGGGTTTTCCCGTGCTATAGCGATGACGGCTGGGTCCAATTCCACGGTTAGGACGAAGGATGCAGTCCGGGCTGCAGCAATAGCGGTGTATCCTAGCCCCATACACGTGTCGAGAACTCGACCTCGAGCGCGGGCAGCCCGGATTTTTGTTAGAGTATCACGCCACGGATCTGTCCCTTGAATTCGGTGCATGGGTATCCCCGAGAGCGTAATTGTAGGGGCCGTTCCTGTGGGATAAAGCGTGACCAAGCGCTGGGTCAACGGGGAGAATACCTGTAAGGGATGAAGTCCGGTTTTCGCGTTCCAACGAAAGCACACGTTCGGGTGACTAATAATTTTCTCCGCTTCCTCCCATGGGAGACAGCCCTCTCCGGGGAGATTAATTCCCTCACGCGTCAGGGAAACGTGGACCTGGGTTTTCCCCAGGTCCAGTGACATGAACACTTCTGTTTGTCCTTGGCGCCAAGCCTGTAGAACGGGTTCTACCTCGTAGTGGGATAACACGGCCATAGTTAGTCTGCCCACTTCACCAGGCGCAATTCAAAACGGGAGGGAAGTTCTTTACGGTAAGGGTATACCCGTACGCCATAAGCCAGTTGTCCACTTTGTTGAAGTGTAATGGCGCTTTCGTATTGGACAATTCCCCCCGCGGGGGCCCCACTTGGCGTTAAAGTGTATCGGGTGATATTGCGCAGTTCTCCTGTTTCATCCAGGCGTCCAAGTACGAATTCGACCTGCAAATCTTCCGGAGAGAGTTTTCCAAGTGAAACTTTTACATGGATGCGTAAGTTATCCCCTATGTGCATTCGCTCTGGTGCCTCAACCCTTGCCTGCACATTTACTTCATTCCAGTGTGCCTCGATATGTTGTCGCCACGCAGCGAGGGTCCGGGCCACTTGAAATCCGTCAGCACTGTACAGATCTCGATTCTTCATTGCCGGCACATAATAATGTGCAAGGTACTCTTTAAGCATTCGCCTTGTGGAAAAGCGGGGGGCAATCGAGCGAATGGACTCTCGTACGGTGGCCAGCCATGTATGAGCGTGCCCTTCCCGCCACACTTCGTAGTACGAGGGGATAATTTCCTCTTCAAGAAGGTTATACAGGGAAAGCGCGTCGGCTTCATCTTGAGCATCCTCGTTGGGGTATTCTTTATCTTCCCCGATGGCCCACCCATTTCGTCCGTTGTACCCTTCTGGCCACCATCCGTCGAGAACACTCAAATTAGGGACACCGTTCATCCCTGCTTTTTGCCCGCTGGTCCCACTGGCTTCGTTAGGGCGCCGTGGGTTATTGAGCCACACGTCCACCCCCTGGACCAAGCGTCGGGCCATGTCGATATCGTAGTCTTCCAGGAAGATAATGTGCCCGTCAAACCCTTCTTTGTGTGAGAGTTGGTGGATGTATTGGATTAAGGATTTGCCGGGTTCATCTGCAGGATGGGCTTTCCCCGCGAAAATAATCTGCACTGGACGTTCCGGGTTTGTAAGGATGCGTCGGATGCGGTCGAGGTCGCGAAAGATCAGCGTCGCGCGTTTGTAGGTAGCAAAGCGGCGGGCAAACCCAATCGTCAACACTTCCGAATCAAAGAAGGACTCGATTCGCCGAATCCGTGAAGGCGCGGCACCGTGTCGTCGCAATTGTTCTCGAACCCGTTGACGGACAAAATCCACCAGCGCGGCCTTTAACTTCAAGCGCGTCTCCCACAATTCACCGTCAGGAATATTGAGCACTGCATCCCAAACACGGGGATCGTCTACCCGTTCTCTCCACCCTTCGGGCAAGTACCGATCCAACAAGTGCATTAACTCAGGGGCCAACCATGAAGGCAAGTGGACGCCGTTCGTGATGTGACCGATGGGAATTTCCTCTTCCGGTACGTTAGGCCACAAGGAACGCCACATTCGACGTGAGACCTGACCGTGAAGTTTGCTTACACCGTTAATGTAAGCGGCCTGGTTAATAGCAAGCACTGTCATGCTAAAGTGACTTCCCCATGGGTAATCGTATCGACCCAGGGCAAGGAATTCTTCCCGAGTCAGGCCGAGTTCACCCCAGTAAAAACTGAAATACTTATCCATCATGGGAAACGGAAAAGCGTCATGGCCCGCCGGGACCGGTGTGTGGGTCGTGAACAGGGAGGTCGCGCGGACGAACTCCAATGCCTCGCGGAAGGAGAGGCCTTCCTCCTGAATAAGCCAGCGAATGCGTTCCAAGCCCAGGAAAGCTGAGTGGCCTTCGTTCAAGTGATATACCGTGGGCCGGATTCCAAGGGCTCGTAGGGTGCGTACTCCCCCGATTCCCAGGATAATCTCCTGTGAGATACGCTGTTCTGGATCCGCGCTGTACAACCGAGCGGCCAGTTCCCTGTCTGCTGGCGCGTTTTCCTCCACGTCTGTGTCCATCAAATACAGGTGCACCCGTCCTACCTGGATGTTCCACACCTTGGCGTACACCCGACGTCCGGGTAAATCCACGTAAATCTTCACTTCTTGACCGTCGGGAGTAAGGGCTGGCCGGGCTGGCACCTCGTTAAAGTTGATTTTCTCATAAATAGCCTCCTGGGAACCGTCCTCAGCGATGCGTTGGGTGAAATATCCCTGGGGATATAAAAATCCTACGCCAACCAACGGCACTCCCAGGTCGCTGGCTTCTTTACAGTGGTCCCCTGAGAGGATGCCCAAGCCACCGGAGTAAATGGGTAACACTTCATGGAGGCCAAATTCTGCGGAGAAATAAGCGATTATATGGTCTTTGTGTTCTGGATAAGTCCGGGCAAACCATGTATCCTCAGCGTTCATGTAAGCATCAAAAGCGCTCATCACTTCATCGTATAAGGTCAGGTAAGATGGATCTTTCACCATCGCGTCCAGACGGGCTTGGGCAATTTGCTGTAAGAGTTTTACCGGGTTATGGTGTGTCCCCTCCCAGAGATCCTCGTCAAGTCGTTTAAAGAGTTCTTGGGCCTCTGGATGCCACGCCCACCACAGGTTATATGCGAGTTCCTCTAATCGGTGGATGCGCTGGGGGAGAGCGGGAAAGACAGATAGTTGTCCCAACAATTTCATATGTCCTCTCCTCTATCTTCGTGCTTGTGAATCTGGGGGGAGTATAACACAGGTTTGGAGGAGAAACGCATTGAGTGGCCCCTCTGGCAAGGTGTCGGATCGCTGCTTTCTCGGTTTTCCGCAAGGAGTTTCCGCGAGGCTTTGGTGTTCCAGTATAATACGGAAGGCAAGTTCACGGAGAATGAAATCGGTTTGGGCTCGCGGTTATTTATCCGGCGACTCTCAATGATGATTGCGTAAAGAGGGGTAGGGCTGGTGTTAAGTTTGTGGCGGCGTGATGTCCGTGTTCAGTTGGTCGTGCTGTATGGGCTTGTGGTGGTTACTGTTTTAGCAGGCCTGTGGTTTTTCGCGCGATTTGCGGAACAGCGATTGGTGGCTGATGTGGAGGCTGCTGATCGCGCTCTGGCTCAATCTATTGCTCTGGAAACCGGAACTTCTTTGCGTTTTGCCCTAGAAGCGGTTGATGCCCTCGCCCGTGACCCCGCGGTCATTCAGCGTGACAAGGTGGCCCTCGAACGTCTGTTCGGTACTACAATGACTGCTCGGCGGGACCTCATTCTTGTGTACCTCCTGGGTGAGGATGGCACCATGTTGTTTCATTATCCCTTGGGGCCGGGGTCTACGCTGGGGTGGAATTTTTCGTTTCGCGATTACTTCCAAGCAGCGCGTCGTACGGGGCATCCGGTTCTCTCCAAGGGACGTATTTCGCCCACAACGCAGAAACCTGTTGTTACTGCGGCCGCTCCAGTCCTGGGGCGTGGCGGAGAGTTCCTTGGAGTGGTGGGAACGAACATTTCGTTAGAGCGGCTTAGCGAGGCTTTAAGGACAATTGTGGACGAGCAGTCCCGTGAGGGACATACTGTGGGGATTTCCATCTTCGATCACACGGGACAATTAATCGCGGATGCGGATGTGGCCCGTTTGTTGCGGCCGGAATTCGCGTTGAAAACATGGCCTCAGGGACTGCAAGCCCGTCACGCTGCTTCACTCTCCACATTACATCGGGCTCCGGATGGCCATATGTGGCTTTACACGTATGTTCAGATGCCCCAGACCGGTTGGGTTGTGATGGTACGGCGGCCCGCGGGTGAGGCGTTGGCAACGTTAACCTCGTTCCGGCAGGGGTGGTTGTTGGCTGTCCTTCTCTTCCTCCTCAGTGGTGCGTTCTTTTGGGCCATGTTACATCATTCCTTGCTAGCCCCATTGGCGCATATGGCCGCATATAGCCGGGCTCTGGGGCGGCGACATGGGGGACGGATGACCGCCCCCGCGGCTTTGCCACAAGTGGCAGGTCGCACGGACCAGTTGGGTGATCTGGCCAACGCGTTCGCCGAGATGGAGAGTGCTTTGGAGCGGCGTTTTCAGGAACTCTCCACGTTATTGGAAACCAGTCAGGCACTCGTCTCCACGCTAGACGCGGAAGAGGTTATCGACCGCATTTTGGAATTAGTCCAGCAGTTGCTGAACGTGAAAATATGTTCCATTATGGCTTACGACCCTGATGAGGGGGTGTACAAAGTTCAAGCGTGTCGGGGACTCAGTGAGGCCTATGTCCGTGATATTCGCTTACACCCTGATGACCCTCATTCTCCGACTATGCAGGCCATACGGAACCGACGTCCGGTACAAGTGGCCGATGTGGAGAAGTTGCCGCCCAGTTACGCGCTCGTACACCGCGCCCGTCGCGAAGGATATCGGGCTCTTCTGGCGGTGCCCCTTCTTACTCGGGAGGCTCCTCCTGCTGCTTTAGTTCTCTACCACCGAGAACCTCATTACTTTACGGATGAGGAAATAGAGTTGGCCTTGCATTTTGCCAACCACGCGGCCATGGCGTTAGAGCACGCGGTCTTGTACGCTCAGAGCAACCGCTTGCGTTATCTGCAAACCTTACGCCTGGAAGCGGTCATCCAAAGTGTGCAGGATGGCCTCATTGTAGAGAGTTTGAGCGGCCGTGTGGTGTACATCAACCGCGCGGCAGAGCAGTTCTTGCAATGTCGCGGTGATCAGGTAGTGGGACAGCCGGTGGGCGTCCTGGCTGAGTGCACAGAGGGCATTATGCGGGCCTTTCTGCGGGGCGAGGAGGAAGGTCCTGTTGAAACAACCGTCACAGTGGATGGTCAGACCCGGGATTTACGTCTCCTGGTTGTGCCAGTAAGGGAGGAGGATGGGACAATTGTCGGCAGGGTGAAGGTGTTGCGAGATATTACACGGGATCGGGAGTTGGATAGAGCGAAATCCGCGTTACTTTCCGCTGTTTCCCACGAATTGCGCACCCCATTGGCTAGCATTAAAGGGTATGTGAGTTCGCTGTTGGCCGATGATGTGGAATGGGACGAGGAGACCCGCCGGGAGTTCTTGACAATCATCAGCGAGGAAGCCGACCGTCTGCAACGCTTGGTAAGTAACTTGTTGGACATGTCCCGGCTGGAGGCGGGGACCTTGATTATCCGTCGCGACGCCTATCAATTACAGGATATCATCTCTCGCGCTTTGCGGGGCGTTCCTCAGACAGACCATGTGCTACAAATTGAAGTGCCTGATACGTTGCCCCCGGTGTATGTGGATGCCGCGCGCATAGAGGTTGTTCTACGAAATCTCATTGAGAACGCTCAGAAGTACACTCCTCCTGGTGGGATTATTCGGGTACGAGCGGCTTTGTCGGATGGTGAAGTGGTTGTGCGGGTTGAAGACCGCGGACCGGGCATTCCTCCTGAGCATCGGGAACACATCTTTGACCGGTTTTATCGGGTTCCTGGTGTCCGGGCGGGAGGCGCGGGGTTAGGTTTGGCTATTTGTAAGGGATTTGTGCAAGCTCATGGTGGTCGAATTTGGGTGGAGGATAATCCTGAAGGAGGCGCGGTTTTCGCGTTCACTCTACCGATTCACCCTCGACGAGGAGAGGATATCAATGCGACGGAGCACAGTGCTTATCGTGGATGATGAGGAGGCGCTGCGTAATTTTATGCGGCGTAATCTAGAGGCTCGTGGTTTTCGGGTGTTGACCGCGGCGGACGGAATGGAGGCGTTGCATCAGTTTGAACAGCACCGTCCGGATCTCATTGTGCTGGATTTGTTGATGCCGCGCTTAGATGGCATGGAGGTTTTGCGGCGCATTCGCCGCAAGGATACGACACCGATTATCGTTTTGACAGCATTGGATGATGAAGGCGATAAGATCACTGCTTTGGAGCAGGGCGCTGATGACTACTTGACGAAACCGTTCAGTGTAGGCGAACTCCTGGCTCGAGTACATGCGGTGTTGCGTCGAGCGCGTTGGGCAGAAGCCTCTCCTTCTGAGGGCACAATGTTGCGAGTTGGTGATGTGGAACTGGACATTGAAGGGCACCGGGCTTATCACAAGGGGCAATTATTGGATCTTACGCCAACGGAATTTAATTTGCTGAAAATTCTCATGCAGCACAAAGGACGTGTTCTTCCCCATCGCTGGCTTCTACAACAGGTGTGGGGGGAGGAATACAGCGACGCAGTTGAGTACTTGCGGGTGTACATTGGCCGTTTGCGCAAGAAATTGGGGGAAACTAAGGAACATCGTCACATCTGGACTGAGCCGGGGGTAGGGTATTGGTTTGAATAAAAAAGGGGGAGCCTTTCCCTGTGTGATGGCTCCCCCTTTGCAGGCTTGGCCCGACTTTACTCGATGAGGCCGGCCGTCCGCATGGTGTTGCGGATAAGCGCCTCGGAGCGCTTCATGGCCTCTTTTTCTTCCTCGGTGAGTTCAATTTCGATAATCTTCTCGACACCCTTGCTGCCTAGAATGGCCGGCACGCCAAAGTAGATATCGTTCATGCCGTATTCGCCTTCCAGGTAAGCAGAGACCGGCAGGATGAGCTTCTTATCCTTGAGAATGGCCTCCACCATCTTGGTAACGGCTGCGCCCGGAGCGTAATACGCGCTGCCCTTACCCAGCAGTTTGACGATTTCCCCACCGCCCTTGCGGGTGCGTTCCACTATCGCGTCAATGCGTTCTTTGGGCAGCAAGTGGGTAATGGGAATGCCCGCGACTGTGGAATAGCGGGGCAGCGGCACCATCTCATCGCCGTGCCCTCCCAGGACGAACGCGTGGGTATTTTCCACACTCACGCCCAACTCCATGGCAATAAACGTGCGCATGCGGGCACTGTCCAAAACCCCTGCCTGGCCCATCACCCGTTCCTTGGGGAAGCCGGTGACCTTCTTGGTCAGGTAGGCCATGGTGTCCAGCGGGTTGGTTACCACAATGACAATAGCGTTCGGCGCGTACTGAGCGATTTTTTCCGCCACACTGGCGACAATTTTAGTGTTCACCCCTACCAGGTCCTCACGGGACATGCCGGGCTTGCGGGGCATGCCAGCCGTCACGACCACAATGTCGGAATCGGCAATATCTGCATAGTCGTGAGTACCGGTAATACGAGCGTCAAAGCCAAAAATAGGACCAGCTTCAGTCAAGTCTAAAGCCTTCCCCTTGGGCATATCCCCAACTTCGGGGATATCCACCAACACAATGTCGCCCAGTTCACGCTCGGCCATCCAATGGGCCGTAGTGGAACCAACCATACCTGCACCGATGATGCTGATCTTTGTCTTCATGGTAAGCCTCCTTAAGATTTGAGCATTCCTGTGTGGGTGACGCGTGCCACACATCCTCTACATGAAGGATGCCACGCGTACACCGGTTGAGGATTCTCACACGATTATGTGGTTGAGGTTATCGCCTCCTGCGCGGGAAGGAGCACCTGGATTCCAGGAATCTGTTGGCCATCGGCTATAAGGACCGGCACCAGGGCGGCGATGGCCACCTCCAGCATGTCCAGATCCGGCTCCCGCGTTGTCAGGCGTTGTAACATAAGGCCGGGTACAATGAACCACCGTAGAAGCGGGTGATGAGGCCGCGCAGCGCTTAAACGAAGGATTTCATAAGAAATCATCGCCAGAACAGGGACTAAAATCAAACGCGAAAGGAGACGCAACAGCACGTTCTGGAAGTTAAAGGGTGCAAATAAGAGAATGGAGATCAATAACACGAACAGGAGGAAACTGGTTCCACACCGAACATGTTCCCTGCTGTATTTGGCAACACTTTCCGGCGTAAGGGGGGCTCCGGCCTCATACGCGTTAATTGTCTTATGTTCGGCACCGTGATAAGCAAAAACCCGCCGTATCTCTTCTGAGAACCCGATGCCCCACAGGTACAGGATAAACAGCCCCAGACGGATTCCTCCCTCAACGAGACTGCTCACCAGCGAAGAGTGAATCCATCGTTCCAATTGTTGGGCTACAAACGAGGGGAGTAAGATGAAAAGTCCAATTCCCACAGCCAAAGAGAGGGCGATAGTGCCCCAGGCAATAGGACCGGTAAACCCTTGAGTGGCATCCTCTTCTTCGGCTACTGCCACGTCGGCTGACCAAAGGAGGGCCTTGGTCCCCAACACAAGCGCGTCCCAAAGGGCACTCAATCCTCGGAGAAAAGGCCATCGTGCCCACTTGGCTCGGTACACGGCAGCGGTTAGCGGTTCTTCGAGAACTTTGATTTCACCTTTCGGGGTTCGTACTGCAACGGCGACACGGTTTTGGCCGCGCATAAGCACGCCTTCAATGACGGCTTGGCCGCCGTAATAAAACTTAGCCATGTGGCTCGTCCTCTTTTCTGTGGGTGATAATCTCTGCTGAACACTGTTATTGTAGTCTACCCTGCGATGGATGTCAACGGCGAACAAACCGTTGGGGGAGTTGTAAGATTGTAGATAGAATTGGAGGGCGGCTTTGACCTGTTCAGGTCCGTATGCTACTATAAGGTCCACAACCCCTAAGGTGAGGCAGTCATGGATGCACTGTGGGCTTTAATGCGTTGGTGGTTCTGGCTGACTGTGATTGGTTGGGCCGCTTTTCCTCTGGCCTGGTGGTTTTTCCGTCCACTGGGCGATCGCGGTTTTTCCCTCTCTAAACCCCTAGGCTTGTTGATCTGGGGGTATCTCTTCTGGCTTGGCAATACGTTTGGCTTCCTTCACAACACCTTCGGCGGGGCGTTGTCCGCGCTGGTTGTGTTGGCGGTCCTGTCATACGCGAGCACTCGTTCGGATTGGCGTGAAAATGAGGAAGGAGAACGTCCTTTTGTTCGCTGGGTGCGTCAGCACTTCCGAAGTCTGCTTTTAACAGAAGGGGTTTTCCTGGTTGCATATCTAGGGTGGGCCTATGTGCGTGCGCATAGCCCTGATATCGCTACGGCCGGGGGCGAGAAGTTTATGGAAATCGCCTTCATTAACGGCATTCTCACCTCTTCACGCTTTCCTCCCCATGACCCTTGGTTGGCCGGGTACGCGATTAGTTATTACTACTTCGGCTACGTGTTGATTGCCGGTTTAGTGCACTTGAGTGGTGTTGCCTCTTCAGTGGGGTTTAATTTAGCCGGGGCTACATGGTTCGCCCTAAGTTTTACAGGGGCCTACGGACTGGTAGGTAATTGGGTGGCGCGTCTGGTGAAGGGCCCACGGTCATCCTCCTTTGTGCCCGGCTGGGGATTGATAGGGGGAGTGGTACTGGCGTTAATCGGAAATTTGGAAGGCTTTCTGGAAGTTCTATACGCTCGACAGGTGTTACCCGTATCGTTTTGGCAGTGGTTGGATATTCGGAACATTAACGGTCCGTATAATCCTGCCCAGGCCCCTTCCTGGATACCTTCACGTTTTATATGGTGGTGGCAGGCTTCGCGAGTTATTCACGATAAGGATTTGTTGGGGAACACTATGGAAGTGATTGATGAGTTCCCCGCTTTTTCCTTCATTTTAGGGGATATGCACCCTCATGTTCTTGCTTTACCCTTTGTCCTTTTGTCCATTGCCGGTGCCCTCAGCCTGTTCTGGTGGCGCGTGGGTATCCCAGGCGAAGGGCATGAATCTTCGGAGCAAGAGATGAACGGCGCACGGTGGGAGCGCGTTTACGGATATTTTCGACAATTTCAAGCCCTTGCCCAGGCTCATTCCTTAACTTGGCCGCGTTTTGTGCTTTATGCCCTTATGTTGGGAGCGCTCGCGTTCTTGAACACGTGGGATTTTCCCATTTACTTGCTTTTATTCATGGGTGTTGTGGCCGTACGGATGGGGAAGAACCGTCTTACCTGGGCAAGTGTACCTCCGGCTCTCACCCTGGGGGGAGGTATTGCTCTTTTAGGGATACTCCTTTACTTCCCGTTTTATCTGGGCTTTCAGTCCCAGGCAGGAGGGATTCTGCCCAATCTCTTCAATCCAACGCGTTTCCCGCAGTTCTTTGTGATGTTTGGCCCTCTGCTTGTGCTGCTGGTGGTTTTTGGATACATGATCGGGCGGCGCGAAGGAGTTCGATACGGGGATCTGTTACGCTGGATCCTGGCTGTTTGGGTCTTGCCGTGGCTCTTGCTGGCCACACTTATTGGCCTCTACCTGGTTACACCTGCTGGTAGGGCATTTCTAGACCAAATCCTTGCCCGTCCGGAAGTGCAGTCCAATATGGGCGGTCGCAGTTTAGGACAATTGGCCCTTCTTATTGGGGAAATACGTTTGCGACACCCGGGCACGTTTCTTATTCTGGGGGCCTTTTTAGGGTGGGCTCTTTACCAGTTGAGCCGTTCGCCGGCAGACGGGGAACACGAATCCCCTCCTGCGGATTCTCAATTCGGCGTGCTGCTTTTGACTTTGGGGTTAGGCCTTACCTACGCGGTGGAATTCGTTTATCTTAAGGATTTATTCGGTACCCGGATGAACACGGTGTTCAAGTTTTACTTTCAAGCCTGGGTGCTGTGGGCCTTAGTGGGGGTGTACGGTTTGGCGTGGGCCTTTGGCTATTTGCGAGGGCATAGGCGTGTAGGAATTGTGGGCATGGCTGTGCTTTTCCTGGCCTTGGGGGGTGTGTACACGGCTTTGGCCATCCCTGCTCGTTCCCAGTTGCAACAGGCAGGCGTTACATTGGATGGTGAGGCGTGGGTAGCTCGACACTTCCCTGATGATGAGGCGGGTATCCGGTGGGTACGCGCACACGTGCCGGGAGACGCCACTCTTGTAGAGGCAACTGGTGGGTCGTACAGTTTCTTTGGTCGTATTTCTGCTTTTAGCGGTCGCCCCACGTTACTCGGTTGGGATTTCCACGAATTGCAGTGGCGGGGAGCGGCTCTTTCTCGCCAGGCAGGCTCTCGATCTCAGGACATCGAACGTATCTATAAACAGGAGCGGGGGGCGGCTTTGTTGGAATTATTGCACGCGTATAATGTGCAATATGTAGTGCTTGGCTCCCAGGAACGACAGAAGTACGGCCTCTCCCAAGCGCGGGAGCGGGTGTTTGACCACGTGCTCGACGTAGTTTTTGAACAGGGAACCATGCGGATCTACCGGGTGCCTTGATGCCTCAGTACCTTCTCTTTTACAAGCCATACGGTGTGCTCTCCAAGTTTACCGATAGGGAGGGACGCCCTACGCTGTCCGCCTATATTTCGATTCCGCGCGTGTATCCGGCCGGACGGCTGGACATGAAAAGTGAGGGGTTGTTACTGCTCACTGACGACAAAGTCGTCCTGCACCGCGTCACTGACCCCCGATGGAAATTGCCTAAAACGTACCTGGTGCAGGTAGAGGGCACACCTGATGAGGAGGCTCTCCAGCGGTTGCGCGGTGGCGTGATCATTAAAGGATATCGGACTGCCCCTGCTGAGGTTGAACTCCTTTCATCTCTCCCGCTTCCTATCCCAGAGCGCCCTGTACGGGCCTATGGCCCGACAAGTTGGTTACTCATCACCTTACGGGAGGGCAAAAAACGTCAGGTTCGGCGCATGACCGCGGCTGTCGGACATCCGACCTTGCGGCTCATTCGCATCTCCATTGGGCCCCTGAACCTGGGAACGCTTCAACCTGGAGAATGGCGTTTTTTAACTGAACAGGAACGCCAGGCCCTTTTCCAGGCCCTTCACATACCGCCGGGTGGGATACGGTGGCAAAGGCGGCGTCAGACCAGGCGGCGGTCTCAGCCGCGAAAGCGAAGGCCACGAAAGTGAGGGAACATGGGAACGTTTTTGCGTGTAGCCGATGGCTATATACTTGTGTACCGGCTGTACGATGTGGCCAATGAAATCGACTTAGCAAAAGCCGACCGTATTGTACGTACTCGCGCTGGATATCTTTCCTCGCGCCTTCGCTTGCGGCGGGTACGGCCACGGGCTGTTTACTTTGTAAACCCTCCTCTCACTGTGACCGTGGAGGTCGAGCCCATACGTTCACCCGATTGGCCTTTCCCTCTGCAGCGGGCAACTGTCCGGTTGTATGATTTTGGCGTGGTGTCAGTGCGCCTTGAAGTTCCCCTTTCGGCCCAATCCGCGATGGAAGATGTCGAATCGTTATTCCGCCAAGTCATGGGGTTGAATCCGGATCCTGTCTGTCGCCAGATTGTCGCCCAAGTGTTGAAGGAAATCGCCCCGGCCCTGTACAAACCCCAATGGGACCAGGAGATGTGGGAGGTTGAGGATTATGCCATCCTCTACATTCGCCACTTTGCCGAAAGTCCGCCCCCTCGAGCCACTGAAGTGCTGGCTCGGTACGACATTCCCCGTTTGTTGATGGGGGAAGAGTTTGAACTGAGTCGTCAGGTACAGGAGGCTATTCTGCAGTACACTTACACTTATTCTGCGGAGGATGTCGCTGTTATCTCGTGGGAAACGGCTTTTGTGTACGATGTTGAAGGGGTGATGGATATTCCGGATTTGTTGGAGTTTGCCAACGCGCAGTTGTTGGAGTTGGTGTATTTTGACGAGTTACTTGATGACGAACTGGAAGATGCCTACGATGATGTGGAGTTGATCCGGCGACAGGGGATTGGTTTGTTGCGCTATCGCCATCTTCAACGCATTTTGTCCCGCATGATGATGACAGTTGTGGAGGTGACCGAACTCTCCGGTCGAGTTATGAACGCGCTGAAGGTGACGGAGGATGTGTATTACGCGATGGTGTACACCGGCGCTACTGAAGTGTTGGGCCTTAACACGTGGGTGAAGAGTGTTCAGCAGAAGGTGGAGACGCTTCGCAGCATTTACTTGATGTTGGCAGAAGAGGCCGCGGATGCCCGGATGGTGGTTTTGGAGGTTAGCATTGTTATCCTCATTTTGGCGGAGATCATTTTGGCCGTTTGGGGACGCCTATAGTGCACCTTGCCTCATCGCAAATTTGACTTAATTTAGAATGGGGATAAAATTAGACCGGTTCCATAATTAGATCCAAACCAAAAATCATGCGAAGAGGAGGTGTACTATGGCTTTGATAGGTGATAAGTTCCCCCAGGTAACCGTGGCTACCACTCACGGCACAATGACTTTGCCGGATGCATATGAGGGTAAGTGGTTTGTGCTTTTTAGCCATCCTGCGGATTTCACTCCGGTGTGCACCACGGAGTTTGTCGCGTTTCAGAAGCGATACGACCAGTTTCGGGAATTGAACTGCGAGTTAATCGGCCTGAGTGTGGACCAGGTGTTTTCCCACATCAAGTGGGTGGAGTGGATTCGGGATACCCTGAATGTGAACATTGAATTCCCCATTATAGCGGACCACACCGGTGAGGTCTCTGAGGCCCTTAACTTAATTCATCCGGGCAAGGGGACAACTACCGTGCGGGCGGTTTACGTTGTTGACCCTCAAGGGATAATTCGGGCTATTGTTTACTACCCTCAGGAAGTGGGCCGCAACATTGATGAGATTGTGCGGCTTGTGAAGATCCTCCAGGTATCGGATGAAAACGGAGTGGCCGTTCCCGCGAATTGGCCGGAGAACGAACTCATCGGTGATGAGGTCATCATCCCTCCGGCTACTGACGTGAAGACCGCTGAGGAGCGTCCCAAGCAGTACGATTGCTTCGACTGGTGGTTCTGCCATAAGAAACTGGACTGAGCCTGCGCGAGCGCTTCTTTATACGTGAAGTTTCCTGGCCGGCAGGGGATGCCGGCCTTTTTTGTTGATTTTCAGGAGGGCCTGCCACGAGAGGCAGCACAGTCTTGCACCTTTTGAGTTTCGGGTTATACTAAAACATCCCGCCGCGGGGGATAGACGTTCATGCCGACGGTTGCCTTCTTTGCCACCTGTATTGTGGACAACATTATGCCGGAGATAGGTGTTGCAGCCGTACGCCTGTTGCGCGCGGCGGGATATGAAGTGGTTTTTCCCTCGGGGCAAACCTGCTGTGGTCAGCCCTTTTACAACAGTGGCCTGCGGGAACAATCGCTCCCCCTGGCTCAACGTACCGTAGAGATTTTTGAGCCCTACGACGCGGTTGTGCTGCCCAGTGGCTCGTGCACGGCCATGTTACGTGTTGAGTACCCCCACCTTTTTGCTGATACTCCCGACTGGCTGGCCAGGGCCCGGGCCCTGGCGGCTAAGACCTTCGAGTTAACTGAATTCCTGGTCCATCAGGCTCATTGGACTCCGCCGCGCTGGAATGGCGCTCCTTCCATTACTTACCACGATTCCTGTCACATGTATCGCATGTTGGGACTTCACGATGAACCCCGTCGCTTGTTGCGGGCTGCCGGATACACCATTGTGGAGATGGAGGAATCCCACTTTTGTTGTGGCTTTGGGGGACTGTTCTCCGTGCGCATGGCTAACATTTCCAACGCCATTACCAGGGACAAATTGCGTCAGGCCCTGGAAACCAGTGCCCCTCTTCTGGTTTCCGCGGATCCAGGATGCATTATGCAGATGCGGGGGATGTTGAAGGATACGGACTTGCGTGTGGAACACGTGGCCGTTATGCTGGCCCAGGCCCTCCACGAGGGGCAAGGTGAGGACATGAGGCGTGAGGCATAACATGCTCGAATCGCGGCTGACACTGGCCGAATTTAAACGGCGGGCCGAACAGGCTCTCAACGATCCCCGGTTGCAACAGGCCCTGGCCGGCGCAACTCGCCACTTTCGCGAAGGGCGCGAGCGCGCGTGGGCTGAACTCCCTGACGTGGACGCGCTGCGCGATCAACTTAAAGAAATTCGCGCGGCTACCATTGCCCGCCTGGCCGAGCACCTGGAGACCTTTGAACGCAATGCCACCGCGGCCGGCGCCCACGTGCACTGGGCCCGGGACGGAGAAGAGGCCAACCGCATCATTGTGGACATCGCCCAACGCCATCAAGTGCGCCTGCTCGTCAAGAGCAAATCCATGACAGGGGAGGAAATTCGGGTGAATCCCGCGTTGGAAGCCGCGGGCATCATCCCTGTGGAAACCGACCTGGGGGAGTGGATCGTTCAACTGGCTGGCGAAAGCCCCTCTCACATCATCGCACCGGCCATTCACAAAACTCGCCAGCAAGTCGCAGAACTTCTGAGTCGCGCCACAGGACGTTCCCTGCCCGTGGATGATATCCCGGCCCTCACCGCGGTGGCTCGGGAGTTCTTGCGGGATAAATTCCTCCGCGCGGATATGGGATTGACCGGGGTCAATGTCGCGGTCGCGGAAACGGGCAGTATCGTTCTTGTCACCAATGAGGGCAATGGCCGCATGGTAACCAGCGCTCCGCCCGTGCACGTGGCCATCATGGGAGTGGAGAAAATCGTTCCCACCTGGAACGAAGCCGCAGTATGGCTTCAACTCCTCGCGCGCAGCGCCACCGGCCAACCCCTTTCCGTGTACACCACCGTCATCACCGGCCCTGCGCGCCGTGAGGACGCGGACGGCCCCCAAGAACTTCACATCATCATCCTGGATCACAACCGCACCCAGGCCCTGGGCACCCCTTTTGAGGAAGTTCTCCAGTGTATCCGATGCGGGTCCTGCCTCAACGTTTGTCCCGTGTACCGGGAGGTGGGCGGCAACGCATATGGAAGTCCTTACAGCGGTCCTATTGGTATTGTGGTGACTCCGCTTATCTTTGGGTTGGAAGCGTATCCAGCCCTGCCCCACGCGTGTACCTTATGCGGCGCGTGCAAGGAGGTGTGTCCCGCGCGCATTGACCTTCCCCGCATGATCCTGGAGTGGCGCCACGAGGAATCGCGGCGTGGCTTACTCCCTCGCTCTGACCTCTGGTCCGAACGTTGGGCCGCGTGGCTTTTGGCCCACCCACGACTGTGGCGCGCGCTGACTCGCATCCTGCGTTGGGTACAGGCCCCCTTCAAACGGGATGGCCAGGTTCGATTGCCACCTCCCTTCCAGATTACGGGAGAGCGGGATCTACCTTCCCTTGCCTCCCGGAGTTTCCGGGAGATGTGGGACGCGGGTGATGTGGACGCGGACGGAGGTGATGCTCATGGCCGCACGTGAGGATATCCTGCGACGTTTGCGTGCTCACCTGCGGACGGCTTCGTTGCCTGCTCCCTGGCAAAGCCGCCGCCACTTCCCCCACCTGGTAGAGCGCTTTTGTCAGGCTCTGGAGGAGGTTGGCGGGGAGGCTCTGGTGGTCCAGGGGGAGGGCGCGGCCCGGGAGCGCCTGCACGATTTGTTGGGTGATCTGGCCGCGCACCGGGTCGTGATGAACAATGAGCCACCTCTTAACCAGTGGAACCTTCCCCAGCGCTGGCCGGAGTATCACTGGTTCGTGGTGGGGCAGAGTGATGGGGACGTGCGAACCTTTGCCGCGTCCGCGGATGTGGGCATCAGCGCTGCGCTGGCCGCGTTGGCGGAAACAGGGACGGTCGTGTTGGGCTCCGGGCCAGGGCGTAGCCGCCTGGCCACCCTCTTGCCCCCCGTGCACATTGCCATTGTGCCCGCGTCCATCATCACTGTGGACATGTTTACCTGGGTCTCGCAACGTCCTCAGCCCATGCCCGCGGCTCTCACCTTTGTTACAGGGCCCAGCAAGACCGCGGACATCGAACAGACCTTAATTACCGGCGTTCACGGTCCGCGACGGATCATCGCCATTCTGATCATCTGAAGGGCTTCTCGACGCAAGAAGGGGGACGATGTTTGGGGATGCGTCGTCCCTGGCAAGGGCTGGGACTGGACGCCAAGGGCAAGGGGATTACGATGTTCTGCGTCGTCTCCGGGCCCGGGCCGCGGCCTGGCGAATGAGCGCTTTCACTTCGTCCTCCTGGAGGAAGCGCCACTGGCCGGGCTCCAGATCTCCCAGGTGAAGGGGCCCGAAGCGCACTCGGATAAGTCGCCGCACCGGATGGCCCACCGCGGCCAACATGCGGCGCACTTCACGCTTTTTCCCCTCGGTCAAAATCAGGCGCACCCAGGTCGTGTTGGGTGTTTCTCCGGGTCCTACTACCATCGCGCTCTTTGCCCGGGCTACCCAATTCCCTAGGGAAACGCCCTTTTCCAGTTGAAGCAATGTGTCCAGCGTCGGTTTCCCCTCCACCAGGGCCAGGTACTCTCGCTCGAACCCGTAGCGAGGGTGGGTGAGACGGTGGGCAAGTTTGCCGTCATCCGTCAGGAGCATAAGCCCCTCTGTGCGCGCGTCCAGCCGTCCGGCAGGGAAAAGTTTCCCGGGGAGGGGAACCAGATCGCGCACTGTGGGACGTCCCTGCAGGTCGGGGAAATCCCCCAACACCCCTGGAGGTTTGTACACGAGGATGTACCTGTGCGATCGGGATGAGCGTCGTTTTTGCGTCATAAGAAGAGAAGGGCAACGGTCGGGGCGTCATACACCGCCCCGACCGTGACTTGGCCGATGAAGGGTTGGTTATTTCTTCAAGAAGGGCAGAATTTTGCCCAGTTCGCCCATCTCCCAACTGACCAGGATGGGCACCGCGTTGAAGATGGAGGAATACGTGCCCGAGACCAGACCGATAAGCATGGTGGCAATGAAGCGCTGGATAGTCACACCACCAAACAGGACAATGGCGATCATAACGAAGATCGCGTTCAACTGGGTGGCCAGGGATCGGTGGATGGTCTCCAATAGGCTGCGGTTGGCCAGTGTTTCAAAGTCCTCACCCCGGTACTTGGGCGCGTTTTCGCGAATGCGGTCGAACACGACGATGGTATCCTGCACGGAGAAGCCGATGACCGTTAGGATCGCGGTCAAGAAAAGGGAGTCCGCTTCCCACCCCCGGAAGATGCCCAGGATGGCGAAAATACCCGTGGTCACCAGCACATCGTGGATCATGGCGATGATTGCGGAGACGCCAAAACGCACCGGGTGAGAGACGCTTCCAACGTTGCGGAAGGCCCAGGTGATGAACAGGAGGATGGCCAGGGATGCGGCCAGGACGGCCACACCTGCCGCCCGGGTCACCTCGTGCCCAATGGCGGGTCCAATGGAACGGAACTGTAATTCCTCGAAGGGCCCTATCTTCTCCTTCAGCGCCTGAATCAACTGGGCTTTGGTCTCATCGTCAATGTGTTTCATGCGGATGGCCACTGTGCGGCCATCATTCAACGTTTGCACTACGGGGTCAAAACCGTATTGGGCCAGCACGTCATGGACTTCACCTGGCATGACGGGCTTGTCAAAGCGCATCTCCCAATAGGCGCCGCCTGTAAAGTCAATGCCCAACTTAATGGGATACCCCGTTGTCGCGGTCAGGTAAATCATGGCAATGAGCCCGGGAATGATGACCGCGCTGGAGAGCATGTAGTAATACTTCCGCTTTTGAACCAGGGTGAAGAGCCCCTTCCACCGCGGCTCTCCCTGCGGGACCTTGACATCCAGAATAAGCGGGTTGTTCACCGCGTCATTGGAGAGACGGTAGAACACAAAGCGCACAAAGGTGCGAGTGACCCATACCGCGGTGAACATGCTGATGGCCACACCCAGGGCCAGGTTCAGGGCAAAGCCTTTCACCGCGGTGGCGCCGAACGTTCGGCCGAACTGGTAGAGGATTAAACTGGTGATGATTGTGGACAGGTTGGAATCCAAAATAGACGTCCAAGCGCGGCTAAACCCCGCGTCCACGGCCGGGCGCAAGGGCTTTCCCCAGCGAATTTCCTCTTTCATGCGCTCGAAGATGAGGATGTTCGCATCCACAGCCATACCTGTGGAGAGCAGGAAGCCCGCGATACCCGGTAGGGTAAGCGTCACCGGAATAAGTTTGAACAGGGAGAGGTTCAAGAGTCCAAAGAGGACCAGTGCCAAGTCTGCCAGGAGACCAGGGAGGCGGTAGTAGACCAGCATGAAGAGGAGCACCGCGAGCACGCCAACCACACCAGCGATCACACTACGTCGTACGGAATCCTGTCCAAGCGTCGGTCCAACCTGGTCCGTTGCGATTACCTTCAGAGGAATAGGCAAAGCACCGTAACGCAATTGTACGGCCAGAGAGCGAGCCTCTTCCACGGTAAAGTTCCCCGTGATCACACCGCGACCGTTAGGAATCACGCTGCGAATAACAGGGGCAGAGATGACTTGCTTGTCCAGAACAATGGCCAGGACATCCCCCACATGCTGGGAAGTGTATTCCTTAAAGATTTTTGCGCCTTCGTCGTTCAACTCAAATGCGACCTGAGGTTCCCCTGTGGTGGGATCAAAGGTCACTTCAGCCTTGCGCAGGTACTTGCCCGTCATTATTGTCTTGTAGACATACGCATCCTTTCCCGGGAGCGCGTCGGGCGGGATGTCCGGTCGCGGCTCGGGATCTCCTTCTGTGGTGCGTACGTACATACCCGGTCGCACGGGGTGGTCGTCTGGTACCTCGATGAATTCTAAGAGGCCTGTGCTTTTAATGGTGGCTACAGCCTCTTCGGGGTTATCAATGCCAGGGATTTCCACCAGAATGCGGTCTCCCCCTTGAATCTGGACCACTGCCTCTGCCACACCCAGGCCGTTGACGCGATTTTCCACAATAGTGCGCACCGCGTCCATTGCCTGAGGGTCGATTTTCTCGCCTGGGGGCACGTCGGCTTGCAAGAGGACCCGGATGCCACCTTTCAGGTCCAGGCCCAACTTGAGGGTGAGGTCACGACCGGCGATAGTGGGATGGTCAATGGGTAAGGCAATCCAAAGTGCAATAGCGTACAGGATAAGAACGATGATAAGCGTACGCGTGTTTCGATCCATGCCAAAATCTCCCCCTTGCTGATGTTTCGCGGGAGGCCTGATGAGGCGCCGCACAACCAACAGAGTATAGACCCTTGATGGGGAGCATGTCAAAAGAGATCTGGCGTTAAGTTACCTGCTCGCCTGGCAGGATAATTCCGCTGTTTGCTTTTCGCACCCGAGATAGTCTAGAATGCCATATCTCCTGAAAAGCGCGTGGAGGGAAGGTGTGGAGACGGTCGAGGCGTTCCGAGGACGTTTAATCCAAAGTGCACGAGATGATACACGGGTGTTAGGTCTCTGGGAAGATGTTTCTGCGTCCGTGGATGTTGTGGTGCGCGCCTACGTGACTGTTCACGAGGAGGGGTTTGCGTCCTTTTATGCGGAACGGTGGTCGTGGCTTTCTTCCCTTACCTCATTTGTTTTACAACAGGATGCTCCTGGCCCCTACCCGGTGTGCCTCGGTTTAACCCGCTCGGGCATTGGTGTGTGGCTTGCACTGCTCCCTTGGGGAAGTGTTCCCGAACATCCAACCCCATCTCCCCGGGTGTTGCTTGATAAAACAGGACGTCTACAGGAGCGTTTGCACCCGTGGACCTCACCAGAAAGGGTGGATTTTCGCGAATTAGATTACTGGGCCGAACGGGTGTGGTACGAGTTATGGCGCATGGCGGTGCTAGGGGAGCGGGATGTAGCCGGTGAACTCCACGCTCTTGCCGGCGCGCTACAGGCTTATTTGGCTTTTGTGTCCGCGTGTTATGGCGATGAGGCTGTCAATCTCGCGTGGCAGGGCAAACTGGCAACTTTAGCGCACGTTGATGAGGCGGTGCGTCACTTGGCTTTTAGGGATTTGGCAGTGGTCATAGCTCACTTGATGTCTGAGGCTGGACGAGCACTTGGGGAGGCCCGGGGGTGGACTTATCCCAAGGCTTTAGAAGAGGCCGTGGAATCCTTTTGGCGGGTACGGGGTTGGTCGACGTGGCGACGACAAAGCGCATCTTATTTGTAGCCCCTTTTGGCCTGTATCGCCGGGGAACTGTTCGTTACCGTATTTTACCCTGGGCGATGATGCTAGCCCACCTCAAGAACGCTCATGTGCGTGTGCTGGTTGCTGGTTGGGATACTCCAGAGCAACAGGGGATTTTTTCTCCGACTCAGAATGTGGAACTCTATTACTTACCATTCCCCCGGTTTTTTCTGCAGTGGGGAGCGATTGGTCAGGTGCTTGTGTGGCTGTACATGGCGAGACACGCTTGGCATGTGGCGTGGCAGTGGCGCCCCTCTGTGGTCCACCTGAGTAAACCCGTGGGGGTTCCTTTGCTGTTTCTGGCGTTTGCTCGTGGACGGCTGGCCTCCTGCCCCTGGCCCGTGGTGCTGGATTGTGATGACTTAGAATCCGAGTGGCGAACGGGGGTCCCCTTGGCGCGAGGATGGCGTTTGTTGGGTCGACACGTTGAACGCTGGGCCTGGCAAAAAGCCGACCGGGTGACTGTTGCTAGCCACGCTCTTCTCGCTCAAGTGAAACAAGCCCGACGCGATGAACGTGTATATCATGTGTGTAATTATACTCCTTCTGCTTCTCCCCAGCCTGTACAGATGACGTCTAGACGCATAGTAATTCCCACACGTTTGTTGGATATTCGCCCGACGGTTCTTGCTCAATGGCTTCAATCTGTGCAGCAACGTGTGCCCGATGCCTCCCTTGTAGTTCTCGGTCCGACTCCGCAACAGGCGTCGCGTTTGGTGGGTGTTTTACGTTCGTTGGGCGTTGCCGGTGTGACGGTTATTAGTGAGCAGCCCATGGAGAGTTATTACCGCTTTTTAAGTTCTTCGCGGTTGGGGTTGTATTTGGTGGAAAACACGGCAGCGGCTCGGGCCAAATGTCCTCAGCGCTTATTGGATATGATTCTGCGCGGTGTTCCCACAATCGCTGTTGACGTGGGCGAACCGCGATACCTTTTCCAGGGGGAATCCTCTTCAGGGGAGATTCTTAATTTGGTTTCCCCAGAGGGGAAGGCGATTGCTGAGCGGGTGGCCATGGTTTGGGAGCATCAGTCATATTTAGAGCGATTGCAGCGACAGGGGTTTATCGCGTGGCGGGCGTATTTGCAATCGGAGAAGATAGTGGATGCGCTTTGGCGTGCTTATTTCTCTTAATGTTATCGGACACCCCCTTTCTCTCTTCTTAGGACTTTCCACGTTCAACCAACATTTGACAATCTCAGTTTGTTATGATAAAATTCAAAAGTCTGCAAGATGTTGACCCTTTATTATGTAGTCGAAGTGACAGCGATACCGTCATCCATACATTGTGCATAATGTTAAGGAGGGAAAGGCGTATGGCAGAGAAAACGCCCTTGAAAGTTTACCGTGTTTTGATCGTCGATGATGATCGGTCACTTTTGAAGATGCTTCGTGACCAGTTAGAGGAAGCCGGTTATGAAGTTTTGGTGGCAGAAAGTGGTCGCGAGGCGTTGCGTGTCTTTTTTGAGTATAAACCCGACCTTGTTATCTTAGACACTCGCATGCCTGAAATGGACGGATATACGCTCATCGAGCGTATCCGTGAGGTGTCTGATGTTCCTATTATGGTGCTCAGCGCCTACGGTGAGGAAGATGACATCGTGCGGGGCCTGGAAGCAGGAGCAGACGATTATGTTTTAAAGCCTTATCGTCTGCGCGAATTGTTGGCCCGGTTGCGCGCGCTGTTGCGGCGTTATAAGGCATACCGGCAGGAACCCCCCATTGTCTATCGGGATGATTACATTCAAATAGACCTACAGGCCCGTCGGGTGGTTAAAGAGGGCGAGGAAGTGCATTTGACCCCAACGGAGTTTCGCTTATTGGCCGCCCTGTTGGAGCAGGCTGACCAGGTTGTGAGCAATAAGGAACTTCTAAAGCGGGTGTGGGGCTGGGAGCACCGAAATGATCTGGACTACCCGCGCATTTACATTTGGCACCTGCGGCGTAAGATTGAGCCGAACCCCAAACGCCCCACGTATATCCGCACGGAATACGGTGTGGGGTATCGCTTCGTTCCTAAGGACCGAAAAGGTCTCGTCCATCGGTATAACGAACTGATGGAGGAGAAGGTGGTTTAAGCCGCGGAAAGCGTTGTTGGCCGACTTGCACTTGCCCCTCCACGGGTTTTAACACGTTGAATTGGGCGGTATCGCTGTCCACCTTGGCTCACAATCCGTGGAGGGGCAATGTTGATTTAACGATGAGGTTATAACTCCAATGTGTTCTTCACCAGGCGCAACACAACCCGCACAGATTCCTCCACTTGTTGTCCGGTCGTGTCGATAACTATGGCGTCTGGCGGAATACGCATGGGGGCTGTGGAACGCTCTGAATCCCGTTTGTCCCGTTCGACCAATTCTTCCTGGATTTGAGCAAGATCTGCATGAATTCCGTTGCTTAACCGCTGTTCATACCTTCGGCGCGCCCGTTCTTCCAGGGACGCGGTAATGAACAGTTTAATATCCGCGTCTGGGAGCACCACCGTGGTAATGTCCCGGCCTTCCATGACTACATGTGCGTGTTGGGCCAGGTTCCTCTGCGCTCTCACGAGCACATTACGCACTTCCGGGTACTGGGCAACAATTGAGGACCCTCTATCCACTTCGGGTTGCCGTATATCTTCCGTAATGTCCTGGTTGTTGATAATAATGCGGTAGTGTACCTTCTTTCCATCACTTTGAGGTTGAAAGTCGATGACCGCGTTCTGAACTAGTTTGCTGACTGCTTCCTCATCTTCCAACGGTATTCCTTGCTGTAAAGCCAACCAGGCCACTGCACGGTACATGGCACCTGTATCTACATAAAGAAATCCCAGGGCTTGTGCCAACCGAAGCGCAATTGTTCCCTTCCCCCCTCCGGCTGGACCATCGATGGCAATGGCATAATAGGCCGTCACTTTTGTCCTCTCCTCTTCCCTGTTTTTTGGACTTCTCGCAAAGCGCGTGATTGCTCTTGGGCTTCTCGAGCCAGGCCCACACTCTCAAGTAACCGCCGTTGTTCCTTGGGGGTTAACGGGCGCCACTCCCCGGGTTGTAAACGACCTAATCGAATGGGCCCAATAGCAACTCGCACAAGTCGGATGACCGGATGGCCCAGGGCTTTTAACATTCGCCTTACTTGGTGCTTTTTCCCTTCTGTTAAAGTGATGCGGATCCAGGAAAACCCCCGTGGGGATTCTTTGCGCAGGCCTGGCACGCCCGCATCCAAGAGTTCTTGAGGAGTTTTTCGCCCGAGCACCACAGCTTCGGCCGGGCTGGTCCGACCTTCTTCCAGCATGATGCCCCTTTCCAGGGCCCGGATCTCCTTGCTGGTCGGGACTCCAATAATGAGCGCGATGTATTCTTTTTTGTGCCCATATCGTGGGTGGGTTAACCGTTCGGTTAATTTCCCATCATCTGTGAGCAGAATGAGCCCTTCTGAGTCGGCGTCCAGGCGCCCAACAGGGAAGAGCCGTTGGGCTGCTGGAACTAAGTCCACCACTGTTTGACGACGATAAGGGTCGGATGTGGTTGATAGAACGCCTCGGGGTTTGTGAAGAATGATGTATTGATGTGCTTTAGGTGGGCGAATGCGTTGCCCATCGACTTCGATGATATCTTCCTCAGGATCCACTTTAAAGCCCATTTCGCGGATTACACGGCCGTTGACGCGGACTCGTCCAGCCCGGATCAATTCCTCTGCCTTGCGCCGAGATGCAATTCCCGCGGCTGCAATTACCTTTTGTAATCGAACTTTTTCACCCACTGCTTTTTTCTCCTTGCGTCTGACCTATGGCGAAGAAGCGGTATCCCACACTAAAGGGATTTGTTTCAAGAGATCCCCATCTACGTAGAAGTGCACTTGTCCAGGAGTGGATGGCCAATGCCATCCATCACCCATTTTCACGGGCTCGTTGATCTGCCACCGATATATTAAATGCCGAGCCTGCCATCGCGGCAAAAGTACCTGCGGCGTGTGCTTTAGTTGAAATCGTTTCATCATGGTGCCGGCCTGTAATTCCCGAATGTGTCCGTTTGGGATGTCCAACCGCTGCCATGTGTACACGTCCTTGTAATAATTCCACAAGGCTAGTGTTGTAGCGTATCTGTCACGAGCACCTAGTACTACCGTGATGATAGTATGGCCTTGATCCTGAAAGGCTGCAATAAGACATTGACCCGCTAAAAGTGTCGTACCTGTTTTCACGCCGATAACGTTGTCACGCTCGCGGAGTAAAGCGTTTCGATTCACAAGGTGCCATCCGTCTAAGTGAATTTCCTTGGTGCGGACAATTTGGGCAAGCACGGGATCTTGGAGTACGGCCTGAGCGATACGCGCCAGGTCTCGGGCTGTACTCACATGTCCTGCCGCATCCAATCCATGGGGGTTCAAAAAGTGCGTGTGTTGCAACCCGAGTTCTTGCGCTTTCTTGTTCATCCAGTGCACAAATACTTTTTCATCTCCAGCCGCGGCAATGGCTAAGGTGATGGCAGCATCATTTCCCGAATTTAAGAGGAGCCCGTACAGTAAAGTCTCAACGTGAACGTGCTGGCCCGGTTGGAGCCCCATGCTCGATTCTCCAACGGATGCTGCTTGGGGCACAGTTACTGTTTGTTTTAAATGTAGATGCTCTCGGGCGACTAACGCGGTCATCAGTTTGGTTAACGAAGCCGGTGGCAAAGGTTCCCGCCCGTTTTGATCCAGGAGCACACGGCTATCTTCCATGTCGAAAATAAGCGCCGCGCGCGCGGGAAATACAGGAGGATGACGTTGGGCTACAAGTAAACGGGCCTCTTCACGGGAGAGCAGCCAAGGTTGCTCTGGGTCTCCTCCTTCAATAATTGGGGCACCCCACGCACTTCCTAAAAGGACAATGATGAGCCACAAGCCCCAAAATTGCTGTTTCACGAGGTTGTCCTATCGAGATAGGTTAATCTTGTACGTGCGCTGGCTGATGACGCGTTGCCCGTCAGGGGTGGTTAGTTGAATGTCTAGGATATACGTGTGGCGAATGGGAATATTCCGCAAGCGCGGAAACCGATACACCTCCATATGCCCTGGTTCAACCCGCGGCAATACGCCTGTCCGTTTTATGACCTGCTTCTTTTGTGGGTCCAGGAAGAGGTGGGCAATAATGCGCACGTCATTCGCCCGCTCCTTACCCTGATTTTCTACCGCAACCAGCAAAGTGAGTCCCTGCTGGCGGATGTTTTCGGCATAATGCAACGGGGGATCAAAATCAACCCCGACAATGGTCAGTTGAAATGTGTGTGTTTCCTGCAGTTCTTTCGCAGAAGTAGTAGGGTACCTCTCCTCTGGTTGCTCCATAACTTGGATGTCTGAACAGGCCGTTATAAGCCCCATTGCAACAAGTAAAACGGCCAACAACGCCCGTTGCCAGGCCTTTACCATGCCTATGCCTCCTTTCCCCCATCTTCCGGATTGCATGTCACAGTGTCCGAGAAGGTAGTACGCAGATACTTCACCGATAGATGTGCAAATGTGACCTGCGCACCGGAAGCATCCTCATCTCCTCCCTGTGTTTCATCATACACGCAGGATCGCAACCTGTCAATTGGTTGGGAAGTCGCTGTTCTCAGGTTTGGAACACAGGCTGGACGTTTGAGCCCTGGATGGGGGCATGTTACCACTTGGATGAGCCCAGATGCTGCCTCGGTCTTTTGCCCCACTGTGTAGGGTTGAATAAAATGGAACAAGGCAGCACTGGCCCCCCGAAGTACCCTCAACACAATGAACAAGGAGTAGCCATGACTAAGTACATTTTCGTCACGGGTGGTGTGGTCAGTTCTTTGGGTAAAGGTGTTACTGCTGCTGCCTTAGGACGGGTGTTGAAAAGTCGCGGGGTCCACGTTTCCATCCAAAAACTGGATCCCTACCTGAACGTTGATCCCGGCACTATGTCCCCTTACCAACATGGGGAGGTGTTTGTAACAGAAGATGGTGCGGAAACGGATTTAGATTTGGGCCATTATGAACGGTTCACGGACGAGAACATGACGCGGGCCAACAATGTGACCACCGGCCAGATATACAACGAAGTTATAGCCAAGGAGCGGCGGGGGGATTATCTTGGTCGGACTATTCAGGTTATTCCCCATGTAACCAACGAAATTAAACGCCGCATCATGGCCGTGGCCTCCATTACCCAGGCCGAAGTAGTCATCGTTGAAGTGGGGGGGACTGTGGGCGACATTGAGAGTTTGCCCTTTTTAGAGGCAATACGGCAAATGCGCAAGGATATTGGGCCCGAGAACACTATGTACATTCATGTCACTCTCCTGCCATATATTGGCGCAACCGGCGAACTGAAGACTAAACCCACACAACACAGTGTACGCGAACTTCGAGGTATCGGCATTCAACCAGACATTATTATTACACGGTCTGACTACCCTGTAGATCAAAGCATCCGCGATAAAATAGCCCTCTTTTGTGATGTGGAGCCAGAGGCTGTTGTCCCCCTGGTCACAGCCGAGACCATTTATGAGGTCCCTCTGACCCTGGAGGAATACGGTGTTGGCCGTCTTGTTCACCGCCGTTTGGGGGTTGGTCAGGAAGAAGGGGACTTACATGAGTGGGCCCAGTGGGTGGAGACTTATAAACAGCCTAAACCCAAGATCCGTATCGGGATAGTGGGCAAGTATGTCACTTTGGAAGACGCGTACATGAGTGTGCGCGAGGCTCTGATTCACGCTGCTGTGGCTGTGGACCGCGATCTGGAAATCAAATGGATTAACTCAGAGGAGTTAGAACGGCATCGTGATATAAGTGTGTTAGATGACCTGGATGGCATTGTGGTTCCTGGGGGTTTTGGGTACCGAGGTGTGGAGGGCAAAATTTTAGCAGCCCGCTACGCCCGCGAAAACCGGGTGCCTTATTTGGGATTATGCTTGGGAATGCAGGTCATGTGCATTGAATTCGCCCGGTATGTGTTGAACAGTGAGGAACCTAATAGTACAGAATTTGACCCGCAAACTCCTCATCCAGTCATTGACCTGATGCCAGATCAGCGAGGTATTGTGGAATTAGGGGGAACCATGCGTTTGGGAGCATATCCGTGTAAGTTGGTTCCTAATACACGCGCTTATGAAGCGTACAAGGTGGAATTGGTGTACGAACGCCACCGACACCGGTGGGAGTTCAACAATGCGTACCGGGATATTCTGGGTAATGCAGGCATGGTATTCAGTGGTCTCTCGCCTGATGAGCGGTTAGTGGAAATTGCAGAATTAGCCGATCATCCCTTTATGTTGGGCACGCAATTTCACCCTGAGTTCAAATCACGTCCTAATCGGCCCCACCCTCTGTTTGTTGCGTTTCTGGAAGCAGCAAAGGCTCATCGGCGAGCGCAGGAGGAACCCCTGTTCTCCGAGCAGTGAGCGCTCTCGGTACGTGGCTAAAGTTTATCAAGGCCGTGAACAGGGAAGGCTTCGTGTATTGGACACCAGAAATATTAAGGAAGGACTTTAATGGCTTGGTCCAACGAACGGTAGGTGATATAATTCAGAAAAAAGGTGTGGGTGTGCTTGCTGGGTATGCAGATGCTCACGTAACGGAAAATGTAAGGATTTAGAAAAGAGGAGGCAAGAATGGCAGGACATAGCAAATGGGCGAATATTAAACGTAAAAAGCAGGCAATGGATGCCAAGCGGGGCAAACTTTTCACCAAGTTAGCTCGGGAGATTCAAGTGGCAGCCCGCGAGGGAGGGCCGGATCCCGATTCCAACCTGCGCTTACGCTTGGTGTTGGAAAAGGCACGGGCGGCCAATATGCCTAAAGAAAATATCGAGCGGGCCATACGACGTGGGGCCGGCTTGGAGGCCGGAGGGGCTGCCCTTGAGGAGATTACTTACGAGGCGTATGCCCCCCACGGTATCGCTTTGATGATTCAGGTGATGACGGATAATCGCAAGCGTGCCGTGGCAGAGATCCGCCACGTGCTGACAAAGCACGGGGGGAGCATGGGAGAGAGCGGCTCTGTCGCATGGCAGTTTGAGCAAAAGGGGTACATCGTTGTCCCCACACAGGGCCGTGATGAGGATGAGTTGTTCATGGCCGCGCTGGAGGCGGGGGCCGATGATGTGGAGATTACAGATGATGTGATGGAGGTGTACACGACGCGTGAGGATTTTGCGCAGGTCCAGCAAGCTCTGAAGGATATGGGGCTCCAACCAGAAGACGCAGAATTGGCCTGGGTCCCCAAAAACCGGGTGACTTTGGGGCCCGAAGAGGCGGTCAAAGTGATGAAGGTCATAGAGATGCTGGAAGATTTGGACGATGTGAATAAGGTGTACTCCAATCTCGAGGTACCCGAAGAAGCGTTGCAAGCCCTCGAGGCTGCATAATATGCGAGCACTGGGCATTGATCCTGGGCTGGCCATTACGGGCTATGGCGTTGTAGAAGAAGTACACGCTGATGAGTGGCAGGCTTTGACCTTTGGGGCCATTACTACAGGGGCCCGTATGCCCCTGCCCGAACGGTTGGCACTCCTTTATCGGGATCTCTGCGCTATTGTGGAACGGTATCAGCCGGATGTGGTGGCTGTCGAGCGGTTGTTTTTTGGACGTAACGTTACTACTGCACTGACCGTTGGCCAGGCGCGTGGAGTAGTCCTCCTGTGTGCGGCCCAACATAAGTTGCCGGTGGTGGAGTATAAGCCGGTAGAGATTAAGCAGGCATTGGTGGGATATGGACGCGCCACTAAGACGCAGGTGCAGTTCATGGTTCAGTCTATACTGCACTTGGATGAACCACCTCGCCCTGATGATGTAGCCGATGCTTTGGCAGTTGCCTTGTGTTATCTGTTTTCTGCCCGTCTTCACCAAATGATTGGAGAAGTGGAATAAGTCAAAATAGTCTATCAGATCTCCTAAGGTGTGTACCATGACTGGTTCGTCGTCTGTTACAGCCCACCGGGCACAGTCCCCGGCACGCATTTTGGTCGCCGAAGACGATGTGGCTCTACGGAATTTGCTCATTATGTCTCTCCGTACCCGGGGATACGAGGTCCTGGCAGCAGAAGATGGCCAGGCGGCTTTGGAGATTTTCCTCTCTTCCCCAGTGGACTTGGTTATCTTGGATATTATGATGCCCCGGCGTAATGGGTTGGAGGTGTTGCAAGAAATCCGTGCCCGTTCCGATGTGCCGGTAATTATGCTTACCGCTTTGGGGCGCCCTGATGATGTGGTGCGCGGGTTGGAGATGGGCGCTGATGATTACATCCCCAAGCCTTTTACCTTTAAGGAGGTGGAGGCGCGCGTTTCAGCCGCTTTGCGCCGGTTTCGGTGGGCTCGTGAACGTCGTGCCCCCGGGTTGTTGATGGGATGTGGCGTGCGTCTGGACGCGGCATCACGAGAGGTATACGTGGATGATCGCCCAGTTCACTTGACTCCTACCGAGTTCAACTTGTTATACTATTTGATGAGCCACAAGGGCGAAGCTGTAAGCAAGAACGAAATTTTCAGGGAAGTGTGGGGGTACGATTTCGCGGAGGGGAGTAATTTGGTTGAAGTGGCTGTACGACGCCTCCGTTCTAAAATCGAGAATGATCCAGCCCATCCCACGCGGATTGTGACGGTAAGAGGGTTCGGTTACAAATTCTGTCCTGAGGAATCCCAATGATAGACCGAATTCGTGGGTTGGTTGTTGACAAGCAGGAAGGCAGTGTTGTTCTAGAAGTTGGGGGCATTGGGCTTATTTTATACGTGCCAACGCCTTTGTCCGCTGAAATATCTTTGGGCGAAGAGGTAACGGTGTATACTCACCTTCACGTCCGGGAAAACGAACTGACGCTGTTTGGGTTTCGGGATGAGCAAGAGCGTACGCTGTTTCGTATGTTGCTCAACGTTTCTGGCGTGGGACCACGTGTTGCGTTGAACTTGCTTTCAGCCATGAGTACGGTGGCTATACAGCGAGCTATTTTAGATGAAGAACCCGCTTTGCTTAGCCGCGTGCCGGGCATTGGCAAGAAAACGGCTGAGAAAATCGTGTTGGAGTTAAAGGATAAAGTAGAAGTCCCCGCAGGTATGCCCACCCCTGTTTCTGCCCTGCACGATGTGGACGCGGATGTGGTCGAAGCGCTGCTTCACCTCGGGTATAGTCTGGTCGAGGCCCAACGGGCTGTCCAGGGATTGCCTCCTGATGTGCGGGATGTAGGCGAACGTTTGCGCCTGGCATTGATTCGGCTTGCCTCGTAAAAGAACAATTTTGCTCAAGAACTTTGACAAAATTCCCCGGACGTGCTATACTGTTCTCGCTTACGGTGATGTTCGTCCTGTGTTGTGTGATGAAGCCGTACGCTGACCCGGTTGACAATTGAATAGAGAGCCTCGGCTCTCATCCAGAAGGGGGGAGGGACCGGCCCTGTGAACCCCTGGCAACCTGGTGAAACATCCCATGATGTACATGATGGGAGTTGTTTCACTAAGGTGCCAATTCCGGCAGGTGGGGTGCGCCCGCCTGGAAGATGAGAGATCACTCTCGTGATCACCAGCGCGCTCCCCAGGGAGCGCGTTTTTTTGTCCTTTACCGGACGCATTTGCACAACCCAAAGTGAGGATTCTGAACAATGACAGTCGTGGTAACCGGTTCTGTAGCATACGATTACATTATGTCCTTTCCCGGTAGGTTTCGGGACCATATCCTACCGGACAATATCTCCAACCTGAGTCTCTCCTTCCTGGTGGATTCTATGACACGCCAGCGAGGAGGGTGCGCCCCGAACATTGCTTACAGTCTGGCCCTGTTGGGGGAACGACCGCGCATTATGGCCACTGCAGGACAGGATTTTGAGGATTATGCTCGATGGTTACAGAAGTACGGCGTGGATTTGTCCTGGGTACGAGTTTATGAGGACGAGTACACGGCATCTTTCTTTGTAAGCACGGATGTTGAAAATAACCAAATCGCTAGTTTTTACACAGGCGCAATGGCGCGTGCTCGCGATTTATCCTTCTATGATTTCGATGTTTCTGATGTGGATTTGGTTGTTATTAGCCCTAATGACCCAGAAGCCATGAAGCGATATGTGCGCGAATGTGCGGCCTTAAACCTGCCTTTTATTTACGATCCAAGCCAGCAAATTGTGCGGTTGGATGCCACATCGCTGTTGGAGGGTATTGAGGCGGCAGACATTCTCATTTGTAACGATTACGAATACGAACTTATCAAACACAAAACAGGGTTAAGTGATGTGGACTTGCTCAGCAAGGCTGGTACTATTGTGGTCACCGAAGGCGAGCAAGGATCAAGCATTTACACCTTAGAGCGGAAGTACAAAATTCCGCCCGCTCCTCCCGACCGAATTGGTGACCCTACAGGGGTAGGGGATGCGTATCGAGCGGGGCTCATTGTCGGGCTTTTGTCCGGTTTTTCTTGGGATGTGGCAGGCCGCTTGGGGAGTTTGGCCGCTACATACGCGCTGGAACATCGCGGTCCTCAAGAGCATTATTACACTCTGGAGGAATTTATCGAGCGATATCGCCGTACATTTGGGTATGCGCCCGAGTTGGACACATTACGTCATCGTCTTACCTTCCGTCGTTCGTGAGGGATTGCAGAGGAAGGAGGCGCCCGATGGGGCAGACATGCGTCGAACAGTTGAATGCTTTGCCGGTCTCGCGGCAACATGTAGAAATTGTGGAACGCAAGGGCACCGGGCATCCTGATACTATTTCCGATGCAATTGCAGAGGAGATTTCTCTGGCCCTGTGCCAAGTGTACACGGAGATGTTCGGCGGCGTGCTGCATCACAACATCGATAAGGGATTGCTCGTGGCGGGCGTTACAGAACCTCGCTTAGGCGGGGGCCGCGTTGTAGAACCTATGCAATTGGTGGTTGGCGATCGGGCTGTTTTGGAATACCAAGGACAAACCATTCCAGTGGATGATATTGTGGTCGAAACCGTAGAGCGCTGGGTTTCCCAACATTTGCGGTTTGTGGATCCCCGCCGTCACATCATTATTCACAATGAGATTAAGCCAGGTTCACCGGAACTCGTGGATATTTTTCACCGCGAGCGCATTGGGGCCAATGATACCTCGGCCGCGGTGGGATATGCTCCCATGTCTCCTCTGGAGCAGGTGGTATATCGAACGGAACGGTACATGAACAGCAGTGCTTTTAAGGAACGTTTTCCAGAGGTGGGAGAAGATATTAAAGTCATGGGGGTGCGGCATGGAGATGAGGTGACGTTGACCATTGCCGCGGCCTTTGTCGACCGCTTCTTTGAGCGGGAACACACGTACTTTCAGCGAAAAGAAGAGGTCCTGGCAGATGTTACGGCTTTTGTCCATGAGATCTCAAAGAATGCATTCGCCCAGGTTCATGTTGATATCAACACGCTGGATGATCCCAGCCGAGGATTAGGGGGAATGTACTTGACGGTGCTGGGCACGTCGGCTGAGGGGGCGGATTGTGGAGAAGTGGGGCGTGGCAACCGGGTAAACGGGGTTATCGCTTTAAATCGTCCTATGGGAACAGAGGCCGCTGCCGGGAAGAATCCGGTTTCGCACGTGGGCAAGATTTATAACCTGCTTACCCACTATATTGCGGGCGAAATTTATCGTGAAGTGGATGGCATAGAGGAAGTCTATGTCTGGTTATGTAGCCAGATTGGGCGTCCTATTGATGACCCCTACATTGCCTCGGCCCAGGTGGTCCTGGCAGATGGTGTCTCTTTGAACGATGTGAAGCCGCGCATTGTGGAAATTATGCACCGCGAACTCGCGGGGGTTTACGCGTTTACAGAACGGCTTATCCGGGGAGAATTTCCCGTTTGGTGAAGACAATAACGAAATCCAACACTCTGAAGGAGGATATCCTGTGAACACAACAATACCACATGATGTCAAGGACTTGAGTTTGGCCGATAAGGGCTTACTGCGAATTGAATGGGCGTGGAAAGAGATGCCTGTATTGCAATTGATTGAGGAGGAATTCCGCCGGGAACGGCCCCTGGAAGGTGCCCGCATCGCGGCATGCCTTCATGTGACCACGGAGACTGCCAACCTTATGCGAGTTCTGAAAGCGGGCGGGGCTGAAGTCGCACTAACAGCTTCCAATCCCTTGAGCACCCAGGATGATGTGGCAGCCGCTATTGTCCGGCATTTTGAGATCCCGGTATTTGCTATTAAAGGCGAAGATAATGAGACGTATTACAAGCACATTTACGCTGTTCTTGATTTCAATCCCAACATTACCATGGATGATGGCGCGGATCTAGTAAGCACTTTGCATCGGGAACGTCCGGATTTGCTGGCCAACGTTATCGGAGGTACGGAGGAGACCACTACAGGTGTTATCCGACTGCGGGCCATGGCCAAGGATGGAGCCCTGCGTTATCCCATTATCGCGGTCAACGATGCGATGACAAAGCACCTGTTTGACAATCGGTATGGAACCGGTCAAAGCACCATTGATGGTATCATTCGCGCTACAAACATCCTTCTGGCGGGCAAGGTGGTGGTTGTGGCCGGTTATGGGTGGTGTAGTCGAGGCATTGCTATGCGGGCTAAAGGAATGGGGGCAGAGGTGATTATTACCGAGGTTGACCCTCTGAGGGCTTTAGAAGCGCGCATGGATGGTTACCGGGTAATGAAGATGATAGAGGCCGCGAAGATTGGCGATATTTTTGTGACGGCTACTGGCGATAAGCATGTTATTGATAAGCCGCACCTGGAAGTGATGAAGGATGGGGCGATTTTGGCCAATTCGGGACATTTCAATGTGGAGATTAATATCCCCGCCCTGGAGGAACTCTCTGTGGATAAACGTCGGGTGCGGCCCTTCTTGGATGAGTACCATTTACGCGATGGCCGTCGATTGTACCTGATTGGGGAAGGCCGCTTGGTGAATTTGGCCGCAGCCGAAGGACATCCTAGCGCGGTCATGGATATGTCCTTTGCTAACCAAGCATTAAGCGTACGCTACATTAAGGAACATCACCAGGAATTGGAACGAAAGGTGTACGCGGTACCCGAGCACATTGACAAGCGCATTGCTAGTTTGAAATTGAAGAGTATGGGCATTGAGATTGACTCCCTAACTGAGGAGCAAAAGCGGTATCTTGAATCGTGGGAAGAGGGAACGTAACTTTTTTCCTTGTGCAGAATTAAAAAGGTGGTGGGGCACTCTTGTACATAGTCAACCAATGAGTAGCAAAGGAGTATTGACCATGAGCACGACTTTTATGCGTTCACCTAAATTACTTTTTACCAGTGAGTCGGTGACCGAGGGGCATCCGGACAAGATGTGCGACCAGATTTCGGATGCTGTTCTGGACGCGGTCTTGGCTCAGGACCCCTACGGTCGTGTTGCGTGTGAGGCTGCGACAAAAACCGGTTTTGTAATGTTGTTTGGGGAAATTACCACTAATGCACAGTTAAATTACGACGAGATAGTGCGTGAGGTTATTCGTGATATTGGATACACGAGCAGTGAATACGGCTTTGACGCGGATACCTGTGCCGTTCAAGTTGCCATTGCCAAACAGTCTCCGGATATTGCCTTGGGTGTTGATAAGGCTTTGGAAGCAAAGATGGGAGAAATGTCGGATGAGGAGATAGAGGCCATTGGCGCGGGTGATCAAGGGATGATGGTTGGGTTTGCGTGCAATGAGACGCCGGAACTGATGCCCCTTTCCATTAGTCTGGCTCACGGTTTGACCCGTCGTTTGGCTTATGTGCGCAAGCAAGGGATCTTGCCGTGGTTGCGCCCAGATGGAAAATCCCAGGTGACCGTGGAGTACAGTTACGGTCGTCCTGTGCGTGTGGATACGGTTGTTATAAGCACACAGCACGCTCCAGATGTTTCCCAAGCAGATATTCGTGAGGCCGTGATTGAACACGTGATTAAGCCAGTGGTAGGCTCTTGGTTGGATGAGAAGACCCGCATTTTCGTCAACCCGACCGGCCGTTTCATCATCGGCGGCCCGGTGGGGGATGCTGGTCTAACGGGCCGTAAAATCATTGTGGACACGTACGGTGGTGTGGCCCGCCATGGTGGTGGGGCTTTCTCCGGTAAGGATCCCACGAAAGTGGATCGTTCGGGGGCTTATGCGGCCCGCTATGTGGCAAAGAACATTGTGGCTGCTGGACTGGCCGACCGGGTGGAACTGCAAATTTCCTACGCCATCGGTGTGGCCCAACCGGTCAGTCTGAGCATCGAGACCTTTGGTACTGGACGCGTGCCGGATGAGGTGATTCTCGACTTGGTACGCCGTTACTTTGACTTGCGGCCTGCGGCCATTATTCGTGACCTGGACCTGCGACGGCCCATTTACCGTCAGGTGGCCGCGTATGGTCACTTTGGACGCCCTGACCTCGATTTGCCGTGGGAGCGTACGGATAAAGCTGCCCTTCTGCGCGAGGCGGCAGGTCTAAAGGGTGAAGTTCCCGAGGTGGTCGCCGAGCCCGCTGTTCGTTAAATAGATGGTACCTCCAAGTTCCTTAGAAATATATGAGCCTCGCATGAGAAAGTCTTATGGCTCATGCGAGGCTTATTTTTGTAAGCCTGGGGGAAAGGTAACTAAATCAGTGCGGTTTCATGGGCATTAGGACGTATAGGAATTCATCCGGACCTGTTCCCACAGGACGGATAAGGCCTGGGCGCATGGGCTCTGTGGTTTCCAGGACCATCTGCGGTGTGTCCATAACTTGTAGTACGTCCATTAAATAACGACCGTTGAAGGCGATTTCAATACCATTTCCCTCAACAATGGCATCCATTTCCGCGTGGTGTTCACCCAGGTCCGGTGAACTGGCGTGGATGCGCAATGTGCCTGGATCGCCCGGTGTGATGTTAAAACGGATGATGTTTGACGATTCCCGCGCGAACAAGTAGGCTCGCCGAATCGCTTGCGCAAATTCTTGGGTGTTCACTACCGTGCGGGTTTTCCAGGAAGTGGGGATGATCCCTTTGTACTTCGGATAGGTGGCGTCAATGATTTGGGATATCAGCTCTGCCCGTTGAAAGGCTCCTTTGCTGTCGTGGGTACCTTTCCCCGGTACTTGGAAGACTACTTGATTGCGATCCATGGTCACAGTGAGGGTGGCTTCCCCCTCTTCTGCAGCATCGGCAGCAATTCGGGCCAATTCGTTAAGTGCCCGGGCGGGCACAATAACGGCGATTTCCGGTGTTGGGCCCTCTACCGGTGTGGAACGGAGTGCCAGTCGATAACCATCAGTTGCAACAAAAACAAGGCGATTTTCTTCAGTGGTGATGTACACGCCGGTCAAGGTGGGACGGCTTTCATCCGTGCTTGCCGCAAAACTTACTTGTTGAATCATCTGGCGCAGTGTTAGAGGCGCCAACTTTAACGTGTTTTGGCCATCTGTAGAGGGAATGACCGGGAAATTAGAAGCGTCACTAATACGGAAGTTGGCCTCTGTTCGTCCGGCGATCAAGGCTAAACTTTGCGTTCGGACATTTAGTTCTAAAGTTACCGGACCGGCAGGTAGTGTGTTAACAAAATCCGTGAGCAAACGCGCGGGTACGGTCGTAGCCCCCTCTTCTTCCACTTGGGCAGCAACCCAACAGTTAATGGCCATGTCTAAATTGGTGGCGGAGAGTTTGAGGCTGCCAGGATCCTCCGCCTTCAAAAGGACGTTTTGCAGAATTGGCAACGTGGTCCGTGAGGAGATAGCCCGTCCCACAACGGAGAGACCTTTGGCCAAATTTTCCTGCAAGCAGACAAGACGCACGGGGGCACCTCCCAGGCTAGGGTTTGTGTACAGTAGATTGAGCGTTGAAGATACGCGCTTATTCTTAATGCAACAGTATACACTGAACCGAGAAAAAGACAAACTTCTTTTGTGTGCCGCGGGAACTGTTTAGCAGGTTGTTCTGGGACGAAAAAACTATGCTAGGCAACGTTCCTTTGCTCCATGAGAGAATTCTCCCTCGAAGGGAAAAGTGGTCAATATCTGAATTGGAGCAATGGGAGGGGTGCATCCTTTGCGCACTAAATGGATATGAGTTCACCAAATCCCTGTGGGCCTTTGGCTTTCTGGGGGGGAGCATCGTATAATGAAGGAGAGTTTGCACGCCATCCTTCGTTAATCCGAGCACCCAAAGGAGACGGAAACGCATGGGACGATTCGGCACCGGCAGCATGGCTGTCGCGACCCATCCCCTCCGCGTGTTTAGTGGAAGTGCCAACCGCCCCTTGGCTGAAGAGGTTGCCCGTCATTTGCGCATTAAATTGGGCCGCGCCAGGACCACACGCCTCCCCGACAGTGAGATTCACGTTATGATCGAGGAGGTTGTACGAGGACAGGATATCTTTATTATTCAGTCCTGTTCTGCTCCTGTTAACGAGCACCTTATCGAGCTTCTGTTGTATGTGGATGCGTTTCGGCGTGCTTCTACGCACAGCATCACCGTTGTGATGCCCTACTTTCCTTATGCTCGCCAGGATCGCATGTCGCGCGGCCGTGAGGCTATTAGTGCAAAGGTGGTGGCAACGTTATTGGAATCGTTGGGGGCGAATCGGGTTATTTACATTGACATACACAATCCGGCTATTCAGGGATTTTTCAATATCCCCGTTGACCCCTTATCTGCCCTTCCGGTGTTGGCCGAGCACTTTCGGGATGAGAAGTTTAGGAACGCGGCCATTGTTGCTGCAGATGTGGGGCGAGCTAAACTGGCCGGCCGGTATGCCGAAACGTTGGGCCTTCCTCTAGTGGTTATGCATAAACGACGTCAAGGAGAAGATACTGTTAAGACCACGCATGTGGTAGGGGATATTGAAGGTAAAATCCCCATCGTTATAGACGATATTATTGCCGGTGGGAGTTTACTGACACAGGTGGATGCGCTAATAGAGGCCGGTGCGTTGCCTGAGGTGTATCTGGCTATTACACATGGGGTACTTCTCCCCAGCGCTTTGGAACGTTTGGACCACCCGGCCATTAAGGAATTGGTTGTAACTAATACCATAAACATCCCACCTGAGAAACGTCATCCTAAGTTGCGCATTCTTTCAGTTGCGAGGTTGTTGGCCGAAGTCATTCACCGCGTTCACGAAGGGGAATCTGTTTCACCTTTATTGCGACTTACGTAGACGAGGAGGCACTTATGTTTGGTAAGGAGAAACACCCCCCTCCTGATCACCTGGAGACAGTAATTGGTCCTCAGACGACTTTGCGGGGCCACTTGCGTTTGGACGGCACCGTGAAAATCGATGGTGTTGTTGAGGAAGGGGAAATTATTGCGACCGGTAATGTTATTATAACAAAAGAGGCGCGGGTGCGCGCGGACATTCGAGCACAGGTGATTTCGATTGCCGGTGCGTATAAGGGTAAGGCTGTTGCGGATAGGGTGGAATTATTGGCTGGAAGTCGGGTATGGGGTGATTTGCACGTGCACTCTTTCCTCCTGGACGAGGGCGGGTTTTTTAGTGGAAATCTTTACATGCAAGGGGAGCCCCCCGAGGAGCCTTTTAAGGCGGAACCCTTACCGCCTCTTGAAGAGCAGGAGGAATAGGGGAAAGCATTTTATTGCTTTCCCCTATGTTGACCTACATTATTACTTCGGGTGTGCGTTGGGCTAACTCTCGAATTTCTTCCAGTTGGCGTTGTAATGCCATATCATGGGTTAACTCTTTGGCGATTTTCTCGTAGCCGTGCATAACCGTTGTATGGTCTCGCCCTCCTAGTAAGGAGCCGATTTGGGGTAAGGAAAGGTCGGTTTCCTCGCGCAGTAGGTACATGGCAATCTGGCGCGGACGCGCTACCGCTCGCCGCCTACTTTTTCCTTTGAGTTCGACCACGTCAACGTGATAGTAGGTGGCGACGGCGTGAAGGATCGCCTCTGGCGAGAGGGCCTGTTGTACAGGCATCATGTCTTCTAGGATATGGCGGGTCTGCGCCAGAGTAATGGGCTCTCCGATAAGTACGGCTCGGGCTACGACACGGTTGAACGCGCCCACTAGTTCCCGGATGTTGCTCTCCACGTGTTCTGCAATGTATGCTAGCACTTCGTCCGGTACTTGTACGGGATGTTCTTCTGCCTTGCTGCGCAGGATCGCGACGCGCATCTCAAAATCAGGGGGCCGGATGTCTACCATTATGCCGCCCTGGAAGCGGGAACGAAGACGCTCTTCCAGCGTGGCGATTTCGCGCGGTGGACGGTCACTGGTGATACAGATTTGTTTGTCAGCAGCGTGGAGGGCATTAAAGGTGTGGAAAAATTCTTCTTGCGTGCTTTCCTTGCCCGCAATGAATTGTACATCGTCAATGAGTAGGACATCTACGTTTCGGTAGCGCGCTCGAAATTGGTCGGTAGTTTTGTTGCGAATGGCGTTGATCAGGTCGTTTGTAAACGTCTCCGAAGAGACATATAGAACACGTCGCCCTTGCTGACGAACCGCGTGTCCAATGGCGTGGAGAAGGTGGGTTTTTCCAAGTCCCACTCCTCCGTAGATAAACAATGGGTTATAGGCTTTGCCAGGTTGTTCCGCCACGGCACGAGCGGCTGCATAGGCCATTTTATTCCCGCCGCCCACGATGTAGGTGTCAAAGGTGTATTTGGGATTGAGTGGTGGAAATTCTAACTGTTCGTGATTTGTCAACGTGTCGTCCTGGTGGGCATTGCGCATTAACGGCACATCATCCACGGATATTTCCCCTTGCCGGCGGCGTGGTTCTACCACATACGTTACTTCCACTGATTGGCCCGCCGCGGCTTCTAAGGCGCGTTTTACTTGGTTGTGTAAGCGGTTGCGTAGCCAGTCCTTGGTGAAGGCATTGGGGGCGCCAATGATAAATGCTCCGTCTTCGTGGGCAACGAGAACTGTGTCTCGAATCCACGTATCAAAATCCCGCCGGTTCATTTGAACTTGCAGGCGTGCCCGTGCCGCTTCCCACACTTGATTTGGGTTATAGGGTTGTTTGGTCCCCCCCATTTTGTCCCTCAGTGAAAACCAGGGTTGTGCAACGTTCGAGATGGTGCTCATTTCGCTGTGTTTCCCCCTCATGTATCGACCTCGCGCGTGTCCTGGTCCTCGTCATAAATGGTTGGCTTGGGCGCGCGCGATACGCGTCCAAAGTACACATTGTACGTGGACCAGGAGGATGTCCTGTCCGTGTGCCCGCTCATGCATTGTATGCTTCATTGTTGGCCGGAGGGCCCGAAATTGGACATCCCGACGACACTTGGGGGTGGATTGGGGTAAGCCCCACATCACGTTTGTTGGGTCGTCGGAGCCGGAAGTATGAATTCCTGCTTCGTGCCCGTGGCATAGAGTATTGTACGTGATTTTGGCGGCAAATCAAATCCGCCCATTCCTGTACGCTTCTATGGGGTGGTCAAATTTATGTCATCTTCAGGTAGTCCTATCTACAGGTTGTGTGTCGGTTGTCCACGTGTCCTACATTTAGGACGCTCAGCGAATTTCTCGGAATGGATTATTAAAAGCGTGGCCGCGCGAAAAGTTTAATATATTCGCGGAGGACAGAATTTCGTGTAATGGAAAGGTTTTCTGGGGGTGAGAAACAAGGTCGGGTACGCGAAGTGAAGGAAAATAGCCGGGAGAATGGTGGAGTTTAACGTGTTCAATTGGGGAGAAGAAGAGGGACATCCATACTAAATGGATGGAGAGGGCGGTGGGGGCTTTTAATTAGGAGGGGCCGCCACCGCCCTTTGTTTACACGTGAGGTTTAGTAGAGAAACATGGGTAAGCCTTCAACACGGTGAATTTTGGGTTTATATGCATCAGCGTCGTAAAACATGCCGACGTCTACCTTGCGAGAACCTTGCGCGACAACATCTAGGGGGATTGTCACATATTGGCCCTTTTGCAGGGCCGTCATTCGGCCACTGTGGCCGGACGCGAGGGAATCCATGGCAAGGATGCCAAAATTGGTGGCCACCATGCGGTCTAACAAATCGGGGGGACCTGAACGCATTACGTATCCGAGTTGTTGGTACATGATATTGACGCCTCGCTTTTTGATCTCCTGCCCCACTACGTATCCGATTCCACCTAATTTGCGATGCCCGTAGGCATCCGCTTCTCCTGACTCGACCATGGAACCACCAATGGGATAGGCTCCTTCGGAGATGATGAGAATGGAATAATGAGAGGGGTTCTTTTCCCTGTCTTCCATCAGGTACGCGATGAGTTTGTCCATATCAAAGGGAACTTCAGGGATGGCAACTCTGTCCACGTCCGCTAACATGCCCGAATACAGTGCAGTTTCACCGGCATAACGACCGAATACTTCGACAATTCCTATACGTTCATGGGATCCAACAGTTGTCCGGAAGTTGGTGACAATGTCTACGGTTCGGGTCAAGGCTGTGGAAAAACCAATGCAGTAGTCCGTGCCCATTACGTCGTTGTCCATTGTTTTAGGGATGGCCATAACTTGAAATCCCTCGAGGTGGACACGGTCGGCGTAACTTAAAGTGTCATCACCTCCAATGGTTACTAAGGCATCTAGTTGCAGATGCTCAAGGACGCGCAGGATGTGTTGTGTGCAGTCGTATGTGCCTTTTTCGGTAAGGTGTTTGTCTTCTTCTCGAATAAATGGCGGAACCTTATCAGGCTTGACATTGCCTGGGTTGGTACGAGAACTGTGTAGGATAGTTCCCCCTGTTCGGTCAATGGTCCGAACGCGCTCTAAAGTGAGAGGGAGGGTCCACTTTTCCACCGTGGTGGGATCGTCAGGATTTATGTTCAGCGGCCCCATCCAGCCCCTGCGTAGACCAATAACCTCTATTCCGTACACATGCGCTCTCCGCACCACGGCTTTGATAGCTGCATTGAGCCCCGGCACGTCTCCACCGCCAGTTAGAATCCCAATACGTTTGATATGCGTCATCGCACGTGCTCCTTTCTTGTGGGATTTGTGTTCTGTTATGCCTTTCCAAGTACGGCAGCCAGTAAAGCCATACGAATGTACATGCCGTTTTCGATTTGTCGGAAATAGGCCGCTCGTGGATCGTTGTCAACCGCATATGAGATTTCACCAACCCGAGGGAAGGGATGCATGACTATCATTTTTTCCTTGGCTCTAGTCATAAGTTCTGGATCTACAATGTAGAAGTCCTTGACGGCTTCGTATTGACTAAGGTCTTCAAACCGTTCTTTCTGAACTCGTGTGACGTAAAGGACGTCTACTTCTGAGATGACTTCGTGTATATCTACAAGTTCTTTGTAGGGATGGCCAGCCTTTCGAACTTCTTGAAGGATGTTTTCGGGCATACGCAATATTTCGGGGCTGATAAAGTAAAACTCGACGTTGTATAGGAGGAGTAGTTTGGTTAGGGAGTGAACTGTACGGCCGTATTTGAGGTCACCCACTAGGGCGACTTTTAGTCCATCAATGTGTCCGAATTCTTCGTAGATGGTAAATAGGTCTAACAGGGCTTGGGTTGGATGTTCTCCAATGCCGTCTCCGGCGTTGATTACCGGTTTTTTCGCGTATCGCGCGGCTATGGCTGCTGCTCCAACTTCAGGGTGCCGTAATACGATAATGTCTGCATAGGCTTCCAGTGTGCGTACTGTGTCCGGCAAGGATTCCCCTTTGGCCACGGAGGAGTATTGAACGTTGTTGATGGGGATAACTTGACCTCCTAGACGTTGCATTGCTGCCATAAAGGAGGAAGATGTACGGGTACTGGGTTCGTAAAATAGGTTCGCTAAAATTTTCCCTTGCAGGAGATCCACAGAACCAAAGCGTTCGACCATGGTGCGCATTTCTTCGGCTACACGGAAGATGTATTCCAGGTCCTCACGTGAAAACTGATCCACAGAAAGGATGTCCCGTCCAAAAAACGCGTGTTCTGTTTTGTCGGCAGGTCGAGGTTTTCCTTTGCGAGGCAGGTTTTGTAGATCCTCTTTTGTCAATGTTACGTTCATTGTTATTTCCCCTTCCTCTTTGCAGGGTATTTAGTCTCGTTCTGGGATGACTCGTCCCGTGCCCGGTGGGACGAGAATTTGGCCGTTCTCAAAGTGTACCTTCCCGCGTATGACAACACGACGCACACGAGCGTACACTTTCATACCTGCAAATGGGGTCCATCCTGCCCGGGTGAAAAGGGGAGCGTCACCAATAATCCACGGGGCTCCCATTTCTATTTCGGTATATGTATCTTCCGGCGGCGGTAGTCGGTAGATAGTTCTCGGTCGTATGGATGTTCGCTCAATAACGTCTTCAAGGGTGAGGCGACCTTCGTGTACTGCTGTCAGTAGTAGGGGGAGGGCGGTTTCTAGGCCTGGGACACCGGGAGGAGGATTCTCGCTTTCCTTTTCCGTTCGAGTGTGCGGTGCGTGATCTGTGGCAAAACAGTCTATAACTGCCAGGTGTTTCCATAAGGCTTCTTGGTCGGCTGCGGTGGCCAAGGTGGGCTTCATGTATCCGTATGGACCTAAGCGGGGGATATCTTCTTGGGTGAGGAAGAGGTGATGTGGTGTGACTTCACACGTAATTGGTAACCCTTTTTCTTTGGCTGCTTTGATGAGGACAATTTCCTCTTTTCTGCTTACATGTACAACATGGACATGGGTGTCTGTAAGGGCAACTAGGCCGATAACTGTAGCCAACATGAGGCCCTCTGCATGAACGGCGATTGGCCCCGGTCCTGGCCATGCGCGAATGTACGCCCATAAGGTGGCTACATCTCGAATTCGCAGGGAGCCAAATGTGTCATTTATATAGATTTTCAGGCCAACGGCGTCGGGAGCTGCTTCAGTAATGGCGGCGGGGTTTGTATCATTACTTGCTCCCACAAAAAAGCCGACGTCACAAACCGCTTTTTGGCTTGCTCGTCGGCGTTTCTCGTGAAGAAGTGTTCGAGTTGTGGTAGGAGGACGGGTATTGGGCATATCCAAAACAGCAGTGAAACCACCAGCCAAAGCCGCTTGTGTACCAGAGAGAAGATCCTCCTTATGAGTAAAACCCGGTTCTCTTAGGTGTACATGGACATCAATTGGGGCAGGAATTTGCACCCAGCGCATAACATTCTCCGCTTTAGGACATGAAAAAAGCCCACCTATACCACTCTCCTGGTGGTGGGTGGGCTCCATTGGCCATTTTTATGACCTACTCCTGAACCATCCAATATTGTACCCTAACCCGGCGAAGTAGGCAAATAGACGCGGCTCTTAGCCACGCGTTTACTTTGAATTTATTTTGAGCGTGTATGGTATGTGGGGCGGGAAGTCATTTTAGGGAGAATGTGGACGAATTCTTGTTAAGGGCGCTCTGTTGCGGGTTCTACAACGTTCGCTCGAGGAATTGTGAATGAAGATGGTTTTATTCCCCGATGATCTTGACCAGAACCCGTTTGGGGCGTCTGCCGTCGAATTCCCCGTAAAAGATTTGTTCCCACGGACCAAAGTCAAGTTGGCCATCAGTAATGGCAACTACAACTTCTCGTCCCATGATTTGCCGT
>CAYOAZ010000025.1:0-32624 GCA_964402285.1 uncultured Anaerolineae bacterium | reverse complement strand
GGTTGTAAACACCGATCGCCCAGAACTTGCAAATGGGCCCGCAGTTGCGGTATGCTTGTGGTACCCATGGGTTGCTCCTCCTTGGTTAATGTTGATGGTTCTATTTTGCCAGAGGGGCAACCTTTTTCCTTAACTTCCCTTTCCAGTATGTGTCCGCTTTATGTAAACCTACTAAATTGAAATACACTCTAATCCCCCACATTCCCGCCAAGTTCCTTCATCGTGTCCCCGGCGCCTGGCTCCAGGCCCGTGTGCCCTTCTTGTATGGGCCCATTTCCACCGAGCCCTACCTTCTCCGCCTACGCCGCATGTTAGCACCTACTGAATTGAGACAGATCCTGCCCTTTGGGTCTACAAAAGCAGACAGGTGGAGATAAGAGGGTAGTTTTTACTTAGTAAACAGTAAAGGGAAGAGATTGCGCGTTCGAGCGCGTGCCCTCTGGGCCAGATTTCGAAAAATTCGCCCCCCTTCCTTTATGCGTAAGTCATATGTGTAAAGTCCGGAGTATTTATACGGATCGTCCTCTGGTGTATCTGGGGCCGCGTCGTGAAGCGAAGCCCAAAAGACAACCTCGGCCTCGCTGTTTAACTCCAGGGTGAGCACATCCTGAATATAGCGGTTAAACCCCGTTTCTCCGCCCTGGTATCCAGGGAGGATTTGAAATTGGGACACGGGCGTGTAACTTGTTTCTGTGATCCAGAGATCCTTGCCTCCTAGACCGTTATAGTTCAATATATCCCGATTTCGTCGGATCTGGGATTGGATATCTTCCGGACTGCGAAAGTTCGTGTGGATGTTGTGCACATCAAAATTCTCTCCTGCCGGGTAGACGGGATCCCCCAGAATACGCTTCAAGTAAGTAGGATCACAGTTCGGCTCTTGGGGTTGGTCGGCCAGTCCTCCAAGAACCACCTGGGCATTGGGGGAACCATCGTGGATACCGCGAGCAAAATAGGCTAACATCCGGGCGTATTCGTCCGCGCTAGACCCGTTTCCGTTTCCATCTTTAAGACTGGAAGCCATATCCGGCTCATTCCAGAGTTCCCAGTGGTCGATTTGATCCCTGTACCGACTCGCTATGAAATAAGCAAATCGATACAGATAATCGTAACCGGTCCCCTGGGTTCCTAAAGGGGAAGCGAAAGACCCCACCTGTTGGGAAGTGGGCGGGTAGCGGTAGGGTGCCAGGTCTTGAGGGTGGCTGGAAGCCCAGGTCGGGGTGAACATAACCACGGGCAAAATACGTAGCCCGCGCGCCACAGATTGGCCAATAATCCAATCGAATTCCTCAAAGTGATATGTATCGCGTTGCGGATTGGCCAGGGCCCAAATAAACCCAATACGGATCCACTGAGCACCTATAGCCTGTGCCGCGTCCAGCACGCGATGTCCACGCGAGTGGTCAATACCGGGATCCATGCCCACAATAAGAACGCCCAATTGAGGATAGGAGCGGCCCCCGGGCACATCACCCATCTCCTCAAAGGAAGGTGGGAGAACAAAGGGTGGGGATTGGCTCCTCAACTGCATTGGAGCCCGGATTCCCCACCCAAGGAGGAAAAGGAACGACAAGAAGACAGCCATTCTAAAATGCTGTTTGCAACATGGGCACATTAGTTGTTTTGCCACTCCCCTCATTGTTTGGGTTCGTTCAGAATCCGCATCAACCTTCGGGTCTGGTGATCTTTATTGTTCAGACGGATTTGGTGGGGGTAAGGGGTACCAGAATTCGGAAATAAATCCCTGTTTGTCCGGGTGCAGAATTTGTTTATGCACCTCGGGTATCTGCCCTTTGCATCGCCATTCATACACTGTAGTTCGACCTGCGACCGATGCAGGAATGAGTTCTGCGTCCGGGTGTTCCTTGCAATAGGATATCATTTCCTCGGTTGGGTTTTGACTTGTATCTGCTTTTGCTGTGCAGGGGATATTCGCCCCGATAAAACAGCCCCACACCTGGCCATCCATGCAACGCCACACAGTCCCTTGCGCTACCCAGGAATCTGGCGCGTCCTTAGCAATGCCTGCTGCCTCTCGGATGGCCGTGATAATCGCAGCAGGCACCTTCTCGCCTGTGTAACGGTCATCTGGCGTGTCGACAGTGCCCACGGCCTTGCAGTAAGCGAAAGGATCCTTGAAACCCGCCTGGACTTTAGTGATGCTCACAGTTAGTGTGTACTTAACGGCTTCAGGTGCTCCGCCAAATACGCTGATAAGGTACAGGTCATCGTACGGAAGAACATCGTCGAATTCAACAGATTCAGCTACGTATCGCAGAATGGGCATACCATTTTCCAGGGCCACGATATTCAGTAGTGCACTTTGGTTTGGTGATTGGACAGTAATGCGTAAATGTTGCCCTTTTGTGGCTTTTATGAGGTAATCCACCATTTGTCCACTTTGCACCACCCCTTTAAGCGTGACCGATTGCTTATCCGGCGCGAAGGTAATCCATTGCGGGATTTGCACAAGCAGGCTAAAAGGGCCACCTTCGCGCATGGCTGCGACTTCCACATAATAATCGCCCGACTTAGGCAACTCGCCCATCCAATGCCGGGCTTCAGCCACTGGACGCACAAGTGGGCATCCATCATCAGTTACTACTCCCAGGAAAAGATCTTCCGCCCCAGAGGAAAGATCCAGGATAAGCACCTGTCCTTTTTGGGCGTTCAGAACGAAATCCACTTCCCCCCGAGGGGGGACAACTCCCTCTACGTTGGTTGATGTGGCTCCTGGGGCAAATGTAATGCGTTTGGGAGTGCTCGTCTGCTGGCCCGGTTGACATTCTCCTCGATAGAAACTCCACTCCTCGCATTCGCTGCCGTCAGGAAAGACACATACACCGTATTCGTTGCCCTGGGGATCCTTACGTATTTCCACCTTACCGCCGTGTTCCTCACAATAAACGGACGCGGGGTTGGGTAAGTTGGCAACGGGTTGTCTTTGCAGGAGGTGAACAGTGATAGTGTAGATCTTCTGTTCAGGTTTCAAATCGCATTGGGAAATGGGCTTATCTTCGGGGCAGTGGGCATCCTCTGCAGGTGTCCATTGGGCCAACAAATAGGCGAATTGGTTTCCATTCTGGTACGCGGTGGCTTCACCGGTGGGTGCGGATGCTTGGTACGCCGAAATCTCCTTCCACCCCATTTGAGCGAATACAGGGGCCAGACGCTCGACCACGCTCATAGGCGAAGAGAACTCCTGGCCCGTTCCCTCGATTTTTATGGCATAGGCTGTCCCCTTTTCCCCGGAAACAGGGTCCACGAATGTCGTGACATGCCCAGTGGCTTTTGTCCCCAACGCGTGTTCAACCGCTTGCTGTACCTGGTCACATAACTCTTCGGGTAGAGCGGAAAACGCTTGTGGGCCGGGCATTGACACAGTTGGAGTTGGAGAAGGGAGTATTACGGTTGGGATCGGGGTAGGAGCAGGGGAGGACGGTGAGGAGGGGGTGGGCGTTGCCGGTTGACATGCGGAGATGACCGTGCCTACAACCAGGATGAGAAAGACAGCCATCCCCCATTTGACGTATAGTTTAAGGGGCCGCGATGACATAGTCCACACCTCCTTTCCGTGCCAGGACTTCGGAACTGATGCCAAACGGAAGTATACGGGCCGGGTGGTTCTCTGTTGAAAGGACGCCCGCTCGTGGGGGGAAGTTCCCCCTTTTCAGCTATACCTGTTGATGTGGTAATATCTTCAGGATAGGAGTCATGTAGTACCCAAATTGATTGGTTGTATATTATGGTGAAGAAATCGAAAACAACCGTTCCACTCTTTGATCAGGCCCTCGCGGACCGGGTGGAAAGAGAAGCGCCTCTTGCTGCCCGGATGCGTCCGCGCACGCTGGACGAATTTGTGGGGCAGGAGCACATTATCGGCCCAGGTCGATTGTTGCGTCGCGCGATCCAGGCGGACCAACTCTCCTCTCTCATTTTTTACGGCCCTCCTGGAACGGGAAAGACCACACTGGCCCGCATCATTGCCAATACCACAAAAGCCCACTTTATTGCCATTAACGCGGTCCTGGCGGGGGTCAAGGATATCCGCGCGGCTATTGAAGAAGCTCAGGAACGCCGTCGCATGTACGGCCAACGTACCATCCTCTTTGTGGATGAGGTTCACCGCTTCAACAAAGCCCAGCAAGACGCGCTTCTTCCCTGGGTAGAAAATGGTACAGTTATCCTGATTGGAGCCACCACAGAAAATCCCTACTTTGAAGTGAACAAAGCCCTGGTATCCCGTTCCCGGATCTTTCAACTCAAACCTCTTACTGATGAGGACCTGCGACAGATTGCCAGGCGAGCGCTTACCGATCCAGAGCGAGGATATGGTCGGCTTAATGTACAGATTGACCCGGACGCGTTGGACCATCTGATAAACGTGGCCAACGGCGATGCCCGTGCACTCCTTAATGCCCTGGAATTGGCTGTGGAAACCACGCCCCCGGATGAACAGGGGGTCATCCACATCGACATCTCCGTGGCCGAGGAAAGCATTCAGCGCCGCGCGGTCCTTTACGACAAAGAAGGGGATGTTCACTTCGACACCATTAGCGCGTTTATCAAATCCCTGCGCGGGTCGGATCCGGATGCAGCCCTTTACTGGCTGGCCAAAATGGTGTACGCGGGGGAGGATCCCCATTTTATCTTTCGACGTATGCTCATCTTGGCCAGTGAAGACATAGGGCTCGCTGATCCCAATGCCATTGCTGTGGTTACCGCGTGTGCGGAAGCGTTTGACCGCGTGGGGTTGCCCGAAGGCCAGTTTCATTTGGCCCAGGCTGCCCTTTATTTGGCGACCGCGCCCAAGTCTAACAGCGTAATGGCTTACTTTGACGCGCTGAGAACCGTAGAAGAGGAACGGGAAGGCGAGGTCCCCACCCATCTCAAGGACGCCAGTCGGGATAAGGAAGGGTTTGGGCACGGGCAAGGATATGTGTATCCCCACGCGTACCGGGAACATTGGGTTGCCCAGCAGTATTTGCCCGACAATTTGAAAGGCAAAGTTTTCTACCGGCCTTCGGATCAAGGATATGAGGCCCGCATTCGGGCCTTAGTGGAACAGCGCCGCGAGGCGCAACTCGCGGCCATGCTGGAAGGTATCGCGATGACGACTCCCGAGGTGCTCACTTACGCGCCCGGTGAGCGGGCTATGGACCGGTGGTTGCAACGTACGTTGAGTCGGGTAGGAGAGCACCTGGCGCGGGAGCGGGACAAAGTTTTCGAGATGGCGCAAGTGCAGCGCCATCACCTGGTTTTGGATTTGCGCGCGGGATCGGGATTGCTCACGTGGGAAGCCGTACGTCGTGCGGCAGAGGGTGGTGTGTGGGCTTTGGTGGACACACCACAGGATGCCCAGGCGCTCGTGTCCCTTTATCCAGACCTGGATCCCCTTCGTCGGCCCCGAGTTCTCCTGGCAGGGAAGGAACAGTCCGGCCTGCCCCTGCGTTCTGGTCTGTTTGATGTGGTGTTGGCGCGCAATGCATTTACTCGTTTGCCCGAACAGCAGGAGCGCCTTCGAGAGGCGCATCGTATTTTGCGGTCTGGGGGAACCCTGGCTTTAGTACAACGGATACCGCGACAGGGACAACGGTTGAGTGCGTTTCTCCCCCGTGATGCGTTTAATGAGAGTACCTGGCGGATGGTGCGCGCGGCCGAGGAATTCCTTTTCACCGATCCTACTGATCCCATGACGGCCTGGGATGTGAAGGACTTGGAATCTGCGTTGGAGGCTGTTGGCTTCAGAGTGGAGCGGCGAGAGGTATTGACATTGGATACGGAGGTGCGTTTTACTCGCGCTCACATACAGCGTTGGTTGGATGAGGAAAATCCCCGAAGTTATGTAGCGCGCATGGCCTCTGCCTTGCCTCCTCAAGTGGTGTCCGACCTTCGGCAATCTCTGGTCCAACTGGAGGGAAAACAGGTTGTCTGGCGCAGCGTCGCGGTTGTTGTAAAGGCGCTCCGGTAGTCCTTGCCCTTCAGGTAGAAGATCCTGGGGTGTGCCGTTCATTTCTGGAAATTACCATCATCTCTACATAGCCGGTCAGGATAACGTCCACGAAGGTGGTGTTTAGGATGCCGCCTTTTCTGGCTGATGGAGTTGTTTGATTTCCCAGTTTGCCCCCAACGTGAGAAAGATGTCTCGTGCCCGTTGTTGGGCTTCTTGCGCCTCTTTTTCGCGCCCCCACTCCTTGTACAAACGAGCCAGTTCGGCCCAGGCTTTTCCCTCCTCATATCTAAGTCCCAGGGTTTGGGCGACGTGGGCGCTCTTTTGCAATGCTTTTTCTGCTTCTTCAAATTGGTGGGAATGGCGATATAACATCCCCAGGGTGCGTTGTACGTTGCTTTCCACCAGTTTGATGTTTTGTTCGGTGACAATGGCCAGGGCTTGCCGGGCATGATCCCACGCGGCTTGCTCGTCGCCCTGGGCCAATTTCACTTCAGCCAGGAGTCTGTACACCTCAGCAAGAACCCAGTCCCGGCTGTCTAACTGCTCCAGTATTCGCAGACTTTCTTGTAAGTGTTGGAGTGCGGTCTTCCAGTGTCCTCTGTACACTGCTATCTGCGCCAGGTTTCGCCAGGAAAGGGCAACGCCGAGGAGGAATCCTGTGCGTTGCCAGGTGCGCAAACAGCGTTGGAATTGTGTTTCCGCGTCGGTAAAACGTCCCTGAAGCAGGTAGAGTTCCCCAAGGTTGTTGGATACTGTGGCCTGTTGGTCTACAAACCCAATGCGGGTTGCTACTTCCAAACTCTGTAAGTACATGGCTTCGGCTTTGTCCAGTTCGCCCTGGTAGTAATAGACCGCGGCCAGACTGTTGCTGGTCATGGATTCCTGTCGGAGATCTCTTAGGCGTCGACACAGTTCCAGGCTGGTGAGGTAATCTTGCACGGCTGCTTGAAGGTTTCCGGCACCAGTGTGGATTGTACCTAACAGTCGGTAACCGTGGGCTTGCTCGGGAAGGGCATCCAGTCGCTGGGCAATGTCCAACGCGGTCCGGCATTGCTCCAATGCCTGCTCCACCCGCCCCTGTCGGTACGCGATTCCTGCGGCCAATAGAAGGACACGGGCCCGTTCAGGGCATATTTTATCGCGTAGCCGAAGCAATGCCCGGTCAAGCCAATCTAAAGCGACATTGTATTCCCCTTTATCCACGTGGATACTGGCGATTTTGCGGTAAATATCCGCAACTCGGTGTTCCTGGTCCTTCCTGCGGAGCCAGATTTCCAGCGCGCTGGCATATGCTTCTAGGGCCTGAGCGTAAGAACCCATGCTGTGGTAGATATCTCCGCGGTACTCGTGGATGTATACTCGGTCGTCTTCGCCGGCATACGCGAGGAGACGTTCGTAGAAGGAGAGAGCAGCCTCATTTTGGTAATTGAGACGGGCCTGGTCTCCTGCTTTGCGAAGGTATTCTACGGCTTTGGGGATATCTTCACCTTGTTCGTAATGGTAAGCGAGGTCTGCGTAGTAAGGGGCCAGATCATCTTTGTGGATTGTTTCATAGGCTTCCCCGGCCCGCCGATGCAGGGTTCGGAGGCGCTCTCTCATTTGCATGTGATAAGCCACATCCCGCAGTAGTGCCTGGGTGAACGCGTAACGGGTTTCTCCTGCAGGACGCCAGATACCCGCGGTTTCCGCGGCCCGAATGAGGCTCGGCAGGTGGTCGGCGTCGGAGACCATGTAGGCAAGGACGGGGATTTCGAACTCTTTTCCCAACACCGACGCGGTTTGCACGACATCGCGTACAGGAGGGGATAGCCTATCCAGACGGGAAATGAGAACAGCGTCAATGGTGGATGGAATGTCTAAAGTGTCGGGCGCGGCCAGGGTAAATGCGTCGGGTGGGTCATCTGCTGGCAAAAACGCCCCCTGCTCTCGCAAGTACTGGACCAGTTGTTCCACGAAGAAGGGGTTCCCGCTACTCTTTTCGTAGAGGAAACGGACAGCCTCGGGGGTTAATTCCTTTCCGAGGAGCGTGGTGGCGATAGCCCGCACGTTTTCCTGATCCAAGGGGCCTAGAGGCAACTCCCGCCACATACCGTGTTCAGTGCCCGGCAACGTGCGTGTATCCGTGGGGCGGCTGGTCACTATGACTGCCACAGGCCATTCCTTTAGTTCGCGGGTGATTCGTTGGAGCAAGGTGATGGAATCCCTATCTAATAGGTGTCCCCCATCTACTTCAAGGATGAGGGGGTGTAGCAAGGTGAGGGCTTTGAAGAAGTTAATGAGCGCTTGGAGGGTGTTCTCGAAACGCAATTGAGGTTCCAGTTGTTCGTAAAGGGAATCCGCCCAGTAAATGTCGATAAGCGCGGCGAGCATGGACGCGGTGCGTTCCAATTCCGCCCGCACGCTGTCGCCGGGTTCCTCGTGCGGTAAACGTTGAAGAAGATCCGTCAAGATCCGTTGGAACGCGGCGCGATTTTCCTCTGCGCTTTGATCCGCGGATTGGTGAAAGTATTGCTTGAGGGCGTGGACAAAGGGATTAAGGGACTGGCGTAAGATCTCGTCCGCGGGACAATAGAGCCATTGTAAGGCGTGGGTTTCCTCCAGTTGGGAGCGGAGTTCCTGGAGGAGGCGAGTTTTGCCGATGCCTGCCTCACCGATGATGTGAATAAGGGGCGATGTCCGCGATTCAGCATTCGATTGCCACAGAGGCTCCAGCCATTCTCTCAGCAGGGAGAGTTCTCGTTCGCGGCCAAAGAGTGGGCGTCGTTCTGGCAGGATGGCAGTAGGGGCTTTTCGGGCTGTGAGGCGGTAGACGAGAATGGGCTTGCGTTTACCCTTTACTGAGCGACGACCCAGGGCAACCAATTGGTGAGTCTCCCGAATTTGGCGGTGGACGCGGGCATCTGTGAGGATGTGCCCCCATTGGGCCATGCTCATTAGCCGGGAGGAGAGGTTCACCACGTCCCCGATGGCTGTGTACTCGCAACGGAATCGCCCGCCCACGATGCCCGTGTAGGCTGTGCCAAAGGTAACGCCTGCACGCCAGAGGATGTGGCGCTCTTGTTTTCTTAGGGCCAGGAGGAATTCGGCCGCGCGTTCCACGTTGTTCTCGTAAGAAATGGGCGCGCCAAACAGGAGGAGTATGACATTGCCTTTGTCCCCAAAGTCAATTTTGTTGAAGTAGCCGCCGTAAATATCCGCGAGATTCATTACAGTGGTAACGAAGTTATTCAGAGCATCCGCTGTGGGGGGCTCCTGGAAGGAAACAAACGTGCTGCAGACATTGCGGAATTCGGCTGAAATGTGGAGGTGAAGGATGCTGGGGGGCACAAAGGGGCGCAAGTGCTCTTCGGTCAGAGAGGGTAGGTGAGGAGGCTGGGACATCGGGGTGAAGGTATGCCCTGTGAGGCGGTAAGCGTTCTCAACGGGCGTGGCCTGCACATGATCTGTGAGGTGGGGCCAAAGTTGAGCGCTGGCAATAATATGGCCTGCTTTGGCGAGCGCTTCCGCGTGGGCGGCACCATCAATAGCTGGACCTCGATAGTAGTAAGTGCGAAGGTTCCCTTGTCCTAAAATACCCCAATACACTGCCCCTACATCGAGACCAATCTTGACGGCCAGAGAAAAGGTTCCCAGCCGCGTGTACAGGTGTCTTTGGGCGGCCATTAACGCCTGAATTTCAAATGCTGCTGCTACCGCGTGAGCCACGCTTTCGGGTGTCTTCAGGGGGAAAATAGCGGTAAATGCATCGCCTGCGAAGGTAGAGATAAATCCGGTGTGTTCATATACCCGTTGAATAATCGGGTCAAAAGTTTGGTTGATAATATCTGTGAGGACCTCGGTCCCTTCACGGCCATACTGAATGAGTTCATCGCTAAGGGTGGAGAAGCCGGAGAGGTCGATGAACATGGTTACGGCTTGGAATGTGCCCTCAGTTTCATGTCGTTGGTAATGCTCTATTATCGGTTGAGGAACAATCTGGCGTAGGTTCATATCTATCGACCGCATTCTGGATGTAAGTTGGGTGCAGTATATCCCGCGTTCGTATCCGGATTCTTTAACGGTGTTCCGATTATAACATCCTCAGGCAGTGAGGAGAAGCCCTGTGTAAGAGGACGCTGTTGGTCCCGGCGGGGGTGGCAGTGTGGAGGTGCAAGGTTGGTCTTTCCCATAAGAGCGGGTACAATAGGAGCATGTTATAATTACATGAACCCCGATCACATCCTGTGATTGTTCATCCAGGAGGTAAAATGATGCAACCGAACACCACGTGGGAGATATCCCTGCAATCCCCCCTGCAATCTGTCGTTGAAGATGCTTCTGTTCCCGAATTTCTCACCTTCCCCTTGCGGCAGTTTATCCCCTGGCAGGTGCGTAATGAGACTTCAGTGGCCCAGGTGGTGGCTAGTCCCCAGTTAGCTGCTCCTTGGGTCGCGACCCTGATCGCACTGGGGGCACAGGTGAGTGATGGGGAACGTTCTTATCCGGTGGCCGACGTCATGTACCGTCGCCGTCCCTGGCAAGTGCTGCGTATTTCGTGGGATGGGTGGGCAACGGCAAGTGACTACGTGGCTCGGGCCCCTACAGATGAGCCCATTGTGTACGCGGCAGCGGCTATCTGGGTGGAAGATGGTCTATTGCGTGGTCTGCGGATAGCTTTGACAGGGGTTTCCCGTCTGGCCGTTTATGTGCCCCAATCCCCTGCCCGGTGGATCGGCCAGCCATTTCACCAGGAGACTGTACAGGCCATTGCCCGTGCCGTCGCGGAGGAAGTTCGCCCGCGTGGAGATTTCCGGGGGAGCGAGGAATACCGCCGCGCGATGGCTGAAGTGCTCACACGTCGAGTGATTAAGGTTGAAGGTTAGAGATTCCATCCGTTGAAACGAAATCGTTGCACGTTCCGGGAAGCGAAAAGGCGTGTTCTACAAAGCGTGTAACGTGTAACACATATTTCGGAGGAACCCTATGAGTGCCCACAAGAAAGCAACTCGTACCATAACTCTGCACGTGAATGACGATGTCCGCACCTTAGAAGTAAGCGAACGCACTACCCTATTAGATGCTCTGCGTCAAGCCTCCTACTTCAGCGTCAAACGAGGGTGTGACACAGGTGAATGTGGCCTGTGTACGGTGCTGCTGGACGGCGAGCCCGTGCGCAGTTGTCGGATAAAGGCTGTGGACGCGGTAGGACATCACATTCTTACCGCGGAAGGATTGGCCCCGCGCGGTCAACTTCATCCCTTACAGAAGGCATTTATTGAAACGGGCGCGATTCAGTGTGGTTTTTGTACGCCTGGCCAGCTCCTTACAGCCAAGGCGCTGCTGGACCGGAATCCTATGCCGTCGGAAGCGGAGATTCGGGAGGCTCTTAACGGCGTCCTTTGCCGTTGTACTGGCTACGTTAAAATCGTCCAGGCTGTACAGCGGGCAGCGGCTATGATGCAGGGGCAAGATGTTCCGCCCTTTACACCCGTGGAAGACGTCCTCACACCGGATAAGGATCCCGCGGAGATTTTGGGCAAGTACTATCGGGTGGCCGAGGATGGACAGCCCTTGCCTCCTCTGGTTCTCACTCCCCCTGAGATGCCGCCCACCAAGGTGGTGGGCAAGCCCCAGGTGAAAGTGGACGCGGTCAAATTGGCCAAAGGCCGACCGGTCTTCGCGGGGGACGTCAAGATGGAGGGGATGCTGTACGGTGCGCTCCTTACAAGCCCTTATCCCCACGCGCGCATTAAGCACATTGATGTCAGCAAAGCCAAGGCGCTCCCTGGAGTCCACGCGGTTCTGACTTACAAGGACATTCCTCGGGTGAAGTACGCGTCCGGCGGGCAGAGTTATCCCAATCCTTTGCCGTATGACCAGGTTGTCCTGGACGAAAAAGTGCGTCATGTGGGCGATCGCGTAGCGATTGTAGCCGCGGAAACTCCGGAATTGGCCCGGCAGGCCCTTAACCTTATCGATGTGGAATACGAGATCCTGCCCCATGTTATGGACCCCCTGGAGGCCATGAAGGATGGTGCTCCGGTCATTCACGATGAAGAAGATAGTGTGGGCATCCACGATCCCCAACATAATATCGTTCATCACATCGAAGCCGAGGTGGGTGACGCGGAGGCCATGTGGGCCAAAGCGGATTATGTGTTTGAACGGGAATATCGCACACCTCAGCAGCAGCATGTCAACATGGAGCCTCACGTGTGCCTTACCTATTGGGATGAGGATGACCGGTTAGTGGTCTATTCAAGCACCCAGGTACCTTTCCACATTCGACGCATGTTGGCCCCGCTTATCGGGTTACCTGAAAAGCGCATTCGGGTGATCAAGCCCAGGTTAGGCGGTGGTTTCGGTAACAAGCAGGAGATGGTGGTAGAGGATTTGGCCGCGTGGCTCACGATAGTCACCGGACGACCGGTGCTCTTTGAGTTCACCCGATATCAGGAGTTCGTCAGCACTCGCAGTCGTCATCCTCAGATTATGCGTTACAAGGTCGGTGTAACCAAGGATGGGGAAGTGGTGGCCACGGAACTCTATTTGGTCGGGGACACGGGCGCCTATGGTACGCATGGGCTTACGGTGCAGATGGTAGGTGGGTTTAAAGGTCTTACATTGTACAACGCGCCTTATTCCAAGTTTGTATGTGATGTGGTTTACACCAACAAACCTACTCCCGGCGCGTTCCGGGGTTATGGTGCCACTCAGTGTTTCTTCGGCATTGAGAGCCTTATGTCCGAGATTGCCGCGGAGTTGGGTTGGGATGTAGTGGAGTTCAAGCGCAAGAATTGGCTTAAACCGGGAGAGCCCATGCGCTTGGCCAAGCAGTTAGGTGAAGGTCGTGAGGGTTTTGAACAGGTCGCGCGAACAAGCGGCTTGGAGGATTGTGTGCGCGTCGGGCTGGAGGCCATGAAGTGGTACGAGAAGCGGGATAACCCGGAATGGCACCGAGTGCCCGGGAAACCTCACCTGCGCCGAGGCATTGGCATGGCGATTATGATGCACGGCAGCGGTGTGGCAGGCTTAGACATGGCAGCCGCCAGCATCAAAATGAACGATGATGGGTCCTTTAACTTGCACATTGGAGCCACAGACATTGGTACTGGTTCTGACACAATTTTGGCCCAAATCGCTGCCGAAGTTTTAGGAGTGCCGGTCGAGGATATCATTGTCTACGCGTCGGACACGGATATGACCCCCTTTGATACAGGAGCGTACGCCAGCAGCACAACTTACATTAGTGGCGGTGCCGTGCGCAAAGCGGCCCAAAAGGTGCTGGAACAAATCAAGGAACACGCAGCCCTTATGTTGGGTTTGGAAAGCACAGAAGGCCTAAAGGTGGGAGAACGTCAGGTTATCGCTCCTGATGGACGGGTGCTCACTTACCGCGACATCGCTTTGAACAGTCTGCACATGCAGAACCAGCACCAAATCATGGCCCACGCGTCTCACATGAGTTATGAGAGCCCGCCCCCCTTTGGGGCCCAGTTTGTGGAACTCACTGTGGACACGGAGACCGGGCAAATCACTGTGGACCGGCTTCTTATGGTGGTGGACTCGGGCCGCATTATCAATCCCATTACCGCGTCAGGTCAGGTGGAAGGAGGGCTGCACCAGGCGCTGGGGCTGGCTCACACAGAAGAGATGGTGTACGATGAGCGAGGTCACCTGGAGAACCCAACTATTGGTTCCTATTACATTTACCGAGCCGCGGACATGCCCAAAGTGGAGGTCATTTTCGTCCAGACGGACGAGCCGACCGGTCCCTTTGGCGCTAAGTCCATCGCGGAAATTCCCATGGATGGTGTATCCCCAGCGATGGTAGACGCCCTGCACAACGCGACCGGTGTATGGGTACGCGAGATCCCCTTGACGCCTGAGCGGGTGTGGCGTGCTCTGCGGGAGCAAGGAAAATGAGCAGTGGGGGGACAGTGTAATTGTGGAACATAACCCCTTTTCCTAACGTTCTCTATGTGGGGAGGAAAAGAGAACAGGAGGGCTGAGAATGCGGGGCGCAGCAATGTTGCGCCCCGTGCTGTATCAGCCGGTAAATCGGCTCGGTTGGGGAAGACCAACCCGACCTGTAGGGGATTGAAAGGAGAGGATAATGGAGACTCTTGTCTACCGCGTTGTTGGGCTTCTGTTCTTTCTCTTTCTTGTGACCGCGTGTATGCCCGTTACACCACAACCCGCATCACCAACACCCCATCTGGCCTACCAGGTGGGGGGATGTCAAAAATCCGTGCCCCCAGAGCGTTTCAACGAGTGGGAAGGGGTGGATATTCAGGTAGAGGATGGGACCATTCACGTGGTGGATCATCTGCCGTATGTCTGTTGTGCGACCATTGAGGTGGAGATGCAAGTGGAAGATGGTCGCGTGCAACTGGTGGAGCGCAATGTGGGAGATGTGTGTCGGTGTATGTGCGCGTATCGGGTAGACATGCGCGTGACGTCTTTACCTCCTGGGACGTATATAATTCAAGTGTGGGGTGTTGAGGATGAACGTACAGGGCCGACCCGACTGCGTGGGGAGAAAGAGGTCACCATTACCAAATAGTCCCATTACAGTCTGGTAATTCGTTTTCCACCACGAAAGTAAGCATCCAAAGAGGAGGGGAATCCATGACTGAAGCGACTATTTTGGAATCGACCCATGAACCTGAACCCGCCCTTCGTTTTCTGGTGAATCTCCTTATCCGGCCCTCCCGGGCATTTCGGGCCCTGGCAGAACGGGGGACTAAAGGATGGCTCCTGGTGGGTTTGCTCGTGCTTGTCCTGATTGTGACGCCTATTATTGTGGCCGCGCCTATTACCCGTGAGAAGATCCTCGAAAATGTGCGTTCTATCCAGCAAATTGAGGTATCTCCGGCCGAGGGGCCTCGGGCTCCCGCGGGCGAGCCAACTCCTTCGCCTGGGGTTTCACCCGATGTCACCCAATTTGTTGCCAACCCTCTCTTTACTGTGGTTATTCCGGCTGTGACCGCTGTACTCGGTGTCATTGTGGGGTGGGCTTTGTGGGCCGGCGTGTTGCACCTCCTCGCGATTTTCTTGGGCGGACGCAGTGCGTTCAGTAAGATGTTTCAGGGGGTTGTTTCGGCCTCCTTGCCCAATGGTTTGCGTAGTTTGTTCCAGACCATTTACATCGTTAGCACTCATTCCCTTATTGAAAATCCCGGGCTCTCTGGCCTGGTTCCCTTGAACATGGATAACCCTGCGCAAATGATGGCATCTCGTCCCCCCATAGGCCGTGTGGTCCTCCACATGATTCTGAGCCGCATCGATATTTTTACCATCTGGTCCTTGGTCCTGACGGCTTTGGCTGTGGGCACTATTGCGCGATTGAGCAAGCGTCAGGCATTTCTGCTCGTGTTAGGTGTGTGGATTCTGGTTACGCTCCTTATTCTGCTGCCATCGCTAATTCCGTTCCTCTTCCTGGGGGGGATTGGGGGATGACAAATTCGGAGCCACTGGTTCAAGTCCAGAATTTGCACCGGCATTTTCGCATGGGCACAGAAATTGTGCGCGCGTTGGATGGTGTCACTTTTTCCGTCCGGTCAGGCGAGTTTTTTGGTGTTATGGGCGCGTCTGGCTCGGGCAAGTCTACCCTGCTTTACCTTATCGGGGGATTGGACCGTCCTACTTCCGGCCGGGTTGTGGTGAACGGTCGGGATATTACGACACTGGAGGAGAATGACCTGGCCGCGTACCGTCGCCACACTGTTGGTTTTGTGTACCAGATGTTTCACTTGGTACCTACAATGACTGCACTCCAGAACGTGGAGTTCCCCATGATCATTGCCCGCGTTCCACCAAAACAACGACGAGCGCGGGCCAGACGCCTTTTAGAAATGATGGGATTAGGGGAGCGGTTGCAGCATAAGCCTGTTGAACTTTCCGGCGGCCAACGCCAGCGTGTGGCTATTGCCCGCGCCCTGGCTAATGAACCCTCCCTCATTCTCGCGGACGAACCCACTGGCAATCTGGATTCCCGTGCGGGACGGGAAGTGGTGGCTCTTCTCAAGGACCTGACCCGTGAGGGCCGTACGGTCATCATTGTTTCCCATGACCCAGAAGTTATCGCCCAAACTGACCGTTATATTCGACTTCAAGATGGCCACATAGTAGAGGAAGGACGACCATGAGGATGTTTCAACACCATGTTGCGCGTACACACGTATTTTTGGTGGGATGGATTGTCTTGCTGCTGGTGATGGGAAGCGCGATGCCTGTGTGGGCTGCCCCTCACACTCCGGTTCCCGTCACACAGGTGGACACCCTTACTTCAACATCCACAACTACACCTACGGCGACGGACACACCGACTCCATCGCCCACTTCCACCGCGACGTTCACCCCTAGCCCGGTTCCACCTTCCACGCCTACCTCTACACCTACGCCTTCTCCCACCCATTCGCCCACGCCTATTCCTTCAACAAATACTCCCACCGCGACCCCTACACCTACCTCTACACGTGTTTCCCCGACGCCCACGCCGACTGCTTCGCCCACCTTCACTTCAACCCCCGTATCGGTCACGGTCACCCCAACACCAACTCCTTCTGCGACGGCCACGTACGCCCTTTGGCTTAGTGGTGTAGAACCTAAAGTTCTGGTCACCGGACAGGAAAGTCGCATAAGTGTTTACGGGGCCGGGTTTGTGGAGGGAAGTTTGGTGCGTTTGGTGGGGCTTGGTGTGCTTCCCACCACTTTCATTAACGCCACTATCCTTCAATCCATTGTCCCCGCGGATGCTCCTCCGGGCACTTATGCGCTGGAGGTTATCCGACCCGATGGGACGAAGGTGACCTTGCTTAAGGCGATTACTTTGGTGGCGCCCACACCTGTTCCTACACCCACCCCCACTCCTGGCCCGCCTCCTCCGGGCCGGCCTATCCTTATGATCAGCAATTACGCGCTCCAGCCGTTAACCGCGCTACCGGGTCACATCTTAATCGTGACTGTAGAGGTGTTTAACGGCGGTAGCCGCCCCACAGAGAATGCGCTCATTTCCTTTCCTGGCGGTGTCCTCGTACCTGTTGGAGAGACCGGCCATTATGTGCAGCATATCCCCATCAACGGTCGAGTTAAGGTTCAGCAGAAATTCTTCGTACCCAAGCATTTGAGCGCCGGCACCTACCAGGTTACAGTGAACATGGAAGGGAATGATTTCGAGGGGAAGCACTATACATATCAGGGCACTGTTACGGTGGCTGTAGCCCAATCCCCTCAACCTGGTAAACCGCATGTAATTATCAGTCGAGGGTATACCGAACCAGAGGCCATTAATCCGGGCGCCGCGTTTACCCTGTACTTGATTTTGGAGAACGCAGGAGAAGCGCAGGCTCAGGATGTTTCCGTTGCCGTGGCCGGTGATCAGGTGATTGTCCCGGGGCGGGAAGGTAACCGTCGTGTGGTGGGGGATCTTAAAGCGGGGGCTGTGGTGACGACCACCCTGCCCTTGAGTCTGCGCCAGGATGTGGCTCCAGGACAATATAGCCTGAATGTGACTATCACTTACCACGACCAGCGAGGGCAGGTTCTCACTACCGGGGAGCAGGTAGGGGTGATGGTGAAAGGGCGTAGAACTGCTCCTCCGCGTGTTCTGGTTACTTCTGCCCGATTTGATCCCTCTATCCCCGCACCTGGAGATGTGGTGACGTGCACCTTGTCCTTGATGAACGTGGGGGCGCAGGATGCCCAACGGGTGCTCGTCACTTTGGGCGGCGATGGAGGCCAGTCTCTGGAATCCATTGCCCTATTGGACACAGGGAATGTCCGTTATATTGCGTCCATTCCTGCAGGGGGGACTGCACAGGTGGTCCAGCGGCTCTTTGTCTCCGGTACGGCTCAGCCAGGTGTGTACAATTTACCCATTGCGCTCGCGTATGAGGATGAGAAGGGAAACGGGTTGCACGATGCCCAGGTGGTGAGTCTGCGCGTGCGTCGACGCCCTATGCTGCAGGTCCGGTTCTACGAGTCGGTGCCTCCGGCTCTGGTGAATCAACAGATTCGTTTGCCCATTGAGGTGACAAATCTGGCCCCAACAGGCTTGAATGTGACGACTTTAGAGGTGCGCAGCGAGACCATGACGATAGAGAACGGTGAGGTGTTTGTGGGATATCTGGACGGCGCTTCTACTACATCCATTGATGCTACGGGTATGGCATCCACCCCCGGCACTCACACACTTCATGTGCTGGTTCATTATGTGGATGATTTCGGCCATTTGAGCACATGGCAAGGCGATCTCCAGGTGGAAGTCCAGGCCGCGCCCCCTACCCCTACCCTTGTCCCTGGAGCGAGTCCAGCACAACCTTCACCTGGGGAAAAGGAGGGGTTCTTGCAGAAGGTGTGGCGTTTCCTTAAGGGATTGCTAGGTCTAGGCAGTTGACGGACTAAATGCTCTAACGTACGTCTGGGGGATCGATGCGCTTACGGGATATTCTGTACCTGGCGGGCTTGAATCTTAATCGAATGAAGTTGCGGGTGATGATGACCGCGGCCGGTGTCCTCATTGGCACGGCTGCGGTCGTCCTCCTGGTCTCCCTGGGCGTGGGACTCCAGCGCTCTACTCAGCAGAGTCTGGGAAATATCGCGGATTTGACCCTGATGACTGTAATGCCTGGGGAAAACCTGGCCATGTTTGGCCCCACCGCGCCCCGCCCTACCCATTCTGCACGGCTAACACCTAAGGCTATAGAGCAAATCCGGCAGATTCCAGGGGTGGCCGCAGTTGCACCCTTGGTGACGTTGGGAGGCGGCGGCACGCTACGGGTGGGGCAGTGGGTAGGATGGGGCACGATTATAGGTATTAGTCCTCAGGATTTGCGAGCGCTCAGCCCTAAACTGAAGGAAGGTCGCCTCTTTCTCAGCAAAACTCAGTTCATGTTGGGAGGTAACATTGTCCAAACTTTGCATGATCCCCGCCATCCTCGCCAGCGAGTGAAAAATGTGGAGTTAGCCGGTCATCCTGTTGTAGTAACCATCAATGTCAGTGGCTCTCCTCTGCACGTGACTGGGGAGCGAGCATCTGTGCCGAAACTTAAGAAAATCCGCGGGTTGGTGGCGGGGGTGTTGGAACCTACAGGTAATTTGTTTGACACGGCGATTCTGATGCCCCTTAACGATGTCATCCGTCTGAACCGGGAACTTGGAGGACAGCGGGTGAATTACAACCAGGTGGGGTACCCCCAGGTGTTGGTTAGAGTAGAGAACGTTCAGGTGGCTAATCAGGTAGAACGGGAATTGATTCGCCGGGGATACATGGTTATATCCCCACGAGCCATGCTCCAGGGGCTGAATATGTTCTTCTTGATATTGCAGGGGATTTTGGGGGGGATTGGTGCTGTGGCGTTGGTTGTAGCCGCATTTGGCATCGCGAACACAATGGTCATGTCCATCTACGAACGCACGCGGGAAATTGGGCTTATGAAGGCAATGGGCGCGACCAACCGGGATATCCTGACGCTGTTTCTCACCGAATCGGGCGTTATTGGTTTTCTGGGTGGAGTAGGGGGAGTGCTGTTGGGTTGGCTAACAGGGTGGGTGGGGAATGCGTTGGTGCGGGCGTATGTGCTGCGCAACATGGCGATGAACACCGGTACAGTGGATACAAACCAGGCTCTTTCCTTTATTCACACACCTCTGTGGCTTGTGTTTTTCTCCCTCTTCTTTGCAGTTTTCATAGGTGTTTTGTCGGGCATATACCCGGCCATGCGGGCGGCTAACCTGGATCCTGTTCAGGCGTTGCGGTATGAGTAATGCGTTCCTTCCTCCCTGTTTCAGCCTCCCGCGCGTTCTTTCTCACTGAGGAAGCATGACGCTTCACTGGTAAGGATTTGGGGGCGTTGTGCAGACCTCACGGTCGCAATGGTCGTTGAACCCAGGAGGGCCCCAAGGCCGGTGAAACGGATGTGTCCCCTTTCGGTATTCTTCCGCTGCTTCCTTCTCGACCGTCCTCACTGAACACTTTGCTTATAGAATCCTCCTTCAGGCCCATCTGGATCCGACTGTAGGCCCATGACATGCCCTTCCTGATTCTGGTATAGTGGTGGTGGATTCTGGATAGGAGGAGGTGATGCCATGGGTGTGGTTTTAGAGACTCACGAGTTGACGAAGAGGTTCGGGGATCTGGTGGCTGTGGATCATGTGAACTTGCGGGTTGAAGAGGGAGAACTGTTCGGTTTCTTGGGACCAAATGGCGCGGGCAAGACAACAACGATTAGCATGATGGCGGGGTTGCTTCACCCCACAGAGGGCCGTATTTTCATCTTCGGGAAGGAGATTTCCCCAAAACAGACGGCCGGGCTGCGAGAGGTGGGTATTCTTTTGCCAACGCCAGGCTTTTTCCCTTATCTGTCAGGCCGAGAAAACCTGCGGTTGCTCTTGCGTTTATACCCAGATGTGGACGACCAACGGGTGGAGGAAGTGTTAGCCCTGGTAGGGCTTAAGGATGCGGCCCATCGTCGCGTTAAAGGGTATTCCACAGGTATGAAGCAACGTCTCGGGCTGGCTGCGGCTCTCCTGCATCGACCTCGGCTGCTTATCTTGGACGAACCCACCAGTGGTCTGGATCCTATTGGAATGAAGGAGATCCGCGAGTTCCTACGGCGTCTGGCCGATGAGGGAACGACGATTTTTCTCAGCAGTCATCTATTACATGAGGTGGAGCAGATTTGTGACCGCGTGGCCATATTAAATCACGGTCGGATTTTGGCGGAAGGGCATGTGCAGGAGTTGCTGCGGGGCAAACGGGACTTGGAAGAAGTGTTCATGGATATTGTGGGGTATCGCTAAACATGTACTTTAGTAAATGGGGAGGAGGAGCAGGCGATGAAAGGTGAATTTGTTCGTTTAGTGCGTGTTGAACAGCGTAAATTATTTGGCCGGGCATTGTTGTGGGCTGAGTTGGGGATTCTGGGGTTCTTAATGGTGGTGCTGTATGTGGCTTTAATTGTCACTCTGGGCAGAGGCGGGGCGGAGAATTTGCCCCCCCAGGCGATGGAGGAATTCCGACGGATGTTGCATTGGCCGTCTGGACTCACCAGTGGTTTGCTCTTTGCGAATGGGGGGGAGTTGGGGGGGATGTTTGTGGCCATTTTAGTGGGGGCTTTTGTGGCCCAGGAGTACGTTTGGCACACGGTTCATCTCTGGTTGAGTCGCGGCATATCCCGATATCAGTTCCTGTTGGCGAAATTCACGGTAATCCTGGAAGCACTGGTGCTCATTGTGCTCACCAGTTTGCTCGCGGGCGGCTTTGTGACGGGCATTTATACTTATTTAGACCTGGGGTATTTGCCCTGGCATGAGGTGGGAATTCTCTCCCTCGGCCTGGACATCGTGCGGGCTACCATTACTCTGCTTCCATATGCTGCGTTCACGTTCTTCTTGGCCGTGTGGAGTCGGTCTACAATGGTCTCTATTGGAGTAGGGTTGGGATATTCTCTCCTGGTGGAGAATCTGTTTGTAGAGGTGTTGAGCCTGGTATCGCCGGAGGTGATGCGAGTGGTACGTTTTGTCCCCACTATGTTAGCCAAGAGCATTACTACGTTAATAAATAGCCAGACGGAGTTGCAGGTGCAAGTCGGGATGGGACAGCCATCAGCACTGCATTTGCTCGATCCGAATTGGGCGGCCACGTTGTTGATCGTCTACACACTTGTCTTTCTGTTAGCATCTATGTGGTTTTTCCATCAGCAAGATGTTGCAGTATAAAATAGAATCTCGCGAAGTAGGGGCGGCTTGGGGTTAACGGCTGTTGGCCACGGTCCTCTAAAATTGCGGCCGTGGCCGATAGCCTTGGGTTCTCATTGGTTTCCACGCATTCGCTCGCAGGTGTTTTTAGGTTTCGCGTTTCAAAAAACGCGGTTACGGGCGTCATTACTGGGGGCACGGCATACATGGGATTGCGCTTACGAGTTCCACAAATCCATCGGCTGCAATGGAAGTTGACTTTAACTTATACTTTGGTTACGACAGGGGCTGTTCTGGTTGTGGAGGCGGCCTTGTTGCTCGCGGCCTGGTGGATGTTAAGCCGTTCAGATGTGTGGCCCAAGTTGCTGGTCCCGGTTTTCCAGGATGCAACATCTACCCTTGCCCCTGCTATTGAGGCCGTGCCGCCAGACACAAAACAGTTGGACGCGTGGCTGGAAGATCTGTTGTCAAGTGGTCGGGTGAGGGTATCCCAGACCAATGAGCGCCTTCAAATTCACATCAGCCCTGCTTCCTTCTCTCTCGCGACTATTACCGATGCCCAGGGCCGTGTCTTGGCCGCTGTCCCTGCAGGTGAGTGTGCACAGGGTGTTTTTATCCAGAAATGTGTGTCCGTAGAGGCTCGCGAGGTGATTGACGCTGCGCTGCGCGGGGAGAGTGACGCGAATCAGTTGGTATTGCGGTCTCAAAAGCACATTTTTGTAGCCACCCCTATTGTTTCTTCAGATGAAGAAGTCGTGGGGGCTTTTCTGGTGCGCATTCATATGCCGGGTAATTGGGCCCAACTCCCCAAGGAGGTCCTGGGAACGTTATTGTCCAGCGGGCTGCTTATCCTCTTGTTGTCCGTGCCTGTTGGGACTTTGTTCGGCTTTTTCACCGCGCGCGGTCTTACCCGTCGGTTAAACGCTCTGGCCCAGGCAGCTGATGCCTGGGCGCGCGGGGATTTCTCCCAATTCGTCCATGATTCCTCACCCGATGAGTTGGGTCAAGTGGCCCGACGTTTGAACCGCATGGCCGAGGAGTTGCAGAATCTTCTTCAGGCCCGAGAGGAATGGGCTGCCCTGGAAGAACGTCACCGTTTGGCTCGTGATTTGCATGACTCGGTGAAGCAACAAGTTTTCGCTACTGCCCTTCAAATTGCTGCTGCGCGTAATCTACTGGATACAGAACCGGAGCAGTCGAAGCAGCATCTTGTTGAAGCAGAACGCCTGGTTCGGCAGGCTCAACAGGAGTTAACCGTCCTGATCCAGGAGTTGCGTCCCGCAGCCTTGGAGGGTAAGGGTTTGGCCCCGGCATTGCAGGAGTATGTGGATACATGGGCCCGACAGACGGGGATTCACGCGGAGGTTCGTCTACGGGGGGAACGGGCTCTGCCCTTACCCGTGGAGCAAGCCATCTTTCGCCTGGTGCAGGAGGCTCTGGCCAATGTGGCTAAACACAGCGCGGCAGATAGGACAACCGTCACCTTAGAATGGACTCAGGATGCTCTGGTGGTTACTGTTGAGGATAACGGCAAAGGGTTTAATGTGCAGGAGGCCATGGGGCGGGGGTTGGGTTTGGCTAACATGAAGGAACGGGTTCAGGCATTGGGGGGCCATATCCGTATCCTCAGTAGCCCGGGCCAGGGGACACGGGTAGAGGCTTATGTGCCCTTATCCGCGTGATAAGCGATTCGTGGGAAAGGGGGGCCTATGTCACAGCCGATTAGTGTCATCATTGTAGACGACCACGCGGTCGTACGCCAAGGTGTGCGCGCTTTCTTGGATACACAGCCCGACATTCAGGTTGTGGCCGAAGCCTCGTCTGGGTTGGAAGCGATCCGGTTGTGTGCGGAATTTGCGCCCGATGTGGTGCTTATGGACTTGGTTATGCCGGGAATGAACGGCGTCGAAGCGACGCGCCGCCTAAAACGGGTGAGCCCACGGACTCAGGTCATTGTCCTGACTTCGTACTACGATGATGAGCACATCTTCCCCGCGATCCAAGCGGGAGCGATTTCCTACCTGTTGAAAGACGTGGGGCCCAACGAGTTGGCCGATGCTGTGCGTAAAGCGGCGCGAGGGGAAGCTATTCTTCACCCGCGAGTGGCGGCACGGGTTATTCGAGAGTTGCACAATATGCCACAAGATACTCCGGCCACGTTCTCCGAACTCACTGAGCGGGAGTTGGAGGTGTTACGTCTCATCGCTGAGGGGTTGAGTAATGCGGAAATTGCGGATCGCTTGGTGATTAGCGAGAAAACCGTCAAGAGTCATGTGAGCAATATCCTCAACAAGCTCCACCTGGCAGACCGGACGCAGGCAGCGGTTCTCGCCTGGAAAGAGGGTTTGATGAAGGATAGTACATAAACGTCACGCGATGGAGGATTCGTATGGATGCTTCCTTGATTGCTACGGAGATGTTAATTGTGGCCACTTTGTTGGTGGTCTCTCTGGTCGCGATTATCGTACGCCGTGTGCGGATGCCTTATACTGTGGCGTTAGTGTTGGCTGGATTGCTATTAGCTATTCAGACACGTCTCCGTTTGCAAATGACCCCTGAACTGGTGTTGGCGTTGTTTCTTCCCCCGCTTCTCTTTGAGGCAGCCTTTCACATACAGGCCCGGGACCTCCTTGAGGAATTGCCGTCAATTCTTTCCCTGGCTGTTTTGGGGGTCGCTCTAAGTACATTGTTGGTGGGGCTGGCTCTGTCCCTCATGGGTATTCTGCCCTTACCGGTTGCGCTTCTGTTCGGGGCTTTGCTGGCTGCGACGGACCCGGTATCTGTGGTCTCCACGTTTAAGGCCTTAGGGGCTCCCCGGAAGTTGACCACATTACTTGAAGGGGAGAGCCTGTTGAATGACGGGACTGCCATTGTGTTGTTCCAGATTATGATCGCGTTGGTGGTTCACGGCACGCTGGATCCCTGGCAGGGGATTTTTGATTTTGTGCGTATTTCGTTTGGCGGTGTCTTAGTCGGTCTGCTCTTAGGGTATGCAGTGGCTTATCTTATCGGGCGCATTGATGATTATTTGGTGGAGACTACGTTGACCACTGTGCTGGCTTATGGGGCGTATCTTTTGGCTGAACATTTTCATGTGAGCGGTGTGTTGGCGGTGGTTATGGCCGGTTTGGTGAACGGTAATCAGGGCGCTCGTGGCATGTCGCCAACCACCCGTATTGTGCTTTACAATTTTTGGGAATATGTCGCTTTCCTGGCCAACTCCCTGGTTTTCTTACTCATTGGCATGAATGTGGATCTGGGGGAATTGTTGGTAAATGTGTATCCCATTTTTGTCGCCATCGGTGTTGTTCTGTTTGTGCGGGCTGTGTCTGTGTACGGATTGGGGCTTTTGTTGCGCTTGTTGAAGCGCAATCCTCCGCTCTCGTACCAGCATGTACTTTTTTGGGGTGGGTTGCGGGGCGCCGTGAGTTTGGCTTTGGCCTTTAGCCTGGAGGAGTATCATGTCCCTTATGACCAACAACTCCTGGCGATGACTTTTGGTGTGGTCCTTTTCACCCTGCTCGTCCAAGGTACGACTGTTCGTTTTCTCCTCCAGTGGTTTGGGTTGGTGGGACGCAGTCGTGAAGCTGTGGAGTACGAACGTTTGCAAGGAAGTCTGTTGGGGTTGCGGGCTGCTCGGCGTCAGATTCAACACCTGTTCGATGAAGGGGCTTTAATTCCCCAGGCCAAGGAACGGGTTTGTCAGGAGTTGGATACGTTGGAGCAGGATGTCCTGCGAAGGATTGATGAGTTGCTGAAGGAACACCCGGAGATCCAGGCAGAGGTTGTTAAACTCGCCCGTATCGAGGCATTGCGGGCTGCCCGTGCTGCTCTTGTGCACTTCGGTAATGAAGGTGTCCTCAGTCGGGATGTGGTCAATGAACTGGTGGCACGGGTGGACGCTGCGCTTCAACATGGTTCACTGGAGGATTGGGCCAGTTAGTTCGCGGTCCTGACCGCGAGTAAAGGTCTCTCACGTGCCCCTGGTGACTTGCATTTATTCCTGTAGACGTTTATAATCTCGCGAACCGGTGAATTCACGAAGCAACAGATGTGTCCTGTCTCACGCCCGACAGTAGATTCACGGTGTTTTATTACACATTTCCTTGTGGAGGAGGGGAAATCGTATGGCTATTGAGCGACAGAAGGAAATCCGCCGACGCCGGAAACGCCGGCAAAAACTGCGCAAATTGCGCATGAAGTTGCAGCAAGCGCAAAGTGAAGCCGAACGCCAGCGTATCATTGAGAAAATCCGTCGTATTAGCCTTCGGGCTCCTTTGGAGGTCTAATTTTTAGAATAAGGCAGACTTTACGATAGGTGTCCCAAACAGGCCATCACACCCTTGCATGTATAAATGGTAAAGACAAAGCCATGGACGGAACGGGAGAAAGCGGGAGTCGTATCAACAAATTGAAGAATGAGAAGCCCCCGAGTTGTTGGGGACCGGTGAGCATGCACATTTATCAACCTGAGATGGTGGTTATTTGGCCTGGTAGGCAGGAGCGGGCAAATGCGCGTGGTTTAGGCCCACCTGCATGAGGGGATATACGTGCGCCTGAAGCGGCCCGCTCCTGCCTCCGGCTGAAGGAGGTGACGATGAAGGAGCGGGCCGTTGTTTTAGATGCTATTATTGACCGTGTGCGTGCGCTCCTGGATGAAGGGCGCGCGGACGATGCGGCAGCGCTGTTGGAAGACCTGTGGCCAGCGGATGTGGCCGAGGTTGTGGAGGAACTGGACGAGGAACAGCGCGCGTTGCTCCTCCAACACTTGGACCCCAGCATTTCCGCGGATGTGTTGGAGGAGTTGAGTGATGAGGAAGCCGCGGAAATCGCGGAAGACCTCTCAGACGACATGCTGACGGCCATCGTCGATGAGATGGAACCCGACGAGGCCGCGGATCTTCTCCGGGATATTGATCCTGACCGTCGCGCGCGCATTCTTTCCGAACTCGAAGATCCCGAGGAAGTTCGCCCGTTGCTTGTACACCCTGATGAAAGCGCGGGTGGATTAATGACAACAGAGTTCCTCGCGCTGCGGCGCCGAATGACCGTGCGCGAGGCCCTGGAGGCCATCCGACGGCTCGCTCCTTCTGCTGATCCGGACAATATCTTTTACCTCTACGTTGTGGACCAATATGGCCACTTGGTAGGTGTTGTCAGTCTTTTTGATTTAATCCGCGCCAAGCCTGATGAACTCATAATGAACGTGATGGACAGGGATGTCATCAGTGTCCGGGCGGATGTGGACCGGGAGGAGGCCGCCCGCATTTTCGCCCGTTATGACTTGATGTCCCTGCCGGTGGTGGACGAATTCGGACGCTTGATAGGCATTATCACTTCTGATGATATTTTGGATGTTATCGAGGAAGAGGCCACCGAAGACATTCAACGGTTGGGGGGATCAGAACCCCTGGATCGGCCTTACTTGGAAACCTCCCCCGTGGAAGTGATGCGCAAACGAGTTGGTTGGCTCCTGCTGCTTTTTGTGACCGCCAGTCTAACGGGCACGGTAATGAAGTTGTTTGAGGACGAGTTGCAGCGTTTTATCCAGTTGACGTGGTTCATTCCTCTTCTGATCGGCACGGGAGGGAACGCGGGTTCGCAAACTACGGCGACGATTATTCGTTCTCTCGCGCTGGGAGAGGTGGATTTAGGGGACTTAGTGGAGGTGGTCTGGCATGAAATGCGTGTGGGGTTGCTCTTGGGAGCGGTCATGTCAGGAGTTGGAATTATTCGCGCCCTAACGTGGGGGACGGCTTGGCCTGTTGCTCAGTCTGTAGCCGTCGCGTTGATGTTGGTTATCCTATGGGCAACGCTGGTGGGCTCTATTATGCCCTTGGTCATCAGCAAGTTGGGAATTGATCCGGCTGTTGTCTCAGGTCCCTTTATGAGTACCTTGGTTGACGCTACAGGGTTGTTTATCTACTTGCAAACAGCCCGTCTTATCCTGGGGATGTAGTACTTGAACGGCCAATCCATGGACTTAGTAGGAGGCGCGCAAGGTTGCCCAAAAGGGGGAGTGTGGTGTAACATGCGCCGACAATTGCCATGTCTTTTGGCAGACATCTATGACAGGGAGGGAAGCATCCATGAGTAGCACTGCGCGCGTGCGTCTTGTCGAGGGTATGCAGTTTGTCGCAGAAGGGGGCTCCGGACATGCCATTGTCCTAGACAGTACACCAGAGGTTGGCGGGCGTGACACTGGTACCCGTCCGATGGAGTTGGTGCTCATGGGGTTGGCAGGTTGCACAGCCATGGATGTGGCTTACATCCTGCGGCGTAAGCGGCAACCCCTGAAGGGCCTAGAAGTAAATGTGAGCGCGGAACGCGCGGACAAGCATCCTAGAGTGTATACTAAAATTCACGTGGAATACATTATTTACGGTAATGTGAGCGAAAAGGCTGCTGTTCGGGCCATTGAGTTGTCAGAGAATACGTATTGCTCCGCGTCCGCAATATTGCGTAAAACCGCGGAGATGACGTGGTCCTACAAAATCATCCGCGATGGGGAAGAGGGGTAAATGTTCGCCGTGATGTGAGAAACCGGCGGAAACAAAAAGGCGGGGATTTTCCCCCGCCTTTTTGTTGTTTTTAGAATCTGATCCCTTATTGGGATTTTTTGGCGTACTCCAAAGTTTCTCGAATGATTTCGTCGTCCGCGAATTCTTCCCAGCGCTTCTTGCGGCGTTTCTTTTCCCGTCGTCTTTGGCGCTGCGCCTGGGCTTCCATGAAGGCAATTTGAATGGGACTGATGATTTCTTCTTCCTCTTCTTCTTCTCCTTCAGTCCACGTTTCTACATCCTCATCCTCAACTTCGACCTCTTCCTCTTCCTCTTCTCTCAATCCCTTCAAACTCAAATCCACTCGATTGCGACGCACATCCACCTGGATAATTCGGGCCTCTATTTCCTCTCCTTCGCTTACGATATCACCGGGATGACGTACATACCCTTCTGCCATTTCCCGCACGTGGAGCAAAGCGTCTCGGCCGATACCGATGTCCACAAAAGCCCCGTATGATTCGATGCGTGTCACCTTCCCTTTGACAATATCTCCGACCTGGAGATCACGGATGGTTTTAGTCCCCGGGGGAATCATTGTGAGGCTAATACGATTTTCCGCCTTGTTCAGGTCCTTTATCCACACCGTGACTTCCTGGCCGACCTGCACCACGTCTTCGACTTTCGCCACACGGTAAGGGGCAAGTTCAGAGATGTGAACTAAACCATCGGTGTTTACGCCAATGTCCACAAAAGCGCCGAAGTTCGTAATACGGGTGACTTTCCCCGTGAGTTTCATACCACGCGCTAATTTTTTGACCACGCGTTTGCGCGGGATAACTCGGACTTTGGGTTCCTGTTCCGACACGGGATAACGCCTCCTCTATTTGCATCATGTTGACAGTACATTATAGCCGGGGGTATCACGACCACCAAATTCGCCTCTCTGTGTTGGGGCAGGAACCCCCTTTGAACGGTCACAAAGTCCGCCAGGATACGGGAGGAGTCTATATGGTTCTCTTTTACCCAAGGGGCAACCTTTTTCCTTAACGTCCCTTCCCCGCACGTGTCCGCTTTATGTAAACCTACTAAATTGAAATACACTCCTGGAAACCCTATGAATTGACAGTTGAGGAACTCTTTCTTATACTTGAAAGTAAGGGTTGGGGCCCTGCACCTTCATTTCTCTGGGCGGTTATTACGCTTATTGGATTTCCTTATAAGTGCATATGAGATAAATCATATGCACTATTTTATGAGCCTCCGTACAATTAGCATGGTACATTGGGACCCCCAAAGTTCATATTATTTGGTCGGTCATCTATGCACCATCACACACAAAGGAGGGCGCCTTGAAGGGACTTAAAGGACGTCATACTCGCATTGTTCCCCTGAGGTTGGCCCTGGGAGGGCTCCTGGTAGGAGTGCTGCTTCTCAGCCTCCTGGGTACCCTCCTCGTCTTCGCTGACGAGGGCCAGCCGGATTCTCGGTATGTGGATCCGCGGAGCAAGGAGATCGCCAACTTCACCGTGGATCACAGTAAGTTCGACATTCTCAAGCAGGATTTTAAATCCGCCCCTGAGGTGACCAAGGCGTGTCTCACCTGTCATACGGAGGCCGCCAAGCAGGTGATGAACTCCGTGCACTGGACATGGGAGTTCAAGAACCCCAAGACAGGCCAGTTGTTGGGTAAGAAGCACGTTATCAACAACTTCTGTATCGCCGTCACCTCCAACTGGCCTCGTTGTACCAGTTGTCACACGGGGTATGGCTGGAAGGACAACACCTTTGACTTCACCAAAGAGGAGAACGTGGACTGCTTGGCGTGCCACGACACCACGGGCAAGTACCGCAAGTTCCCCACGGCGGCCGGGCATCCAACGTATGAACCCAAGGAATTCCCGCCCGGAAGCGGGAAAATTTGGGAGCCTCCTGACCTCTCCTACATTGCCCAGCACGTAGGCATGACCAGCCGTCAGACATGTGGTCGGTGTCACTTCTATGGTGGCGGTGGGGATGGTGTCAAGCACGGTGACTTGGATTCATCCCTCTTCAACCCGCCTCGCGAGTTAGATGTTCACATGTCGCCAGATGGGTTGAACTTCCAGTGCGCTACCTGTCACACCTCTCATGCCCATCAACTATCGGGTAGCCGCTATGATTCCTTGATTATGGATGACTTGGGCCAGGATATGCCTGTGATGAAACACCAGCGAGCTACTTGTGAATCCTGCCATGGCTCAAGTCCGCACAAGGGATCGGTCTTGGCTTCCAAGTTGAATGACCACGTGGACAAAGTTGCCTGCCAGACTTGCCATATTCCCGCCTTTGCTCGCGGAGGCAAGCCCACGAAGATGTGGTGGGATTGGTCCAAGGCCGGCAAGTTCACTCCGGATGGCAAGAAGATCGCCACCGAGGAGTACAACACCCTTAAGGGCGAGTTCCGTTGGGAAGAAAATGTTGTTCCCGAGTATGAATGGTTCAACGGCAAGACCGTGTGGACCCTCTTGGGGGACAAGATTGACCCGAATCAAGTCGTGACCATCAACAAGATTGAGGGTAGTTACGACAACGGGCGTATCTTCCCCTTCAAGGTCATGCGGGGGAAGCAGCCCTACGATGCCGGGTACAATACTTTGGTTGTGCCCCATCTCTTCGGCAAGGATGACACAGCCTATTGGAAGAATTTCGATTGGGGTAAAGCCATTGAAGCCGGAATGAAGGCGGCCGGCGCGCCGTACAGTGGAAAGTACGGCTTCGTCGAAACCAAGATGTACTGGAATATTACCCACATGGTGGCGCCGAAGGAGCAAGCCCTCAAGTGCCAGGACTGCCACAGCCGCGACGGACGCCTTGCCAAACTGACAGGCTTCTACATGCCCGGCCGTGACCGAATCAAGATCATCGATATCCTGGGCTGGCTGGGTGTAGCAGCCACACTGGTGGGCGTCCTAGTGCATGGTGGTCTGCGCATCATTTCCGGGAAGAAAGGAGCGAAATGATGATGGCAAAGGCAAAGCGCATATACCTCTTCCTCGGCTTTGAGCGACTGTGGCACTGGACGCAGGTGCTCCTGTGCCTGGGGCTGGTGCTCACCGGCTTTTCAATGCACGGAACGTGGCATCTTACCGACTTTAACAAGGCCTGGTACTGGCATACCCGTTTTGGGTGGGCACTGGCTATCCTATTTGCCATTGAAATCTTCTGGCTCTTAACCACAGGCCAGTGGAAGAACTACATACCCACAACTCAGAAAATTAAGGACGTGGCAATGTACTATGCAGTGGGCATCTTTAAGGGGGAACCGCATCCCTATCATCCCCATGATGCCTACACCAAACTCAACCCTCTTCAGCGCCTGGCGTATCTGGGTATCCAGGTAGTGTTGATACCTTTAATGGTACTGACCGGCCTGCTAATGATTTATTACAACAAATGGCCGGAATGGGGCATTGGACTGCGCCTGGGACCGGTGGCAATTCTGCACACCATTGGCGCGTTCCTGGTGATCATGTTCGTCATTGGGCATGTGTATCTCACCACCACCGGGCGCACCTGGTACGCACACATCCTGGCCATGATTACCGGCTGGGAAGAATTGCCCGAAGGTGAGAGTGTAGATACCGCCTAAGTGGGGGACCCGATTCGACACTTTGCACGAGCCAAGCCACTCCCCGACCGGGGAGTGGCTTTTTCTTATCAAGGCTCCCTCGTTTGTTTGACAAAATGATTCATCGCGCTATACTTTCTGACGCGTGTATCATCCCCCTAGTACAACCTGTGCCTTGTTTGTACCTGAAAAAGTAACAACAGAGCAGGAAGGGCAGAACATCGTTGTGTTTTTGGCGAATATCGTTGAAGACCCAACGCCGTTCTACCGTTCCCGACCACCTGTATCTGAACAAGGTACAGGCTGTGCCTTCAGAGATACACGTGGGAGAATACGCTATACGGTTTTCCAAAATTGAGAAAGGAGGAGGAGAGCCATGAAGCGACGAATTATGGTGCTCCTGTACGTGTTGGTGGTCCTTTCGCTCCTCGTTAGTGCATGCTCGAAAGCGACCCCAACTCCCACCCCTAAGCCCGCGGCGCAACCTACAAAGGCCGCTGAGGCAAAACCCACAAAGGCCCCTGAGGCTAAACCGACGCCCACGGCAAAGCCTGCAGAGGAGGGATACAAGTGTGATGATCCCCTGGGGTGCGTAGAGATTGGTCCGGGTGAACCCATTCGCATCGCCTACATGCTGGTGGTCTCTGGTCCCAACGAAACACTGGGTATTGACTCCAAGCGTGGTATTGAGATCGCCATTGATGATGTTGGCGGCGAATTGCTGGGGCACCCCATTGAATTAGTGGGTGAGGACAGCCAGTGTTCGCCTGAGGGTGGTCAGGCTGCTGCGCAGAAGATTGCTGCGGACAAGAGCATTGTGGGTGTGATTGGGACGAACTGCTCGAGTGCGGCGAAGAATGCGGCGCCGATCATCTCGCAG
>CAYOAZ010000024.1:0-18348 GCA_964402285.1 uncultured Anaerolineae bacterium | reverse complement strand
CTCGAACCAATGAGGCTGGCCGTCATTAAGTCCATCTAAGGCCAGTTCAATTTCATCATCATGCCATATCGTACTGCTATCCGTGACAATTCGATCGTCTGTCACATGAAATGCGAACCACACATAGGACTCATTCCATGCAGAATACACTCGCATGGACAAGTCATCCGCGTTCGGATTGGGAACACCTCCTTTATGGGAATCCGCTGTTGCGCTACTTAAGTCGACAAAGGGCACCCCATCCCATTCGCTCAAATTGCCATCCAAAACAGGGGTACCCACTGCTTTAACTGCGTCCAACTGCTTTTCTGACGGTAAGCCAGAGGATATGGATCTTAGAACAACCAAGCCGGCCCTTCCATCGGCTACATAGATATAATCTCCCACCACGGTTATGTTGTGAGCCTCACCCGGCGTTTCATAAAATCCCGCTTCCACAGGATGGGAGGAGTTTGATACATTTATTATCCGCAGGCCACCACTTCCAGCGGCCACATAAGCGTAGGGATTCTCAACATTCACGTTGTAGGCGTACCCGGGAGTATTGTAATGACTCATTTCTACCGGATGAATAACATTTGAAATGTCAATGATTCGTAAGCCACCATTGCCATCGGCAATATAGGCACGAGAACCAGACACCGTCACCCCAACGGTATTCCCGGGAGTGTCAAGAAATCCTACTTCTGAAGGATATGAGCCATCCGAGATGTCTATTATCCGCAACCCTGCGTTTCCATCGGCAACATACGCGTAGTGCCCTGCCACTGCTATACCAGAAGCATTCCATGGTGTGTTGTACCTCCCTATCTCCACAGGATGGGCCGGATCAGACACATCGGCCACCCTCATTCCATCAAGGCTATTGGCGAGGTAGGCATATGATCCCGTTATAGCCACATCTAGTACCCAACCTATGTCTTTCAACCCACCGACACCGACTGGATAAGAGGGGGTGGACACATCTATTATTCGTAGTCCCCCATGATCATCTGCCACATAAGCATACCTTCCAGAAACAGCCACTTTTTGAGCCCAACCAGGAGTATCGTAGACCCCGATCTCGTGGGGATTCCCTGGGCTGGATATATCTATTATTCTGAGTCCATCATCATAACCGGCGGTGTAGGCAATGGTGCCAATTACGGTCACATCTAATACTTCCCCTATTGTGTTATAAACTCCTACGCTCGCGGGATGGGATGGGTTTGATATATCTACCAAACGAAGCCCCCCATAGTAATCCAACATATAAGCCGTTGTCCCCACTACAGCGAGATTGGACGCTATTCCCGGCATATCATATGCCGCAACTTCTGTGGGATGACTCGGATCCGTGACATTTACCACCCGCAATCCTCCCGTCCAATCGGCTACGTAGGCGTAGGGGCCGGTAATTGCTACACCATAAGCCTGTCCAGGCGTATCATAGAACCCTACTTCATCGGGATGGCTAGGGTTTGATATGTTGATTATCCTCAAGCCTGCCATGTCATCAGCTACGTAGGCATAAGAGCCAACCACAACAACATTGTGTGCATATCCTGTCGTATCATAAGAGCCTACTTCTCGAGGAATATGGGGGTTTGACACGTCTATTATCCGCAACCCCATATTCCCATCCGTCACGTAAACATAGTTGCCTACAACGGTTATGCCTAGCGCCGTCCCCGGAGTGTCATAAGACCCCACAGCGCGCGGGTTTCTGGGATTTGAGATGTCCACGATTTGCATTCCTGCACCCTCACTTGCAACGTAGGCATAAGAATCAACGACTATTACATCGATGGCCTTACCTAAAGTTTCATAAGTCCCTTCCTCCACAGGATGTATTGGATCAGATATATTCACTATTCGAAGACCGGCCCCTCCATCGGCAACATAAGCATAGTCTCCGCTAACTGTCACTCCCTGCACAACTGCGGGGAAAATACCTGTCTGGCCGACAATTGTAGGTACTGTAGGGTTACTTATATCTAACACTACCAGACGAGGGCCTACACCAAGATACGCGTAATTTCCAACCACTGCTACCGCATATGTTGCCCCTCCTATCTGGCCCACTAACTCCACATTTTGCCCCCCCATCGCTTCCTGTTCTCGTAGATCTACGCCTTGTCCTTGAGTGGGATGCGCAGACAAGATGAATAACACTATCCACAAGAGTCCCAAAGTTCGCAGTTGTTTTCCACGGTCATGTAATCTCCACACGGGATACCTCCTCTATGTCAGTGACCTCTTCAAAGCGGCAAAAGGACGTGTGGCTTTACCGGCGCTTTCGCCACACGTCCTCCCCTCTTGTCTCCTACCGCCACAGCAAAACCGGAAGGTAGAGATTCTGCCCACGACCGACGGTGATGTACCCCTCTGTCGTATCGGCCTCTATGGACACACCACTATCACTCACGGCCTGCAGCGCTTGGATTTCCAGCCGCGACGCGCCCTCGGCGATTGCCCGCACATGAATGTAGAGTACGTCTCCGGAATCCTCTGCTTCCGTTCTTTCACCATAACTGAACAGCCCTATACGTACACGCCCTTCCTCCTCTTCCCATTGCGGTTTCAGCATGACGGTTCTCCGCCCCGGACCGCTCTCCCAACTCCCCTGCTCCACGCCGGTTATCTCAATAACGTTCGGGTCATACGCCAGGGTGAACTCGAGACCGCCCAGACGGCTCGCGCGCTCCACGCGGACTGGTATGGTGGTTTCTTCTCCCATGCTAAGGCGTACCGAAGGCAGGCTGACGTTCAGGACGCCCTCCTCATGAGGCAGACGGAAAGCCATTCCGCCGCCGTAGCAGGCGTCTCCACGCGCGCAGTTCCAATGAGCCGCCACCTGCATGATGTCTGCAACGTCGATGTCCCCGTCCTGGTCAATGTCGTATTTGCTGTCGTAGCATGCATCACCCTGCTCGCAGTTCCAATGTGCAGCCACTTGCATGATGTCGGAGATGTCCACGTCGCCGTCACAGTCCACATCCCAACGCGGACATGCCCTGACCGCAAGGTGCCCATTTTGTGTGCTCAGGCTCAAGGTAGCCCCAGTCGTGTCGGTTACCTGAGCACCTTGCAATGCCAAGTCCGTTTCACCGGCCCCCTGAGGGGAGAAGGTAATGACGGCCAGCGTGCCGGAGCCGGACGCGCCAGGTTGATTGCCCAGTGTGTAGCCGCCGAAGGTGACCCGACCTGTGGTGTTGTCGATTTGAGGCGAGAGTGGATACGCCGACCGTCCCGTGCTGTCCAGGAAGTCGCCAAGGGTCGCGTCTTCCACGTGAACCACGGCTGGGTCATAGGTCAGGGTGAATTGGAAGCCACCCAGGTTGGACACATCCGAGATGGCCACGGTGGTTGTGATGGACGTGTCCGAAGAGAACCCTTCCTGTTCGCTCGGCAACACACTCATCACTGCCTCTCCTCCACCCGAAGAGGCCGTCTCGATCGCATCCACACAGAAGCCCCATTCTGGCATTGAATAATCTGATACCAAATGAACGAAGACTTTGTTCCCCGGTACTGGCTCACTCCACACATCCTCGTAGTTCCCGGAGAACTCATCATATTTCGTCCCCGCCTCATCCTCCACATAAACGTAGTCATATCCCTGCTCCGTACTGATGCGCGTGAAATGAACTCGGCTGCTCGCTGCGGATGTGTCCGGATTGGCTATCTCCCAGCGCCTGTCAGTGTCATTCTCATAAGGATGTGGTGATGCTGCAAGACAGTTCTCTCCATTTTCCAATGTGAACGTCCAGTCCGAAGAGTAATCACTCTTATCCCCGTTTTCATCCCTTGCCTGAACGTGCCAGGAGTACGTGCCCAATGCGGTTGCACTGGGTTTCCAACACGTGTCCGTGATCCACCCACTTTGTTCATAGGTTGCCCCCATAAGGTCCACCCAGAATTCCACGCTATCTCCATCGGGATCACCATTATCCTGCCAGCACAGTTGGGGCATGGAGGTGTGTGTAGACCCATCGGGTGGGCTGAGTTGGGTGGGAACGTTGGGAGGATGATTGGGCGTTTCGCATGAGGGTGTACTCACAGACGCGCCGTCGCTGTTGAATGATTCGACGTTGTTTGTAACCGCGGTGACGATATAAGTGTATGTGGTGTCCCCGGACAAGCCGGTGTCTGTATAGGACGTCATATTGGCTCCCACGTGGCCGATAAGTTGTCCATCACGGTAGATATTAAAACCGTCCTCAGCTTCGGACGTGTCTCTCCACGTAACTTGTACGGTGTCACATGCGGTAGCCGTAGCTCTCACATCTGTTGGCGTAGCCGGACGGACGGTGAACGTCCAGGTATTACTCCAGGCACTCTCGGCTGCCGTCGATCCTGTTCCATTGCGCGCTTTCACTCGCCACTGGTACACGTATCCGGGCTCCAACGGACCTATCTGCCATTGCGTTTCACTGCTCCACTCGCGATGGGCACTTGCCGATTGCCCTTGCTTGCCGTATTCTGCCCAGTACTGTTCACTATCACCTGTCCAGGTGAGCATAATGGTATCGCCTTCCGTAACGAGAGCCTCCGTAGGTGGCAATGTGAGTGTTGGCCGCGAAGGTGTGCAACGCTTCAGCAACTCCCACTCAAAAGAGAGTTGAGCCCATCCTGTTCGTTCGTAGTATTCAACAACGATGTCATGCCATCCCTCTGAGACATCGCGCTCCATGGTTTTTGGGCTGTAGCCATGGTCATACCACAGCGAGTCGTCCCACCAGGGTTCATCCTCGCCGACCTTGAAGCGCATGCCGTCATCCGAACCATAGGTAAAGCGATAACGGCCGCATTGAAAGTACACCTTCCTCTTATAGCGAACAGTAAACCGATCTGAAGGCAGTCCATAGCCAGGGCCCCCTTCTCCCCAATTCTTTTCGAGAAAACCCTTCCCTTCGTTAGCCTTGATCACACCCTCCCAACTCTCCCCAAACCCGTGGTTCTGGCCCCAATATTCTCCGTACCATTGCTCCTCATCCCGATCCTCAAAAGGAACTTCGAACCCAGGTCCGTACCAGTAAGCAGCTATAATTGCCCATCCACCCCAATCTCTGAATTCAACCTGGACTTCGTGTGTGCCCGGTGATAGATCTATTTCCCCATCGTGGGGAGGCGCAATTACGTCATGATTCCAAGCATCAATGAGAACTCTGCCGTCTACTTTGAGGCGTGCATCGTCATCGTAGAAAAGTCTGAACCTATAGCGCCCCCCCGGAAATTCAACTTGACGGGTAAATCGGGCGCTCCAATTATCTGCGCGACAACTACTAACTGGTGGGTCATCTCCCCAGTCATAAAATAGGAATGGTAGGTTAAGTGAAGTTTCACCACACTTGCTTCCCAAGTCAAGACTGTTAAAGTATTCAGCGCGCCATTGATCAGCAGGAATAGGAGTAGGGGTAGGTCGGGCTGTCGTATCTATAACAATCCGCCGAGAAGCCCATTCTCCACGAGTACTTCCATATTTGGGAGCCACGTGCCAATAAAAAGTTCCATCATGTGAAAATGTGTAGACATATTCTGTGGAACTTGTCTCCAGATCAAATATCTTCCCCTGATTTGGGTCGGGACTTGTGGTAATACGCAAAGTGTATCCTGTAAGGCCAGCGCAATTTGAGGCAATCCAACGCAAACTAACTGTCCGGCTGTTGATGCTCTCACCATCAGATGGAGATATTAATGCAGGGAGAGAGCAGGTAGGTGAAGTATTACCTCTAAACAACCATTGGTTAACTCCAACATGCTCATCTCCTTTAACCCATTGCTCTGTTGCACGATTGAGAGTCCATCCGCTTGCAGTAATCTCCTCGTTAGGGAATGCCCAATGTACGTGATATTGAAAATTAGATTGATGTGCGTATCCACATTTACCATCATCAAATGGACCTACTCGTAGAGCGCCTAATGATTGCCCTTGTTCATAGTAGTCTCCCACCTTATAGTTATTGCTCCTTAAGAGATGGGCATAGAGAAAGTTACCTATGATTATAGCTGTGCTTGGCCTTCCATTATCACATCTGTATATCACAGAACCCGACTGAGATGCAATTACATTATTCGGAGCATGTCCTGGGCCGCCATCAGACACCCAGTCAACGGCTATTCTTCCTGAAAAGTTGGTAAATTCAGAACCATGTATTCCCTTCCTACCAAATTTCATACTCGTACCTTCCCCCCACGGCAATATGTAGTTCTCTTTAACCATTAACGGATATTCATATGCAGAGATCATGGATATTTTAGACTTAGCTGGTAACAAATGGTTAGGAATATTATATAACATTGAGCTAAATTTCTTTGTCCCAGCTATAGCTACTTCCCATGATCCATGTTCACTCTTAGATAACAGGACTAGACCAAACCATGCCCCGTTGTCTATTATATTCCAGTCGTTAACAGGATACTCAGGAAAATGGAGGCCTACTACAGACACAAACTTGTAACTCCCAATCTCATCTATGGCAGTGACCGCGAAATATTTAGTATTTGTGAACATACTTGCATTATATGTTATTTCCAATAGTATAGAATCATACAGTTCATTGTCTAATGGCACTGTACCTTGAAGCAGTACGTAGTCACCGATAGAAGATGCAATATTCATGTCATCAATATTATGTTTGATGCTTTTGCCATATGCGCTAAATGAAGCAATCGCAAGTATGGCAATAAATATTGTGGTAAAATAAAGTAGAATGGGTTTGTAATTCACCGCTACCCTCCTCTCTTCGGATTGTTAGAATCTTCCCACCACCGGCACCCACGTCCGCCAACCGTCCACCCACACATCCACCTGCTGTTCCCCTGTGGTGTCAGGCCGGGCAACGACGCGCTTTACAACGGTCTGTCCCCCGTAGCGCACGGTCAGGGTGTAAACATCTCCTACGCGCACGCCCAGGTCCTGGGCGCTTAGGTCGTAATAGGGCACCTCCTCCACGGCCCCCCAATCGCTGTGGGTGGTCACGCTGCGGCCGTTGAACGTTAACGTCACTTCTGCGCCGATAACTCGCTCGCCTCCTGCGTGGACATATCCCCATACGCAGGCGCAATAGTCGTTACCTAGGGGCCCAACCCCACCACAGTGGCGGCCGATAGAGCCGGTCAGAGTGGGGGCACGGAAGTACGCACCATCGTTGTCCGCCACGGCCACGTTGCCCGCGCCGTCCACGACCTGTACCATGTAGCGAATCGGCCGGGTGATAGGCACTGTTGCTCGCCACACGTTCCCTGCCTTATGATTTAAGGCTATACTCCGCCAGCGCCCTTTCCGGCCCACTTGATCCTTTGTGTAGGTGACCCATACCTCATGTATTCCGCTGCCTTCGTCCTGCGCCGCAACCGTTACCGTCACCATGGCCTGGGCCGACACCTGCTCCACGTCCAGCACCCTTGGGGGTTGGGTGTCCTCCGCGTAGGACTTGTAAATGTACACCGTCATTTCCGGGTAGAGGCGAAGGACACTCAGGCGGTATTGGCCGACAACGGCCAGCACCGACTGGGTATGAGCGTCCAGGGAAATCATTGCCGGAAGCCGTGCTGGCGCCCAACCAAAGAGGGGGTAGTACGTGGTTGGGTCCTCCCCCACCACTTCGTTCTCCGCCAGAGGAACAAAGGGCTCCACGCCCACCACGTCCGAGTAGACGCCGCCGGCAAACAGCACGCCGTGCACATAGCCGCCGCTCATCTCTATCCGCTCCAGCGGTTGGGCGGGCCACCCAGACTTCACCCACAAGCCCTCCTCCACATCCCGGTTGTATGCGTAACGGTGTAAACGACCCTCCTCCCCTCTCACTGCAGCCCAGTGTAGGTCGGGCTGGAACACATGCACGTCGCGCGTCAGCCCCTGAGGGCGTGCTGCGGGCTCTAGCAGGCTTCTCGCGTCAGTGGCTTTGACCCTTCCTCCTATGTCGGGACGGCTTTGCGGGATGCCGTACAGGGTGAGTTCCTGGAGGACTTTCTCGTCCAGGGCGTCTAACTCCCCGGCCACGGCGCGGTAGCGACGCTTGGCCTGCCGCACGGCCTCGCCCACGGTGCGGTTACCGTCTGCTGTCAGTTCATCGATAACGTAGGTCACCAGCCGTTCCGAATAGCCCACAGTTCCCTTGACGCCCCAGCCAAAGCCGGTGTTGCCCAAGAAGGAGGCTCCTGCGGCCAGGAAGGCCTGCGGCCAGTCTGTGGACCGGCTCGCGTCCCCGTCGGGCACGTTCAGTCCCGCCTGGCATCCCGGGCCCAGGGCCAGCGCGCCTTGAACGGTAGTCAGGCCCTGCAGGATGCTGACATCGAGACGCGCGTCCCCCCGAGGCGCGCCCAGGCTCCAATGTGTGGCGTGCTGGTTCAACGAAAGCAGGCTCCACGGCCCCTCGTGCATGGCACGCGCCACCTCGTCGGCCGTCCAGGTGGATCCCACGAACGCCCGAGGTGTGAGACCGCGCCGGATGAGCAGGTCCTCCTGCAGAAGCGCGGCATCGGCCATGAAACTGTAGCCTGTAATCAGCGCGGTACCACTCTTGCCATTTCTCGCCAGGAAGGTGTCTACCGTCTGCTGAATGTCCGCCGGGGTTTCCACTAGGCGCGCCACCACCAGGTCCGGCAGGTAAAGGGGACGTCCGGACGCGCGGCGAGGAAACAAAGCGGCATAATAGTCATCGCTGAGGAAGTAGCCAGCTGCAAAGGCGGCACCGATGGGCGAATTCGGAGCTATGTACCCGTAGAGGGCATCCTTGTATCCCGTAGAATCGACCAGGCGCCGGTAAGGTATCATATCGTCATTGCCCACCAGGATAAGCGTTTGCAGGTTGGGATATGTAGACAGAGCGGGCAGAATAACCTCCTGCTTAATGCTCTCGGCCACACGATTGGCCGCGACTACGTCGATGGGGTCTGTGTCCCAGGCTGCATAGGCATTGGCTACGGTCGCGGTTGTGGCCGGATCAACCAACACCCCGCGCACACGCGCGTCCGCGGCGAGCCGCGCCAGCGCCTCGGCCAAGGAGGTCACGGTATTCCGCCCATAATGAACTTCCATGCGGGCGCGCGGGAAGAGGATAAGCGTGCGTACCTGGGCCGGGGTCACGGACTGCACGGTGAAATGCCAAATCGGGGAGGCTGCCTGCCCCACGTCGTTGCGCGCGATGACCCGCCAAGCGTAGGAAGCAGTTTGGGTTGGCAGGGTGGCTGTGTACGTGGTGGTATCCCCATCCAGGGTGACGTCTACCACGGGCGAGTCTTCCGGATTATCCCCTTCAGCCACCAGCAGGTGATACCCGGTGGCGTCGCTAGCCCGTTGCCAGCGGAAGGCCACAGTGGGGGAGGACACGGTAGCCCCGTCGGCTGGGGCAAGGAGACGGGGCGGTTCGGGGACACCGCGAGGAAGCAGGGTGTACGTACGGTACTCGGTAAGCGCGTCCTCCCAACTGGCGTCCTCAGGGACGCGAGCGCGAATGCGCACCAGGTGCGGGCCGTCCGCGTAGTCAGTTGTGTACCAGCGAGGAGCATCGTTTTCGTTGAAGCAGGGAACCGCCAACTCTTTGATAATGTGCCAGGTTCCATTAGCACTTCCATCGGCCGCGTCGTTGACGCTTACTTGTAGGCTAACACCTACGCCCGCATGTCCTTTGGTACAAGCGAAGATGCGCACCTCCCGGGCTGTCGAGGGAGAGGGTGGGTCAAAGTGAATATCTGTAAACTCCACGTAGGGCGTGTCCAGGGTGAACTGCCAGACCTCACTCCAAGCGCTTATTTCATCTGCGGCATCCTTCACCTGAGCTTTCCAGTAGTGAGTCCCATACCCTAACTCACTGGGAGTCACACAGGACTCACTCACCCAGCCGCTGTCCCAATGCGTCGCACCCGAGGTCACAAATCGGTAGCCCACAATGGCATCTCCGTCCGGGTCGCCGTTGTCCTGCGCACAGAGGGTGGGTATGGCGCCCACGGAGACATAATAATTGTATGGGCTGACCAAGGAAGGCGCGTTGGGTGCACCTGTGACGCGCGCTTGGGCAGACGGGATACTCAGATGTCCCACAAGAGCATAAAGGACCAGTAAGAGGAGAAAGGGGAAGAACCGCTTCATGACGTCTTATCCTCCTCGCACGAGAGTGAATGGAGCCCAGAAGTACGGGTGTAGGCCCGGGTCTATGGTCAGCATGTGGCGCATGGTGGTAGTTAACGCGCTCTCAGGTTGGGAAATAGCGTCAGGTATCCGGTAAAAGGTTTCCATGAACGCGGCTGCAGTAGGATCGTACAGGTGCCATTGGGAAACGATGAGAGCTCTCGCCCCCGCAGCGAGAAACGCCTGGCTCAGGCCCAGTAGGTCCCCGCCCAGGGAACCGGCACGGCCGGTCTCACAGGCGCTGAGAACGACCAGCGACGCGCGTAAGCGGATGCCTTCCAGGTCATAGGCGGTGAAACGCCCGTTGGCTAGCTGCAGGTAGGAAAAGAGGGGATTGTCATACCGAAACGCGGCATGGGTGGCCAGGTGAATTACGTGAGCTTGTTCCAGCAAGGAACGCACGGCCTCCACGGTAGCTTCTTCCTCTAGGAGGAGGACGGGTCGAGGGACCAAGGAACGCACAGCGGCCGCCTCGTAGGGCACATGGGGTAACCGTCCACCCGCGCTGTAAGCGCAGATGAGGGAGAGTTGTCCGCCAGGCGATGGACGTGACGGTCGATGGAGAAACGAGAGGCCGGGCAACAGGCTTACTGCATGACATTGTATCAGGTAGGCGTCACCAGTGTGGAGGGCGGCAAACGGCACGGTTTGCAGCATCCGGTCTGGGATGACCCACAGGCGTGGGTGCGCGCTCAAGGGGTCAGCAAAGGGGCGTAAGAGGAAACGATATAGCGCTGACAGCACATGTTGCGCGACACTGACAAAGAAGGGCTCTCTCTGGCGTAACTCCTGGGGTGAGAGCCCCTGCATCTGAGAGATGTGTCCCCGCCAACGTGCCAGGAGCAAACGCAGGTCCTGTACGGCCCCCAGTCTCCGCACAACAACCTCGCCTGACGCCTCCAGGCCTATCCCCCAGACGATCTCCCTGGAGGGGACAAACGTCAGCAGAAACACATCCTCCGGCAGGTATTTTCCCCACGTCTGGGAAGGCTCGGGGGCAGGGGGTAGGGGAGTAAGGGTGTGTAACTGTTGCCACAGGCGGTTGACGCGCGCTTCCAGGACGTACACAGTGTCCGCTCTGTCCGCCTTTCGGGTGGATGGTTCATCGTCTACATCCCAAGGGAAGTCGGTATGGGCGTGCCAGTTCCACGCTCGTTTCAATTCCTCCAATTGTGCACGCAGGCGTGCCCAGCGTTCGGCCAATGCCGGATCCTGGGGAGCAACGGCCATGGCATCCACAAGGGCACCGGATTGGGCTTCAGCCAGAAGGGACAACGCGTCCGTCACGCGGCCCAAACGCAGGGCCACGTCAACGGCATCGTAAAAGAGGGGTAACTTGTCGGCCAGAAAGGCTGCCCGGTAAGGCGCGCCCGGAATCAAGCGGCGGATACGCAATACAATCTCCACGGCTTCTCGCAAGTGATTCCAGGCTTTATCTTCGGCCTTTTGTTTTAGCCAAAGACGTGCCAGTCCATAGTGGGCCTGCCATATGGATAACGAGAGACCCAACGCCTTCCCTAAGATCAGAGCCAGATTCAGAAGTTTTTCGGCCATACCCCACTGTTCTTGTGCCAGCATCATATCCCCGGCCTGTAATAGGGCCTGCAGGCGCAAGACGGCGTACCCTCGCGTGGCAGCCTCCTGTTCCAGAACCAGTACGTTCTCCAGACCTTGGGCCACGTTCCCTTGACGAAAGTCCACCTCGGCCAGGCTTAAGCGAACGCGAATCCTGCCCGTCGCCAAATTCAGTTGGCGGAACACGGAGAGGCTGTGTAGTAAGCTCTCACGGGCCTGTTCCAGATTCCCTTGTCCCATAAGAGCTTGACCGCGCACGTAAGCGGCTATCCCTGCCTCCCGGAACTGCTCCTGTGCCTCTAAGACAGCTAGAGCCTGGGCTGCTAGTCGTTCTGCCTCGGGAAAGAGATTTAGCACTATTAAGGCCTGAGCCTCGTACAGGTCCACTTCGGCGACTTGTAGAGGAACGCGCAGGTTTTGGTAGATGTCGCGTGCCCGATCAAATGCGGCAATAGATTCTCCCAAGTGACCTGTTCTCACGTAGAGAACCCCCAGGTTGAGCGCTGCCCGCGCTACCTCCAGCGAGGCATTTTGCTCATGAAATATCCGCTCCGCGTGCCGATAAGCTTGTTCCGCGTCTTGGTATCGGTCCAGATGCTCGTAGGCGATGCCCACGTTTAACGTGGCTCGAGCTAAGTTGAACGCGTCGTTCGTCTGCCGAAATATATTCGCGGCCTCCTCGTATGCTTGCAGTGCAGACGCGAAATCTTCCCTTATTTCGTGAATGACGCCCAGGTTCATGGCCAATAGTCCCAGCCGGTACGAATCTTTCTCCGTGCCCAGGATTTCACGAGCCACCCGGGCCAGTGCCAAAGCCTCATCGTACCGATCCAGATAGGCCAAGGAAAACACGAGCCCCACGAGCATCCGCCCCAGTTCGCGCGTGTGACCGTTCTGGCGCAAGAGGGCAGCTGCCTGGGTGTAATGCTGCACCGCTTCCGCATGGCGTTCCAGAAAGACCAGGGCGTTGGCCGTGATCCAATGGGCCAGAGCAACCAGGTAGGGGGCGTTGAAGAAAGCTGCTGCTTCCTGTGCCAGGTGAGCAATGTCCAGGGCACGCTGAGGGTCGCTGTGGTGATGCTGGGCGGCTTCTTCTTTTAAGGCCCATAAGAGAGGTTTTGCCGCTTCGGCATGGGTGTTGAGCCAGTCGGCACGTGCTTTAGGGGTGGGTTGCTCCAGGAATTCATGCGCTATGTTCACGCTTTAGTCTCCGCGAGAACAAATTTGCTCACACGTGTAGATCGAATTCGATCACCCTATCAGGCTCCAGGTGCACTCTGAACACATACGGACCAGGGAGCATGGAGGGAATCACAAATCCGCCCCGTTCATCTAACGCGGCCCTGTGAATGATATTCGCCTCGCGACTTTTCGGCCTAACCGTCACGCGTCCTTGCATTTGTCGATCACTCTCTGTCCCAGAAGGCACAACCTGGCCGACCAACACGATGTTCCTGCCCTCAGGTTCTTCAATCAAACTAAGCAGGATCTCTATATCTTTAGTTCTGTACCGTCGCATTTGGGAAGCATTGCCCCGAACCGGATGAGGCGTCATCTGGGGAACCGGGTAAGCCCGGAACACCCGGCGTACCCCCTCGGCCAGTACTTCAAGCCACTCGCCAATGCGCGTCCTTTTCGATATGACAAATGGTGCTACCGCTTCTACCTCTCGTTGGCAGGGCAGACAATGAGCGACGTGAGATGCCACCTCCCGACGCTGCTCCGGTGGCAGCCGGTCCTCTACATATTGGGCGAGGATCTCCGGCTCCGGACAGTGGAGACGATACAGGCGATCCTCTAGAAGGGCATCCAATGCCTCCAGCGCATCGTATGCCTCTCGACACGCCCTACACACAGCCACGTGCGATTGCATCTCCTCTGTCCCCTCACCGATGAGAAGGGCCCACAAGTCCGCTTCGCTCAGGTGCTCCTTATTCATAGGATGACAGTTATCCTCCTTCACTTTGTCTCACGTCGGTGCCATCAGTTTTCGACCACGACATTATGCACGTTTTGTGTTCGGTGACGAGACTTCCCCTTACGATCTCACTCTTCGCTGACATCTTTACCAAAATGCCTTTGCAACCTGCGGATGATGTTCCGCAATATTTGGGACACTTCCCCTGCTCCTGTGAACATATCTGGATAAAGAGTGATGATTTTTCGCGGTGGTATCCCTTGCCGGTATCGGAGTTCCATCACTAACCGTTCCCGGTCATTTTTTAGAAGGGGGATAATGGCACGCCACAATTCCTCTCTGCTCATGCGCCGAAGGATATCTGTCGCCGGATTGGAAACGCTTGGATTCGCATCTTCAAGGGGAATAATACGCCTGTCCCTTCGTTCCCTACGCGCCGCATCCCGTACTTCGCTATCCACACACCGCTTGAGGAACAGCATGAGGTGAGGAAGACTCCATCCCTCCCTCCGGGCAAAACGTTCCGGAGAAAGCGCGTGCCAAAAGCGTGTCCAGGCATGATGCACCAAGGCCTCTGTCGTCTCCAGTACCTGATAGCGCAACGGGTGTCCATTCACCCAGATGGCTACTTGAGAGTGATAGATCTCCATGAGGACCGTCCACGCATCGTTGTCCCTTAGGACAATGGCCCGTCGAAATAACTCCAAACAGGGAGAAGGGTCGGGGGACATGCCCTGTCGGTAGGCCTTTTCCGCTTCTAAACATTTAATCCGAAGGTCAAAAGGGGATAATGACATGGAACATTTCTCCGGCCCGCTTCAATGAGGGATAAGAAAATATGTAAACAAGTAGATGACACAAACCCGTTAGAGTATACATGACTCGGCTATATGCTACAAATTAGATTCACATTTATAACCCAAGTTGCTAGTGAGATGAGTGTCCATCCTCGGGCCCGAATGAGCGAAGCCGAAGTGCTTCTGACAGCCATCGTGGCCATGCTCTACTTTCAAGGAGTCATCGAACGTGCTCGTGTTTTCTGGCAGGAATATGGCTACATCCCTCATGTGTTGAGCAAAAGCCGCTTGAACCGCCGACTTCACAACTCGCACCTCTGGTTAGACATCTTTGCCGACCTCCTGGCCGAGACCTGGATTCTTTCTCTGCCAGCAGGTGATGCGATGGAGTTCGCTCTCGACACCTTCCCCGCCCTTGCCTGTGATACCATCCGTATTTCCCGTTGCCATCTCTTTCAAGGAGAACACTATCGCGGCTATATGGCCAGCAAGCGACGTTGCTGTTACGGTCTCAAACTTCACTTCCTGGTCGACCGCTATGGTTATATCGTCGATTTCTTCTTCACCCCGGCCCGCATGGCGGATGTCGCCATGCACCCTTCCTTTGACTGGGAACGACTGCCAGAAAAAAGTACCACCTACGCCGATAGGGCCTACAATCACCACCCCTTCGAAGACTTCCTCCAGACAACCAAGCGAACGTTTCTCCCCATGCGCAAGAAGAACTCAAAACGGTCATTGCCCCCATGGATGCGCTTCTTGCAACGCAAAACTTGCAAAATCATCGAAACCACGGGCAGTCGACTCATTAACCTGTGGCCACGGCACCTACGTGCCGTCACCCCGACCGGTTTCCTCCTCAAAACCAGTTTCTTCGTCTTGGCTTTGAGCCTCTTTGACCTTGCTCAGGCACTTGTCTAGCAACTTGGGTTTTATAACATGTCGTATAATATCCCTTATGTTAAGGCTCCCCTTTATCTTGGCCATAATTTCGGCTGGAAAACGCTATGCTGAGAGCGTTAAGTTTCTTGGCTCACTTATCTATTGGGGAAAATTCAACCTCACCTGCGTCATCTCGCGGGACGTGCACGACTGGCTCGCCTACTAGCAAACCGTGGAGAAGGCCTGGCCAGCCACGGTCAACCAGCGCCTCACCGCCCTCAAGCGCTTCTTCGCCTGGGCCGTGCGGCAGGGCCACGCGCGCAGCGACCCCACCGCGGACATCTCCGGCCTGCGCCTTCCCCAGCGCCAGCCGAAGGCGCTGACAGAGAGGGAGGTGCGGCGTTTTCTGCGCGCGGTGCACGCAGAGGGGAATCCTCGCGACATCGCGCTGGTGGAGATGCTCCTGGGCACGGGCATCCGCGTGGGGGAACTCCTGGCCCTGCGGGTGGGGGATGTGGTGATTCGGGATATGTTTGCCACTCGTTACCTGGCCGCGAACCCGAGCGACCTGCAGGGCCTGGCCGCGCTACAGGGCCACACTAGCCTGAACACGGTGATAGTGTATATGAACCCGCGATTGGGGGACTTGGCGGAGAAGGAGAAGCAAGTGCGGGGATAATCAGGGATGAAGCCGGGGTATAGACCACGGATGGCAGGTTAGGCCGCCTGCTCTACCTTAGATGTCCCTACGAGGTGAGAATACGGAACAACAGAGACTTCAAACCCTACACCCTCCACTTGCTTGAGCAACCGGTTGAGAATTTCAGCCACTTCACTGGTGACAATGGCCTCCCCACATTGGGTGCACACCGCGGCAGGCACATCCTTTACCACAACAACGCTCCCATTCACCACAAAGGGAATCGTTGCCAGATCCATCACCAATGGTCCCCCGCAAAAGTAGCAGCGATCACCTTGGTCTTTTTCGTGTTCGCCAGTCATCATGCCACTCCTTCTCACTCGGGCGGCTCCATGACCCCTACACCAGATATGTTATTTCATCAAAGGTTACACATTCATAGAAGCCTCTGCAAATTCGCCCGTATCCCCTTGATGCCCAGTGACCACATACGCCAACCGGCGAGATGAGAGTAGGATGTGCGCACATTGGCTATCCTCTCGCTTCCCCACGGGTCTGCCACGTCAGGCACGATGGCGACCGGCTGGATGAAGCGCCCTATCACGGGGTCATAGTAGCGGGCCTTGTAATCGTACCCAGGCCACCGCTGTCGTAGCACTCCATATCCCCTTCAACTGCACGATGTGATATACTGAGAAAGCAGAAAATCTGTAGATTGGAGAGAATGAGGAGTTGGGCCTGAGCACCGAGGACCTCCTGGCCGCCCTGCGAGAACAGCGGGAAGCCTACTATCGGGAACACTATGAGCGAGAAGAGCGCGCCGCCTAAGCCCTCGTGTCCTCGTGGAGCCGTGCAAAACCGCTGACCGCAAACTGCAAACTGCTGCTTGCTAACCGCCGCCTTTTCCACTTGTCCGCCCTCAACACCTGTGCTATGCTTTTGTACACAGCCTGCACAACAGCGCACGACGTCCGACGTACGACGCGTTATGCATCGCGCATTCCGTCTCGTGCATCACATCTCACCACGGAATCGCCGCCATGCCCGAGCCGATTTCGTCAACCCTATTAACCGTTATCACCGATATCACCGACGCGGTCTTCTCCTATGCCCTGGCCGAGAGTGGCCTGGCCGCCAAGGCGCGCGCCTGGCTGGGCCGAGAACCCGCCCGCCTCGCGTTCCAGACCGCGCTCCTGCGCGCGCTTCAGCGTTTCGCTGAGACACACCCCCGCTGGGCCGCCAGCCTGGTGGACGAAACCTTCCTCACCCGGGAGGACGTGGCCGCGGAACTGAGCCGCTTCCTCACCCGCCGCGACGCGCCCGACCCAAACGCGCTGGCCCGGGCCTGGGCCGAGCAACTGCCCCACGTGGGGGAACGCCACCGGGAGGACGCGGCCCGCGTCCAGGCCGACTTCCTGCGCCACCTGGACCGCGAACTGAGCAACCAGGACGCGCTGCAATCCCTCTACGACAGCCGCGCGCTGGAGCGCATTGCCGCCAACACCGAGGCCCTGGAGGAGGAACTGCGCCGCCTGCGGGCTGCGGCCCTGGCCGCGGCTAACCGCAGCGTGCGCATCGCCGGGGACATCCACAACGCGCTCATCGTCACCGGCGACCACAACACCATCCACTACTTCGCGGCGCCCGTGCGCGCCCTGCCCACCGACTACGCGGGCCGGGTGGAGAACTTCCTGTACGAGTACCTGGGCACGCCCGGGCGGCCTGTGCCCTTTGGCGGCCGGGAGGCCGAACTGCGCTCGTTGAGCGAGTGGCTGGAGGACGAGAACGCGCCGCCCTACCTCCTCCTCACCGCGCCCGCGGGCCGGGGCAAGAGCGCGCTCCTGGTGCGGTGGGCCGCGGGCCTGCGCGGTCGCGAGGACGTGGCCGTGGTCTTCGCGCCCGTGAGCATCCGCTTCAACACCAACCTGTACGGCGTCACCTTCGCCATCCTGGCCGCGCAACTGGCCCAGGCCTACGGCAAAAAGCCCCCGGAAAAGGACGAAACCCCCGAGATGTGGCGGGCCTTTGTCACCGAGACCCTCAAGGAGCCCCCGCCCGACGGCAAGTGGGTGGTGGTGGTCGTGGACGGCCTGGACGAGGCCGCGGACTGGACGCCGGCCGCGGACATGTTCCCCTACCAGCCCGGGGAGCGGGTGCGGGTGGTGGTGAGCGCGCGGCTGACGGCCACCCACCCCGCGGCAGAGGACTGGTTGCGCACCCTGAACTGGGACCGGCCGGGCCATGCCCGCTCAATGCCCCTCACGGGCCTGAGCCGCGAGGGTGTGGCCGACGTGCTCATCCAGATGGGCTTTCCCCTGGACGAGTTGGGGCGCAACGTGGACATTGTGGCCGAACTGTACCGGCTGACTGAAGGGGACCCCCTGCTGGTGCGGCTGTACGTGGACGACCTGTGGGCGCGGGG
>CAYOAZ010000023.1:0-19711 GCA_964402285.1 uncultured Anaerolineae bacterium | reverse complement strand
CACCGGCGCCAGAATGAGAGGAGGCGTGTTCCCCCTCTCCCCTCTCCCAAGGTTGGGAGAGGGGAGAGGGCAAGGGGAGTGGGGTGAGGGCCCCAACCGCCCCCGGCGGTTTCGCAACTGAAGGCCGCAGTTTTCAACTGCCGGCCGTGTCGAGCCCAACTCCCCCCGGCCGCGCCCAGCGCCCGTGGGTGGAAGTCGCACAAAACGCCCGGCACCTCGACGTTGCGGGCTTCGCTTGCCAAGCCCCCTTGCGGGGCTGCGCCCAACCGCCCCCGCGGTTTCACCCCACCGAAGGCCGCAGTTTTCAACTGCCGGCCGTACCGGGGCCAACGCCCTTCGGCCGCGGCCACCGCCCGTGGGTGGAAACCGCACAGAACGCCCGGCAACTGGACGTTGCGGGCTTCGTTTGCAAAGCCCCTTGGCGGGGGCTGCACCCAACCGCCCCCGGCGGTTTCGCAAGTGAAGGCCGCAGTTTCCAACTGCCGGCCGTCCCGGGCCACACTGCCCCTCGCCCCTCATCCCTCCGTTCCCAACATCCGGCCCAATGTTTGGGCACGCATACTATGAAATCATCGTACCCGCCAGCCCATCACAGTTGTCCCATCTTCCGAAACCCGGAGATGGGCCACAAGAACGCCCCGCCATGCCACGGGAACCAACCACGCACGCTCTGGAGCACGATATTCTGCTCCTCCCAAAACCTGCAACTCTGGAAGAAAACCTGCAACACGGGCTTGGAGTGCTTCGATTCCTAAGGGCTCAGAACTTTCCAAAGGTGGATATCCTAAAGGTAATGGCTGCCCATTTGTCGGATTAATGTGAAGAATAGCAACAATAGTCTGCTCATACTCCAATGGGACCTGTACATCCACCTCCCCAAGGGGGCCCCGGGTCATCCACACATCGCCAACACTCAAACACGGCACCACAGCGCGCGCAGTTGCCAGCGCGGCTTGAACATAAGCCAACGAAGGTCCTTCACGGCGGGCCGGTGGCTCTGGAGGAACTCCCGGACCAGGAGGAGCAGGAGGAACAGGTGGAGCCCCGGGTGATCCAGGAGGTGGTGGAGGCACATCACCTGGAGGCCCGCCTGGAGGTGGTGGGCCCTCCTTTGGGCCAGATACAGAATAAGCGCCTGGATCATTACCTGCCCTTCCGGGTGGAACCCCACCCGGAGGTGGTGGACTCCACGGATTTGTCATTACTGGCGGTCCTCCCTGGGCCCACACAACGCTCAATGCACCTACCAGAAAAGCACCGACTAGGAAAAGAACTGTGAGGACTCTAACCTTGTCCATCATGTTGCTCCTTTAATGTTTGCAACTCCCTCTCCAACACATCAAGACGGCGAAGAATCTCTTCCATCTGTGCACGTTCATCAGAAGAGGAGAGGGACACCTTGAGAAGACGCCACAACAAATATCCCACAACAAGCACACCTACAAATCCCCACAGCCCCCCCATCTCCGGGCCAAACAGAGGAGCAAGAGGGCCTGGCCCCGGCCTTGGACCAGGCCCCGCGCCCACGCACCCAGAAAGAAGACCAACAACACCGACAAGAATCATGCCCAAGTTAACAAATTTCCCCTTCATTGCCGTTCCCCTCACCTATATGCCACCACATATATTTTTTCCTCCCCTACTTGTACGCTACCGCATCATCCTGAAGAAACACTAATCACATCCTGAAGATTTCCTTAAGAATTCGGACTTTGGTATTACACCCCGTTCTGATGTATCCTCTTTGCAATCGAAAAACAGGTCTTGCAGGGGAGGCAACCTATGGATCCGGTCCTGCTGGAAATCATGAAGTCACTCCTCACCGCGGTAGCCGAAGAGATGGGTGGCACACTAGGACGCACAGGATATTCCCCCAACATTAAAGAGCGGCGTGATTACTCCTGTGCGGTATTTGACGCGAAAGGCAACATGGTAGCTCAAGCCGCACACATTCCCGTACACCTGGGAGCCATGCCTTTATCCGTTAAAGCCGCTCTGGATCGGTTCTCCACCCTAGAGGATGGGGATATCGTGGTGTTAAATGATCCCTACTTTGGTGGATCACACCTACCCGACATCACAATGGTCGCGCCTGTATATCACGAGGGAACCCTCATGGGATATGTGGCCAGTCGGGCTCACCACGCGGATGTGGGGGGGATATCCCCAGGATCCATGCCTCTGGCGCGAGAAATCTTTCAAGAAGGACTTATTATCCCCCCCGTCAAATTACAACGTCGGGGAACGATTGACGAATCCGTACTGGACCTCATCACGCGCAACAGCCGGACTCCTGAGGAGCGACTAGGAGACCTCTCTGCCCAGATCGCAGCACAACGCATCGGCATTCGGCGAATGCAAGAACTGGCCGTCCGATACAGCCTGACCGTGGTTCAACAGTACATGGGCTTTCTCCAAGACTATGCAGAACGCATGGTGCGAGCTTTAATCCGCCGAATGCCTAAAGGTTCATATACCTTTCAAGATTACATGGACGACGACGGATTCGGCACCGAGGATATACCTATTGTCGTCACCGTTCACGTAGGAGACAACACCCTGACCGTGGACTTCACGGGAACTGCGGCCGAGGTATTGGGTGGTATCAACGCGGTTCTCTCCGTAACCCTTTCCGCTGTCTTTTACGTCATCCGATGTCTGTTGGAAGACGACCAAGTACCCACCAACGCGGGAATCTTCCGCCCCGTGCAGCTTATTGCTCCAGAAGGCACGTTAGTTAACGCTCGCTTCCCGCGCGCGGTCGCGGCCGGAAATGTAGAAACCTCCCAGCGGATTACCGATGCCGTGCTGGGAGCATTCGCCCAAGCGCTCCCGGAATTGGTTCCGGCAGCCTCACAGGGCACCATGAACAACCTCACCATTGGTGGGGACGATCCACGCACAGGCGGACGCTTTGCCTACTACGAGACCATTGCCGGAGGGATGGGGGCTTCGGCTACTGCGGATGGGCTCTCCGGAGTTCATGTACACATGACCAACACCTTGAACACACCCGCCGAAGCCTTGGAGTATGCATATCCCCTGCGAGTAACACGCTACGAAATTCGGCGTGGTTCAGGGGGGCAGGGAAAACACCGCGGGGGGGACGGCATATACCGCGAAGTCGAACTTTTGGCTGACGCCACCGTCACCATCCTATCCGAACGGCGGCGACACGCCCCCTACGGCCTCTTTGGGGGGCAACCGGGGGCCAAAGGGCGCAACCTATATTACCCCCACACCCCTACACACATTGCCAGCGAAGTAAAAGCATTCCCCACCGAAGGTGGAGCCATCCTCCTTCCTGGTAAAGTGACCTTCCCCGCGTTCGCGGGGGATAGGGTGGGCATCGCGACCCCCGGGGGTGGGGGATATGGTGAGCCTGACTAAACCGCAGAAACTTCCTTAATCCAGATTTAATGCATCGGCCAACGCGTCCAAAAACCGATCCAAGAAACCGCGTTCATCCGGTTGAGGAGCACGGCCTAAAGTTTCGCCCAGTCGCCGGAACAGATCCCTCTGTTCCGGTGACAGATCCTTTGGTATCACCACCCTCACAGTCACCAACATATCGCCCCGGCGATTTGGGTTATGCACATCGGGGACGCCCCTTCCCCGCACTTTGAGCGTCTTTCCATATTGGGTGCCCGGAGGAATAGTCAACTTCACAGGCTCTCCATCAATAGTGGGCACCTCCACCTCATCGCCCAACGCGGCCTGAGCCACATTGATGGGCAAATCCAGCAAAATATCCCGTCCTTTCCGTTTGAAAATCGGGTGGGGACGCACATGTACCCGGACGTACAGATCGCCCGGCGGGCCACCATTACGTCCCAACTCTCCCTCACCGGTCAAACGGATCAACGTCCCCTCATCCACACCGGGCGGAATGTGAACCACCACCTTCCGTTTACGGCGCACCACCTTGCGGCCGCCACATACGTGACAAGGCGTGGAGATGATTTCTCCCGTGCCGTTACAACGGGGACAAGTCGTCGTAGTGACAAAACGCCCAAAAAAGGTCGAACGCACCTGCTGGACCTGTCCGGTTCCTCCACATTGAGGACAAATGATAGGACGAGTGCCAGGCTCTGCGCCCGTTCCATGACAGTGGGGACAGGGTTCCCAACGGGCAATTTCGAGGGTTTTCTCCGTACCGAAGACCGCCTCCTCAAAATCCACGGTTACGTCAACTTGAACATCCTGCCCTCGTTCAGCACGGCGAGCGCCCCGTCCGCTCCGACCAAAGCCGCCAAAGCCAAAGAACTCCTCGAGAATTTCCGACAAGTCAGGAAAATCGCCAAAATCCACGTGGACACCGCCAGCCCCCCCGCCGGTAACTCCGGCGTGTCCAAAGCGATCGTATTGGGCGCGCTTTTCCGGATCACTCAAAACCTGGTAGGCCTCATTAATCTCCTTGAATTTCTCCTCTGCATCCGGACTTTTATTCACATCCGGATGATATTGCCGCGCCAATCGCTTGTACGCTCGTTTAATCTCTTCCTGGGACGCGTGTCGGGAGACTCCCAGGACCTCGTAGTAATCACGCTTTGCTGTCATCCTCGCCTGCCTCATCCTCGCCCCAACTGATGATCCAAACGCTCAACCCGGCCAAAATAACTGTGGCCACGATTAAAGCAATCCACTGAGAAGCCGTAAATCCCACATGGCGGGCCGACCATATCAAAATGGCGACCATACCAACAGCCAACACAGCCCAAGAAACCAAATTGGGATGGTGTTCCCACCACTGCTTGATGATTTCCATATTCCTCCTCGCTTCTCAGCCTGTTTTAGGTAAAAATCGCTTCCCTAGAGGTTCACTGCCTTCCAAAACGGTCGGACCTCCCCAACCGTGCCACCACGTGTTGCCAAGCATGTTCCACCTGATGTCGCAACTCATCCAGGGAACCACTGTTATCAATGACCACATCTGCCCGCCGTTCGTACTCCTCCCTGGACAATTGAGCAGCCATTCGGCGTCGAGCCTCGGATTCATCCATCCCGCGCTCTTGTAGCCGTTTTATCTGGACCTGTGGGTCGGCAACGACCACCCAGATCTCGTCACAAATGGTAATACTAAGTCCGGCTTCGAGCAATTTAATAGCCTCCAACGCGACAATCGGCCGGTCACTCATCTCAATACGTCGCTTAACCTCCTCGAAAACCGCTGGATGCACAATAGACTCCAGGCGTTTCAAGGCATCGGCATCTCGAAAGACAATGTGCGCCAAACGTCTCCGATCAATGTGTCCGTCATCCGTGAGAATGTGGGGGCCAAACGCTTCCACCACCGCTTGATAAGCGGCCCCGCCCGGCTCCATCACCTCGTGAGCCACCTTATCCGCGTCAATTGTGTCCGCTCCTAACTCGCGTAAAATACGAATGACCGTGGATTTTCCGGTGCCTATCGGCCCAGTCACACCGATAATGTACTTGCCCGCGTACATAAACGCTCCTCACAGAGCCATATTGTAGCAATGTTCCAAAACCTACGTCACCGCACGGGTGGTTTGGCTTCCCCACTAAAACGTGCAATAATTACTCAACCAGAGATTGTAATCCGTCCAGCCCAAAGTTCAGAAATTCGCCTTTGGAATCGTCGCATCCAAGGAGGCCCTAATGGCGAAAAAAGTGTACGAAATTTCTGTGCCCCCGGATGTAAATGAAATCGTCATTCGGCTACGCAAGGAGGAGACGGCATCTATCCCCCGCATGCCCACAGGACCATTACCCCTCTACGCACAAATCACCACCCCAGAGCAGGTCCCAGATGCCTGGGCTGCTTTGATAACCGGCTTACACCTGCGCTTTCGACAGACCAATGCCGAACCTCACAAGATTCGCGGCATCTTAGACGCATGCCACGCGCGGGGGTGGAAAGCGGGTCTGGTCATCGCTGTACACAGTGCCCGTACAAGCGAGGGGGGAGGTGTGTTCACCCGTTACACCCGCCGTCTCCCGGACGGTGAAGTAATCCCCGATTACTGGAACGACGCGTTCTTCCGCGAATGGCTGGCCATACGCCGTTCCATCGCAGCCGAGGTCAAGAACCATCCCGCCCTCGCGTGGGTTGGTGTGGACTTCGGCCTTGATGACGAGGCATGGCCGGCCAAACCATGGCAACGCGTTCCAAAAGAATGGTGGTGGGGATACATTACCCGATACGTCACCGCGGCCTGGGAACTGGCCCGCATTTTCGATCCGGTGCCTGTAGTCGCCCAGGTGGCCACCTTTTTACGACAAGGCCTGGAAATGCTCTACTGGGGTTTTCGAGAACACAAACCCCCGGCCAATCTGGGCATCAAATACAACGGCTTTCACGTAGATCCCGAAGCCCTTCCCACCCTGGAAGCCAAAATTCGGCCGTTTTGGGATTGGTGCCGGGGCAACCGCCGTCTCGCCATCCTGGAGCCCGGCATGGTCCCCACTGGCACCCCTGAAAGAGACCTGGACACAGCAGCCGCACTCTTTCGGCGGGCCCAAAAGTGGAACGCGGATATCCTGGTGCTGCAAAAGGAATTTCTGGACGCGTTAGCCGTGGGTTAACTCAAATATCACATTGAACCATCCATCCACCCGACCGCGCCAATTGGGGGGGACCACCGTGGTCGCGTCCTCCTGAACAATGAGCGCAGGTCCCGTAATTTCATGTCCGGGCAAAAGCAACGCCCGTTCGTACACCGGCGCACTGTGCCACGCGCCGCGAAATCGCACCTGGGTCTCCCCCACGATCGCGTCATCCGATTGAGAAGAAGGAACACTCTCCGCGTGGGCCGCCGTCGGTCGGGGGCGTATTCCACGAGCGGTTACCCGCACATTAACCAACTCCACAGCCGCGTCCTCACGCGCGTACCCATAACGCCGTTCATGGGCCTGGTGGAAACGTCGGATCGCTTCGGCCACATTGTAAGAATCCACGGGAACCACTAATTCAAAAGATTGACCTTTATAGCGCAGATCCAACGCCTGATCTAAACGCACATCCTCCCGGGCAAACCCTTCAGCCATAATGTCAGCCAGTCCCTGAGCCAATAAATCTGCAAACGCCCGGGCCAAATCCTCCTCGGTTACAGTGGCCATATCCCACATTACCGTGCGGGAATAATCCTTGACAAAGTCAGCCAGAGTCAGTCCCAGCGCGGAAAGCACCCCAGGATATCTGGGTACCAAAACCCGCCGAATGTGTAACGCCTCGGCCAATTCCATGGCATGCATGGGCCCCGCGCCACCAAAAGGTACCAGCACAAACTCCCGAGGATCAAACCCGCGCTCAATGGAAATCACCCGAATAGCCTGCTCCATCTTCGCGTTGGCCACGCGGATAATCCCCTCCGCCAGTTCCACAGGAGACATGCCAAAACGTTTAGCCAGGCGGGCCGCGGCATCCTCTGTGGCCTCCTTGTTCAGGGACATACGGCCGCCTAAAAAGTGGTCGGGAGCCAACCGTCCCAGGAGCAAATTCGCGTCAGTAACTGTAATCTCCTGGCCTCCTCGGTCATAGCAAACCGGACCCGGATCGCTACCCGCGCTCTCCGGTCCTACCCGAAGAGACCCACCCGCATCCTGCCAGGCAATGGAACCACCACCTGCCCCCACCGTGTGAATATCAATCATGGGCACACGCACCGGCCATCCCTCAATGCTCCCTTCAGATGTGCGACGGATGGCCCCATCAGCCAGGGATACATCGGTAGACGTGCCTCCCATGTCAAAGGTGATAATGTGATCGTATCCGGCCAGGGACGCCACGTGGAATGCGCCGGTCACACCAGCAGCGGGCCCCGAAAGCACTGTCCGCACGGCTTCCTCGGCTGCGGTTTCCGCGCCGATAATTCCCCCAGATGATTGCATAATCCACAACGTTCGATTCCCCCGTTGAGCCAGTCCCCGGGACAAATTGCGTAAATAGCGAGCCATAATAGGGGAGACATATGCGTTGAGCACCGTCGTCGATGTGCGCTCAAATTCCCGGTACTCCGGAAGAATGCGAGAGGAAAGGGAAACAAATAACCCCCGCTCCTGGGCCATTTCCCCGATAATCGCCTCATGTTCAGGGTGTACAAAGGAAAAGAGCAAACTCACTGCTAAGGATTCCGCGCCCTGTGCCACCACCTGATCCAACACCTGGGCCACCTGCGCGCGGTCCAAAGGGATTAGCACCTCTCCGTCCGAGGAGACGCGCTCTCGTACCTCGAAGCGCAAATCCTCGGGCACAGGCACCCAACGCTCTGGAAAGGAGAGGCGGTACAATTGCGGGCGATTTTGCCGCCCAATGACCAGTACATCTCGAAATCCCTCGGTCGTAATAAGTGCGGTACGCGCTCCCTTGTGTTCCAGCACCGCATTCGTGGCCACCGTGGTCCCATGGGAGACAATAGCGTCTCCCGAAACCCCTAACGCGTCCAAACCTTTCAAAAAAGCGATGGAAGGATCCTGTTTTGTGGAAAGGAGTTTATAGATTCGAATGCCCGCCTCTGTGAAATACACGAGATCTGTAAACGTTCCTCCGATGTCCACACCGACAATCGAGGGGACAGTATGGCGAGTATGGGATTGTTGTGTTTCTCGGGTCATCGTATACCCTCAGCACTAAGGATGGAACGTGCGCAATTCATCATCAAATGCCCAAATAGGCCTTGCGAATCAAATCTGACGCGAGCAATTCCTCACCAGTACCTTCCAGGACAATACGCCCAGATTGGAGCACATATCCTCGGTGAGCGATCTCCAGGGCCTCGCGCACATTCTGTTCGACCAGGAGAATGGTCATTTTCCGTTCCCGATTCAGACGTTGCAACGCTTCCAGGATACTATCCACCAACAGGGGCATTAAGCCCAAGGACGGCTCGTCCAGCATGAGAAGCCGCGGCCGAGACATCAGCGCGCGACCGATGGCCAGCATTTGCTGTTCCCCACCACTAAGGGTTCCTGCCCGCTGATGAGCCCGTTCCTTCAGCCGTGGGAACATTTCGTACACTTCGGCTAATGTCTCCTCTCGCACACGCGGATCTCTTTGAATAGTCGCGCCCGTGAGCAGATTCTCGTACACGCTCATCCGGTAGAAAAGCCGCCGTCCTTCAGGCACCAGTGCAATTCCCTTGCGAACCACCTCATAGGGAGGCAGCCCCACCAGGGATTCCCCCTCAAAGGTAATCTCCCCCCGATCCGGGCGCAGGAGTCCGGCTACTGTCTTCAAAAAAGTGCTCTTTCCCGCGCCGTTGGATCCGACCAGCGCGACCAGTTCCCCTTCTTGTACTTCCAGGGAGACGTCCATGAGCGCTGGGATTTCGTCGTAACTTACCCTAAGCCCTTTGACGCTGAGCATATCGTTCCCCCAGGTATGCTTTGATCACCACGGGATCATGGGCGACCTCCGCGGGTTTTCCTTCAGCGATCTTTCTTCCAGTGGCCAACACCACTACTCGATCCGATAAGGGCATAACCACTTCCATGACATGCTCCACCAACACAATAGAGATGCCCCGGTCCCGGAGTTTGCGCACCAGGTCCACAGCCACTTTGACCTCTGCAGGGGTGAGCCCGGCCATTGCCTCATCCAGGAGCAGAAGTTGGGGGTCGGTAGCCAATGCTCGTAGCATCTCCAGTCGCTTCTTATCCGCGATGGTCAACGCCCCCGCGAGCATGTCACGTTTATCATAAAGGCCACCGAACTTAAGCACCTCCTCTGCACGGCGTCGTGCTTCGGCAGGACTGGCCGTGCGCACGAACGCTCCCACCATCACGTTCTCCAGGACGGTCATGCCTTTAAAGGTCTTGACCACCTGGAATGTGCGGGCAATACCCTTTTTGCACAACCATTCCGGCGGCCGGCCAGTCACATCCTGTCCGCGGAAGAGGATACGCCCCTCATCAGGTTTGTAGAATCCGGTAATTACGTTGAAGAAGGTGGTTTTACCCGCGCCATTGGGACCAATAAGCCCGACGATTTCCCCTTCGTTCACGTGGAAATCCACATGGTCGTTCGCGGTCAGGCCGCCGAAACGCTTGGTAATGCCGATGGCCTCAAGCAGTGGCATGGCTCTCCTCCTTGGACGCGGGGCGGGATGGAGGACGTCGTCCCCACCGCCGGATGATCTCCCATAAGCCGCCGGGTTCCATGACCGCGACGACGATGATCAACGCGCCGTAAAGAATCAGATTGTACGCGCGCCCTCCCCCTCCCAGGAAGGATCGGCTAAGTTCGGAAATGGGAATGAGTACAAAGCCGCCTAGCAGGGGCCCCCAGAAGGTGCCTGCACCACCCAACACGGGTACCAGCGAGATAAGAATGGAAAGGTCCAGGCTCATGGTGCTGGCTGGGTCAATAAAGAGGATGTACTGGGCGTAAAACGTTCCCACCGCGGCCGTCATCATCGCGGAAAGGATAAGCGCGATAGCTTTGTATGTGTTCAAACTTACACCCAGCGCGCGGGCCGCATCTTGATCTTCGCGGATCGCTCGCAGGTAGTATCCCACACGCGATGTTTCAATCCAGTAAGTAACCCCATACGCGACTACCACCATGCCCAAAGCAATGAAATAATAGGGAACTTTGGAGAAAAATTGGAAGTGTATCAGGGAACTTTCCATGATGGGCAATTCAATGCCTGCAGCCCCGCCCACCGCGTCCCAGTTGTCGAAGGCGATGCGCAAAATCTCACCGAGAGCGATAGTGGCAATGGCAAAGTAATGGCCCTGGAGACGGAAAATAGGGTATCCAATGACCGCGGCCACAGCACCCGCAAGAAGGGCACCAACAATCATGCCAAGCCATGGATTCACGCCCCAACGTACTAAGAGCACAGTGGAGGTATACGCGCCTATGCCGAAAAAGGCCGCATGACCAAAGGAAATTTGCCCCGCGTACCCCCCTACCCAGTTCCAGGCCTGACCCAGGGCCACAAACATGAAGACCGTAATCATCAGGTTCATCCAGTATCGGTTGGTGATAACAAAGGGGTATAAAAGAAGAACAAAAACAAAAAGACCCAGAATCACTCTGCCGGACAATGCGATTCTTTTGGACATGATCCCGTTCCGCCGTAGTCTGAGATGGTAAAAGGGGAAAATCCACACCAATCATACACAAGATCGGCGAGCATACAAATTATGAGCCGTGTTCTAATCCCCACCTTCTCGTGATGAAGGGGGAACAACAGTATACACCACTCCCAGTGGGGCATCGGCTAAATGACACATAGAGCGCAACGGGCAAATTCGACAGGCCGGCGGGACGTGTCCCTGTTCAGCCATCAAACACGTCCCGCCCCACGGTTCCCGCCGAAGACGCCCTTTGTGTGCCAGGAATTCCAGCATACCTAATAAAGCATCAGCGTCCACACCAAGGCGAGCACTTAACTCCCGAACTGATGCACTTCCGCCGCTTGCTTGCAAGGCCTCTAAAATCTCTGTTATCATTTACCCTTTCCCCGTATTTATCCAAGCCACATGGCAACGTGGTAGGCCAAAAAGGCAAGCATCCACGCGATGGTCAACTGATAGCCGATACTAAACAGAGCCCAACGCCCTCCAAACTCCTGGCGAATTGCTGCCACGGTAGCCATGCAAGGTACGTACAACAGCACAAACACTACAAAAGCAAGAGCAGCAGGCGGCGTAAACGCACTGCGCAATGCCACGACCAGAGAAGGTTCTCCCTCTTCTCCACTTCCACTGTCCACGTGAACGCCAGGGAACATGTCCACCAGACGCCGGATAGATTCCGCGACCGCGCGCAGAAAGCCTCCAACAATAATATCTACATCCTCGCGTAAGGACCCTGCGGTGCTTAACTGTTCCGCTTCAGTCCCTACGTATATTTGGCTCATGGTGGAAACCACCACTTCTTTAGCCACAAATCCACTGATCAACGCGCCAGAAGCCTCCCATGTGCCAAAACCTAAGGGCTGAAACGCGGGAGCAATGGCCCCACTTAAATATCCAAACCAACTATCGTGTGGTGTCTGAACTCCCCAGGGCATGTTTAACAGGATCCACAAAATAATGGAAATGATGAGAATAATGGTGCCAGCTTTGGTGACGAATTCCCGAGTGTGTTCCCACGTGTGAATCCAAATGCTCCGCCATGTGGGGAGACGATAAGGGGGCAATTCCAGAACGAATAAACTGGGGGGCATGTTCTTGAGGAATAGTTTTTGGGCCACAAAACTGGTGGCCAACGCGCTGAAGATGCCTAAGGTGTACAATCCCCAAATAAGCAAGGAGACCCGCTTGGGGAAGAAGGCTAATCCAAATACCACGTACACGGGCAGACGCGCAGAACAGGACATAAAGGGTATGAGCAGCGCAGTTAACAGGCGGTCCCGGTAGTTTTCCATGGTCCGCGTAGCATATACAGCGGGCACGTTGCATCCAAAGCCCAGGATCATGGGGATAAAGGCTTTGCCGTGGAGGCCGAAGATACGCATGGTCTTGTCCATGACAAAAGCAGCCCGAGCCATGTACCCACTGTCTTCAAGGACGGCAAGAAAAATGTAAAGGATGATGAGCCCGGGCAAAAATGTCATTATTCCGCCTACCCCGGCAATGATGCCTTCTACAGATAACGATTGGAGCCAATCTGGAGCAGAAAACGCGCGTAACGCCAGCAGTGTCCAGCGAGTTATCGGTCCGGTGAACACGGCGTCCACCCAATCCAGGAAGGGCGAGGACACATTTACAACTAACTCGAACAGGATGTACATCATCGCCAGGAAGATGGGAATGCCCAACCAACGGCTGGCTGCTATCTGGTCAATGCGGTCGGTTAACGTTAGCCTATCTTGCGCAGGCCGTTGCATGACTTGCCGAGTTAATCCGCTGATGAACCCGTACCGCCTATCTGCGATGAGAATGTCGGGAGAATCGTGGTAAAGGCGTTGGATTCGTCGCCGTGATTCTGCCGCGTGCTCTAGAATGGAGTTCCCATCCGGTTCTAAGGCGACCCGCTGGATGAGATCGTCCTCTCCTTCGAGGAGTTTGATGGCCAGCCAGCGGGGGTTATATCGCTGCGATAGGGTGGGATGGGCTGCAATGCGTTCAGCCAAATTGCGAATTTCCCGTTCGATGTCTCGACCGTAATCCACTTTAAACGTGGACGGTTGTAACGCGACGTTCGCTATCACGTTCCGCCTCCTTTGCCGTCACCACGTCAACAATTACGTCCTTTAGACGGTCGATGCCTATTCCTTTGGACCCCACGGTGCGTACAATAGGTATCCCGCCCAGAAGTGTGCTTAATTTCGCGTCGTCAATACGAATGCCCATTTCTTCGGCCACATCGATCATGTTCAGTACCAGGATCAACGGCACCCCCATTTCCAACAGTTGGACGGTGAGGTAGAGGTTACGTTCCAGGTTGGTCGCGTCCACAACGTTGACAACTGCGTCCACCTGGCTTTCCACGATGAAATCTCGGGCAATGACCTCTTCCGGGGAGAAAGCGGAAAGGCTATATGTTCCCGGTAAATCAACTATTTCGATACGTACCCCCCGGTGCACAAAGAAGCCCGACTTCTTTTCCACGGTTTTGCCGGGCCAATTGCCCACGTGCTGGTGTTGCCCGGTCAATGCGTTGAAGATGCTGCTTTTGCCAGCATTAGGATTGCCTGCCAGCGCCACAACGTAAGTACGTGCCATGTGTCCCCCTTAAGCAATTACGCTATAGATGTGCGTCTAAAATCGGTTCGACCAGCACTTTGTGAGCCGCTCCTCGTCCCAGCGCAATCCGTCGGTTTCCAACGACTAGAATCACGCCTAGCCCATGGCCTTGAATTACCCGACCTCGAGTGCCTTCACCCACGCCCATGGCCCAAAGGCGCTCGCGCAGACGCCGTCCTCGAATTTCCTTAATTTCCACATTCATACCAGGTTGGCAGAGGGAAAGGGGTATCATGGAGTTCCATCCACGCGCTCCACCAGGATGTGGTCGGCGTCTGCTTTCCGCAATGAGAGGTGGTATCCTTTAACCTTGAATTCAATCGGGTCACCTAAGGGGGCAAAACGTTCTATTTCCACAATCTCGCCGGGCACAACTCCCATTTCCATGATCCGACGCCGAAAACGAGCATTGCCTCGAACCTGAACGACGCGACCTCGCTGTCCTGGCTCCAGCATTCCCATGGGCACGTATGTGCCCTCACGTTCTTTTTGTGCGGCCATGCGTTTGTCCTCCTGTTGACGGCGGCGTTTGGCAGCGCATTCCGCGCAGTACCCCTCAAAGCACACGCATACATGTGTAATCTCTATGCCGAGCGCCGCGCTCAGTTCTGCCCGGGCCTGAGCAATGCGGGTGGTTTCTACCTCGATAACTTTCCCACATCCCTTACATGTGAAGTGGTAATGTTCTGCTTTAAGCGCACTCTCGAAGTACTCTCGTTTGTGATCCCGGGCAAAATAGCGTTGTTCGACGAGGCCCACCTCCTTTAACTTGGCCAGTGTTCGGTACACCGTTGCCAAACTGATGCGAGAATCCCGTTGTCGCGCGCGTTCATAAACGGCTTCGGCGTCTAAGTGTCCTTCAGCTTCATCTAAAATCTCCAGCACAAGCACCCGCTGCGGTGTCACCCGCAATCCAGAAGCCATCAAGCGTTCTTTAGGAGAAGGATGATGTCCTTCTCTGGGCACGGCCATGGGCGTTACTCCCTTCTTACCAATGCCAAGCCAACACAAAGGCCACAGTGAACAGGGTGCTCACGGTCATTTGGCGGATACCTAAAATTGTAGGTTTGATGTGTGTTGCTGGGTGTATGGTGCCTTCTATACTTTCCCCCCACTGTATCGCGTAAGCCAGCCAAAGCCATGCGGGAAGGGCCCCCATGAGGCCCAACGCGGCCACAGCCACCATGTTGGTGGTAGTGTAAAGCAAGGCCCGCCACCCCGCGCGCAACCGCTCTACCAGGGGAGGAATTTCCCGCCAGCGTCGTTGTTCCAAGCGCAAGTAAATGTAGACAATGGACGCAGCGGATTGGAACCAGACGAGAAGCCAGAGGGCCCAACCCAACGGATCGTAGTGACCTCGGGCTACCCACAGGGCTGCAGGTGCAGCCAGGGCCAACGCGCCACTGCCGACAATCTCCAGGCCCAGTTGACGACGTTCTGCTCGGTTACGAATGAGGTACAAATACCACAAAAGCACAAACACAGCAGGGACAGCCAAGTACACCAGGAATGCGTACCCGCGTGCGACCAAGATAACACCCGCGACGAAGGCGATGAATCCGTACAAAGCCATCCAGAAGAGCGCTGCAGGGAGATCCGCACGCGGCCGCCGTTTCCCCCAAATTTTGGCCAGAATCACGACCGGCTGGCGGGCCATAAACGCGGCCAGCACACCAATAACCAGCAACGTGGTATTGCTTGTCCAGGTTTTCCCCACGGCAATACCGATAATCAACGGGGAAAGAAGAAACGCCCAGGTCCCATGCTCCTGGGGAAAGGCAATCGTCTTCCGAAACAAGCGCGACCGAAGCGAATGAGTCGATTGTGTAGCGTTTTTATGAGCCATAGTTGCGAACCATTCTCAAGTTTTGGGAGAAGCATACACAGAAACGCTCGGGAGGTCAAGTGGTTGGCGGAGGGAAGTGGGGCAGATAGGTTTGGTATTTTCACTTGGCTTCGTTTACAGTTGTACAAATCGTCTTTTTTTGATATACTTACACACACCTCTCATACAAGAGCGTTATGGGGTTCCCCGCTTGAGGAGGAGGTCCTCATGGATAAGCCTCCTTTATCCGAGGCTTTACTTACTCGTTGCCTGGAAGGCGACACAGAATCGTGGAATGTTCTCACCCGGTTTATTCACACATTGGCTATACATCGATATAAAAATCAGTTAGGTTGGCCGGAGCAGGATATTGAAGACCTCGTGCAAGACGTATGCGAGGTGTTGGTGAGGGATGACTATCGGGTGTTACGTGCTTATGACCCAAGTCGTGCTTCACTGACGACGTACCTGGCTGCAATTATAGCGAACGTAGCAAGACACCGACGTGATTTACGCCCCCGATTTGAGTCGCAATTGGACGATGAGTTTCCTGTCAATACGGGAAAAGATTTTGAAGGCGTCCAAGTAGATCGCATTACTCTGTGGGAGATGGCGCTGCGAATTTTAAGTGCGCTTGATGTATTCGTCCTGAGATTATATGTAATTGGGTATCAATTCGCGGAGATCGCTTCTATTGTGGAGCAGGTGTTCGGGAAACGGGTGACACCGGAAAGTCTGCGCAAGAGAAAAGAACGGGCTCTAAAGAAATTGCGTCGAACACTTTACAAGTGAAGTGCGTATACGTCACATTATGGGTAAAAAATGGGAATAACTAAATGAAAACCCGTTAGTGCCCCAGTAAGCCAGACGAGGAATAGGTCATGCCCCTTGGGAGCGAAATTCAAGGGCATCACCTTAGGGCCCTGGATATATCTCTCCTTCTGGAAGGACGCCTCCCTCTTGAACAGCGCCGCGCAGACCTTCATCATTTGGCCGCGTGCCCTCAATGTAGTACCTGGGTTGTGGAAACGTGGCACATACTGGTTGCGAGTGACAGGTTGCCTCCACCTACGTTTTATCACCCCATTGAACACTTCCTCGCTCCTCTGCGCACTTTATTCCCCTGGCCGTTATGGAAGTGGCATTTTCTGATTCATCTCCTCACACCTTTTTTGTGGATTTTGTGTATCGATGTCCGTGCTCTTCCGCATTTAGTTTCTCCTTTTTGGACCCTTGCTCCCTGGCCTGCGTCGCTATTAATGACGACATACTTCCTTTGGATGCAAGAGTGGAACCGCACATTCATTCGGGATTTGTGGAAAGCCGGCATTCCCACCGCGGATATCCAAACTCTTTTACATCGATATTGGCTTCCCCTCCAAGGCCGAGCCCATGGCGGGGGCCGACTGTTCCTTGGGTTAGCGCTTTTAGTGACATTTCTCAATACACTGCTTATTCCCCCTAAATCGTGGAAGGCGGGTGGGGTGGTAGGTGTAACGGGGTTATACGGACTCACAGTAACTATAGCGATGTACTGGAGTTGGGGATGGGGAGGATGGTGGTGGTATGGGGTGGCGTTGCTTCTCCTTCGCTACCGTGACCAGAACCATCTGTTGCGACGCGCGCGCGATCAAGCACTTGTATGGCTGCTGGTCGCTTCTGGATCTATGTTGTGGCATTTGGCGACCGCCGTCCACTTAACGGGTGTGTCCCTCGCTTTGCGAGTGTACGGGGTAATTATTGCATTTCTGCTTTTTTCGTTGTGGGGTGGGTATGCGGTCTTAGAACGCTCTTTGGTGCAAGAGCAGCGCGCGACGGGCGGCAAATGGCAAGCCCTTGTGCGGGTATCAATTGCCTTATTGATCGCTTTGGGCCCTATGGGGACGATTTGAAGGCTGATTATCTATGAAAACTTATATAACGACAAAGACGCAATGACTCTCGACGAGATTCGAGATTTTTTAGAATAGAAACCAGGACCACTTAAAGACCTCTACGTGCACGGCAAGCTCGCATACAGATGGATATATGATGTGGCACAATAACGAAGCATCAACCCAAAATTGATTCTCACGAAATTAGAGGTTGAACAAAGATGGCACAGCAGGAGGGATTCCTATGAGGCAAAAGGAAACAAAACGGGCTTTAACCTCTGAAACCGCGTATGAAATGCTTTTTCACCTTCTCCACGCCCTCGTGCATCACGCAAAGCCGGCGTGGATACAAACCGTTGCCGCCCACGCCTTAGCGGCCATGGGGCCTGACGGCGAAAACGCGCTCATACGCGCCCTGGAGGATAAAGATGAAGACGTCCGCCAAGCCGCCGTCCGGGCCCTGGCTCAACGACCAGGCAACACCGTCTCCAACGCCCTCATACGCACCCTGGAGGATGAGTATTGGAAGGTCCGCCAGGCCGCCGTCCAGGCCCTGGCCCAACGGGAGGACGACATAGCCACCGAAGGCCTCATACGCGCCCTGGAGAATAAAGATGAAGACGTCCGCCGTGCAGCCGTCCAGGCCCTGGCTCAACGACCAGGCGACGCCGTCACCAGCGCCCTCATCCGCGCCTTGGAGGATAAGTATTATGAAGGAAGGTGGCCCGAGCATTGGCCTGTCCGCCGTGCGGCCGTCCAGGCCCTGGCTCAACGGGAGGACGACATAGCTACCAAAGGCCTCATACGCGCCCTGGAGAATGAAGATGTATACGTCCGCTATAAGGCCGTCGAGGCCCTGGCTCAACGACCAGGCGACACCGTCACCAACGCCCTCATACGCACCCTGGAGGATGAGCATTGGGAGGTCCGCCGTGCGGCCACCCAAGCCTTGGCTCAACGGGAGGACGACATAGCCACCGAAGGCCTTATACGCGCCCTGGATAATGAAGATGGGGAGGTCCGCCAGGCCGCCGCCCGGGCCCTGGCTCAACGACCAGGCGACGCCGTCACCAACGCTCTCATACGCATCCTGAAGGATGAGCATGAAAGCGTCCGCCAGGCCGTCGTCCAGGCCCTGACTCAACGGAAGGACGACGCCGTCACCGACGCCCTCATACGCACCCTGGAGGATAAGCATTGGGAGGTCCGCCAGGCCGCCGCCCGGGCCCTGGCTCAACGACCAGGCGACGCCGTCACCGACGCCCTCATACGCATCCTGGAGGATGAGCATTGGGAGGTCCGCCAGGCCGCCGTCCAGGCCCTGGCCCAACGGGAGGACGACAAAGCCACCGAAGGCCTCATACGCACCCTGGTGGATGAGCATAAAGACGTCCGCCGTGCGGCCGTCCAGGCCCTGGCTCAACGGAAGGACGACATAGCCACCGAAGGCCTCTTACGCGCCCTGGAGAATGAAGATTGGGAGGTCCGTCAGGCCGCCGTCCAGGCCCTGACTCAACGGGAGGACGACATAGCCACCAAAGGCCTCATCCTCGCCCTGGAGAATGAAGATTGGAAGGTCCGCCAGGCCGCCGTCCAGGCTCTGGCTTGCCGGCCGGGCCAAAAGGTCTCTAAGGCATTGGAACAAGCACGAAGCGACCCAAAACCCGCAGTACGCCGGGCCGCTAGGGAAGCCCTGGAAGCCCGCGAGAATAAAAAAAGGCAAGTGAGATAACAAGGGGAGGAAAATAATGTTCGTGAACATCTTGAAAAACTTGCTGGCTCAATGGAAGGACGACATAGCCACCGAAGGCCTCATACGCGCCCTGGAGAATAAAGATGGATACGTCCGCTATAAGGCCGTCCAGGCCCTGGCTCAACGACCAGGCGACGCCGTCACCAACGCCCTCATACGCACCCTGGAGGATAAGCATTGGGAAGTCCGCCGTGCAGCCGTCCAGGCCCTGACTCAACGGCCGGGCCAGGAGGTCTCTGAGGCCTTGGAACGAGCACGAAGCGACCCAAAACCCGCAGTACGCCGGGCCGCTAGGGAAGCCCTGGAAGCCCGCGAGAATAAAAAATGAGATAACAAGGGGAGGAAAATAATGTTCGTGAACATCTTAAAAAACTTGCTGGCTCAATGGAAGGACGACATAGCCACCGAAGGCCTCATACGCGCCCTGGAGAATAAAGATGGATACGTCCGCTATAAGGCCGTCCAGGCCCTGGCTCAACGACCAGGCGACACCGTCACCAACGCCCTCATACGCGCCTTGGATGATGAGAATAAAGACGTCCGCCATACAGCCGTCCAGGCCCTGGCTCAACGACCAGGCAACGCCGTCACCAACGC
>CAYOAZ010000022.1:0-49839 GCA_964402285.1 uncultured Anaerolineae bacterium | reverse complement strand
ATAGCGGCGAAAACAGAAAAGCAATCCGCGGTAGCTCAATAGGCAGAGCGGGCGGCTGTTAACCGCTTGGTTGGAGGTTCGAGTCCTCCCCGCGGAGCCATGAACGGGCAGGCGATATCGTCTGCCCGTTTTTGTGTTTTGACCCGGCGAGGTGACCAGCGAGGTCTTTTGTAGGCGGCGGTGGTTCGTATTTCTCGGTGAGATGCGTTTGGTAGGAGGTTCACACGGGGACACGGAGAACACAGGGATTGGTTCGGTTCCCTCCGCCGCCTGTCTCAGCCCTTGCCTTTCGCTTCTCTCCCGCATGAGTGCTTCCTCGCGTTTGGAACCCTCACCCGTGCCCGTGGTAGAATACAGCGCATTGCGATTCTACCCTGAGGAGGCAGGTTTATGCGCGTACCCCTTTCCTGGCTCAAGGACTACGTGGACATTACCCTGCCAGATGAAGAACTGGCAGAGCGATTGACCCTGGCCGGGCTCGAAGTGACCCGCATCGAGCGTGTAGGCGACTGGTGGGATCGAGAACGCATTCGGGTAGGAGAAATCCTCAAGGTCGAAAAACACCCCAACGCGGATCGCCTTGTCCTGGCAACTGTGGATTACGGAGGGGACGCACCGTTGACCGTGGTCACTGGCGCGCCCAATCTCTTCCCCTACATTGGCGTAGAACGCCCCGGGTTGAAAGTGGCCTTCGCTTTGGCCGGCGCCCGCTTAATTGACCCCTACGACCCCGAGCGGAAAATGAAAAAACTCAAGGCCACCAAAATCCGGGGCATCCGATCAGAGGGCATGGTGTGCTCAGAACGAGAACTGGGCCTGTCCGACGAACACGAAGGCATCCTCATCCTGCCCGAAGACGCGCCAGTGGGAATGCCTCTGGCTGACTACCTGGGCGACACCGTTATTGAATTTGACATCACACCGAACATGGCCCGCTGCCTGAGCATGACCGGCGTCGCCCGGGAAGTCCACGCGGTAACCAGGGCTCCCCTTCACATTGAAATGCCCACCATGCAAGACACCGGTCTTCCCCCCGCATCTGACCTGGTGGACGTGGTCATTGAAGATACCGACCTCTGTCATCGCTACGCGGCAACGGTCATTCACAACGTGAACATTGGCCCCTCCCCCTTCTGGATGCAACGGCGGCTGACCATGGCAGGAATGCGCCCCATCAACAACATCGTGGACATTACCAACTACGTGATGCTGGAGTGGGGCCAACCCCTGCACGCGTTTGACTACGATAAACTGGTGGAACGAGCCGGAGGAGGTAAGCCGACTATTATTGTGCGCCGTGCCAAACCCGGGGAGCGTCTCCGCACCCTGGATGGCGTGGAGCGGGAATTGGACCCGGATATGCTCCTCATCTGTGACACGAAGGGCCCTATTGCTATTGCCGGCGTTATGGGTGGGGAAGAAACCGAAGTCACCGAAAACACGCGCACCATCCTCCTGGAATCCGCGAACTTCGATTACATCAACAACCGCCGGACCGCGCAGAAACTCAAATTGCCCTCAGAGGCCAGTCGGCGCTTCTCCCGCGGCATTCCCGAGGAAATGGTACCCGTGGCTGCTCGGCGAGCATCCGAACTCATGCGGACCCTGGCCGGGGGAACCATTGCCCAGGGCATTGTGGATAACTATCCGGTAAAACAGGAACGCATCGAAATAACCATTGCCGCGCGGGACATCAAACGGCAGTTGGGTGTGGAAATTCCTGTGGATGACATTGTGGACATCCTGCGTCGTCTGGATTTCCAGGTCACCGAACCGACCATCAAAAGCGAGGCGGCTCCCATCCACCTGGTAGTGCCCTGGCACCGCCTGGACGTGCGCATTCCCGCGGACATTGTGGAGGAAGTGGCGCGAATATGGGGGTACGATCGCATTCCCGAAACACTGATGAGCGACGAATTGCCTCCCCAACGGCGGAATTGGCCCCTGGAGACTCGGGAACGCATACGGGACATCCTGGTGGCGGCCGGGCTCCAGGACATCATCCCCTATTCCCTGACCAACCTGGAGAATTGCGCTAAACTGCGGCCGGGCGGACCTCCCCCCAACCCAGAGGAGTACATCCGTCTGGCCAACCCCTTGACCGTAGAACGAAGCGTAATGCGCCGTACCGTATTAGTCAGTCTGCTGGAGACCCTGGCCTTCAACCAACGGTTTACGGACCGCCAGGCCATCTTTGAGATAGGGCGGGTGTACCTGCCCAAGCCCGGCGCCTCCCGTCCTGAGGAACCCTACCGCGTTGGCATCGCGCTCATGGGGCCGCGGGAACCGGAAAGTGTTTGGGCGCCCACATCAGATCCCATGGACTTCTACGACCTGAAGGGCGTGGTGGAAGTACTACTGGAACACATCCCCCTGGAAGGGGTAGAATTCCGACCCCTTACTGACCATCCCACCTTTGGTCCTCGGGCCGCGGAGATGGTGTACCAGGGCAAGCGTATTGGGGTCCTGGGGGAGATTCACCCCCTGGTGCGGGAAGCGTTTGACCTGCCTCGGGTACCGGTGTGCGTGGCCGAGATAGAGGTAGACCCCTTTGTAGAGGCCTACCAACACCCGGTCCAACTGCGGCCCATATCCCCCTTCCCGCCCGTGAAGGAGGATTTGGCCTTCGTCGTGGATGAGAACATCCCCGCGGAGACCGTTGCCCAGGCCATCCGGGAAGCGGGCGGGTTCCTGGTGGTGGATGTGGCCCTTTTCGACGTGTACCGCGGGCCGAACATCCCCCGGGGCAAGAAGAGCCTCGCCTTCCGCGTGACATATCAGGCGCCAGACCGCACACTAAAGGACAAGGACGTGGAACGCATTCGAACACGCATCGTGAAGACGCTGGAAAAGCAGTTGGGCGCTCAACTACGAGCGTAAACCGTTTTGGGAAGATCCTGAAAGGTGGGGAACAAGAAGGGGCGCAGTTTTATGCTGCGCCCCTTTTGATTATCTACAGCATGTGCCGCAATACGTACTGCAAAATACCACCGTGGCGGTAATACTCCACCTCGATGGGCGTGTCCAGGCGCACCTTCACCTGGAACACCTTCTCGTTACCCTCCTCATCCCGAGCGCGCACAGTGACCAACTGTTGAGGCTGGAGGTCATCGTTAAGCCCTTCGATATCGTACACCTCCCGACCTGTCAACCCCAACGTCTCCTTGTTCTCCCCCGGCAGGAACTCCAGCGGGAGCACGCCGACCCCCACCAGGTTGCTGCGGTGGATGCGCTCAAAGGATTCCGCGATGACCGCTTTAATGCCCAGGAGCAGCGTTCCCTTCGCGGCCCAGTCACGGGATGAGCCGGTACCGTATTCCTTGCCCGCGATGACCAGCAAGGGCGTGCCATCCTCCTGGTACTTCATGGCCGCGTCGTAGATGGTCATCTTCTCCCCCGTGGGGAAGTAGATGGTCCATCCCCCTTCGGTGCCGGGCACCAATTGGTTGCGCAGGCGGATGTTCGCGAACGTACCGCGCATCATCACCTCGTGATTGCCACGCCGCGAACCGTAAGTGTTGAAATCTCGCGGGTGCACACCGTGCTCGATGAGGTACTTCCCTGCCGGGCTATCCACGGGAATGGGACCGGCAGGTGAAATGTGGTCGGTGGTCACCGTATCGCCCAGCAGCGCGATGACCCGGGCTCCCCGAATCTCCTGGATGGGAGGCGGCTCCACAGGCATGTCCTTGAAGAAGGGAGGCTCCTGAATGTACGTGGAGTTCGGGTCCCAAGGATACAGGTCCGCATCGGGAACATCCAGCCCTTCCCACAATTCATTGCCCTTGTACACATCCTTGTACTGCTCCTTGAACAGGTCCGGGCGCAGAGTGCGCTGGATGGCTTTGCGGATTTCCTCCTGGGTTGGCCAGATATCCTTCAAGTACACAGGCCGTCCGTTGGGATCGTAGCCAATAGGCTCGTTGTTCATATCGATGTCCATGGTGCCGGCAATGGCGTAAGCCACCACCAGTGGGGGAGATGCCAGGTAATTTGCTCGGGTAAGCGGGTTCACTCGGCCTTCAAAGTTGCGGTTCCCCGAAAGCACGGCTGCCACAATCAGGTCATTTTCCTGAATGGCCTTGGCAATGGGCTCGGGCAAGGGGCCACTGTTGCCGATACAGGTGGTGCACCCAAAGCCGACCACGTGGAAGCGCAGCGCCTCCAGGTAGGGAAGCAGCCCCGCGTCTTCCAGGTACTGGGGCACCACGCGGGATCCGGGCGCCAGACTCGTCTTTACCCACGGCTTGACATCCAGCCCCAGTTCCACAGCCTTCTTAGCCACCAACCCGGCCGCGATCATCACCGAAGGGTTGGACGTGTTGGTGCAGGAGGTGATAGCCGCGATGACCACGGAACCGTCCTTCAGTTCCACTTCCATGCCGTCAAAGTTCACCACTGCCTTCTTGCGGCCGTTGGTGTCACTGGGTTCGCGGCCAAAGGACTTGAGCACCTGGTGGAAGGACGGTTTGGCCTCACGCAAGGGGATGCGATCCTGAGGGCGCTTGGGGCCGGCAATGCTGGGTTCCACAGTGCTCATATCCAACTCCAGCACGTCCGTGTACACCGGATCCGGAGTCTCGTCCGTGCGGAAGAGCCCCTGCTCCTGAGTATATCGGTGGACCAACTCCACGAGTTCCTCGCTGCGCCCTGTGCCGATAAGGTAGCGCAACGTTTCCATGTCCACCGGGAAGAAGCCCACGGTCGCGCCGTACTCCGGCGACATGTTGGAAATGGTTGCTCGGTCGGCCAAACTCAAGTTGGTAATGCCCGGACCAAAGAACTCCACGAACTTCCCCACTACGCCCTTCTGGCGCAACATCTGTGTGATGGTGAGCACCAGGTCCGTCGCGGTTGCACCTTCGGGCAGTTCGCCGGTCAGTTTAAAGCCAATGACGTCTGGAGTGAGCATGTAAAGGGGTTGGCCCAGCATATTGGCCTCGGCTTCAATGCCTCCTACACCCCAGCCCAACACGCCCAACCCCGCGATCATGGTCGTGTGGGAATCCGTGCCCACCAGCGTGTCGGGATAGGCGACCTGTTCACCGCCTTCCTCGCGCAAGTGCACAACCTTGGCCAGGTATTCCAGGTTGACCTGGTGGATGATGCCGGTGTCCGGGGGAACCACGCTGAAGTTGCGGAACGCTCGCTGGGCCCAGCGCAGGAACGCGTAGCGTTCCCGGTTGCGCTCGAACTCCTTCTCCGCGTTGTAGTAAAGGGCGTAAATGGAGCCAAAGTAATCCACCTGAACCGAGTGGTCAATAATCAGATCCGCGCGGATGTACGGGTTGATTTTGGCGGGATCGCCGCCCAGCCGCTTCATTGCATCCCGCATCGCGGCCAGATCCACCACTGCCGGGACACCTGTGAAGTCCTGGAGGACAACGCGGGCCGGCATGTACGGGATGTCAGGGCGCTTTTCTGCCTGGGGCTTCCACTGGGCCAGCGCTACTACATCGTCTTCGGTGACGATCTTCCCATCCACGTGACGGAGCAGGTTCTCCAAGAGGATTTTGATGGTGAAGGGTAGTTTGGATACCTCAGCAATCCCCTGATCCTCCAGCACGTGGATATTGTACATGTACGCGGGACCACTTCCGGTGTCGAACTGCACCCGCGCCCCAAAGGGATTGTGCCTGTTGTTCATACTATGCCTCCTCTATGTTCCGTCAGTATCGTGTCGTACACGATGGGGAACGTTATCTTTTCACAAGTCCATCGGGAATTGTACCAAACAAGGAAGGAAAGTTCGGAAAATTTGGGGATGACTTGCGGTCCTGGGGCGTAAAGAGGGGGCGATTCTTGACGGGGGGTAGAAAAAAGCGTAGGCTATCCTGGGGCGACCAAGCGAGAACGGCGACGGAAGAGGAGAGAGATTTCCCGGCCACGCGTGCCCGACAAGGGGAATCGCGCGCGGTTTAGGGGCACGGACATGGAGACTATTGCCCACCGGCCTGCTGAATTCACACTGCCTGACAAATATCGCTCTGATAAGCGAGGACCGGTCCGCTGGATCCTTTCTCACGTGCGGCGGTACTGGTATTTGGTTTTGTTGATGCTGATAGGGGCCCTGGGCAACGCGGCCCTGGCTGCCCTGGTTCCCCTCCTGACTGGCAAAGCATTTAACGCCATTGTAGCCCGCCCTCCCCGCATGGCCGAACTTCTACCCATTGCACTGCTCATCGTGGTGAGCCAGTTGGTGCGCAGCGCGCTGCAATGGGGGCGAAACGCGGGCGCGGAGTTGATTGCCCAGCGCATGGAGCGGGATATCCGTGACGAACTCTACATTAATCTCCTGGGCAAGAGCATGACCTTTCACGACATGCAGTCCGTGGGGGAAACAATGGCCCGGGCCACGAACGACGTTCGGGAGATCAACTTGATGTTCAGCCCAGGGGTTAACTTGGTCATTGGTTCCGCGAACTTCATGTTCATGCCCTTACTCCTGGCACCGCGCTATCACTGGTCCCTTATTCTCACTCCGGCCCTCTTCCTCATCACCTACGTCATCGCGCTGGCCCAGTACCTGCACGAATTGAGCCCGATTACCACGCAGGTGCGCGAGCGCTTTGGGGTGATGACCACGCACCTCTCAGAGGTGTTGGACGGCATAGAGACGGTCAAGGGCACGGCCCAGGAGGACCGGGAAGTGCGCGTATTTCGGAAGTTAGCCCAGAAGTTCCGCGACGCGTACGTCCAGCAGGGGGATGTGGAGGCTCGGTTCCTGCCCTTGCTCCTCCTGGGCGTTGCGATCGCCACAGGATTCTTCCACGCGATTTACCTGTTTCACGCGGGGCTCATTGACGTTGGTGCGGTGGTGGCTTACGTGGGCCTGCTTCAATTGTTCCGTTTCCCCACCTTTGTGTCCCTGTTCGCCTACTCCCGTATCTCCTCTGGCCTGGCCGCGGCGCGACGCATTCTGGAATTGATGAACACGGAGACTCACCTGGATCAGAATGTGGCGGGCTACGCGGGGAAGATGCGGGGCGAGGTGGAATTCCGACACGTGACCTTTGCCTATCCTGGCGGCCAACCTGTGCTGCAGGACATCACCTTCCACGTGAAGCCCGGTATGCGGGTGGCCCTGGTGGGGCAGACGGGCGCGGGCAAGACGACGTTGGTCAAACTCATTAACCGCCTCTACGACGTGAACGAAGGTCAAGTGCTGGTGGACGGTGTGGACGTGCGGGAGTGGAACCTGGAATCCCTGCGCCGCCAGATCTCCATCATCGAGCAGGACATTTTCCTGTTCTCGCGCACGATTCGGGAGAACATCGCGTTTGGCAAGCCCGACGCCACCATGGAGGAAATTGTGGCCGCGGCCAAGGCTGCTCAGGCCCACGAGTTCATCATGTCCTTTAAAGACGGGTACGACACAGTCATCGGCGAGCGCGGGGTCACCCTTTCCGGTGGCCAGCGCCAGCGGTTGGCTCTAGCGCGAGCCTTTCTCACTGATCCGGCTATTCTCATCCTGGATGATTCCACCAGCGCAATAGACAGCGCGACCGAGGACAAGATTCAGCGGGCCATTTTCACCGCGTCCAAAGGTCGCACCACGTTCATTATCACCCATCGCTTATCACAGATCCGCTGGGCGGACCTCATCATCGTCCTGCGCAAAGGCCGCATCGCGGCTATGGGGAGTCACGAGGAACTCCTCCGGGTATCAGAAACGTACCGCCGCATCTTTGTGCGGGACGAACAGCCTGAAGGAGGTGGGCCTTCTTCGCACGTTTAGGCGCGGAAGAGTACGACCGTCAATACAGTGACCGGGAACTTATCCGGGGCATGGCCGAGTACTTTCGCCCCCAGGTGCGCCGTTTGGCGTTGACTGTGCTCTTCATCGGCATTATCTCCGCGTCGGGCGCGGCACTGCCCATGATCGTGGCTCGCGGGGTGGATGTGATCCGCACTCATCCCACGCCCTGGGCCATTATCCTGTTGGGGATGGCCGTCCTTGCCAGCGGGGTGGTGACCTGGTTGGCGAATTGGGTCCGCCGTCGTCTGACCGTGCGCGCTGTGGGGGATGTGGTTCTGGCACTGCGGGCTACCGCGTTCCAGGCTTCTGTATCCCATGATCTTTCCTTCTATGACAAGTTTTCTTCGGGCCGTATTGTGTCACGCATTGTTTCGGACACGCAGGACTTTGGGGATGTGGTGACCCTGGTCACCGATATTCTGGGCCAGTTCCTGCAGGCCGTTATCCTGGGCGCGGTGCTCATCTCCCTCGATTGGCACCTGACATTGCTTCTGTTCGCGTTCCTGCCCGTGTTGTTCCTGGTTGCCAGCAGTTTGCGGGGGCTGGCTCGGCGGGTAACACAGCAAGGAATGCGGGCGTTGGCCAACGTCAACGCGGCCATCAAGGAGACCATCAGTGGCATTTCTGTGGCCAAGAATTTCCGGCAGGAAGCCCTTATCTACAAGGAGTTTGCGGAAGCGAACCGCCAATCCTACCGGGTCAACGTCTACCGCGGGATTGTGCTCTCGTCCATCTTTCCCATTTTGAACGCGCTGGGCGGCGTGGGGACGGCTATGTTGGTGTACGCGGGAGGCATTAGCACAGTCCAGGGGGTGGTGACCGCGGGCGTTTGGTATCTGTTCATTGAGAGTCTGAACCGGTTTTGGTTCCCGGTCTTGAATCTCTCCGCGTTTTCTGCCCAGGTCCAGGCTGGCCTGTCCGCGGCCGAGCGTGTGTTCGCGTTGATTGACGCCAAGCCCGCGGTGGTCCAGGTAGCACACCGTCCGGTCCCTCGCTTGCGCGGGGACATTCGGATGGAACATGTGTGGTTTCGCTATTCGGAGAAGGAACAGGTGCTCGCGGACTTCAACCTCCACATCCACGCGGGGGAGACTGTAGCCCTGGTGGGCCACACGGGCGCGGGCAAAACATCAGTGGCTCGGTTGATCGCTCGCTTTTATGAGTTCCAGAAGGGCCACATTTTTGTGGATGGTATGGATATTCGCACGCTGGATTTGCGGATGTACCGCCGCCAGTTGGGCATTGTATCCCAAGTGCCGTTTCTTTTTACGGGTACTGTGCTGGATAACATTCGCTACGCGCGGCCAGACGCGACCGAGGAGGAGATCCTGGAACTGGCTCACCGTATTGGAGATGGGGAGTGGCTGGAGACGTTTCCACAGGGGTTGCACACGGAGGTTGGGGAACGGGGAAGCCACCTTTCCATGGGACAGCGGCAGTTGGTCGCGTTGATGCGGGTGCTGGTCCAGCGTCCTGCCATCTTCATTCTGGATGAGGCCACGGCCAGTATTGACCCCTTTACGGAGTGGCAGATCCAACAGGCGTTAAACCTCATCATGTCCGACACCACCAGCATTATCATCGCCCATCGTCTCTTCACCGTCCAGGCCGCGGATCGCATCATTGTCATGCAGCGAGGACGCATTATTGAGGAAGGCAGTCACACCGTGTTGATGGCAAAAGGGGGGCATTACGCGGAACTGTACAACACGTACTTCCGCCATCAGAGTTTGGAATACGTGGAACAGGCTAAGTCCCTGTACGGTGGTTGAGAGGGGGCTGTGTTTTCCCTTTTGGCTGATTTTTGGTAAACTTCAGGTGGGTGAACATGCGTTCACCGCGGTGTTTCGTTCCCCGGGGTACGGGGATGTGCTGTGCCTGTTGGGATGTGTTCCCGCGGTCATGCTCTGAACACTGAACGCACCTTGTCTGAGCAGAAGGATGTACGGAAAGGGGATCCTCCATGCTGAAACAGTGGTTGAAACACGGCCCAGGACAAACTCTGGAGTTCGTTGTGGATGTGGATGTGGACCGGTTGGCAGAGACGTTGGTCGCGTTTGCCAACGCGGACGGTGGGACTGTGGTCGTGGGAGTGGATGAAAAGGGTTCTGTGGTGGGTGTTTCCCTGCCCGACGCTGTGGAGGATGCGTTACGGTTGGCTTTGGCCCGCACGCGACCTATTGTGCGCACGGAGTGGAGTGCAGAGCAAACCCCGCGCGGTTCCGTCATTGTGATCCAGGTGCCGCGCAGCACGGAATTGCACAGTCTGGACGATGGCCGCGTGCTTATCCGCAGCGGGTCGGAGAATAAACCCCTCAGTGGGGATGCCATTCGCCAGTTGGCTGCCACAAAGAGCACCGGGGATTTTGAGGCGGAGGTCGTGCCGGGCGCGACGTTGGACGATCTCAACCCTGACATTATTGAGGAGTACCGTCAGCATTGGGAGGAGAAACAACGCCGTACCTGGTTGGGCACCACCGAGGAACTCCTGCGCGCGGCCGGCGCAATTACCGATGAGGGGGATCCCACAGTGGCTGGTCTGCTCCTCTTTGGCAAGGATCCGCAGTTTTTCCTCCCCCAGGCTGAGTTGGACTTTGTGCGTTTTGAAGGGGTGGACCCCCGTGGGCCGGAGGGTTTACCGGGGTATGGCCGCCGGGAGAAGATTCGTGGCCCCTTGCCGCGCCTTCTGGAACGGGCGTGGGATGTTGTGCGCCAGGAGATGCGGGTGGAAGCAGTAGTACGGGGACTTCAGCGGGAGGAGCGGCTCGAATACCCGCCCTTTGCCGTGCGTGAGGCGCTGGTAAACGCGGTGGCCCACCGAGATTACCGTTTGAGCGGACGCCGTATAGAAGTCCGCATGTTCGATGACCGTTTGGAAGTTACCAGTCCGGGTGGGTTGCCAGGGTACATTACGTTGGACAACATCGTAGAGGAACATTTCAGCCGTAATCCACGCATTGTCAATGGATTGTACCAGTGGGGTTACATTGAGGAATTGGGTTTGGGAATTGATCGCATGATCGAGGATATGCTGGCGGCTGGACATCCTCGTCCTGAATTCAAGGCAACTCCCTATTCTTTCACCGTTATCTTGCGTAATCAGCGCGAGCGGGTTCCGGCTATGTCGCGCCGAGATTGGGGTGTTCCCTTGAATCCGCGCCAACTGAAGGCTTTGCGTTACCTGGAGCGGGAAGGTCGCATCACCAATCGGGAATACCGAGAACTGTGCCCGGATGTGAGTCCGGAAACGCTTCGCTTGGATCTGGCCGATCTGGTTCAAAAGGGCTTGTTGATCAAGGTGGGGGATAAGCGAGGCACGTACTACATTTTGAAATAAGCGGGTTTATCCCAAAATATCCCAAGGATATTTTGGGATAACTTTGGGATAACCTGGGGATAACTTGGGAAATAATCCCCGGGAGAAATCAGAACATTGCTGGGGAATCTCCTCTGGTGCCTCAACGGTGACGGAACGCGATGTAAAATTCCGCGCCCGGCGTATCATCACTGCGGTAAATAACCACACGTGGGACCACTTCGCGTCCGCCCTCTATTAAGACTACTTCAAAGCGACCTGCTGGAGGGTGGAAGATTTCCAGTTTCGCGTTGTACGGGTGATAAAAGCCAAATGCCGGTGAGGGCCGTGTGAAGCCGAATACGTTACTGGTTACCCCTTCTTGAACGACCTTGCCGTTGTGAATCACGCGGACCAAAACGCCGGCTATGGGGGTATCCGCACGGGTGGCCACTTTGACCCAAACGGTCATAATGGGGTTGGTGCTGGGAATGGCCACTGGTCCATACACGCGATCGTACAAAGGCGCGGGCGTTGGGGTCGGGGTTGGCGGTGGTGTGGGCCGCGGGGTGGGTGTGGGCGGCGGAGGCGGAATGTGGGCGACTACGCTGACGCGAGAGGTGTCGTTGTGGGCGGATACGACCCAACTGGCAATCCAGGCTGCTTGTCCGTCCACACAACAGATGTACCACCACTTCCCCGAGGGGTCCTTGCCAATAATGGGAACGGGCGTGCCCTGCAGCAATTGCCCCAATATGGGATACAGGAGCCCCGGCCCGGTGCGCACGTTGACACGAGGACGTTCTACCACAATGTAGGGAGTGGGGGTAGGAGTGGGCGTGGGCGAACGAGGGATGGTCGGCGTGGGAGTTGGGGGGATGTAGGATGTGGCTGTGAACGTGGCTGTAGGAGGAACCGAGGTTGCCGTGGGAGTGATGGTCGGCGTGGGGGTCGGGGTGTGGGTGGGCAGGATGGGATACACCGGGGTGGGGTAAGGGGTGGGAGATGGCGGGGCCACGTACTTGCTAACACACCCCACAAGTACAAGGAGCAAGAGGATGGTGCTGAGTAGGAGGCCCCGCCGCATGGTCGTCTGTATCCTTTGGGTAATCTTTACGAGAGGTAATCCCGTAGTTTGTGACTTCTCTGTGGGTGGCGTAACTTGCGGAGCGCTTTGGCCTCGATTTGGCGGATGCGCTCACGCGTGACGCCGAACATCTGTCCGACTTCCTCCAGGGTGTAGCTCTTTCCGTCCTTTAACCCAAAGCGCAGTTCCAGGACTTCCCGTTCCCGGTCGGAGAGGGCCTTTAATACGTCGGCCATTTGTTCTTTGAGCAACTCCCGGCTGGCCGCATCTCCCGGCGCGGGGAGGGATTCGTCCTCAACAAAGTCGATGAGTGAGGTGTCCTCCTCGTCACCAATGGGCATCTCCAGGGACATGGGTTCCTGGGCAATGCGCAGAATGCGCTGGACTTTCTGCGCGGCCCGGCGAAGTTTACGTTCGATGACCGGGTCCATGGGGAGGCCGGTGTTCAACGCGTGTTCCGCGATCTCCTTCTCGTCCGGTTCCAGGTATCCCATTTCCAGGGCAATTTCCTCGGCCGTGGGTTCCCGGCCGAGGATCTGGGTGAGTTGCCGTTGAATGCGAACCAGTCGGTTGATGGTGTCCACCATGTGGACAGGAATACGGATGGTGCGGGATTGGTCAGCAATGGCGCGACTGATGGCCTGCCGGATCCACCAGGTGGCGTAGGTGCTGAATTTGAATCCCAGGGTTGGGTCGAACTTCTCCACCGCGCGGAGGAGTCCCAGGTTGCCTTCCTGAATCAGGTCGAGGAAGGACATGCCCCGTCCCAAGTAGCGCTTGGCCACGCTGACCACCAGGCGCAGGTTGGCTTGCGCTAATTTGCGCTTGGCTTCTTCGCCTTCCTGGACGATCCGTTCCAGTTCTGCCCGTCGTTGCGGATCCTCCACCCCCGCGTCCAGTTCCTCTTTGGCTTTTCTCGCGGCCTGGATCCGTTTGCCCAGTTCTATTTCCTCTTCCGGCTTGAGAAGTGGGACCTGTCCGATTTCGTGCAGGTACATGCGGACCGGGTCATCGGCGATGCCCGCTTCTTCCCACTCCTTGATGATGTCCTCGACGGGTAGTTGTTTTTCCTCCTCCACGCGGGCTTCCAACTCCTCGTCGTGTTCGATGATGGGAACATCTGCTTCCTGCGCTTCTTCCTCGTGTTCGACGAGCAGAATGTGTTCCTCGTCCGGCGAGACAACGAGGAGGCTGCTGTTGCCCGCGTCGAGTGACTCCTCCTCGACGAGGGGGATGCCGGTCGTGCTCTCCAGGTTGAGGTCTTTATCCAGTTCCAGTTCCAGTTGTTCGTCTTTGGGTTTTTGGGTCCGACGTCGCTTACGTTTGCTCACGGCTCCTACCTATAGCGAAAGTTTTGAAGGTAATGCGTTTCTGTTTTCTGATAGCATTCAGGTGCGTAGATACGGGTTCTGGTGTTTAACCTCTACGTGTTGACGTTCTTAGTGCACTGACATGGCTGCGGGCAACAGGCGTTCTAACTCGTGAATGGCCCGCAGGTGATTACCCAACTTCACCCCGTAGGTGAGAAGTTGGTGATTGTCATTTTGTGCCTGGGCTTCTTCCAACAGAAAGCGCAGTTGGTGCGCTAATTCCCGATGTCGTTTCAGTCGGAAGTGCAGAATTGCCGCTACTGCTTCCTGTCGTGCAATGTGTAGGGGGACATCCGGCATGTTGTGGGCTCGGTTGAGCAACTCCTGCACGTACGCGTGCATGTCTTCTGGTAATTCGGCCAGCACGTCTTCCCCCTCTTTTAGGTTACCACTAACTAGCCGAGTAAGCAACACTTGGAGGATAAGGCGGTGACGTACGTCCTCGAATTCTTCCATGTTCAGGTCGTCCTGCCCCAGACGGTGTAGCGCGTCCCCGATTTCGCCCAGGACAGCCGGTGTGCGCAGGAGCAGGGTGATGATGTACGCTTCCAATGCCCGGCTCTGCTGTGTGGTGTCCACCGCGGTGACTGGCCGCGGGGTCCACGGTTGCGGTTCTGGGGAGGCTTTGCGCCGTGCGCGTCGGGATTGCGGCCGAGTTTTGAAGATGTCCGCGGCCAGGGCCCGTTCGTCCACCCGCAACAGGCGGGCCAGTTGCTGCAGGTAGTGGTCGCGTACTGTGGCGTCGGTGATCTCTTGAATCAGCGGGCTCATTATGCGGACGGCATCCCGCTTGCCCTCGGGGGTGTTCAAGTCCAGGGTGTTCCGAACGTGTTCCAGGTAGAATTCCACTACGGGTAAGGCTTCCTCCACCAGCGTGGCCCACTGCTGGGGGTCCTGGCGGATCAGGTCGTCCGGGTCAAACCCTTCGGGCAAGGTGAGTAACCGGATGTCTACGTCCAGGGACGCTTGAAAGCGCAGGGCTCCAGTGGGCGTGATGAAGGGCTCTACATTGCGGTCCAGTGCCTCTCGCGCTACTTCCACGCCCCGCAGCGCGGCTTTCTGGCCGGCCGTGTCCGCGTCGAGCGCCAGGATGATGTGCTTGGTGTGTCGGGAGAGCAACCGTAGTTGGGTGGCCGTTAACGCGGTGCCCATGGACGCGACCACATTGCGGAAACCGGCCTGGTGCGCGGCGAGGACATCCATGTACCCTTCCACAATGATCACCCGATCCTCGGATCGGATGGTCCGCACAGCCTGGTAATACCCGTACAGGGTTCGACCCTTGTCGAACAGGGGGGTCTGGGGCGAGTTGAGGTACTTGGGTTCCCCGGAACCGATAACCCGTCCCGCGAACGCAATGACGCGGCCTTGCGTGTCGTGGATGGGAATGATGAGGCGGTTGCGGAATCGGTCGTAAGTGCGACCATCCTCGCGGCGGATGATGAGTCCTCCCTGCTCCATTTCTTCTTCTGTGTACCCTAGCCCCGCGAGGTACTTCATCAGCCCATCCCACGCGTCGGGCGCGTAGCCTAGTTGGAACGTGGCGATGATTTCCGCGGAGAGGCCGCGTTGTTTTACGTACTCCCGGGCCACTTTCCCGATGGGACGGCGGTGCAGGTTTTCCTGGTAGTACGCGGTTGCGGCCGCGTGCATGGCCCGCAGGCGCTCTCGCAATTCCCCGCCCTCATCCGGGCCCTGGCGTTGTTCCTCCAGGGGGATGCCGGCCCGCTGGGCTAACATGCGCAACGCTTCTTTGAAATCCACCCCCTCCTTTTTCATCACGAAGGAGAAGATGTCGCCGCCTGTGTTGCACGCGCCAAAGCAGTGCCACGTCTGCGTTTCGGGAAAGACAATGAAGGAAGGGGTCTTTTCCTCGTGGAAAGGGCACAGGGCTTTGTAGTTCTTGCCACTGCGTTGCAGGGAGATATAGGATCCGATGACATCTACGATGTCCAGGCGTGCTTTGATTTCCTCAACTACATCCATCTGCGCCTCTCCCTGGGTGCGTGAACCACACAAGACCTTCCTCAGGTTGCGGGGAGGTTTTAGCGTGTACGACGTTACGGGTCAGATGTCAAGATGTGTTCAGCAGTATGCCGGCGCTCTCCTTGCCCCCTTGTTCGCCCTTCAATTATACGGGAGAGTGCAGGGTTAAGCAACCGACACCGTCCCTTTCCTCAGGGTGATCTTCAAAACTTGACATGCCTAACCCCCCCGACTACGCTTAGCCTGATTTGATGAGCGATTGAGAAAGGATGTGGAGAAAGTTCGGTGGCCCAACCGCCCTACGAGCCTAAATCAACGCGTGTGGTCTTTGTCTCGCGAGTACGATTGAATCCCTACGTGCGCTTGCTGGCTCGAGGCGTTCACGCCGTATCCCCCCGCCTGGAGGTGGGACACACTTACTTTCTCAGCCTCCGCTGGGTCCTCCGCCACGCTCGTTCTTACGATATCCTGCACATTCACTGGATAGAGCACTTGTTCATGGTCCCCCGCACCTGGCAGCGGCGGAAGGGTTTTGTCTCCGTGTTGCTCGCCCTGCTGCTGGCTCGTCTGTTGAAGCGCAAGATTGTGTACACCGTGCATAACCTCAACCAGCACGAAGGCCGTTCTCCCATTCTTAATCGCATCGCCAACGCGGTGATCTTCAAAGTGGCCCACGCGGTCCACGTCCACGACGAGACAGTGGCTCAAGAGGTTTCTCGACGGTATGGCCGACGTCATAATGTTTTCGTGATCCCTCATGGCAGTTACCTGGGCGCTTATCCCAACGAGGTAAATCGGTCCCAAGCGCGTGCCCATTTGCGGTCTTTAGGGATGGACATTGAGGACAACGCGTATGTGTTCCTTTTCCTGGGACAGGTGCGGCCGTACAAGGGCATTGAACTTCTCATCCGCGCGTTTCGCACCCTGGACGCTCCCCATGCTCGCTTGCTGATTGTGGGAAAGGCGGAAGCCCCCGCGTACGCGGATGAGATCCGCGCTCTGGCCGAAGAGGACCCGCGCATTATCACTCATTTGACGTATGTTGCGGATGAGGATTTGCAGTACTTCTTCAACGCGGCTGACGTGTGTGTGCTCCCCTACCGACATATTACCACGTCCGGGGCCGCGTTGCTGGCTTTCACCTTTGGTAAGCCCATTATCGCGCCCGCGTTGGGCCCCTTTGTGGAGTTGGCCGCGGATGGGCGGGGTATGTTGTACGCGCCAGAGGATGAGGTCGGCCTGGCCCAGGCTTTGCGTCGTGCCCTGGCCGGCGAACTGCGCGGGGCCGAATCCGCGGTCACTGCGTTCGCGCGGGCGCACAACTGGACCGCGTTGGCTCGCGAACATGTGCGTGTGTACGAACGCCTCCTCTGCCGGCCCATCCTCCAGGATCGGCCCGAGGTGCCGCCGGTAGTTGTGGCCGGCCGCGATCCTTGGGAGGGCCCGTGGCGCAACCGCCAACAGATTATGTCCCGCCTGGCCCGCCAAACCCCTGTTCTCTACGTGAACCCGCGGCTGTACGCTCGGCGTGTGTGGCGTGGACTTTGGCGCCACGCGGCCTGGCGTCCCCGGTGGGTGCGACCTTTGCCCACCAGCCCGGACTTGCACGTGTTGACGCTGCCTGTGTGGGCATCGCGGGTGGGCCGTTCTTTGGGACGGTGGAGTGACCGCCTGGCTCGGGGAGTGCTACAGCGGGCAGTGACGCGGATGATCCGCTGTTATCCATGGCCTCCTCCGCACCCTCGCCCTGTGTTGTGGTTGACCGCGCCGGATCAGGTGGATTTTCTCGATATGGTCGCGACCTCGGGGGTGGTCTACCATGTGGTGGATGATTACACGGCGTACGAGGCGGATCACATTTCCCCGGAGCGATTGGCCCGCGTGCAAGAGCGTCACGAGTTCCTCCTTCGCGCTGCGGATATGGTTATTTGCACGCACCCGGCCCTGGCAGAAAAGGCGCGCGCGTTCAACTCTCGCGTGCACCTGGTGCCCAACGCGGTGGATTGGCACGCGTTTCAGCGGGCATTGGCGTGTCCCCAATTGCCCGAGGATGTGGCGGCTATTCCACGCCCTCGAGTGGGGTATGTGGGCGTTCTCAACGATAAGATCGACCTGCCTCTGTTGCGTGCGCTGGTGGACGCGCTTTCCGATGTGCACCTGGTGCTGGTGGGGCCCAATCACTTGCGCCACTACGCGGCAGAGTGGGATCTGTTGGACCACCCGCGCGTTCACTGGCTGGGTTTCCGCCCCCCTCAACGCCTGCCCCTCTACATGAAAGGGCTGGATGTGGCGCTTATGCCTTATCGTATTAACCGCTGGACGGCCCATATTGATCCTTTGAAGTTGTACGAGTACTTTGCCGTTGGGATGCCAGTGGTGAGCACGCGAATTCCGGCTGTGCGTTCGGTGGCCCATTTGCTCTATGTGGCCGAGGCGAATGAGTTCCCCCAGGCTGTGCAAAAGGCACTGGCTGAAGAGGATGTTGTGTTGCGGGAACAGCGCCGCGCGTTTGCCCGTCGAAATACGTGGGAACAGCGGGTCGCGCTTATTGCGCGTCTGCTGCAGTCGCTTGGGCAGGATCTTCAGGAAGCCAGATGAAGACTCGGCTTCCCTCCTGGGGGTGACTTTGAACCCACATGCGCCCCCGATGCAGGGTGACAATGCGGTGGGCAATGTACAATCCCAGGCCGGATCCCCGTCGCCGAGTTTTGGTGTGTCCCTGTTGGAAGGGTTGGAATAGGGAAGTGACATCCTTGGTCTCGAACCCTACGCCGGTGTCTTCCACCTCGATGAGCACTCCCTGATCCTGTGCTTCTAGTCGGATGATGATGGTACCGTTGGGCTTGTTGTACTTGATGGCGTTGTCCAGCACGTTCCCCAGGGCTTCCCGGAGCAGGACCCAGTCGCCCAGGATGGGGGGGACCGCTCGCAGGATGGTGAGGACTTTGATCCCGTCCTGGGCCGCGGCGGGCTGGTAGCGGTGGATGACTTCTCGCACCAGCGCGGCAACCTCCACCTGGTTCTGGAACGCGGTGTGGGTCGCCTGGTGGATTCGTTCTATCTGGAGGATCATGTCTGCGAGTTCACGCGCGTTGCGGGTTGCTGCCAGGGCCATCTCGATGTCGTGCCGTTGCTCTGAGGTGAGGGTGGTCCCTTGTTTGGAGAGGGCTGTGAGGAGGTTTTGGATGACCGCTAACGGCGTACGAATGTCGTGGTTAATCATGGAGATGAGGAAGGCCCGCTCCTGGTTGAGGTCCTTTAATTGCTGGTTCGCTTCTGTCAGTTGACGGGCGTATTGTTCCACCTTTTCGTGCAGCAAGGCCAGTTCGTTGTACTGTTGGTTCAATTGCTGCAGGAGCAGGGCAATCTCGGTGTCCTCGCGAATGATGACGAAAAGCCCCTCCGTGGGCGGATAGGCGGTGATGTAAAAGGAGAAGTAGGTGTATTCTGGGGTGGTTTCCGTGGCCAGCGCTATGTAAGGCAGGTGTATTTCGGGCACCTGGCCTTGTCTGACCGCGTGCAATGCGTCCTCCATGCCCACCAGCGCGGGGACGGCCTCCTGGAGGGTCCGACCGGCCCAGGATGCGTTGGAGGTGGCGATGATGGTGTTGGAGTCGTCGGTCACCAGGTAGGTGATTTTGGCCCATTGTAGTGCTTGGTCGGTTAGACTGGACATTTTGTACATGGCCGCCTCGCCTCTACGTGGGAGATGGGGAGGAAGAGGGGGATAGGTGTTCCACAATGTGGGTTGCCAGTGTGAGGAACGCCTTTTCCACGTTCAGACCGGTAAGTGCGCTGGTCACAAAGACGGGTGAGGCGTGTTCTGTGGTCAGTCGGCTTACCTGCGCCTGGATGTCTTCCTCATCGGGGATGAGATCGGCTTTGTTCAGCAGGATGACCTGCGGGGCTTGGGGCATGACGTCGCGGAATGCTCGCGAGTAGTCGCGAAGGCGTTCGAGCGTGGTTGGTCGCGTCAAGTCGGCCACCAGGAGCGCGCCGGCCGATCCTCGATAGTAACTGGCGGACACGGGGGAGAAAGGGGTTCCGCCGGCAAGGTCCCAAATGACCAGGGTAATTTCCCCAGCCCACGGAGCCGGGAGGGCCACGGTTTTCTGGACGATGTGTACTCCAATGGTGGCTTGGTAGTTCTCTTGGAATTCATTGTACACAAATCGTCGAACAACGCTTGTCTTCCCTACTGCGAATTCGCCTAGCAGACATATTTTGTAATGTGTATGGTGCATCTCCATTTCTCCGTGGCGCGATGCAAGCAGTGTTGTTCTACACGGTTGCACAGCAAAAACATTATCACTTTTTTGTTGTTTAGGCCAAGCCAGGCAATACGTTGGGATATTGAGTAAATGTTACCTTTCCTTCACGGGTGAACCCATGGGCCCTGCTCTCCAACGGGCCCCGCGATGTCCACGAAGCCAACATTCGGTTGCCAGGAGGATGTGTGGGGTGTTGGCGTGAAGGTCGCTTGTGGCGTATTTTGCGGGGTGGGCGAGGGTGTAGGGGTCCACGTGGGAGTTGGCGTGAGGTAAGATACGGCTGTGGGCATCAGATGGGCCAGGATGTGGGGTGATGCCCTGTACACGCCCCAACTGCACAGGAAGAGAACCGCCATCAGTGCACCTGTGACAATGGCCAGGCCCAAGGTGGGGGCTCCCCCCTGGGCTGCAGGTTCCCCTGTGTCCTCAAAGGTGAGTAGTTGTTCCAGGTAGGGTTCTATGGCGGACGTGAGGGTGCGGCGCCGTTGGGGGTCGCGGAGATCTTCCTGGTAATGGGTGTAGATTTCCGCCAATACTGACCGCAGGTGATGGTGAGCCTCCTCCGGGGGGACACCAATGCCAACCCAGGCCATGTACACGTCCGGCCCCTCTTCCATGAGTACGGTGTACTTGTCAATTTGCAGTTCGTACACGGTGCCTGGTTCCCCGTTGGCGAAGGTCTCCCGGGCGAAGTTCCGAATGGCCGTTAACAACGCGGCTGTCAGGTGGGGATCCCGCCCAGAAAGGGCGTCCTCCTTTTGGGCCTGGGCGAGGATGAGCCCGCTTTCGTTGTCAATGAGAAAGACCGCGGCCGATTTCCAGGGCAATGCTTCCCGGAGGATGAGTTCTTCCGGGGGGATGCCCCGAATTCGAGCCCAAATGCGTTTGAGGAGGGCTTGCACGCTGGTGGCCTCGCGGAGGCGTTCGTCCACTCGCCGCGCCAGAGCCTGGAAGGCTTCGCGCACGCTGCGTGCGATGAGTGCGCCGATGATGGGCATCAGCGCGGTGATCATGGCGTCGCGATTTTCCTTAATCTGGTACTTTACCGCGTCGGCAATGGCCGGAGCCAGGGCCTCGGCCACCTCCTCCGGGTGTGTACGGCTTCGGTGCGCGATGGCTTCGCTAATGACCGGCTCTATTACGCGGAGGAATTCTCCTGGGTCCTCGATTTTCGCCTTCAGGGCTTCGACTTCCTTTTGTAATTTTTCCAGGACCTCGCGGTCCTGAGCCAGGAGAATTTCTCGCAGGACGTCCAGGTCGGAAGTTTTACGACTCATGTTGATCCAGTAACTCCTGCAGACTTTCGGTGACCGCGCCTCCTTTTATGCGGGATCCCAGTTCAATGAGCAGATCACCCAATGTCTCCTCTGCCACGGTCATCTCTTCCAGGTCCTCGATGCGTTTCTGGAGTCGGGTGTAGAGTTGGTCTATTTGCTTGCGCAGTTCCTGGAGTACATGGCGATGGTTTTGTTCCACTTTGGCCTCGAGCGTGTCCACGCGTTCCCAGAGTTCGTCCAGGATGTCCTTTTGGCGCTTCAGTTCGTCCTCGATGTTGCGGAAGCGACGTTCATATTCCCGCATATGTGTTCCGAACAGGATATCGCGGACGCGGGCAATTTCATCTGCCTGAGTTGGGGGGGTAGTTGCGATTTTCTTCTCTGCAGCCATGAATGTTCCTCCTTGCTGGTTAAAAGTTTTGGGCCCCAATAGGGGATGAGTGCAAAGGGGGATGCAGGGTATTTATCCAATTTTAGGCTCTTAGATGTAGGCTTTTAGGATGCTTGGTGTACCCATGATTGAATTGCTCTTGAACCTGACGTGATTGGAACATCGCGGAACACGACGGATATATGTGTAACACATTATCCTCATAATGCAAAATCGTGCAATTACACGCGTTTCTTAAGCAAGTTCGAAAACAGCCGAAAAGAACACATCTTTTCACATTATTGTTTTTGCTAACATAAAATTGTTTTTACTAACATAAAATCAGCCCCCATCTTGGGGGCTGATTTTGCACGCTTTTCGATGATACTCATTATCCGGGGTGCCGTAAGCAGGTATGGAGTATACTCCCCAGGGTTATTCCAGGAAAATTTCCACGCGTTCCCGTTCTTCCGCGTCCTGGACATCCACTATCTTGCCTATTTCGCCCGTGCTCTTGGCCTGTTCCAGCGCGTGGAGGATTTCATCGGAGATGAATTTGTTGTTGTCCCCTCCTATGGTAATGCGTCCTCCCAGTTTAAGGCCGAATTTCACCAGTTGCCATGGAATGCGGATGTTCACCCGTTGGGTGTTTGAGTCCAGGTCGGTCACCCGAATGCGAAGCCAACGGGGGCCTGGGGCTGGGGTTGTGTCCTTCTCCTCCTGGGAGGACGAGGAGGAGGATTCTAGGGCTTCTAACAACCTTGCTGCCTCTTCTGGGGAGAGGGTCCCGTCCGCGACCATTTCCAGGATCTTCAGGCGTTCTTCACTGCTGTTCATGGTTTCTTCTCCTTCTCTTGGTGTTCAATGTCCGCGCAACCGCTGGATTGCTTCGTCCACGCTGATGCGACCGGCGGCCAGGTCGTCGAGTATGGCCCGTCGATCCGGGGTAGGGGTGGAATCGACGGGAGGACTTTCGGCTTCGTATCCCAGGGCCCGAATGACCGCGAGCAGTCGATTGCGGGCAGTGGGGTAGGAGATGCCCAGGATTTCCTGGACGCGATTTAATTTCCCTTCGGCCCGCAGGAAGATTTCCACGAATTCCTGATGTTCTGGAGAGAGGCGGGCCAACCGCGGTAGGGTGAAGGTGCCTTCCAGGCTGCTACCGCATTGTGCGCACTGCAAGCGCGTCACGTGCAGTTCGTGTCCGCAGACCGGGCATGTGCCGGGTAATGGATACATGTGAGCCTCCCTTTGTTGCACGGATTGGCCAATCCTTGGATATTGTACACCGGGATTTTTAATTTGTCAAGTGCTAAATGAATATTTTTGAAGTACGAATTCATATTCTTGAATCCCCCCTCAGCAACTGCACGCCGCCCCCCTCCTCACGCATCAGGCCCGCCGTTTCCAACGGTTGGCTTTGGTGCTACAATGATGCCCTGGAGATATGGTGGCCAGGGGGATATCCCCAGGGAGGAGTTTATGCCCTTCTCTCCGATGTCTTTTTTGGAGAAAATCCGTCGCCAGCGGTGGTATAGACATCAAATTGTCCACGTGGAGCAGATCCCAGGGCGTCACGCCCGCTATGGCTCCCTGGATCACCCCCTGTCTCCTCGCCTGGAACGCGCTCTGAGGCGTTTGGGCATTACCCAACTCTACGTCCACCAGGCCACAGCCATTAACCTGGCCCGCCTGGGACATAATGTTGTGATTACTACGGGGACGGCCAGCGGTAAGACGTTGTGCTATAACGTGCCCGTGTTGGAGGCGTTGGACGAGGACTGGCGGAATCGGGCCCTGTACCTCTATCCCACAAAGGCGTTGGCCCAGGATCAGTTGCGGAACCTGCGAGCCCTGACCCATGAGGAATTCCCCCATGTCCTGTTTGGCACGTACGATGGGGATACACCCACTTCCACTCGGGCCCGCCTGCGCAAGGAAGCCCGTATTATCCTCACTAACCCAGATATGCTTCACGTGGGCATTTTGCCCCACCACACGTTGTGGGCGTCCTTTTTGCGGGGATTGCGCTACGTGGTGATTGATGAAGCCCACACGTACCGGGGCATCTTCGGATCCCAGGTGGCTTTGGTGCTGCGGCGATTGTGGCGCTTGTGTGCCCATTATGGAAGTACCCCCCGGGTCATTGCTACCTCCGCGACCATTGCCAATCCCGCGGATCACATCCGACGCCTGGCAGGTGTGGACGCGGTGGTGGTGGATGAGGACGGCTCCCCCCGGGGCCCCCGAACGTTTGTCTTGTGGAATCCTCCCGTGATTGATCCCCGCCTGAACCTGCGCCGTAGCCCCAATACCGAGGCAACGCACCTCATTGCCGCGTTGATGCAGGAGGGGGTGCGGACCATTGCTTTTACCAAGGCCCGACGCACCGCGGAGTTGATTCTCCGCTATGTGCGCTTTGCTCTGGACCGAATCGCACCCCACCTGCGAGAACGCATCGCGGCTTATCGAGCCGGTTATCACGCGGCAGACCGACGGGAGATAGAGCGACGTCTGTTTTCCGGGGAGTTGCTGGCCGTGGTCGCGACCACCGCGCTGGAGTTGGGCATCGACATCGGGGATATGGATGCCAGCATTCTGGTGGGCTTTCCCGGCACGGTGGCGTCCATGTGGCAACAGGCCGGACGGGCCGGGCGGCGCGGGGATGCGCCCTCTTTTTCCGCACTCATCGCTTACGACGATCCTATGGAGCAGTATTTCATGCGCTATCCCCAGGAGTTGTTCGGGCGTCCGGTGGAGAACGCGCTCATCAACCCGGATAACCCGTATCTCCTGCGCATGCACCTCCCTTGCGCGGCCCGGGAACTCCCCCTGGTTGTGGATCCGCCCGCGGGCTCACGGCTCCTGGACGATGAGCAGTTGTTCGGCCCCAGTTTCCCCCAGGTGATGCGCGATCTGGAGGAACAGGGGATCCTGACTTACCGCGGCCATCGCTGGTATTACATGGGACGTGATTATCCCGCCCGTCGGGTGAGTCTGCGCTCCATTGACGCGGACCGCTTTCTCATTGTCGAGGAGGGGACCGGCCAGGTGATTGAGGAAATCGAGGCGAGTACCGCCGCGCATCGGGCCCATCCCGGCGCGGTGTACTTGCACATGGGGGAGACTTACCTTATCACTCGCTGGTCTGAGGACCGCTCGCGGGCTTATGCCCGGCGGGAGAACCTGGATTATTACACGCAACCCATGGAGTTGCACGATATTCGGGTGGCGCGTTCTTTGGAAAGTCGGACTTTAGGGCAGGTCGTGGCGCACTTCGGTGAGGTCCGGGCATGGACTCAGGTGGTGGGGTACCGGGTGAAGCAGTTGTTCACCGAGGAGGTGCTGGCTATCGAGGAGTTGGATATGCCCCCCACGGTGTTCGATACACGCGGGGTGTGGTGGGTTATGCCACCTTCATGGGAGGCTGAATTCCGGGAGCGCGGTTACGACTTTGCCGGCAGTCTTCACGCCGCGGAGCACGCGTGCATTGCCCTGCTCCCCATGTTTGCCATGTGCGATCGCTGGGATATCGGCGGGGTGAGCACGGTTCGCCATCCGGATACGGGAACACCGCTCATTGCTATTTACGATGGGTTCCCCGGTGGGGTCGGTATTGCTGAGAAGGGCTTTCACCTGCTTGAGGAACTGTGGGAGGCAACATTGCGTCTCATTGAAGGGTGTCCCTGTGAGTCTGGATGCCCCAGTTGCATCCAAAGCCCGAAATGTGGTAACAACAATGAGCCCCTGGATAAGGCGGGATCCATTTACCTGCTACGGAAGTTGCTGGGTAAAACAGCGCCCGAACATCCTTCACCGTGAGGCATTCAATAGGAGGAAGGAGTGAGCCATGAACAGGTGGGTGAGCGTGGTCCTGATAGGGGTGTTGTTGAGCGTCGCGGTGGCGTGCGCTGCCCCTCAGGGAGATGAGTTGACGTACCAGGGTGTGACCGAGGTGACGGTGAAATCTGGCGATTTTGTGCCAGGCACCGGCATTCAGTTTGTGGGACAGACGGAACAGGGCGCGGAAGTGCGCATTGATGGGCAGAAGGTGATCCGGCTTGTGGGGGATGCGCTCAAGTGGGACGGGGAGGTTATGCCTGGGGTGACGTTGTCCGTGAACCTGCGCGTGCTGCACATTTCTTCGGATCGGTTGTTGACTTCGGGGGTGGTGCGGATCCGTTTGAAGGATGTGGAGCCCCGAGCGGCCGACGTGGACAAAAACCGACCAGTACGTTATACTCTCCCTGTCACGTATAAGGTGAACAAGGGGGATCGGATTCCGGGCACCACTATTCGCTTCGTCGGATCCACTGAAGGGAAGGGGGCGACCTTCGAGGGGATTGATGGGTATCCTTATCGGTCCATTGGGGATTCGATTTTGTGGGATGGCCAGTTAATGCCGAATGTGGATTTGCACCTGAATTTGCGGGTGGGGTATTACAATGATTCGTTTTTGCAGGTGCTCGGAACAGCCACTGTAGGATTGTCCCCGTAAATGCAGCGGGGCTTTTCACCGGTTCCCTGCGGAGATGAGGGGTGTGTCATTCGTCGGGATCCTGAAAGGTCCTGGGAAAGAGGAGGGGCGTCATGGCCAAGGTGGCTTTGTTAATTGAGGATTTGTTCCACGAAGCAGAGGGGTTGGTGCCGTATTATCGGCTCCAAGAGGCCGGGTTCCAGGTGGATGTGGTGGGCCCGGAGGCGAAGGTGTACACGTCCAAGTTGGGGTATCCCCTGAAGGCTAATGTGGCTGCTGCAGATGCCCGCGCGGATGAGTATGTGGCCGTGATTATCCCCGGCGGGTACGCTCCTGACCGCCTCCGACGCAGTGACGCGGTGGTGCGTTTTGTGCGGGAGATGAACGAGAAGGGGCGGATTATCGCGGCGATCTGTCACGCGGGCTGGGTTCTGGTTGAGGCGGATGTTCTGCGGGGGCGGCGCTGTACGTCCTTTTTCAGCATTCGTAAGGATTTGGAGAACGCGGGTGCGTTGTGGGAGAACCAACCCGTGGTTGTGGACGGAAATTTGATCACGTCGCGCGGGCCGGATGATTTGCCCGTGTTCCTGAAGACGATTGTGGAGGCGTTGGCGTAAACCATGGGGTCTGTCTCCGAACGATCCCCCCGCACGGTGTGGGCTGTGCGGGGGATTCTTTTGTTGGCGTCTGTGCCGGCGTGGGCGCTCTTAACGTATCCGGGATGGTTCGCGTTTGCAGTGGGGTTTATTCCCTACTTTAACTTGGAGGCGTGGTTGCGCGATCCCTCACTCCTTTGGAGCCCTCCTTATGGGGGGGATCCGGCGGGGGGGCTTTCCCTCCCGGTCCCGGTGGTGGAGGCTGTGGCCGCGGGGATCACGCGCTTGGGGTGGTCTCCTCTGGCCGCGCTGCGTACGGTGATGGTGCTGGCTTTGCTGGGAAGTGTGTGGGGGGTGTTTGTGTGGCAGTCGCGGCGGGTGAAGCCCTGGTCTGCTCTGGCCGCGGCGCTGGTGTGGCTCTACTCGCCGCCTCTTTTGTTCCTCGCGTACCGGCTGGGCCACGTGAGTGTGCTCCTCCTGGGGGGCGTTGTGCCCTGGCTGGTGGCGTTGTTGCAGCCTGCGGGGTCGTCCTGGGGACGCTTTTCCCGCGCGGTAGGGGGTATGGGACTGGTTCTGGCCTGGGCTCCTCTAGCGTTCGGTGGGCGTGGGCTGTCGACATGGTGGGGCGTGGGGCTTGTGGGGGCGTTCTTGGGGACGGTGTGGGTGGCTTCTTGGGTGGACCGTTGGACGTGGGGCGGTCCTTTGCCCGCGTTGGCCGGGGGGGCTGTGGCTGCCTGGGTTGTGTTCTCTCTCGTCGCCCCTCGCTATGTGGATTATAAGCCCCCTGCTCAGCCGGTTAGCCTGTTTTCCCAGGCGCCGGGGGAGGGCGTTGATGTGATTCTCCTGGATGTTCGACGTGAGGGGCCCGTTCGCGCGGGGGAGAGGTTTCACGTGGTGGCGCATTGGCAACCGTTGCGCCCTGTGCAGTCCCAGTGGACGGTGTTTGTGCAGGTGCTGGATGCTCAAAATCAGATATGGGGACAGCAGGATGTGCCGCTGGGCGCGGATCGGGAGGTGTCCTCTATTGGGGTGGGGGAGGTGATTACGGGCACGTATTCGCTTTCTGTGGCCGCGAACGCTCCCGCGGATGTGCGCGTGATCATGGGGGTGTACGATCGTTCGACGATGCAACGGTTTCGCACGTTGGAGGGGTCCGACTATGTCACGCTCCCTTGACCGTGTGTCCCGCCTGGGGTGGGTGGTGCTCCTTCTTCTCTTTATGCTGCCGGCGATTTTGCCTTTCGGACGGCCGGGGTATTTTTGGAATGCGAATGATGCCCGCCACGATGCGTATTTTATCTTCGAGTACGATAGGGCGTTGCAGTACGGGGATCTGTATCCCCGGTGGTTGCCTGATGTGACGTTTGGCTACGGGTATCCGCTGTTCAACATTTACGCGCCTTTGGCGGTTATGGTGGGTGAGGGGTTTCACTTGCTGGGGTTGGGGTTTACCCAGGCGGTGGAGATGGTGTTTGTGGTGAGTGTTGTGCTCTCCGGGTTGATGATGTACGGTTTTTTGTCCGCGTTGCTGAATCCGTGGGCCGCGTTGGTGGGGGCGGTGGCGTATGTGTACGCTCCGTATCATCTTTTGGATATGTATCAGCGCGCGGCTATGGCCGAGTCCTTTGCCTTTGTGTGGATGCCGGCTGTGCTGTGGGGGGTAAGGGCGAGTGTTCACCGTGCCGGCTGGCGTAGTGTGGTGGGGCTCTCTGTCGCGTATGCGGGGTTGATGCTCACGAGTAATTTGGTGGCTGTGATTTTCACGCCCTTTGTAGCGGGGTACGCGCTGGTGGAATTGGCGCGATGGGCCGGCCGTTCGTGGCAGGAGTGGATACGACGGGTTGTACCTCCTCTGGTGGGAGGTGTGGCGGGGCTGGGGTTGAGTGCGTGGTTTTGGGTTCCCGCGCTTTTGGAGTTCAAGTATGTTAATCAGGCGCAGTGGTACGGTGGGTACTACGATTATCACCACCATTTTGTGTACTTTTTCCAGTTGTTTAGCCCTCATTGGGGTTTTGGCATCAGTGTTCCCGGGCCCAATGATGTGATCAGTTATCAAATCGGTGTTGTGGTGTATTTGTTGGCTTTGGGTGGAATTGGGGCGGCGTTTTTGGCGCGGGGAGGGGAGTGGCCGTGGCAGGGCCGTTATTGGGCGGGGGTGGCGTTTTTCGCTACGTTTTTGACGACCGCGGCTTCGGTGTGGTGGTGGGAACATGTGCCTGGGGTGGCGTTTGCGCAGTTTCCGTGGCGTTATTTGATGCTGACGGTGGTGTCCTCCGCGATTCTGGTTGGGGGCGCGCTGGTGTTTCCGTTGCCCTCTGGACGCTGGCGATGGGCTGTGGCCTTTGGGTTGGCTGTTCTGCTGGTGCTGGGATCTGCCGCGTATTTGCGTGTGGAGGTGGTGGAGCCGTTGCCAGAACAGGGGCCGGTGGGGTTGCCGGCGTTGATGCGTTTTCAGGCCAGTGAGGATGAGATGACCGGGGTGACGATCTTCGCTCGGGAGATTCCTCACTGGTCGGGTTTGGCTGAGATTATGGTGCACGGTCAGGATGTTCCCACGCGTGTGGAGTTCGGCCACGTTCAACGGGATCCGGGGTTGGATGTGACGCTCCTGGAGTACCACGGCAGTTGGGAGCGGGTATTGGTGGAGGCGCGCGGTGAGGGACATGTTCTGGTGTTCAATGTGCAGATGTATCCAGGGTGGACTGCTTACATTTACGATGAGCAGGGAAAGCGGTTGGAGCGTGTGCTGTCCTGGCAGGATCTGGGGGTAACAGGCCCGTACGGTTTGGTTTCCGTGCCTCTGCCCCCCGGTCGCCATGTGGTGGAGTTGCGCTTTGCAGATACGTGGCCGCGGCGGGTTGGAAAGGGGGTGTCGTTGGTGACGCTGTTGGGGATGTTGGCGGTTGGCGGGTGGCGTTGTTTCCGTCGCTTTCGCGAGGATGCTGGGGAGTAGGTGCGGGGTCGGTACGCTGTCCTCCTGGTTGGGATGGGTGAGGAGGTGTTCTGCCCGGCCAATGTCTTTTGGTTGGGGAGTGATTTTGTGTTACATTAGGCGTTCTCGGACGTTATTTTACCCTGAGATTGGAGGCGAATGTACCCAGGATGGATAAATTTACTCTCCCTCCCCCAGAAGAGAAGCCCCGTTATGTGGAGCGTATGTTTACTGCTATCAGCCGTCGGTATGATTTGATGAATCGCATTATGACGTTTGGGCTCGATACGCTGTGGCGTCGGACGGTGGTGGAGATGTGTGCTTTGCCTCCAGAGGGTTCGTTGTTGGATGTGGCAACCGGTACGGGGGATATTGCTATTGAGGCGCGACGGATGTATCCCCACGCTCACGTTGTGGGGGTGGATTTGACGCAGGCGATGCTGGATGTGGGTCGCGAGAAGGCGTCGTCAAAGGTGCAGTTTGTCCAGGGGGACGCGCTTTCTCTGCCCTTTGCGGATGGGACTTTTGATGCGGTGTGTAGTGGGTTTTTGATGCGCAATGTGCGGGATATTGCCCAGGCGTTCGCGGAGCAACGCCGGGTTACTCGGCCCGGTGGACGGGTGGTGTGTTTGGAGATCACGCATCCCCGCTCGTCTGTGTGGCGGCATGTGTTTCGTTTGTACTTTTTGCATGTGGTGCCGGTGCTGGGGGAGATTATCGGTGGGGCCCGAGATGCGTACACGTATTTGCCCCATTCTACGCTGGCGTTCCCGGATCCGGATGGGCTGGCCGAGATTATGCGGCAGGTTGGGTTGAGGAATGTGCGTTATCACATTCCTATCCCCGGCACGGTGGCTATTCACGTGGGGGAGGTGTGGTGATGCCCCGGTTGGTGGTGGGGATGAGCGGTGCCAGTGGGCAGATTCTGGGCATTCGGCTGCTTCAGGTGCTCCGGGAGCGGGAGGATGTTGAGACGCACTTGGTGATGTCTGCTGCGGCGCGGGCGACGATTGTCCAGGAGACTTCCTGGTCTCCTGATGCGGTGGCGGCGCTTGCGGATGTGGTGTATCGGCCCGAGGATGTGGGGGCGGCTATTGCCAGTGGGTCATTTGCTACGGTGGGGATGATTGTGGTGCCCTGTTCTATTAAGACGTTGTCCGCGGTGGCTCATTCGTACGCGTCGGATCTGTTGACCCGCGCGGCGGATGTGACGTTAAAGGAGGGACGGCCCCTCCTGTTGGTGGTGAGGGAAACACCTTTGCACCTGGGCCATTTGCGCTTGATGGTTCAAGCGGCCGAGGTGGGCGCGATTATTTTCCCCCCTGTGCCCGCGTTCTACGCTCGCCCTCGTTCTCTGGAGGAGGTGGTGGATCATCTGGTGGGACGGATGTTGGCTCGGTTGGGGATCGGGAATGCGTTGTTTCCGGAGTGGCGAGGGATGAGGGGTGAGGGGTGAGGGGTTCGCCAAAAGTGCCTCCATTTTTGGTGTGAATTGCGTAACGGCCCTATAATTTGGGCCTGTAAGCGGCGTGCGGTTGCAACCCGTTAACGACAGTGCGAGGAGGCACGGCATGTTGAATTCCTATGCCGTTGTAGGCGTGTACCTGCTCATTGCGTTGGCATTCCCCTTCGTGGTACTCTATATTGTCAGTTTTCTCCGCCCCAGCAAGCCCAACCCACTGAAGAACTCCACCTATGAGTGCGGTATGGAAACCATCGGCGACACCTGGGTCCAGTTCCGCGCCCAGTATTATCTTTTCGCCCTGGTCTTTGTGATCTTTGACGTGGAGGTGGTGTTCCTCTATCCCTGGGCGGTGGCATATAACAAGTTAGGTTTGTTCGCCCTGGTGGAGATGGCGATATTCATCGGGCTGTTGGCGCTGGCTCTGGTGTACGCGTGGAAGAAAGGCATCCTCGAATGGCAATAAGGGGAGGATAGTATGTTGGACCCGCTTATTCTCGGTGAGTGGTGGAAGTCGTTTCTCGAGGGCCTGGGGTTGTCGTCGGGCTGGATTATTCTCATCAACGCGGTGGTGGTGACGGTTATCCTGCTGGGGTTCGGGCTGACAAGTGTGCTCTTCCTCATCTGGCTGGAGCGTAAACTGGCGGCCCGCGTGCAGGATCGTCTGGGGCCGAACCGGCTGGGTCCGTATGGGTTGATCCAGACGGTGGCCGATGCGTTGAAGTTGATGACGAAGGAGGATATTACGCCCGACAACGCGGAGCGCATTACGTACAATCTGGCTCCAGGCCTTTCGGTGTTCGCGGTGTTGATGTTGCTTTTGGTGATCCCCTTTGGCCCCGGCCTTATCGGCGTGGATTTGAACATCGGTGTTCTCTTTATTGTGGCAATGGGGTCTATTGGCATTATGGCCGCGCTGATGGCCGGCTGGTCCTCAAATAACAAGTATGCCCTTTTGGGCGCGTTCCGGGCTGTGGCTCAGTTGCTTTCCTATGAGATTCCCATGGTGCTGGCTATGGCCGCGCCGGTGATCCTCGCGGGGACCATGCGCATGAACGGGTTGGCCGAGGCCCAGGGCGGGGGTCGGTGGTTTGGCCTGGTGATGCCCGCGATGTTCATTATCTACATTTTGGCCGCGCTGGCCGAGAATGAACGTACGCCCTTCGATTTCCTGGAGGCGGATTCGGAAATCGTGGCCGGGTATCACATTGAGTACAGTGGTTTGAAGTTTGCCTGGTTCTTCCTGGGCTTTTTCCTCAATACGCTGTTGCTGGCGTCCATCGCGACGACGTTGTTCCTGGGTGGCTGGCAGGGGCCCTTTGTGAAGCAGGTGCCTATTTTGGGGCCCATTTATTACTTCATTAAGACGACGGTGATTATCGCTTTCTTCATGTGGGAGCGCGCGACGTTCCCGCGCTTGCGCATTGACCAGATGATGGCCTTTGCGTGGAAGGTGCTGGTGCCGATGGGCTTGGTTCTGGTGTTGGCCGCGGCCGCAGTGGCGAAGTTGCCTGTGGGCACAGCCCTGCAAAGTGTGATTCTGTTCGTGGTCAATGTGGTGGTGTTACTGGTGGCGTTGGGGGCTATCGGCCGACATCTGCGCAAGGAGGCCGAGCGGTACAAGGTTGAGGTGCGCCCCATGCCGACAATGAGTTGAACGTCCTGTTCACATTATCCAGCGTACAGGAGCAAACGGGACCCATGGTCTTACAAGGCGTGTTTATCATCGTTAGTTTGTTCACGTTGTTGAGTGCGCTGATGGTGGTGACTCACCGCAATCTGTTCATCAGCGCGCTTTTCCTGGTGTCCACGTTCTTTGGCGTGGCTGCCCTTTATGTGTTGTTGGAGGCTGAGTTCCTGGCAGTGGCGCAGGTGCTTGTGTACATTGGGGCTATTGCCACGCTGATTATCTTCGCGATCATGCTTAGCCGAGGCATGATGCAAGGACGCACGTCCCCTTACAATGCTCAGGCGATGTGGGCGGGCATCGGAAGCGTTGTGCTGGGGTTGCTGTTGCTGTATGTGGTGGCCTTCCAGGTGGATTGGCCGGTGACGGACGCGAAGGTGCCCGCGGATACGATTTCGAACCTGGGCGCGGCTTTGGTGGGACACTATGTGATTCCCTTTGAGGTGGCGTCGGTGCTGCTGCTGGCAGCCTTAATCGGCGCGGTGATGATCGCTCGGGAGAAGGAGTATTAACGCACCCGAATTCTCAAGTTCTGGCAAAGGAGTACGCCCATGATTCCGTTGTCATGGTATCTGGCAGTGGCAGCAGTTCTCTTTGTGATGGGGTTTTACGGGGTGCTGGCTCGGCGTAATGCCATTGCCATTCTGATGGGTATCGAACTGATGTTGAATTCGGTGAACATTAACCTGCTCGCGTTTTGGCGCTATGTCCATCCCACGGATGTGGCCGGGTTGGTGTTCGCGATTATTGTCATTACTGTGGCCGCGGCGGAGGCTGCGGTGGGCTTGGCATTATTCATCGCTCTCTACCGGCTGCGCGATACGGTGAATATTGACGAGGTGGATCTGTTGAAGGGGTGATGTCGCGGTTGCACGTTCCTGGTTGCAGGTTGCACGGTTGGGTGTTCGCTGTGTGGCCTGTAACTCGCAAAAACTGTAACCCTGTGGATCGAGGTCGGCTATGAACGCAACGTTGTTTCTCATACCCGCATTGCCGTTTACGGCATTTGTCCTTATCGTGTTATTCACGAATCAGAATAAGAAGGTCAGCGCCGGACTGACCATCGGCACGACCGCGGTGTCGTGGCTGTTGGGGTGGTATTTCGCGTTCCGCGCGTTCTTCTCCCCACACGAGATCGCGTCGGAGCCCATCCGCCTGACTATCCCTTGGTTCGCGGGCGGGTATTCCGTGTTCTACACGGGATTCCAGGTGGATGTGCTAACCGCGGCGATGTTGTTCATGGTGCCCTTCCTCTGTCTGCTCATCTTCATCTACTCGGTGGGCTACATGGAGGGAGACCCGCGGTTTAGCCGGTTCTTCGCTTACCTGGCCCTGTTCGCCACGGGTATGTTGGGCTTTGTGATGGCCGATAACATGCTCCTGGCGTTCATCTTCTGGGAACTGATGGGTGTGTGTTCGTACTTGCTCATCGGTTTCTGGTCCTATCGTAAGCCAGGAGAAACTCATATCGACCACGCGCAGGTGATTCGTGCACGGAATGCGTCTTTGAAGGCGTTTATCACGACGCGCGTGGGCGATACGGTGATGCTGGCCGGGATGGTGCTCCTCTACGCGATGACGGGGTCCCTGCGCTGGAGCGAGGTGCTCAGCCATGAGACCCTGCACATGCTCTCGGAGAAGATCGCGAACGTGCCCTTCTTTGGGCTCACTCCCTGGGCCACGGTTTTGGCCATCCTCATTTTCTGGGGGGCCATCGGTAAGTCGGCTCAGTTCCCCCTCCACGTGTGGTTGCCCGACGCGATGGAAGGTCCCACGCCCGTCAGTGCTCTCATCCATGCCGCGACAATGGTGTCCGCGGGCGTGTATCTCATTATCCGCACGTTCCCTCTCTTCCACGCGGTGATGGAGGGGCACAACGGCGCGCTGCTCTTTGTGGCCTTTATCGGTACGTTTACGGCCTTTTTCGCAGCGACCATTGGCGTGGCTCAGTTCGATATTAAGCGGGTGCTCGCGTATTCCACTATCTCTCAGTTGGGGTACATGTTCGCGGCCTTGGGCATTGGCGCTTACATTGCCGCGGCGTTTCACTTGATTATGCACGCGTTCTTTAAGGCGCTCCTCTTCCTCTCCTCGGGGTCGGTTATCCACGCGATGCATCACGGACATCATGTTGCCCATGCACATGGACACGGTGACCACGAGGAGGAGGATCACTTTAACCCCAACGATATGCGCAATATGGGCGGCCTGCTGAAGAAGATGCCCGTGACAGGGTGGACGTTTATTGCAGGCGGCTTGTCCTTGAGCGGGTTCCCGTTGATTACGTCGGGGTTCTGGTCCAAAGATGAGATTCTCTCGGATGCGTGGCATGGCGGCCATATGGTGGTCTTTTGGACGTTGGCCCTGGCCGCGTTCCTCACTGCCTTTTACACGTGGCGCCAGATCTTTATGACGTTCTTCGGCGAACCCCGGACAGAGGCCGCAAAGCACGCCCATGAGAGTCCTAAGTCCATGACGGTTCCCTTGACGATTCTGGCTATCTTTGCCATTGCCGCGGGTTGGAGCGGTATCCCGGAGTCTTTCCCCGGGTTGGGCGCTTTGGTCCACGGGTGGTTCCAGTCCTTTATGGGCGCGCAGGCCCACGCGATTGGCCTCGAGGTGGAACATTTGCCCTTTGACGCCCGCCCCTTGCTCATTTCTGTGGTCTTGGTGCTGAGCGGTATGACCGCGGCGTGGCTGTTGTACGGCCGCCGATCCAATGTGACGGAACACGGGTATGTGGATCCGTTGGAGCCTGCCCTGGGTGGGCTGTGGGTGGCCATGCACAATAAGTGGTGGGTGGATGAGTTTTATCAGGGAACAGTTATTGCGTTCGCTAAGTGGTTCTCCCACTTCGCCTACGCGTTTGATGATAAGTGGGTCATTGACCCCATTGTGGACGGTGTGGGGCGGTTCGGCCGCTGGTTGGCTGTGTCTGTGCGACGCTTCATCGATGAGCAGATTATCGACCGGTTGGTGAACGCGACTGCCTGGGTGTCCAACGTGGTAGGCGAGTGGGCTCGCCAGATTCAGACGGGACAGGCGCAGAATTATCTGCTGGCTATATTGCTGACGGTGGGTGTGCTGTTGGTGTTGGGTCTTGGCTGGTGATTGAGGTCTCAGGCTGTCCCTGGCCGGGTTGGCCTCGGGAGGGCCTGTTCCATGCGATGGGAAATATGGTACACGTACATTATCATCACTCCTAATTGTTGGGAGGAACGCCGATGGCTTTGTTCGAACAATGGGTTTTAACCGTTATCCTTTTCTGGCCGCTGTTGGCCTCCATTGTGGTGCTCTTTATGCCTAAGGAAGCGGAGGATCGTATTCGGCGATTCTCCATCTGGGCCAGTGTGGTCCCTCTGGTCCTCAGTGCGTTGGTCTTTTGGGACTATGGTATGCGGTTTCTCAGTGGAGAGGGCGGAATTCAGTACGAGGTGAAGGTGAACTGGATTCCGCAAATCGGCGCGTCGTATCACATTGGCGCGGATGGCTTGAGTGTTCCCTTGATTTTCCTGACGTCCTTGCTGACCACGCTGTCGTTGTACTATTCGGCGCGGGTCATTAAGCACCGGGTCAAGGAGTTCTTCTTCCTGTTCCTGCTCTTGCAGATGGGTATGTTCGGGGTGTTTGTCTCCCTGGACTTGGTGCTCTTCTATGTGTTCTGGGAGATTGGGTTGGTGCCCATGTACTTCCTCATCGGTATCTGGGGCCACGATAATCGGGAGTACGCGGCCATCAAGTTCTTCCTCTACACGTTGGTGGGCTCGGTGGCCATGTTGTTGGCTTTCTTGGCCCTGTACTTTGTGACGGGCACCTTCGACATGATTGAGTTGGCGCAGAAACAGCCTTTCGCGGATGATTTGTTCCGCGCGAGCCTGGTTTTCTTTGGCATTTTCCTGGGCCTGGCGATTAAGGTGCCGTCCTGGCCGTTCCACACGTGGTTGCCCGACGCACACACGGAGGCGCCTACGGCCGGCTCGGTGATTCTGGCCGGTATTTTGCTGAAGTTGGGCGCTTACGGGTTCCTGCGCATTCTCATGCCCATTTTGCCCACCGCGTTCGCGGCGTGGGGCTTTGTCATTGTGGCACTGGGGGTGATTAGCATTGTGTACGGTGCCTTTGTCTGCATGGCACAAACGGACCTGAAGCGCCTTATCGCGTATTCGTCGGTAAGTCACATGGGATATGTGATGCTGGGGTTGGGCGCGGCGGCTGTGGCCTTGCGCGGGGATGTGCCTTTCTTCAATTCCAACAGCGCGGCCCTGGCTATGGATGGTGCCATGCTCCAGATGTTTAACCACGGTATTATCACCGGGGCCCTGTTCTTCCTGGTAGGTATTCTCTACGAGCGGGCCCATACCCGTGACTTGACGGCCTTTGGTGGTTTGAGTGGTAAGTTGCCCTATTACTACGGTATCTTCATGGTCGCCGGGTTCGCGTCCTTGGGGCTGCCGGGCCTGGCCGGGTTCTGGGCTGAGTTCTTTGTGTTCCGAGGCGCGTTCGACATTGTGCGTGCGTGGGCGGCCATCGGCGTCATCGGCGTGGTGGTGACGGCCGGTTATATTCTCTGGCGCATTGTGCAGAATGTGTTCCTGGGCGAGTACAACCAGGAACGTTGGGGCGATAAGTTGTGGGATATGGAGAAGTACGAGAAGGTGACGCTCTGGCCGTTGATCGCTATTATGGTGCTGATCGGGCTTTATCCCACTCCCTTGGTGAATTTCTTCAACCGCGCGGCAGTGGAAATTCTCACCAAGGCTGGGTTCATGTTCTAATCGATGGTAAGCAATCTCCCGCGGGGACAGGATTGGTGCCCCGCGGGGGACAGTCTCAATCAACCGCCTGTTATGGAGGCGAATTCGGGCCATGACACAAACGCTTGTTCGGCTTTTACCGGAACTCATATTATTGGTCACCGCGATTGTCGTTATCCTGGCGGATCTGTACTCCCGCCGCCGGACCACGCGTTGGCTTTTGCCCGGTCTGACGTTGGCCGGCCTGTTCCTCGCTTTGGCGGCTTCGTTCTCTTTGTGGGCTTTGCAGGAGCAGGTGGCGTATACGCTCGCGGCTGATTCCTTTGCCTTTTATTTCAAGATGGTGGCCGCGGTGGTGATGATGCTGGTGGTGCTGGCCAGCGTGGATTACATGCGCAAGCGCACCCGTTTCTTGGGTGAGTTCTACGCGCTGTTGCTGGTGGCTACACTGGCTATCTGCATTGCCGTGTCGGCCACGGATATCATTGTGCTTTACCTGGGTCTCGAGACTCTGAGCATTACGTCGTATGTGTTGACCGGGTTCCTGCGTGGGGATAAACGGTCGAATGAGGCGGCGGTGAAGTATTTCCTGTACGGCGCGGCCGCGTCCGCGGTGATGCTGTACGGGTTTTCCTTGCTCTACGGCATTACAGGTACAACGGACATCGCGGAGATGGCGAAGAAGTTGGCCTCCGGGGACGCGGGGACGTTGGCGTGGTTAGGGTGGCCTGCGGTGGTGCTGGTGACGGTGGGGTTTGGGTTTAAGTCGTCACTGGTACCCTTCCACCAGTGGGCCCCCGATGCCTACGACGGCGCACCTACCCCGGTCACGATGTTCCTGTCCACGATTTCTAAGGGGACGGGATTTGCAGTTATGGCGCGGGTGTTTGTGGTGGCTTTGCCCGCGCTGAGCGAGCATTGGCTGTCCTTGTTGTACGGTCTCTCCATCCTCACGATGACGTTAGGGAATGTGATCGCGCTGCGTCAGACGAGTGTGAAGCGCATGCTGGCGTACTCCAGCGTGGCCCACGCGGGGTTCATTCTCATGGGCCTGGTGGGGATTATGGCCGGCGCGGAGGGACCGTTCAATGGGTTGGACGGTGTGTTGATGTACGTGTTGGCGTATGCGCTCACGAACGTGGGTGCCTTCGCTGTGGTGGCCGCGGTGGAGGATGCGAGCGGTTCGGCAATGTTGGATGACTTTGCCGGCCTGGTGCAGAAGTCGCCGTTCCTGGCTTCGGCCATGTTGATTTTCCTGTTGAGCCTGGCAGGGATTCCTCCTCTGGCCGGGTTCGCCGCGAAGTTCTTTGTCTTTGCTCCGGTGATTCGCAATGAGTACTACGTGCTGGCTCTGTTCGGCTTGATCAACGCGGTAATTGCCGCGGGCTATTATCTGCGGGTGGTCAAGCAGATGTTCTTTGTGGAGGACACGTCGGGCCGCACGTTCCGTTTGGCCAAGGGCATGGAAGTGGCTTTGTGGGCCAGCATTATCGGTGTGTTTGCTGTGGGCATTCTGATGAATTGGTTCGCCCAACTGGCTACAGGTTCCACGTTGGCTATGTTGGGTTGGTAACAGGCCAGAAAAGGAGAACGGTTTTCGGGGTGAGGGGGCCTCTTCCTCACCCCTTTTTTATTAGGTGTCCTTAAGGAACCTGACTTTTAATTTGTGGGGGTGGTGATGCAAGAGGAACGTCCGGGATGTTTATCTGGGTTGTTCAAGTTGTTTTTGTTGACGGTGGTGTTTGAGTGGCTGGAGGATCGGTTTGGTTTTGGGCGCGGGTGTTCGTGCACGGGATGCGGCTGTGGTCTGCTCTTGCTCCTCTTGTTCCTTTTCTTCGCGTGTTCTATTATTTTCGGGACGGATTGGACGCATATGCGTGCCATACTTCCGTGAGCGCGAGGAGCGAGGTGTTCGCATTCCGTGGAGGCACAGGTTAGGACGGCCATGGGACGGGCGTTAGCACATCTCCTGGCAGATTTGCCCGCGAAACAGGTGTGGGGCCCGATAGACCGGCGGGTGTCACGCGTGGTGACGGATTCCCGTGAGGTGGTTCCGGCCGCGTGTTTTGTGGCCATTCGTGGGGTGCGGGTGGACGCGCACCGGTTTATCCCCCAGGCGTTGGCCCGTGGCGCCACGGTTATAGTGGGGGAGGACCTGCCGGATCCCGCATGGCTTGATCAGGCTACTTACGTTCGGGTTCCCAACAGTCGGGAGGCTTTGGCCCACATTGCGGCTTCCTGGTATGACCATCCGTCCCGCTCTTTGCTGGTGGTGGGCGTTACAGGTACGGACGGGAAGACCACGACAAGTACGCTGATCGCGGCGATCCTTCAGGCCGCCGGGTATCCTACTGGGTTGGTGGCTACCACGGGCGCGCGCATTGGCTCTCGGGAGTTGGACACCGGGTTTCACGTGACCACTCCGGACGCGCTTTCGGTGCAGTCGTATTTGCGCCAGATGGTGGATGCAGGGATGCGGGCCGTGGTGTTGGAGAGCACGTCCCATGGGTTGGATCAACGCCGGGTGGATGCGGTGGCCTTTGATGTGGCGGTGGTCACCAATGTGACGCACGAACATTTGGATTATCACGGCACGTGGGAGAATTACATGGCTGCTAAGGCCCGCCTTTTCCACTTGACCGCGTCCGCTCCGCGTAAGCCTCACTTTTCCAAGGTGGCTGTGCTCAACCGGGATGATCGTTCCTACACGTTCCTCGCGTCCGTGCCTGTGGACCGGGTGGTGACGTATGGGATGTCCGCGGAGGCGGCTGTACATCCCTTGTCTGTGGAGACGTTGCCTGGGGGCACCCGCTTGGTTGTTCACACGCCGCGCGGGGATTGGTCTTTGCAGACGCACCTTATTGGTGATTTTAATGTGTACAATGTGTTGGCCGCGGTTGCGGTAGCGGTGGGACTGGGGGTGTCGGCAGAGGCTGTGGTCGCGGGAATTGCGTCGGTGCACGGTATTCCCGGCCGCATGGAGCGCATTGATGAGGGGCAGGATTTTCTGGCGTTGGTGGATTTTGCCCACTCTCCGGAGGCGCTCCGCCGCGCGTTGTCCACCCTTCGCCCGTTGACGCGAGGTCGCGTGATCGCGGTGTTCGGCAGTGCAGGCTTACGGGATGTGGCTAAGCGGTATTTGATGGGCCGAATTGCCGCGGAGTTGGCTGATGCGCTTTTCCTCACCGCGGAGGATCCCCGCACCGAGTCTTTGGAGGCGATTCTAGCGGAGATGGCACGGGGTGCGCGGGATGGTGGCGGGGTGGAGGGGCGGACGTTTTGGCGGGTTCCCGACCGGCAGGAGGCGATCCTGCGCGCGGTGTTGATGGCCGAACCCGGGGATATTGTGGTGGCCTTTGGCAAGGGGCATGAGCGCTCCATGTGTTTTGGGGAGGTGGAGTACCCCTGGCAGGACCAGGAGGCCATGCGATGGGCTCTGCGAGTACGGCTTCACGGTCGGGAGGTGGCCGGACCGCCGCCGTTCTCATTGCCTACGAGTCGCGAGGTGTAGGGGCCCTGGTGTGTTGAAGCCCAGAAATGGGCTTCAACACACGGTGTACTGTTGTTTTGCCCTCAAAGGTGGGATGCCCGTCCTCTGGGGGATGGTGTTTCTTAATGTGTCTTCGATGTGCGCGGGGTTGTCCTCTTCTATTTCCCCTGGTACTGTTGGATGTTCCTTTCGTGTTCTTTGAGGGTGACCGCGAAGACGTGACCGCCGTCACCTGTGGCCACGAAGAAGCAGTACCGGGTTTGTGCCGGGTAGACCGCGGCTTTAATGGCTGAGAGTCCAGGGTTGGCAATGGGACCAGGTGGGAGTCCCGGGTTGAGGTAGGTGTTGTACGGGCTTTTGATCTGGGCGTACACGTCCACGCTGGGCGGTTTCCACCACCATTCTCCTGGGCGGCCCATCGCGTACTGGACGGTGGGGTCAGCCTGCAGGTAGGGGCCGGATTCAGGACAGCGCCCTTCAATTCGGTTCCAGTAGACGCTGCTGACCAGGGGACGTTCGTCCGCGCGCGGGGTTTCCCTTTCAATGATGGAGGCCATGGTGACGATTTGGTGCAGGGTGTATCCGCGAGCAGCCGCGTCTTCTCGCCATTTGATGGGCACTCGCTGGTCAAAGGTGTCCAGCATGATCGCGATGATGGTCTCCGGGTCCGAGCCCACAGCCACTCGATATGTTTCTGGGAAGAGGTATCCTTCCAGGGTGCTTCCCGGAGGCAGGGCCTGGATGAACGCGTGTTTGGTGCGAATTTTCGGGCTCAGCGCCTCCGGGGCCCGAGCAACGGACAGGAATTCTTGTGGGTCCACCACGCCTTCTTCGCCCAGGTAGTCCGCGATTTCTTCCATGCGCCACCCTTCTTTGATGGTGATGACGATTTCCTGGGCTCGGGCCTGCTGTAAAGCCTGGGCAATTTCGGGCATGGTCATGTTGCGGCGCAGGGTGAATTCTCCTGCCTCCAGTTTGGTGCTCAGTCCGTAATATCGCAGGTAGAGTTCAAACAGCCGCGCGTCGGTGATGAGTCCTTCTTCCTGTAAACGCATGGCAATGCTGTGCGCGGTCTCTCCCCGTTCCACGGTGAAGGGAACCGGGGTGTCATCGGTGGAGGGCGGGGTGTTGATGTCCGACGCGCGCAGTTTTAGGTACCATTCGATGAGGGTGTCTTCTAAGGTGTCAGGGCTCAGTCGCTCCAGGGGGGATTTTTGCGGTTCCACTTCCTGGGGAACCGGGGGGACGCTGGCCAGTTGCGCGTCCATGTGGCTTTTCATCACCAGGAGTGCTAGTCCGATGGCCACTAAGGTGGCCATGAATACGATGAGCCGCAAGATTTCCAGTGGGGTGCGTGGGGATAGTAGGCGTTTCCACCAGGCACGGCGGCGTGGTGGTGTTCGCTTGGATCGTTTTATGGGACGAGGTGGTAGGGTTCCTTGTCGTTTACGTCGAATCATGCCGGTTGTCGTCTCCGTGCTTCTAGGAATTCTTGTAGGATGACGGCCGCGGCCTGCGCGTCCACGTGGGTGGGTGCCCGACGTTTTTGTCTGCGGCCCGCGGCGTGTAATCGGGCTTCTGCCTCCTCTGTGGAGAGGGCTTCGTTCCACTCGTACACGGGCAGGTCGGTACGTTCCCGCAGTCGCTCGATGAAGCGGAGTACTTTTCGCGTTTGTTCCGATGCGGTGCCGTCCAGGTAGTAAGGCACGCCAACAACAATGCCCTGGACACGCTGTTCCCGCGCGATTTGAAGGATTCGGGCGATGTCTTCGCGCCAATTAGTGTGTTTGACAATGGTCAGGGGCGTGGCCAGGATGCCCAGGTCATCGCTGACGGCCACGCCAATGCGCTTGTCCCCCACGTCCAGGGCCAGAAGCCGACCTGTACCCGTTGCCGTGTTCATGGCTTCAACCCACCTTCCAGGTCCACGGTGACGAGGATGCGCCCGGGTTGGATGGGCATTCGTTCCCGCCAGGTGCTCGGGATCCATTTTTGGTGCATGAGCCAGTCCGGTCCCAGGTAGATGTCCGGTGGTGCAGCCAGGTGCCATCGGGTCTGTAGGATCACCGCGGCTTCCTGAATGGATTTGCCCGCGATCGCGTTGCGCACTTCGGATTCGTCAATGTCCAGTACGTAGGTGCCTTCGGCCCGTACGGTGAAGTAGACGGTCTGGGTGGTGGGATCCCACGCGGTGACCGGTCCTACTTTGGTGCGCACGGAGTCCCGCACCAGCCGGCCCGCGGGTGGGAGGTCACGGCGCAGTTTTTCCTGCGCCAGTTGGCGGGCAGCGTTGCCGTCCACGGCAATACCCCGCATGAGTAGGCGCATGCGCAATCCCAGTTTTTCGGCTTCATCGCCGGAGAAGTGGTCGTACGTTTCGGCCATGACGAAGTATTGCAGGGTTTCCCGGGGGATGAATTCTCCTGGCCGTTGTTTTTGGGTCAGTTCTTGGATGGCTTTCTGGGTGAGTTGCCGAATGGCTTCCCGGTGGGCTGTTTCCTTGTCCCGTTGGGTGACGACTGCCACTTGCTGGACCCCACCACCTGTTGTGGGGGCTGGGTTGATGACGCTCACTTGCAGGGCGAGGGGCCCGCTGACCTGGGTGATGGTAAACGCGCGCACGTTTCCGCGCGGCCCTGGTTTCTCCGCTTCGATGGGGACTTCCACGCGAGCACCCCGTTCCGGTGGCAGGGTGGCTTCCTCGGTTGTGCGGAAGGTGATGGCCTGCCCTGTGGAGGTGCTCACCCGCGTGCCCTTGGGTATCCGTACTTCCTGGTCAATGCGGTTCGTGAACACGACGGTGCCCTTGGCGTGGGCGCTGGGGGCCATGCGACGGCCGGTGGCCGGCACGTACACGGTGTCTTCTACCAGAACTTCTACGTAGCGCGCGGGGACGACCCCCAGTCCCAGGTCAGGTTTGTCTATTCCCGGGTGCGCGGAGAGGTTCAGGGTGACGGCTGTGGTTTCCGGCGCGGGTTTAAGGACAATGGAAGCCCACGGCGCGAGGGCCAGGGTGACGCCTGCGGCCAGGACGATAACGCCACCGATGAGTATTAGGGCGAGAAACGCTTGAATCCAGGCCCACCACGCGGATGGCTCGGCCAACGCGCTCCCTGCGGCGGGCAACCGCGGGTGGGGCATGGTGCCCCGTTTAGGCAGGGCCGCGGTGGCGTGGACAGATTGCAGTGCGAGCGCGGGTTCTGTGGGGCGCTTGGGACGCTGTGGGGTGCTGCCATGCCACCAGGGAAGCCAGCGGGCTCGCCAGGTGCTGCCAAAGGTGGGAACACCCGCAAGACGTGCGGCTTCCACTACCGCGTCGTCGTGAGTGACCAGGGCGACGCGCTTGTTCGCGTCCACCGCGGCCTGACGCAGCGCGCGCAGACGCGCGGCCGAGCGCAATATCTGGTTGCGCATGGGCACCACAAAAACAACCCGGCGTCCCGGGGCGTTTTCCAGTTTCTCCAGGATGCCGGGCCAGGTATCGGTGAGTTTGAGTTGAATGACGGTTGTTGAAAGTAAGTACATGCTCTTCAGGTTCTGTGCGTACGATGTGTGTATTTAGTGTTCCTGTTCAACCTTTATCCTTGCTGTTTTACGATGTCCTTGACCGCGGCCAGGGCCAGGTCCAGTTTGCTCGCGTCTTTGCCGCCAGCCTGGGCCAGGGTGGGGCTGCCGCCGCCTCCACCGCCCACGATTTTCGCCACTTCCCGCACGATCTTGCCCGCGTGCAGGCCCCGGTCTGCCAGGTCCTTGGTTACCGCGGCCACGAACTGGGGACGCCCGTTGCGCACGGTGCCCAGGACGACAACGCCACTCCCCAGGCGGTCGCGGATCCAGTCTGTCATGCGGCGCATAAGGTCTGGATCGGTGACGCTGACTCGGGCCGCGACCACGGGCACGCCATCCACCAGCACGGCCTGTTCCACCAGGCGCCAGGCTTCCTGTTTGGCCTGCTCTTCCCGCAGCGCCTGGAGTTCCTTTTCCAGGCTGGTCAGTTCGCCCAGCAAGTGACGCACTCGTTCTTCCACTTTCTCCGGTGGCACCCGGAGCATGTTGGCCAGGCGCTCTAATTCGTTCAAGCGCGCGGAGATCAGGTTGGCCGCTTCTTCGCCGGTGACGGCTTCGATACGGCGGGCGCCGGAGCCCACACTTCCTTCTCCCACGATGCGGAAGAAGCCGATTTGTCCTGTGTGTTGGACGTGTGTGCCACCGCAGAGTTCCTTGCTGTAGGGCGTGGGCTTGGCGATGTTCACCACGCGGACGGTGTCCCCGTACTTTTCGCCAAAGAGGGCCATCGCGCCCTGGGCCACCGCCTCCTGGTAACTGGTCCACTCGTCCCACACCAGGTCGTCCCGGATGAGGGCCCGGTTGATGGCCGCCTCGATTTTGGCCAGGGTCTCCGGCTCGGGTGGAATGGTCTCTGTGTAGTCAAAGCGTAGCCGGTCGGGCGCCACCAGGGAGCCGGCCTGGTGCACGTGGGTGCCCAATATCTTGCGCAGGAAGTAGTGAAGCACGTGGGTGGCGGTGTGATTGCGCATGATGTTCCAGCGCCGCTCCGCGTCCACTCGGGCGACGACCCGGTCTCCCACGTGGGGATGTCCGGCAATCACTTTACCCACGTGGATGATGAGCCCTTCCACAGGGCGTTCCATGCCTGTAACCTGTACCTGCCAGCGTTCTCCGCCATTGTGGGGCAGGTGTTCGATGATGCCTGTGTCGCTCACCTGACCACCCGATTCCACGTAGAAGGGCGTTTCCTTGAGGATGAGGCGGACTTCCTGGCCGGGCATGGCCTCCTCTTTCAGGTCGTCTCCCAGGAGGATGGCCACGACTTCGGTTTCGGTTTCCAGAACGCCGTCGTAGATCAGGTGACGAACGCCCTCGGGTGGAAGTTTGCCCGTGGAGATCAGGTGTTCGAGCAGAGAGCGGTAGCGTGCGGCTTTGGATTGGTCCACTTTCTTGAACTGGGCGCGTTCCCGGGAGCGGCGGCGCTGTTCTTCCAGTGCCTGGTAGAAGCCTTCTTCGTCCACCAGCATCCCGTGCTCCTGCGCGATGTCCCGGGTCATTTCCAGGGGGAACCCGTGGGTGTCGTACAGGCGGAACGCGTCCGCGCCGGGGATGATCTTCTCGCCCCGGGCCTTGAGATCCGCGATGATGCGTTCCAGCACGGCCATGCCCGCGTCCAGGGTCTGGTAGAAGCGCTCTTCCTCCGCGGTGAGGGTGCGCTTGATAAAGTCGGCTCGCTCCACGATTTCCGGGTACGCGGGACCCATGATCTCGATGACTTTGTCCGCGACCTGGGCCAGGAAGGGGTCGGTGAAGCCGATCTTGCGACCAAATCGGGCCGCACGGCGGATAATCATGCGCAGGACGTAGTTGCGCCCTTCATTGCCCGGCATCACGCCATCCCCGATGAGGAATGTGGCTGCCCGGCCGTGGTCCGCGATGACCCGGTAGCCTACGTAATGCTGCTGGCGCTCCTCGTCCGTGTGGCCCAGCAATTTCTGCACGTGGTCCATGATGCCCACGAAGATGTCTGTGTCGTAGTTGGAGGGTACCTGCTGGAGGACGGACGCGATGCGCTCCAGGCCCATGCCTGTGTCCACACCCGGCTTGGGCAGGGGTTCCCGATGTCCATCCGCGAACTGGTTGTACTGCATGAACACCAGGTTCCAAATTTCCAGCCAGCGGTCGCAACCGTTATCCAATTCGATGGAGCAGTTGGGATCGCCACACGTGCACGCTTGCGGTCCCCAGTCGTAGATGATTTCGCTGGTGGGACCACAGGGGCCGGTGTCGCCCATGGCCCAGAAGTTAGTCTCCTCGCCCATGCGGTGGATGTGATCCTCGGGCAGACCGATTTCTTCTTTCCACACCCGGTAGGCTTCCTCGTCCTCGTAGTACACGGTGGCGTGGAGTCGTTCTGGTGGGATTTCCCACACCTGGGTGAGGAGTTCCCACGCGTAGTGGATGGCTTCTCGCTTGAAGTAGTCGCCGAAGGAGAAGTTCCCCAGCATTTCAAAGAACGTATGGTGTCGCGGAGAAGGTCCTACGTTTTCCAGGTCGTTGTGTTTGCCGCTGACCCGCATGCACTTCTGGCAGGTCGTCGCGCGGGTGTATGGGCGCTTTTCTACGCCCAGGAACACATCCTTGAACTGGACCATGCCCGCGTTGGTGAAGAGCAGGGTGGGGTCATTTGCGGGAACCAGGGACGAACTGGGAACTATGGTGTGTCCCTTGCTTTCGAAAAATTTTAGAAAGGATGTGCGTATCTCCGCGGACGTCAGTTTCTTCATGGTCGTGCCCTCGAATGATTAGGATTGAAAATGGCTTGTCAAACATAGAAAATTCATAAGGTGGCCTAAGGCCGCACGGTGTGGTCATTGTACATTATACGGGGGGAACTGGGCAAACGTTTTGTTGGGGGATAGGGTGTTGCAGGTTGCCCGTTGTCAGGTCAGGTGCCTCCTATAATGTGTTTATTCCTCGCCCTCGTATCCGAACCGCCAGGCGCGGTTGTCCATAATCAGGTCCTCAAGCCGGGCCTGACGCAGGGCCTGAAACCGGGGCCGCATTTCGTTGATGCTGTCTCCCCCCAGTTTTTCCAGGAGCGCGTCGGCCAGCACAAGGGCCAGCATGGCTTCGGCCACTACCGCGGCTCGGGGCACCGCGCTGATATCGGATCGCTCGTAGCGGGTGGTTGCCGGTTCGCCTGTGGCCAGGTCCACGGAGCGCAGGGGGGTGAGGGTGGTGCTGATGGGTTTCATGGCCACACGCACGACAATGGGCATGCCCGTGGTGATGCCTCCTTCGAGGCCACCCGCTCGGTTCGTCCGGCGCACAATGCGGTCGCCCTCGCGGAAGATTTCGTCGTGGACCTGGGTGCCGGTCTTGCGTGCGTTCTCAAACGCGGGCCCGATCTCCAGGCCTTTCATCGCGTGTATGCTGAGGAGCGCGGCCGCGATGCGCGCGGTGAGGCGGCGATCCCAGTGGACGTGGGAGCCCAGTCCTGGGGGGACGTTCAGCGCGACCACTTCGTAGATACCGCCAACAGTGTCCCTGGCTGCCATGACTTCCTGGATGCGCTCGCGCATGGCGGTGGCACCTTCTGGGTCCGGGCAGCGCACGTCGTTCTCTTCCGCGCGAGTGAACCGTTCTTCATAGGGCATGTCTTCAGGGATGTGCGCGGCCACGCCACCGATTTCCAGGACGTAGGACCCGATGGTGATGCCGAATTCGGCCAGGAGGCGTTTGCAGATTGCGCCCACCGCGACACGCATGGCGGTCTCCCGCGCGGACGCGCGTTCCAGGGCCAGGCGTAGATCCCGGTAGCCGTACTTGATCGCGGCGGTCAGGTCCGCGTGGCCAGGCCGGGGTACGGTCATGGGGGGGATGTCTTTGTCCCGCCAGTTGATGTAATCCCGGTTTTCCACCAGGATGGCGATGGGCGCGCCGGTGGTTTGGCCGGCCATCACCCCCCCCAGGATGCGGGCCCGATCTTTCTCGATGCGCATGCGTCCACCCGCGCCAAACGCGCGTTGGCGTCGGGCCAGTTCACGGTTGATGTCCGCAGGGGACAGTGAGAGCCCCGCGGGCATCCCCTCGAGGATGGCGGTCAGCGCGGGGCCGTGGGATTCTCCCGCGGTGAGAAAGCGCAATCGGGTGAGCATGGCTTAGTCTCCCATTCCCAGGCGTTTCCCCTCTTCTAACAGCGATTGCACAGTGTCCAGGTCCCGGGCCTCCGCGTAGATGCGCAGGACGGGTTCGGTGCCTGACGGCCGGATGAGGAGCCACGCGTCGTCCAGGATGTACTTGACGCCGTCCAGGGTGGATAGGGCGCGGACGGGCATGCCAGCCAGGGTGGTGGGCGGATCCTGGCTCAGCCGAGTTACCAGTTGGGGTTTGGAGAATTTTTGGACGCGGTAGTCCAGCCGGGCGTAGGCGAAGCGCCCCACCCGTCGGTACAGGTCTTCCACCAGGTCGCGCAGGGCCATGCGCGTGTGCGCCACCAGTTCAGCCAGTAGCAAGCCCATGAGGATGCCATCCCCTTCGGGGATGTGGCCTTTGACGGTGATTCCGCCAGATTCCTCCCCACCAATGAGGACGTCGTCGTGAAGAATGTAGTCCACAATGTAGTTGAAGCCCACGGGGGTCTCGTGGACGGGCAGTCCATAGTGGTCTGCCAGGCGGTTGAGCATGATGGTGGTGGAGACGGTTTTGACAATGGCGCCTCGTTGCTGGCGGTCCTCCACCAGGAAGGGAACAAGCAGGGCCATGATGCGATGGGGATCGACGAAGTTCCCCTGTTCGTCCACCGCTCCGATGCGGTCCGCGTCACCGTCAGTGGCCAGGCCGAAGTAGGTGCCTCCCCGATCCTGGACGGTGTGAATAAGCGCGGTCAGGTTGCGGGCGATGGGCTCGGGGTGGACGCCGCCAAAGCCGGGGTTCATTTCCCCGCGAATTTCTTCCACGTTCGCTCCGGCCTCTTCGAGTAATCGGGCGAAGTAACCACGGCCTGCGCCGTGCATGGGGTCCACAATGATGTGAGGCCACCCGGACGCGATGCGCTCAAAATTCACCAGTTGGCGCACGTGGTCCCGGTACGCGGGGAAGGGGTCGAAGCGGATAATACGTCCGGCCTTTTCCCCTTCTTGGAAGGAGATGAGGCGAGGAGCACGACCCTGGGCCTCGTTGGCTCGGATTCGGTGTTCGACGCGCCGCGCGTCTTCCGAGGAGGCCGGTCCGCCGTGTGCGGATTTGATCTTGATGCCGTTGTACCGGGGGGGATTGTGGCTGGCGGTGATCATCACGCCGCCGCTAGCGTTTAAAGCGCGGATAGCGTGGGAGACCATAGGAGTGGGGGTATCGCCCTGGGTTAGGTAGACGGTGATGCCGTTGGCTGCAAGCACGCGAGCCACTTCCCGCGCGTAGCGGTCGGAGAGAAAGCGAGTGTCAAAACCCACAACAAGGGTGGGGTCCATGTTGTGGGTTTCTGCGGTGTGGAGAAATTCGTCCGCGATGGCCTG
>CAYOAZ010000021.1:0-3711 GCA_964402285.1 uncultured Anaerolineae bacterium | reverse complement strand
TTGCGCTCAAACAGCGTCAGGTACGCGGTGGCCGTCAACAGAATGACCAGAATCACAACGCCTTTGATAAACGGAATGACGATCAAGCCAATCCAGTCCATAGGTTGTACCTCAGCGTGTCATGGTGTTCAGAATCAAAATCTTCCTAACTATTTAATTCAGTCCACAGGGCGCACAGCCACCATTACGCCCGGGCCCTCGGGTCCCATCAGCGTCTCCGCGGGAGAGCCCGCCAGGCTGTAAGCAATGGCCACAGTACCCTGCTGCACCGTCTCATCCGCAATCACAGGCAGCGACACCTCCCCGTAGGGGGACGAAATAACCGCCCGCTTGCCCGAGATCACCCCTACCTTTTCTAAATCCGCAGGGTGCATACGGGCTACCGAGGGCTCCAACATGTTGGTGAATTCCTCGGTCGTGCGGATGAGCGTGCCGTGATCGTACAGGTAACGCTCGGCCACCAAGTGGAAGGTGTATTCGGGATCCACGGGCAGGAACGGCGGCGGCACCATCTGGAAACGCCGCACCACGGCCAGGCCTTCCTCAGAGGTCTGGCGTCCAAACTCACCCAATGCTTCCCAGGTGATCCCCGAGTACTGGGGCACCACCCGAGCGATCTCACGCAATACATCCTGAGGGCTGGAATACGCCCAGGTTGCTTGAGGCGACCGCCGAGCCTTCTTGCCCTTGCGCGATTTTCGCTTCGTTTCCCCTGCCTCGCGCACAGGCCAACGGCGGGCCAGGTCCACCAAAATCTCCCAGTCGGGACGGGATTCACCTACAGGACGGAACGCTTGCGGTGCCCGCTGCACCCGTCGCTCCATGTTCGTGAAGGTGCTATCCGTCTCCGCGTACGTGGTGGCAGGGAGCACCACATCCGCGCGTTGTGCCGTCTCTGTCAGGAAAATGTCCTGCACCACCAGGAAGTCTAGATTCTCCAGCGCTTGGGCAGCCCACGGTCCGTCCGCGGCAGGGTCCGCGCCCATGATGAAGAGCGCCTTCAACTTGCCCTCGGCCGCGGCTTGCAGCATCTGGGTGTACGTCAGTCCTGCTTCCTCGGGCACTTCACTGCCCCAATAGCGGCGGAACCGTTCACGGGCCTCCGCGTCCGTCACATCCGCGTGGCCAGGCAGGCGGTGTGGCAGAACACCCATGTCGCGAGCCCCCTGGCTGTTGGCCTCGGGCCCAATGTAGGCCACACGGTCCACGCCCAATAACAGGCGGAGGTTGTCCAGGGCCGCGGCGTTGGCCTCGGCCCCACGGCCGCGCACCACATCCGCGCCATACAACACCAATGGGCGCTCCGCGTCGGCCAACATCTTCGCCACCTGCGCCAGGACTTCCTGGTTGGCGCCAGGCCAATCCACCGCGTCGCTGAACTCCGCCACCCAGGCGGCGAAATCCTTGCCCGCGGCAAAGCGCCGCGTCTGCGCAGCAAACCGATCCGCCTGCACCATGTGAGCCATTAACGCGTTGAGGAGCAACGCTTCGGACCCTGGCACCACAGGGATGTACATGCCAAAGTCCGCGTCCTCTGTGCGCCGCGGGTGAATGATCACCGCGCGGGCTCCGCTGCGGCGCACGGCTCGCTTGAAGAAATTGGCTAACACGGGGTGCTCCTCGGCCAGGTCAATGCCCAGAAGCACGATTACATCCGCGTGGTGAATCTCCTCAATGGCCACAAAGCCACGCGGGTCAGCCAGCACATCCCCGCCGCCCCTGTGGTCAATGTTGTTCGTGTCCACCATCAAGCGGAAGAACTTCTGCAGCAGGTAGTTGGCCTCATTGCCGACTTTCGGCGATCCAATCGCGCCCACGGCTTCGGGCTCCTTCTGAGCCCACGCGTACAGTCCATCCACCACCTTCGTGAGGGCTTCTTCCCAGGACGCTTCCCGCAGTTGTCCGTTTTCCCGTATCAGAGGACGGGTCAGGCGTCCCTCGTGGTTGAAAAAGCCCTGGGCAAAGCGGCCTTTATCGCAAATCCACATGTCATTGACCGCGGGATTCTCGCGAGCAACGATGCGCCGCACGGTGTTCGTGCGCACGTCAATGCGCAGGTTGCACCCCTGCGAGCAATGAACACAGATGCTGGGCGTCTCTATGAGCCCGCGCGGCTCAGGCCCCTGAGTCCAGGGACGGAAGGAGAAACGAGCCACACGGTTGGTCAGAGCGCCCACAGGGCAGATATCAATAATGTTCCCACTGGTCTTCGCGGTCAGCCTCTGGTTGGGGTGAATATCGATAACTGTTTCATTGCCTCGATGGTAGAGCCCCAACTGAGGTTTGAACTCCCATTCCTCCAGGTAGCGGATGCAGCGCCAACACACCACGCACCGCTCCTGGTCGAGCATGATCAGGTCGGAGATAGCGTTGCGCTTGTTCTTATGGGTCTTCTCCTCCAGGAAGTGGCTGGTGTCGTGGCCGTACGCGAAGGCCTGATCCTGGAGGAGACACTCGCCGCCCTTATCGCATATCGGACAATCCAGCGGGTGATTGGCGAGAAGGAATTCCAGGGTGGCCTCGCGGGCCGCGCGAGCGCGCTCACTGTTGTAGTGAACCACAAGCCCGTCCGTGACAGGCGTGGTGCACGCGGTCACCAGCCGATTGCCGCGCGGGGTTTCAATTTCCACCAGGCATTGGCGACACGCGCCAATGGGCTCCAGGCGGGGATGATCGCAGAAAGTGGGAATGTGAATCCCCACCATTTCCGCCGCGCGGGTCAGAGTAATGCCCGCAGGGACCTGATATTCCTTGCCATCGATGGTGATGGTAACACGTTCGCCCATAGTAAACTCACTCTTTATAGATGATGTCGTCTATCTCACGCAGTACCTCGGCCAAATCTGGCCGACGTGCCGCTACAACACAAGCAGCCTAACGAATTATTGGGTCATATCCTCCAAAACTCTCTCTAATTCACGTGCCAAATTTGGCAACTCTTCTTGGACAGTTCGCCACACCACGTGCGTATCCACACCGAAATAATCATGTATCAACTTATCGCGCATTCCGCTAATAGAGCGCCACGGAATTTCTGGGTACTGCTGACGTATTTCCTCTGGAACCTTTTTTGATGCCTCCCCTATAATCTCTAAAGCACGCACAACTGCATACTGAACTTGCTCATTCGCCTCAAATTGTTCGAATGTCAGCCCGCTTACAAACTTCATTGCCTTTTGTGCGTTATCGTACATATCCTGTAGATAGTCCAGAAAAATACGCTGTCTGCTCATACAGGTTGTGCCTCACTAAGAATCACTTCTCCAATATGCGGCTTTAGAGACGTTTTCATTACCAGATCAACACGTATTCCCAAAACATCGCTCAGAAAATTCTCTAACTCGACGAACTCGAACAACGTGGGCGGTTCACTGAAAGTTACCAACAAATCCAAATCACTGCCGTTTCCCGCCTCCCCTCGCACATATGAACCAAATACTTCCAATTGCTGAACGCGGTAACGCTCCCGCAAAAGCGGCATTAATGAACGTAATTCCTGTTGTATCTCTTCCAACGTCTTTGGCCTTTTAGCCATTTCCGTGTTCCGCTTCCTCACACCTTCTTTGTAGGTTCCCCTACATTTGGCCGATAGATGGGCCGCACGGGAATGGCTGGAGGTTCACCGCTGGGATTGGTCTCCTCGATGTACGCCTCCAACTCCGCGCGGAAGTGCTTAATCGCACTGCGAATACCCCACACAGACGCAGGGCC
>CAYOAZ010000020.1:0-20777 GCA_964402285.1 uncultured Anaerolineae bacterium | reverse complement strand
TCCCAATGCCGGTAGGACTGGGGATTCTGTGGCTTTCAGGCGTTGTTTTGGCGTGGATGTGGCTACGGACAGGTAATTTGTTCATCGTCGTTGGCTGGCACGGGCTGATGGATTTCCCTATTCATCTTGTAACATCTCCGCAAAACGTGCCTGAAGGGATTACATTCCTGGTTGGAGTTTTGTTGTTGGCCGGATGGCCGTTCGTCAAGAAACATTGGTTGCCAACCTAACCCCGCGTCCAGCGGACGCGACTTTGCCGCGCGGCAGCGGGCGCGAAAATCGGGCTTGGGCTTTGCGCCAACCGTGTTTGTGGACGGCCACGCCGCACCGCTAAGCCCCTCGTCAACCGCAATCGTCTTGGAGAATCCTTCAAACTATTGAAGCAACGTCGCACAAGTATGGGATTCTCTGTAGTAACTCAATCTCCCGAGGCACAGGCCGCGCTAGCGCGTGCCGGCAAGCCGTGGGATGTGGAAACCCCCGAATTGGCCGCCCGCATCAAGGCCGAATACAACCGGTTGAGTGTAGCAGATACGGCAGCACGGATTGAGCCACTGGTCAAATCTAAGCCTCACGTTCTCCAGTCAAACTTGTATTCGATGAGCGCGAAGGAGATAAGCACAAACCCGCCCAGGACCCCAAAATCCAGCATCAAGCGAGATGGATCCTTTCCGAGTTCCACATGATTCAACAGTCGCCAGGCTTCAGCCGCATAAGTGGTCGGCAAAATCATAGAGGTCCATTGTAAAAGGGGCGGGAGGTGCTCCTTAGGGACCATGAGAGGGGAAAAATAGGCGACGAGCAGAGCGATAAACTGGGTGGCATAAACGGCGGCGCGAGTGTCCGGCGCGTAGAGGCCAATGAGTGCTCCTACACCGACCATGGAGTAGGCGGTAAGCACGAGAAGAGGAAGAAGCAACGGGGAAAATGGCAGGGAAATGTGGAAGAGCAGGCGGGCGAGCAACATAATGAGAATCCCGGGAATAAAGGTAGCCAAGACGGCACGGGTAAGAAAGGAGAGAAGGAGAGCGTGCTTCGAGATAGGCAAGGTGGCGAAGAAGTCGAACCCCGCGTTCTCCTTCTGCCACCCCACCTCCTGTCCGACGGCCAACATCCCGTTCATGGCAAAGGCGTAAACCAGGTTGCCGATGAGAATGTATTGACGGGTACGCTCGGGCATGTCGCGAGCCAGAAAAAAGAGGAACATCAGGAGCCCCAAAGGAAAAACGCTGAACAAAAGTAGCCCCCAAAGGGCTGTGGCGCGCGCGTTCAGTATTTGCCACCACGTGAGCAGGAAAAAATCCCTGAGAGACCTCTTGAAGCGGTCACCCGGGGAGTGAAAACGTTCAGGATTCAACGCTCACCTCCTTGCCACCAAAGTGGAAATAGACGTCCTCTAAGGTAGGAGGGATCACCCGGTAATCGTTGATCCACGCTGTCATTTGGTCGGACAGAATATGGTTCAGGACATTCGACACGTCGGAGCGGTGTAAGTAGATACGGAAGCGCAGACCGTTCAGGCGGGTGACGTTCTCATACCTGCTCAGGGCCGTTGCTAAGGCGTTCTCGTGTCCCGGCTTCGCGGTGATCTCCAGACGGATGCGCCGGTCCACCTGTTGTTTCAGGATTCCCACATCGTCCAGGGCGAGGAGCTTGCCGTGGTCGATGATGCCCACCCGCTCGACCACTTGTTCCGCTTCGAGCACGTTGTGGGTGACAAGGACGATGGTCGATCCCTTTTGCTGCTGGAATTCCAGCAACAGGTCCCACACCAGGCGGCGATGCTCGGGATCAAGCCCGGCCGTGGGTTCGTCGAGGATGAGGATGGGACGATGGCCAACAAGGGTCATGGCGATTTGCGCGAGCCGCTGCTGGCCGCCCGAGAGTTTGGCTATAGGTCGCCGCGCGAAGTTGTGCATCTCCAAACGCTCGATGATCTCGTTGGTCTGTGCTCGGGCCGCGCGCGGGGGGAGCCCACGCAACCGGCCTGTGTAGTAAATGGCCTCCCAGGGTGTAATATCGACCAACAGGGGCATCTTCTGGCCCTGGTAGGCCACATAGTGAGGAACAATGTCGGGATTCTTCACCACGTCGTGTCCGTCAAGCCATATGCGGCCTTCGGTGGGCTTGAGCAGACCGACCAGTTGTTTGACCAGGGTGGTCTTGCCGGCGCCGTTTGGTCCCAGGAGGCCCAGAATTTCCCCCCAACGGATGTGCAGCGAAATGCTGTCGTTGGCCCGTACGTTGTTCTTGGGATAGATTTTGACCAGATTCTCGACGCGATAGGCTTCTTGGGACACGCGATATATCCCCCATTGATTTCTACCAGGTTAAGGCAGAAGCACTCACGCACCTCAAGTCAATCGTACGTGTGCATGAACACACAAGACGGTGGTAAAAGATTGTGGCTTTTCTCCCTCATTAATAACAAAGAAGGCTGTGAAAGACCATGTCCTTTCGTACAGTTTTTACCTGGCCTTCCGTACAGTTTTGATCTGTACTTTCATACAGGTTTGTGCTCAACGAGCCGTTTGGCCGAACCCCGCTATCATCCCTCTCGTCAATGGGTGATGCAGGTGCGCCCTCCCGGAGAGGGGGGCACCTCCGCTTCCAGAAGTGGACGCTATCGTTTTGTGCTATCTGGCCTAACGTTCCTCCTGACGCCCTGTTACCTTTCCTTCACGCTCTCGATATAATCAATGGAACCAGGAACTGAGGGCACAAAGAGAGTAACCTGCATCAGGAGGCCCGGTGGGACATACGTCGAGTCCTTCGCAAGGCGCGGATTTCGCGCAGGTGTATCGGGAGCATGTGACCCGGGTGTACCGGTACATTCACGCGCGTGTGGGGAACAGGGAGGACGCGGAGGACCTGACCGCGCAGGTGTTCTTTGAGGCCCTGGAGAAGTGGCCATCCTACCGGGAACAGGGCAAGGTGGCCGCGTGGCTCTTCACCATTGCCCGGCGGCGGGTGGCTGACTACTATCGTCGGCATCGGCGTTCCATATCCTTGGACACGGTGCCTCCCCTCTCGGACCCGCACACACCATGGGATGGCGTGGAAAGAGAGGAAGAACTGACCCACCTGGCCCAATTGGTGACTGAACTTTCCGACAATGAACAAGAACTGTTGCGCTTGCGCTTTGCTGCCGGACTCACGTACCGTGAGATGGCCGAAGTCCTGGGTCGTAGCGAGGCCGCGGTGAAGATGGCTGTCCACCGCCTTATTCGACGGCTGGCACGCATGTGGGAGGCGTCTTATGAGGGTGCATGAGCCCTGGCCCGAGACGGAAAACCTTGCCCGCGTGGAGCGACGGTTGCAGGAGATGTACGAACGTTCTACACCCGATCCCCGTTTCCTGGCCCGCCTGGAGCGGGACTTAGAAGCGCGCAGAAGGCGTGGGGGGCGTTTTCCCCTCTTGCGCGTGCTCCGTCGGCGCTGGACCTGGGCCGCGGCGGTTGCGTTGCTCGCTTTTCTCATCGGCGTGGCCTGGCTGGGCGGGCCGCGCGAGGCGTGGGCCCAATTTCTACGTCTTATCGGCTACGCACCTCACGTCGGTTTTGTGGACATAGAGGGTGCGCGCATCCTACCCGTGGAGGTTACCCAGCAGATAGGAGATGTGACCATTCACGTAGAGCAGGTGGTGGCCACGCGCGAGGAAACTCGTGTGGTCGTTACCTTGCAAGGTTCGCCTGTGGAAGGCCGTTCCCTCACTTCATTGGTCCTTCCTTATTCGTCAGTGACTCTTCGGACCTCCCATGGTCTGGAGTTGCACCCACGCCAGGGTACCTTAAAAGTGGAAAATGGCGACATTGCTCTTTCCCTCACCTTTCCTCCCCTCCCGGCCAATATCTATCAGGCTGATTTAGACTTAACAGCCCTGGCCCAAGCCCTTCATTTACCACCAACCGAAGAATGGAAAATATCCTTCCTCATCTATCCGGCCAACAGCGACTTGATGGCCGGGGTCGTCATTCAACCTTACGAGCCCGTTGACGCTGTGGAAACCCTGCATCACATTACCGTACGTGTGGCACATGTCGTACACACAAGTGAACAAACCGCCGTGCAACTAAAGGTCACATATCCCCCACACTATCACGCTCTGACGATCTCCCCGTGGCCTTTTCCATATCTTTACGATGACGTGGGACATGTATACATGCATTCACCCTCTTCTGGGGCTGCGCTCGTGTATAATTATCAGAAAGGTCTTCCGCCCGGTTTCATTCCTGTGCCTACCCCCTCTACTGTTTCTAACCATACAGCCACCTGGGAGGAAGAGTTTGCCCCTCTTTCAGGCCTCGCGCGACGGTTGACGTTCGTCATCCCGGCTATTGAAGGAACGGCCGTAATTAACAAAGTATTTGCGCTGGATTTTAAAAAGAACCTGAAGCCTGGAGAGTCGTGGCCGTTGGATGTGCGGTTTAATGTGGACGGCATACCGGTTCACATCACACAGGTTACAGCCCTCCACAATAAACTTAAGGATAAGTACACCTTCGTTTTCACTGTGGATGCGCCCGAAGTGGATGGAAAACGTCTAAGGGGGCTGGACCTGTACACCGTGGGAGGGGGTGGAAGTGTTCTGGTGAACGGATCTGCCCCCTTGCGTCACATAGCGATTGACATTCCAACGGCCATGTTGCCTCGGGATCATTTACATGTGCGTGTGGTAAGTGCACATATTACGATAGAAGGCCCCTGGCACTTCGAGTGGGACATCCCACGTCCCGCATTGCCCCCCTCAGTGCGGCCGGTCGTCCTGCACCCAAGGGCGCACATATCAGATCAGGGGATTACCCTGTGGGTGGATACGCTTACCCTCACGGATCGGGTGACAGTGTTCGACCTGAAGGCAAAAACACCCAAGGGCACCACCTTTGATGGAATTTCTGTTCGCTTGGTTGATGAGCGGACCGGACAAGAATGGGAACCACAGCAACAGGTCCTGTGGTGTCGGCCAGGAACTCTAAGGCAGGGAGTACAGCCTCAACCCGCGTCTCCACTTTCTGCCTGTGACAGAGTGTTTCCGAAACGAATTATCTTTGGTCCCCTTTCACCTGCGACAAAAGCAGTCACACTGAAGGTGGACTCGGTCACCCTCCTCCACCAGGAGCCGATAACCCTCACAGTGCCCCTGCCCGAACGCCTGGTCTTTGACACAGAAGTGAAGGGGAGCGCGGCCGCACGTCTGGATGTGGACGTACGTGTCCCGGCCGGACCGTTCACCATCCATTTCACAGAGGGCTGGGTGCGCGAGGCAACACCGATGGAAGTATGGCTCCTCTCAGAGCCCCTTTCCCGTGAGATGTTGGAAGGGAGGTTCCTGCACATGCCTCTCCTCGAGGTGCGTGCCGATGACCGTGTGTTGCCCCTGGGCCAGGACAGAGCCACCACGTTGGTCTGGGACAAGGAGAACTGCGCCACCACCCCCAACGTGTGTCAGGATGAGCCCATGCGGGTGCTGCTGAGCGTGCCGCTAGCGGGTATCTCCCCCGACGCGCTCCCTACCCGCTTGGACATCACGTTAGCCGGCGTGCGCTGGCAGGTGCCGGGGAAGTGGAACCTAAGAATGCGCCCAGAGCGTCTACTGTGGGAAACTAAAGCCAGCAAAGCTCAATAACAGGTGATCTTTCGCCGGTAGTGTAGGGGGAGAGATGACTAGAGTTGGACGCGTTGCGCTCATCCTGCTCATCCTGTACTTGCTGCTCGGGTTATTGTTTCACTGGCAGTGGAAACAAGCCCAGCACGCGTGCGCCGATCTCTTGCGGTCCCGGGGGGAATACGTGGAGCCGGAGGTATTCCCTGTGCTTGGAGTGTTCTTTGACATGACCTGGTGGCCGGTCTATGTGGCCGCGAACATGTATCACACAGGTCGCGTGTTCGCGACTCCGTGTGACGATAAAAGGCGTCACGATTTTCCTACACCTAAGTTCAAAAAGCGGGAGATACCCCATGGTGCACGAGAGGGAAACGTGCCCACGCTTTGCCCTGGAATGGTGTAATAAGATGGGGAGGAGAACAACCATGCATCGAACACGAGTATTCCCTGCATCCTTCGTTTCCAACCTGCTCCTTATGGCTCTTCTCCTCCTGGCCGGATGCGTGCCCGCCACGTCCTCGGCCCCATCTAACCCGATCGTGGCAACAGACACTTTAGCCCATCCCACCGACCACTCCCCGTCCTTCACACCTACCACTCTCCCCGGCATGGTGGTTGTGGAAGGCAAGGTCGTGGACGTAATGTTGAGCGCGAAGGTCATCCTGCTGGAGACGGAGAAAGGCCCGGTGGATGTAGCCCTCACCGACCGCACGCGCGTGCTAGGACCGGACGGTCACCCCATTGCTCTGCGGGACATCCGCCCTGGTTATGTGGTCCGGGCCACCGGCCGGCAGGGAACAAAGAAGAGCGTTATTCCGGCTGAAGTAAGGGTTGTGGAGGCTGCGGGAAAGCCAGTCCCCCCTTTTGAGACGTCCCAAACAACACCCCCTACCCGTAGTTCTATCCCTATGACTGCAAGCGCGTGGGATAGCATCGCGTTAGACGATTTGGGCATTATGTTCGACATACCCATAGGCTGGAAAATGATACGCATGCCTGGAAGCTACTTTATCGGGCCGGACCCACGTGCGCCCTGGCTGGTAGTGGGCCTTCAGGAGGCGCCCGCGGACTTGGAGAGGTTGTTTGACGTAGCGGTAAAACAGGCGCGCAGGAACGGCGAAAAGGACGCGGTAGGAGAACTCGTTTATGCAGGAGAATTTAAAGGGGTAGCAGTCTGGGGACAGCAGAGCGTGTGCGTTGACGTATATGTGCCCGTGAAAAACCGGGTTATCAAACTTACCTTCATGCCCGAGTTTTGTACAGAGGCGGGATCCCTGAACAGCGTGGGAAAGCACATCCTCGACTCAATGCGAAAGGTATAAAACAAACGAAGGCCCTCCTCTAAAAATCGCACCGCCCCACAAAAACAAACGGGCGGGCCTGAGTGCCCGCCCGCCGAAATATGGTCTTTCTGGTGAGGCGCGGAGGACTCGAACCCCCAACCCGCGGATTAAGAGTCCGCTGCTCTACCAGTTGAGCTAGCGCCCCACAACCGGGAGGCATTATATCCACCTCTGCCTCCCATGTCAAATTGAACACCGTTCAGGTGGAAGGGGCAGGTTCAACAATGGACAAGGCCTCGAATTGGCTGTTGTACAACTCCGCATAGAACCCGCCACGGGATAGCAACTCCTCGTGAGTACCCTGCTCTACAATGTTCCCATCCCGCACCACGAGAATCAAATCCGCATTGCGGATGGTGGAAAGTCGGTGGGCAATGACAAAACTCGTACGACCATGCATAAGTCTGTCCATGGCAGCCTGAATGAGTAACTCTGTGTGAGTATCCACATTGCTCGTGGCTTCGTCCAGAATAAGCATGGAAGGATTCGCGAGAATGGCACGAGCAATGGTGATCAACTGTTTCTGCCCCTGGGAGATGTTCGTTACCTCTTCGTTGATCACGAAATCATACCCTCCCGGCAACGCACGAATAAAGTGATCCGCGTGGGCAGCCTTTGCCGCCGCAATCACCTCCTCATCCGTCGCTTCCAATCGACCATAGCGAATGTTTTCCATAATCGTACCGTTGAAAAGCCATGTGTCCTGGAGCACCATGCCGAACAAACGGCGCAAGTCCGCGCGCGCGTACTCCCGCACATCATGGCCTTCTACGCGAATCGAACCCTCATCCACATCGTAGAAGCGCATCAGCAACTTCACCAACGTGGTCTTCCCAGCGCCTGTAGGACCGACAATGGCCACCTTCTGGCCCGGTTGCACCGAAGCCGAGAACCCCTTAATCACCGGCCGTCCGGGCAGATAGCCAAAGTACACATTCTGAAATTCCACGCGTCCTTCCACCTGGTCCACACGGACCGGCTGTTCTGGATCGGGTGTTTCCTCCTCCTCCTCCAGAAAATCAAACACCCGCTCCGCGGCCGCGACTGTCTGCTGCAGAATGTTGGAAATGTTGGCCAATTGAGTGATGGGTTGAGTGAAGGAGCGCATGTACTGAATAAACGCCTGAATATCACCCACTGTGATCAAATTTCGCACCGCGAGCCATCCCCCTAAGATGACCACGGCCACATAGCCCAAATTGCCGATAAGCCGCATCATAGGCCGCATAATCCCGGAGAAGAACTGGGCCTTCCACGCGGAGTGGTACAGCGTATTATTGTACGTGTCAAACGTCTCAATGCTCCGCTTTTCCCCGTTGAATGCCTTCACAATTAAGTGCCCACCAAACATCTCCTCCACGTGTCCGTTCACATGCCCCAAATACTCCTGTTGTTCCGTGAAGTAGCGCTGAGAAGCCTTAATCACCCCAACCATGGCAGCAAAAGAGAGTGGCACAACGACCAACGCGATAAGCGTCATCTGCCAACTGATGGTTAGCATCATGATCAGGATGCCCACCACCGAAACAAAAGAGGTAATGATTTGCGTCAGGCTCTGGTTAAGCGTCCGGTTCACCGTATCCACATCATTTGTCAAACGGGAAAGCACCTCCCCGTAAGGCGTTCCATCAAAATAACGGAAAGGCATCCGGTGAACTTTGTCCATCAAATCCTTGCGCAAGTGATACGTGACCTGCATGGCCACGTCGGTCATTAGCCATCCCTGGATATACCCCAGAACCGAGGAGAGGACGTAAAGGCTTAACGCGGTGAGAAGGAGCCGCGCAATGGCGGTGAAGTCCACACTCCCAGTGCCCGTCAGTTGAGCAATGAGTCCATCGAACAAGGTAGTTGTCGCATTGCCCAAAATTTTAGGGCCTACAATGGTGAAGACCGTAGAACCCGCGGCCATCGCCATGACCGCAAGAATTTTCCACGTGTAGGGCCGCAAATACGCGACCAGTTTACGCAGGGTCCCCTTGAAGTCGCTAGCCTTCTCCACTGGGCCCATGCCGGCCATATGGGGATTCATCATGCCGCCCCGGCCTCTGGGGACTCCGCGCCCCACTGTTCCCGTTCCTTTTACTGTCATAATCCTGCCTCCAGTTTCAACTGGGATTCCGCGATTTCGCGATACACCTCACATGTTTGTAGCAATTCCTCGTGGGTACCTTGACAAATAAGCCGGCCCTCATCCAGGACCAGAATGACATCTGAGTCCTTGATGGTCGCCACGCGCTGAGAGACGATGATAATGGTGCGGCCGGATAGGTGCTCACGTAATGCTCGGCGCAACCGCGCGTCTGTCTTATAGTCCAGCGCGGAAAAGCACTCATCAAAAATGTAAATAGGCGCATCTTTGACTAAAGCACGGGCAATCGTCAAACGCTGGCGCTGTCCACCGGAAAAGTTTATCCCTCCCTGGGCGACCTCGGCCTGCAAACCACGAGGATGCTCCAAAACAAAGTCTGCTTGCGCAATCTCCAAGGCCCGGCGCATTTCCTCCTCGGTCGCGTCAGGCTTGGCAAAACGCAAGTTGCTCTCGATGGTCCCCGCGAAGAGGACCGCCCTCTGGGGCACATAACCGATTTTATCGCGCAACTCCTTCAGGGGAGCCTCACGAATATCCACGCCATCCACGTAAATCGCCCCTTGTGTCACATCGTAAAACCGAGGGATCAGGTTCACCAACGTTGACTTCCCTGAACCCGTTGTGCCCATAATGCCCACAGTTTGTCCGGCTTCGATGTGTACGTGAATGTCGTGGAGCAGGTCGTCCTTCGCGTCCGGGTAGCGAAAGTACACATGGTCAAAGCGGATAGAAGGACGAAACGGTTGCGGGAAAGAGCGAGGAACCGGAGGATCCTGAACCGTTATCTTGGTCTCCAGCACATCGGCCACGCGGTTAGCGGAAACATCAGCCCGGGGAACCAGGATAAGAAGCATGGAAAGCATCAGAAAACTGAAGACCACCTGCATCGCGTACTGCATAAACGCGATCATGTCCCCCACACGAATGGTAGCCTGCGCAACCTCGTGTGCTCCCACCCAGAGGATGAGGACCATGACACCGTTGAGGACTAACATCATCACCGGCATAACAATCACAAAGACCCTGTTAACAAAGAGATTAATACGGGTCAGTTCCACATTGGTGCGGTCAAAACGTTCTCGCTCATAATCTTGACGGTTAAACGCGCGCACCACCATCATGCCTGTCAGGTTCTCCCGCAAGATCAAGTTAAGGCGATCCACCAATCGCTGAATAATTTTGAATTTGGGCACGGCAATGGAGAAAACCACGGTAATCATGCCCAAGAGAACCACTAAGGCCAAAGCAATAGTCCACCACATGGATGGACTTTTCTGAAGAGCGTGAATAATCGCGCCAATGCCGATGATGGGAGCGTAGAACGCGATCCGCACAATGATGGCCAACGCCGTCTGAACCTGGGTAATGTCATTGGTGGCCCGAGTAATAAGAGAAGCCGTGGAGAATCGGTCCAATTCCGCGGCCGAAAACCCCATAACCCGCTCAAACAGGTAACGCCGGAGGTCCCGAGCTAAACCCGCGGCAATTTTGGCAGCCAAAAAGCCCACGGAAATAGTGGCCACTGCAGAAACTAAAGCGATGAGGAGCATCAATCCTCCCGTGCGCAGGATGTAACGGTTCTGGATAGATGCAGTGTCCATACCCAGGGCCTCGTATTCACTTTTGACCGCACGCGCGGCCGCCTGAACCATGGCTTTTTCTCCGCCGATGGCAGAAAAACGAGCAGTGAGGCCCTGGACAATTTCCTGGCGTTTGTCAAAGGGCATGCGCTGCATCAGGGTGAAAAGGTCCGTCCCTGGTGGCAACTTGCTCAAGTCGAACTTGGCCTGGGGCATAAGTTTGGCTGCCATCTCCGGGTTAGACTGGGCCATCTCCAGGCCAAAAACAACTAACAATCCCTTGCTCATTATGGGCTCCATCTGGCGGATGACTTCCTCATCCACACTCTGGAGCACGTAGATGGGCGTTTCGGCCAACGCGGGATAGCGTTCTACGTACACTTCATACTCGGGTGAGGACGCATCCACTAGTGTGTAATGTGCCAGCACGCGCTCTTGCTCCTCCGGAGTGAGGAAGAGTAACATGTGTTGCATGGTGGATTGACGCAACGCCTCCGGCACTGCGTGTTCTACACCCCCCTGCTGGATGCCCACATTGACAATGCGGGACATATAATCGGGTAGGGTCAGATCCGCATCCGCCTGCACAAACAGCAGCACAATAGCCAATATCAGCATAACCAGAAAAGGTTTCATGTACTTCATTATGCGCAACATAGGCAAGTAACCTCCTTATGGGGGATAAATGCTTAAGATGTCATGCGTAAAATACGTCTACAAAGCGCGCATTACACATCTTCTTCCATTTTTGCCTCTATCAATTCCAATGCGTCGAGAATTCTTTTCTTTTCCTCCTCTGTCAATTTCGCTGCGACATTGGTTAACCACCGGGATTGAGCAGCCGCGCTTTCCTCCAATATGGCCCGTCCTTTATCCGTAAGGGTCAGAAGTTTATGCCGTCGATCATGGGGTGCCTCTTCCCGCACAATGTATCCTTGATCCACCAAGCGATTGAGCATCTGGCTTACCGAAGCACCGGTAACCCCCAATTCCTGGGCAATGTCCGCGATGTGGCACGGTCCCTTATAATAGATGTAACGTAACGCGAACATTTGCGGAAGGGTCACCCCCTGGGCCTTCAAATGGCGCCAAAAATTGCGCATGGAGGCCTGAAAAATCCGCCCCATAATTTGCTGAAAACGAGTGACAAACGCATCTTGAGTCTTAAGGGTTTTCATTGCACCTTCCTCGCACGTGCATTTCTAATCCACTGTTGAACGTACGTCCAATAAATTCACGAGGCACCTCCGCGCGCCTCCTGCCAGGTAGCCCGTTCCGCTTCCCGGTGTTTGAGCATGGTGGATAAGATGACGAGAAGCAAAGCCATGCCCGCTAACACCCGGAACGAGGCCCTGTAGCCGGTAACGCCCCCGCCCAGACTGGCGGCCACCGCGCCGATAATGGCCCCAATAATCATTTGGCCGACCTTAGTCATCACAGAAATCAGGGCCTGTGCAGAAGCCCGCTCTTGCGGAGGAGCCTCGCTGAGCATGATGTAGCGTAAGGGCGCGCCTAAAAGTGCGGAAAGGCCAAAGCCTATGAGCACTGCCGCGATGTAAAAACTCCCCATGGTTAAAGGCACGAACCCCAGTAAGCCCATTCCCATCGTCGCCATAGCAGTGCCTAAGAGGATAACCACTTTAGATCCCACACGGTCTAACATTCGCCCAAACAAGGGCGCGCCAACAGAGAGGGTGGCTACCACAGGCAGAAGCATGAAACTGGCCGCGGACTTACTCACAGCAAACGCGGCAACCAACAAAGCAGGAATAAAAACCATACTCCCTTCCACCACACCTGCACCAAAGGCAAGCGCGTTTGCCAACACCAATTGGCGTGTTCCGAATAACTGGGGGTGAATTATCGGATCTTCAGCCCGGCGCTCCACCCACGCCAGAACTGGCACCAAGCCAAGTCCCAGCAGGAGAAATCCCACCACTCGCGGGGAAACTGCGCTCTGAGCCAAATCCGCTGCATCCAATTGATTCAGGGCATACGCCAAACTGCTCAAGGATACAGCCAGCAACACCATGCCTGCCCAATCCGGTTTTCCTGGCGCCGGGTTGCCTTGCGCAGGAAGCCACTTCCAGGCCAGGGGGATAAGCACCAACGCGAAGGGCAGCGGTCCCCAGAAAAGCATGTGCCAGGAGAAGAACTTGAGAATGACGCCGGCCAAAATGGGCCCAATCAAAAATGCAACGCCAAACACGGACCCAATAATCCCCAACGCGCGGCCCCGTCGTTCAGGCGGAAACGTATCCCCAATCACGGCAGAGGCCACAGGGAAGATGCCACCTGCCCCAAATCCCTGGATCCCCCGACCAACAATGACCCACATCAAGGACGGCGCCAAAGCCACCACTACAGAACCCACCGCGAAGAGAAGCACATCCACCACGTACACATCCCGACGCCCCAAACGGTCCGACAATTTCGCCATCAATGGGGTGCCAATAAGGTTAAAGAGCAAGTACGTAGTGAATACCCACACAACAGCCCGGTCCGTTGTGTGGAAATCATCGCGAATCGCGGGCAAGGCCGGGCCAATAATGGCGATATCCAATGCGGCCATGAGAACTCCCAAGAACAAGATGGCCAACACAGGATTGCGTTTCCGAGCCATCGCTTTGCCCCCTCCTCGAAGAATCTCCGTCCAAGTCTCCACTTAGGCCAATTTGGTTGCTCGCTTATTAGTTAAGTTGACTTAGATAATAAGCAACTTAATCCATTTCGTCAAATTAGAAAATGAGGCCGGCCAGGGAAAACCGGACGAGAGGTCAAAAAAAGTGACCTTCCTACCGGTCAGGTCGGCAGGAAGGTCACCCTATTCTTTACCGAGTTACGTCAGATGGTGGAGATTTCGAAGATTCTTCAATCCATTAAGGATCCATCTCCTTAAGGACTTCAGCCAGGCGTTGGGGGTAATCGGTGAAAATTCCGGTCACGCCCATTTCGATAAAGTGTCGCATAGCATCTTTATCGTTTACCACCCATACATTGACCTTGCGCCCAGCCTCGCGCAGCCGCCGAACACGCTCGGGAGTGGTAATGGTGACACGCAGGTTGTACGTTTCAAATTCTAAGGTATCCCAATCCACCTCCAACGCGGGTCCATACCCTATTAGAGCGGCTACCTCAATACGCGGGTTGAGACGCTTTGCTTCCCGCAGCCAATCGTGCCGGAAAGAGGAGAGAACCACATACGACTCCGTGTGAGTGGCCTCAATTAAACGTACCACCGGCTCAACAATGGGAAAGGTATCCTGAGGTGGAGGTTGCATCTTCAATTCCACATTGATGCGCCAGTGATGGTCGCGGGTGAATTCCAGAACTTCACGCACGGAGGGGATATGTTCCCCTCGATAGCGCTGCTGCTCCTCCGGTGACACGTGACCTGACGCGATCTCGCGGTACGGGTCCTGTTCCACAAACCACGATCCCGCATCCAGGGCATGGAGTTCAGCCTCTGTGAAGGTGGAGAAGATCCACGGGGAACGGTCCGGGTAAATCCTTGCCACGTTGGTTGTGCGCGCAAGGGAATCGTCGTGCATAACTACTAGATGACCATCCGCGGTAACGGCAACATCTACCTCCCACATGTCCGCGCCGACTTCCAGAGCCTTGCGGGCCGCTGCTAATGTGTTTTCCGGCGCCAGACTACGCGCACCACGGTGGGCAATGTTGAGTACTTTGTGTTCCATGCGCTATTTCTCCTGCCCAAGGGCGAACCCCCGCATAAACTGCTGATGAAGCAGGACGAACACGATAAGCGGTGGCAACATGGCCAACACGGCCCCGGCCATCACTACTCCCCAATTCGTCACATCCTGCACCGCGGTCATACCACGTAGCCCCACCTGGACAACCTGTTTGGCATTTTCGCGGATGATGACCAACGGCCACAGGTACTGATTCCACACGTAAATGAATTGGATAAGCGCCAACGCGCCAATGGCATTCCATGAGATGGGGATCAGGATACTCCATAAAAACCGCAGGGGGCCCGCCCCATCCACTCGAGCCGCATCCGCCAAGTCGGATGGGATGCTGGCAAAATGTTGGCGGAAGAGGAACACGCCGGTCGCACTGGCCATAAAGGGCACAATCAGGGCCAAGTAACTGTTGCTCCATCCCAAATCAGATACTAAATTGAACAACGCCACAATTAAGATTTCCGTGGGCATCATCAGGGTGAAGAGGATGAAATAAAACACGCCTTCCTGCAAGGGGAACTCAAAATACACCAACGCGAGTCCCGCTAATAGGGAGAGAACGGTCTTTCCCACGGTGACGGCGATGGCAACGATAAAGCTGTTTTTCATGTACATCCCCAAGTTAAACGCGTGCCACGCTGTGTAATAGTTGTCCTTGATGGCCGTACCCGGTCCGAAAATGGGCGGGTAGTGAAATACTTGGGCCCGGGTTTGCGTGGATTTTGCCAGCGCGAACAAGACGGGTGTCATCACCAGGAAACTTACGATAATTAACGCTATGTGCGTGAGAATCTCCCGGCGGACTTTACGGGATATATGGAATTTCGACATCCTTACCCTCCGTAATGGACATAGCGGCCGGATGTGCGGAATTGAATAACGGTCAGTATCACCACAAGGGCAAATAGGATAACTGACTGGGCTGCAGCCAGACCGCTTTTATAATACTCAAACGCATCCCGGTAAAGGTTGTAAATCATCACGTTGGTGGCATCCATGGGACCACCTTTGGTCACAATGTCTATCATGCCAAAAATGTCGAAGAAGGAGTACGTTATGTTGGTGATTAACAGGAAGAAGGTGATGGGTGAAAGTAAGGCAAAGGTTACCGACCAGAAACGCCGCCAGGGACCAGCGCCGTCAATTTCCGCGGCTTCTAGTACTTCGGTGTTCAGGTTCTGTAAACCGGCCAGGTAGAACACGATGTTGTACCCCAGGTTCTTCCAAATGCTGGTGATGATGATCAAAATTACAGCCAGCTTGGGGTCCCCTAACCAGTTCAGTTCCTGGCCGATGACTTTAGAAATGAGGTAATTGATCGCCCCAAACCCGGGGGAAAAGAGAAAGAGGAAGATAACGCCAGCCACTGCAGGGGATAGAGCATAGGGCCATATGAGCAAAATGCGGTAAATGGCCCCACCACGGATGGGTTGATTGGCGAGCAAAGCAATGGCTAGGGAAATGGCCAGCCCGCCAATAACGACGATGACTGTGATCACCAGGGTAACTTTTACGGTATGCCAGTAGTCAGGACTGTGCATTAAGGAGATAAAATTCTCTAAGCCCACAAATTGTTTACGAAGCCCCAAAAACGCCACGCGATACAAAGAAAGGCGGAACGTTTGAATAATGGGGTAATACAGGAAGACCACAAGGATAACCAACGTTGGTGCGAGTAACAGATAGGGTAATAACCGTCCCTTGAACTTGGCCTGATAGTGCATGGCAGTCCTCGGCTATCTCAAAGGTGATATACCGTGCTGTACGATTAGCAAGATACACGAAAGGGGGATCTTCTGTCAATTACCTAAAGCGTTCAATGGACATGCTCCATGAGTGCCCCCCTTTCACTTCCACAAGAGGTATTCCTTCGCGTTCCAGGTGCTTAATTCTTACTATCTCCGCCCCTTCCCCCACCCGCGACAGGAGGTCTTCGGGCTACGTAAGAGACAAGAACAGTGCAAGCAGGACCATCCGTCCGACAACCTTCTGTTGTCAGGTTCGTTTCCGTGCTTATGTGGGTTGCAACGCCCTGCCAGTCTCGCATCCAAGAGCCCCAATGTCAAACCGCGGGCTATCTTCACAGCGCCCTGGGGGTCACTTGCCCTTTTCCTCCGACGTTGCTGGGGAAACGGCAGGTTTTCGGCCTCGTCCCGGTTTCACCAGCAGCCCTTTTACTCCCTCTGCTTTGTAACGTCTCACCCACCCATAAATGGTATCGGGATGACGCCGCCTGAGCAATCCGTGCAGCGCTACCGCCCGGCCACTGTGTCCATCCGCGATCTTCAGCAGGGCTGCTGCCCGTTCCCGCACGTAAGCCTTGGGATGCCGGTCTCGAATTCGTTCCAGTTCTTTTCGTTCTTGGGGTGTCAGAATTAATTCGATGGGCTTTGGCATGCTGATTCCCTCCTAAGAATATGCTAACGCTAACTCCAAAGCCCTGTGTGGTTGCTTTCTCGGGATTCATTATACGGTGTTGCGGTTTGGCCGGGTAGGCGAAGGCAATGCTTCACCTACCCGGCCGATTTCTCGGCATTTTACTGAACTGATTTGTTGTAATCCTGCAGAGCCTTGTCCGCTTTCATCTTGGCTTCTTGCAAGGCTTCGTCCACGCTGGCCTTGCCCGCGAGGACCTTTTCAACTGCCTGCTCGATGATGGTGCGGATCTCGGGGAAGGGCCCCATGAGCGCGCCCTGGGTGGCCCGGTCTGCCTTGGTCTTCAGCAACTGGTCAAACGCGGCCCGGTACGCGGGGTTGCGCTCAAACCAGTGTTCCTTCTCCAGGACTTCCACCGCGGACTTGCGGATGGGGAAGTAGCCTGTGCCCTTGTGCCAGCGAATGGCGTTTTCTGTGTTGGTGAACCAGGCCACAAAATCCTTCGCGGCCTGCAATTCTTTCTCCGGGTGATCCTTTGTGATCCAGATGCTGGCGCCACCGACGATCACGCCGTGCCACTCCTGGTCTCCAGGATAAGGTAGATACGCGGTACCCAACTCAAAACCATTCTCCACGGCGTCTCGCTGTCGGTTCACTACGTCGCTAGTGGAGGTAATTTCCATGGCCGCCTGGCCGGATACGAAGATGGCGTCAGAACCATCCCAGTCCTCTAGTTTGCCGCTGTACGCGTAGTATCCCTTGTCGTACATTTCCTTCCACCAACTCACAATGCGTTTGGCCGCATCACTGGTCAGGAGGACTTCGGTGGCCCGGGCATCGCGACCATTGCCGTTGTTGGCCAACATCGCGCCTTGAACCGCCATCCACTGTTCGAAGAACCAGGAATGCAACGGCCAGGTGACGCAGTTCTTGGCTGCACCACTGGAGACAATCTTGTCGCACACTTGCAGCATTTCTTCAAAGGTCCGCGGTGGTTTTTCAGGATCTAGCCCTGCCTTGCGGAAGATGTCCTTGTTGTAGTAGAGAATAGGGTTGGAGGAGTTCCAAGGCATGGAGTAGAACTTGCCGTTGAAGTTGTAGTAATTGGCCACGCCCTCAATGAGGTCATCAGGCTGATACTCTTCGGGCTTAGCCAGGTCCGCGAAGGGGACGAAGATGCCCGAATCCAATGCTAATTGGGAGCCGACTTCAAAAATCTGTACGATGTGCGGTGCGTTACCTTGCTGGGCGGCAAGGATGGCCGCGTTCAAGGTGTCACGGTAAGAGCCTTTATGTTCCGCGCGCACGTAGATGCCAGGATGTGTGTAGTTGAAGTCATCCACCATGCGCTGGATGAAGAGTTTGCGACCACCACCAAACGCGTGCCAGAAATCAATTACTACGGCACCTTCGGGTATTTTCTCTTCGGGTGCCTTCTCTACAATGCGGGTGACTTCCACAATGCGGGTGACTTCTTTGACCTGCTGTTCACCCCCTTGCTGCCCTCCCGCACACGCGGCGACCAGGGCCAATACCACGGCCACACCAACTACGAGGATTAATAAACGCCACTGCTTCATGGGTCTCCTCCTTCTCGATATACGTAAAATGGACACACAATGGGTACTTCCCGCTCCAGGCTAGGAAAAGCCAACACTCAAACGCTGGTCTTGTTACGCTCTCCCCTCTCACCCCCTTTCCTCATGCCGGACCGATGGGGGATGAACGATTTATCCGTTGAATACGACTAAGCAATTCCGTACACATGTGCGGTCCGATGATGTTACCGTCGCAAAGATGGGAGGACGAGGTAATCTATCCAATTTCGCAGTTCTTGTTGGCGGATTTGTGGGTCTAAGATGTCGTCCCCAACCCCCAACTCTTCCCGTAATGTGCGGTCCTGGGGGTTGCGATGCAGGGCTTTCATTTTGTTAGCATAGTCCAGGACGGCCGCTTCGTTGGGGAAAAACCCTTCTTTCACAAGGGGCTCTGCGCGAGCAGCTATGAGACGCCCCATTTCGTAGAGGTCATACTCAGGATGATATTGGGTGGCCCAAAATGTTCCGTTGAGGTAGTGTACTTCCAGGGCTTGGACGTGGGTGTGCTCATTCGAAGCCAGCAGGGTTCCCCCGGGCGGGATACGAGTTACTTCATCCAGGTGCATGACAAAGCCGTTATACACGTCAGGTTTGCCCTTTAAAAGCAGGGATTGTTTCCCCGCGTCTGTACGCCGGATGTTCCGACCAATACCCCACTCCCGCCCCCGCGGGTTGCGTTTGACTTCACCGCCGGCAGCCACTGCAGCCATCTGGATGCCCCAACAACTACCGTACATGGGAACGCCGGCCTTGTAGATGGCCCGCGCCAGTTCAATTTGCCGACGTACGCGAGGGTCATCCTCGTAAATGGTCAGGTCTGAACCGGTCCATATGTACGCGTCGTAGGAGGTCAAATGAGTACCCGAGGGAAGTGTCTGGTCCAAATCCGCTACGAAAAGGACGTCCACACGCGCGTTCGGTACATAGGAGCGCAAAAACGCCTTGTACATGTCGTGAGGATGTCCCACATCCGAGCGGTCAAACTTCTCTCGACTGGCTCGGGGGTATCCGTTCAGGATACAAATAGCGAGATTGACGTCGACGTGCATGGTATCCATGTGACCCCTTTATTCCGGTGTGATGTACGCAGCGGTAATGCCACCATCCACGGTAAAGACGGCTCCGTTGACATAGGAGGACTCGTCACTGGCCAGGAATAAAGCCGCTTTAGCTATTTCATCAGCCCGGGCAAAGCGGCCCATGGGAATGTGAACAAGACGCCGCTGGCGTCGCTGAGGGTCGGCCAGCAACTCGGCCAACAGGGGAGTTTCCACGGGGCCAGGACATAAAGCATTGGCCCGGATTCCCTGGCGGGCGAATTCCACGGCAATCTCTCGCGTTAAGGCCAGGACTCCTCCCTTGCTGGCTGTATAGGCGATCTGCGAGACAGCAGCGCCCATCAAGGCTACAAAGGAGGCGGTATTAATGATGGAGCCGCCGCCAGCACGCAATAAAGCAGGGATACCGTACTTGCAACCGAGGAATACGCCCTTGAGGTTTACATTGATAACTTTGTCCCACACTTCTTCCGATGTTTCAAGGACGGAGTTGTCTTCAGGGTGAAAGATACCGGCATTGTTGAAAAGAACGTTCAGTTTGCCGTACGTTTCTTCGGCCATGCGAATCATATGCTTCACATCATCAGCATTAGATACATCCGCCCGCACGAAGATGGCCTCGCCGCCGTTTTTGCGGATGGAGGCGACAGTATCTTGCCCTGCAGTCTCGTCCACATCCACCACGACGACCTTCGCCCCTTCGCGAGCAAACAGGAGGGCCGATTCCCTACCGATGCCACTAGCAGCACCAGTGATTAGGGCAACTTTTCCTTCGAGGCGCATACTCTCTCCTTTGGGACAGGATGGTGTGGGGCTCACCCCGACTGCGGATTATGGTCGGATTATAGACCAAAACGAAGGGGGCGTCAAATTTACAAAAGAAACACCCTGGACACAACCTACGGTCGAGTGTATTTCAAATGAGCAGGTTTACATAAAATGGACACACACTGGGAAGAGAAGTTGAGGAAAAAGGTTGCCCCTCTGGCAAAATGAAACGATCAACCTTAACCAAGGAAGAGCATATAGAAAGCCTGGTGGGCGCAGTGGTGGCTCATCGGATGAAGGGGAAACGTCGACACTGGTCGTCGCTAGGCATGCAGAACATGGGCAAGGTGCTGCAGGTGGTGCGTAACCAGGAGCTGAGCCTGTGCTGTGGCCGGCATCCATACAAGCAAACAGCCTGCCCAACATCGGCCCGCTCCCCTCGGCGAGCCCTTCACCGACTTCGCAGCGACCCCGGCGCCTGGCTCCCCTGAATGCCCTTCCTGTACGGACTTGTTCCTCCCTATCTCCTCCACCTTCGCTACCGGATAGTGTCGACTGAATTGAAATAGTCTCGCGCGCTTCTCCGGAGATTCCGCCTTTTGAGGTTTTGTGATACAATAGTTGCGTCTTACGTTCCCCAAGGC
>CAYOAZ010000019.1:0-4718 GCA_964402285.1 uncultured Anaerolineae bacterium | reverse complement strand
AGGCGTTCAGAAGGTGTCGTGGTTCAAGGACAATGGAGGGCCATCATGGCTCTTGCTCTCCTAAGATCTCCCGTAAAGCCTGAACGTGTTCGGCAAAGGCCTGCCGACCTCGGGGCGTAAGGGCAATGTAGGTGCGCGGCCGGCGCCCCGCAAAGGTCTTTTCCACCGCGATGTAACCGGCATCCTCCAACTTGCGCAAGTGTGTGGCCAGGTTGCCGTCCGTCACATCCAACATGTTACGCAGGGCCGAGAAGTCCAGTTGGGCGTCCTCGGGCAACGCGTTCAGCGCGGCCATGATGCGCAAGCGGATGGGCTGATGGATGAGCGAATCAAACCGGGCCATCCGTCACCTCCAGGTCCACAGGATGTAGAGACCGGCCGCGATAAGGCTCCCCCCGCCCAGCACAGCCATCCACAGGTTGAAATAGGCAGGACAAAGGAGGTAACCCACAAGGATAAATCCAGTCATAATACCCCCTAACCCGGCCAAAAAGGTGCTCCGATAAAGGATGCCGGTGGTCACATAACCGAACATCACCAGAAGCGCAACCAGCACGGAGAATTGATTGCCACTCTGGGGATGAGCAAAGTAGACAATCAAGGCGCCGTACACAACCCAGGCCGCCCAGTACAACCCCACAGCAGGCCCATAACGCGGACTGCGCATCCGCTTGCTGATCCACCAACCAATCGCGAAGGACGCGAGGATGCCAACAGTGTCCAATACCATCCAGATGAGCCCCACAGTTGGGGAGTTGGCCCCAAGAAAATGGGTCGCTCCGAATCCCAGTACCCACACTACCCCCCAGATGAGGAGGAAATAAGGGGCACCACCGTGCGCGAGGGAACGGCGCATGTGCTGCGTGGTGTGCTCGATGAGGTTCAATGCCTCCCGAGCCTCTTCCGGTGAAATGGATGGACGGTCCATAGGAAACCTCCGGTTACTGATGAATGTGGGAATGTGAACCGCTGTTCGGCCCAATCATGCCCGTGTTTTCCCTGCCTGTCAACACCAAAAACACATCTTCCAATGTGGCCGGTTGAGCCTTGAGCCCACGGTACTTCACGCGGTGAACGCGCAAAGCCCGCAACACGTGTTCAATGTCCGCGGGTTCGCGCAGGTAAAGGGTGAGGGTACTGTTCTCCCAGAGCCATCGGCTCACACCCGGTAAGGATTGGAGAATCTCCTCGGAGACGGTCGTATTGTCTGGTAAATCCACCTCCAGCCGGAATCCCATGCCCAGTTGGTGGATGAGGATTTCAGGGGCCCCTTCAGCCACAACGCGGCCCCGGTCAAGCATGATGACCCGGTCGCATAGGGCCTGGGCTTCTTCCAGGTAATGGGTGGTGAGAATAATTGTTTTGCCCCGATGCCGCAGTTCCCGTAAAAAGGCCCATATGCGCCGTCGAATGTGGGCGTCCAGGCCAGTGGTGATCTCGTCCAGGAAAATGAGATCCGGGTCATTAATGAGGGCCAGACCGGCGAAAACTCGCTGTTTCTGACCACCGGAGAGTTTACCGAAGAAGGTTTGTGCCTGTTCCTGGAGTTCCAACGTCTCTATCACCTCATCAATAGGCAAGGTATGTTCGTACCAGGCCGCGAAGAGGGCGAACAGTTCGCGCACCTTTAGGCGTCGGGGTAGTTCGGCTTCCTGGAGTTGGATACCCACCCGCCGGACGAGCACGTCCGCATCCCGGTGGGGCAAAAGCCCCAGAACACGTACGTTCCCTCCATCGGGAACACGAAGTCCTTCGACAATCTCCAGCGTTGTGGTCTTCCCCGCGCCGTTGGGCCCAAGGATACCGAAAATCTCCGCGCGGCGCACGTGAAAGGAGATGCCATCAACCGCGCGCACGTCCCCATAAGATTTGCGGAGATTGTGAACCCACACAATGGCATCTTCAGGAGGGGTGACGCTCGTGTCAGGATACCATTTCCGGGAAGAGGATTCCGTATCCCAGCGGAAGGCGCGTACACCTACAAACGCAGCCACAACCGCGATAAGAAGCAGGTAGGCGAGGGACTGGGCCGCGGTAACGTGAGCAAACCACGTCCGTCCCAGGAACGGGGTTCCCCTGAAAGAGTGAAGGGCAATGGTAAAAAGGTCGTGCACCGGGACGCGGCCAGAGACCCAAAAGTCGGTGAGTAAGTCGGTGGCGTGGGTCAAGGGGCTCAGGTCAGAAAGAAATTTAAGGAAGGGGGGAAAAGTGTCGCGAGGACCAAAGGTGCCGGACAGAAACATCATGGGGAAGAAGAGAAGGCTGCCCAACGCCTGGGCTAGCCGAACACTGGGTGTGAGGCCCGCGAGCGCGAAGCCTAATGTGAAGAATGTAGTGTAGGAAACGAGAACGGCCAGGGCAATGATGCGCGCATCCCCATCGTAACGCACGCCAAACAGAGCAGCGTCCACTCCCAGGAGGAGGGCCAGGGCAACGGTAAAAAGAAGCAGGCCATTGAAGTATTGAGAGAGGAGGATGTGCCGGGCTCGGATAGGATGAGTGCGGTAGTACTTGAGAATGTGCATCTCCCGCATGGAAGTGAGCACGGGATACAAACTCATAAGGCCCTGAGTGGCCATGACCCAGGCCAGCGTGGCCGGGACCATCAGATCCAGAATGCGCATGTCCACCCCAGAAGGTGTGGTATACGCGATGTCCTTACCAAAAGAGTACCCACTTACGGTCAAGAGCAGTGCGGGAAAGAGAAGTGTGAAAAAGGTGGCTGCTGGTTCTCGCACATACATTTTGAAATCTGCGAACAATAAATGGAAGAACCCGCGAAATCGGCGCATGGCCCCCTCCCCAACGAAAAGTATTTTGTATCACAGTATACTTTGCGATACAAAGTATACTGCCAAACAGACGACGTGTCAAATCAGAAAGAAAGGTAAGCGGCCCACGCGCATTTTGGGACGAGCGCGCATCGCTCCCTGCACTAGACGAAGAACACCTTTACGTCCGACATGCTCCAGCAAGACCTTTAGGGAAACGAATCTATGAGGAAGGGATGGAATATAGAACGTCCAAGGAGGACAAAACCGAAGTCCTTTTGAACGGTGGTTTGGCCGTTCGGCTGGATTTCCACGTATTCAACTGTTGTGGGGTAACTCCCTCTTGGGCGGACTACCTCTAACACATACACCCCCGGAGAAACGTGTTCAAAACGATAAAACCCCTCCGCATTTGTTTGGGTCTCCATCCGAGAGGTACGGAGACTCAAAGCCTGAGCACCGTATAACTTCACAACAACGCCTGCAATGCCAGGTTCCCCCGGTTGCCGTATAGCATCCCGATTTAAATCATGCCACACATACCCCTGGACGCCTCCATGCATTGCAATCGGGGTAACAAGCGGCTCTGGGGTCGGGGTGGGAAGTAGGACCAGACCGAAGTGGAGGTACAGATAGCGTTCACAAAGCGTTTTAACCGTGTACGATAGTGGGGCAGGGCTGTTTACCTGGTAACCGGCGGGTGGGGACACAGAGATCGTATACACCCCTTGTGGAAGACCGCCGACCTGCCACCAGCCTTGGTCATTAGTGTACGTGCTTCTATGTACGGGACCATCCAGGGTCACGCGTACATGGGGGATGCCGGGTTCGTTACCGTATTGATAAACACCATCTTCGTTCAAATCCTGATACACCTCCCCTCCCAAACTAGACCAGCACCGCGTAGGAGTGGGCGTAGGCGACGGTGTCGGCGTGAACGTCGGCGTGTCCGTGGGCGTCGGGGACGGTGTCGGCGTGGGCGTCGGCGTGTCCGTGGGGGTCGGGGACGGCGTCGGCGTGTACGTCGGCGTGTCCGTGGGCGTCGGGGACGGTGTCGGCGTGAACGTCGGCGTGTCCGTGGGCGTGGGCGACGGTGTCGGCGTATGAGTTGGCGTGTCCGTAGGCGTCGGGGACGGCGTCGGCGTGAACGTCGGCGTGTCCGTGGGGGTCGGGGTGGGGGTAGTAAGTGGTTCGAGAGATATATCATCCCAATAAGTGTGTGTCGAGGGGAACAGGACACTGGTCATTAAACGAATGGCGACACATTGCGCAGAGGGGGGAGATGACCATGTCAGAGTGATCTCTCGCCATAGAGGTAGCGGCATTATGTATGAAGCACTATCTACCACACCTGCTTGAGTTCCTGAACAATCAGAGGTGGTGTACCAGGCTAAGCGAATCCAGGTGGATTGAATGTTGGGTTCAGAAAAATACACCCATCCGTGTACTACATATTCAGTACCACCAATAATTCCCTGAACTTTTTGATAGATGAACTTCGTCCCAGCCACACTGTTTACGTGTTCGGCCGAAAAATTACCCTCGTAAACCGGTGAAGAAGCAGTTTGTAATATACCCCCATATTTGCTCCATCCGTCAGTACCGTTTTCAAAGTCCCCGTTTACTAGCAGGTTATCAGCCGCAATATTAGATAGGCCGTAGACGAGAAAGCCCAAAAGAACGATCCCTATAATGAAAAAACGTCGCACCCCTCCTCCTTATGGTAACCATATTTGTTGAGTGATAACAAGAACTACAGGGATAGTCTAGGATAAAATCTATCGAAATCGGGGAGAAACCTCGGCGTTTAATCTTGGTGTTCTTGTTTTAATAATTTACCTCTGCAACAAAATTATTCATCATTAGTGTAGCGACTTTAGTACAAGTTGCTCATTTTGTCAAACTCTGATCTGCAAAGCGAAAAGAATTGTGTTTGTATGACACCGA
>CAYOAZ010000018.1:0-27726 GCA_964402285.1 uncultured Anaerolineae bacterium | reverse complement strand
CTCCTCCCAACGTTCCTTGGCCTCACGGACTTCGCGAACCTTTTCCTTATCGTACATGCGCCACCTCCATTGGTGTGCTCAGGCGGGGGACAGAACAGGCGCACAACGCGTGTGGTGTGCGCCTATATTGTAGCGGATGTGCGCGTAAAAAGCAACACAACACCCTTTAAAAGGAGAGCCGCGGCCGGCAGTTGGAAACTGCGGCCTTCGAGAGGCGAAACCGCCTGTGGCGGTTAATCGCAGCCCCCGTGAGGGGGCTTTGCAAATGGAGCCCGCAACTTTAGTTGCCGGGCGTTTCGTGCGGCTTCCACCCACGGGCGCTGGCCGCGGCCGGGGACGTTGGGCCCCGGGACGGCCGACCGTTGAAAACTGCGGCCTTCGTGGGGCGAAACCGCCAGGCGCGGTTCGGTGTAGCCCCCGGCAGGGGGCTTGGCAAACGAAGCCCGCAACGTCCAGTTGCCGGGCGTTTTGTGCGGCTTTCAGCCTCGGGTGATGGACGCGGCCGTGGGCGATGGGCTCGGAGGCGGCCGGCAGTTGAAAACTGCGGCCTTCACCTGCGAAACCGCCAGGGGCTGTTCAGTGCAGCCCCCGCAGGGAGGCTTGGCAAACGAAGCCCGCAACGTCCAGTTGCCGGGCGTTTCGTGCGGCTTCCACCCACGGGCGATGGCCGCGGTCGAGGGCGTTGGGCCCCGGAACGGCCGGCAGTTGGAAACTGCGGCCTCCACTTGCGAAACCGCCTGCGGCGGTTGGGCGCAGCCCCCGCAGGGGGCTTGGCAAACGAAGCCCGCAACGTTCAGTTGGAGAGCAAAGGTGTGGGGTGTGGCGAAGTTTGCCATTGTTCCGAGACGTGGATAAGATGGGCCGCGCAAGTCACATAAAGGGGGATAATCATCACCATGACGATCCGTCTGTTACTATTGCAGGCCCGATATCCTGGTGATCCAGCCAAGGAGGAAGAGCGCGCGTCCTTTGCTGCCCGAATGGGGATACCCGTGGATACCATTGACTCACACGATTTGCTGCAGGGGCCACCCACAATATCCCAGATTCAAGCGTACACTGCCCTTCTCATCGGCGGGGCTGGCGACTTCGATGTAACAAAGCGCAACTTGCCTCACTTCGACAGTGTTTTGGAAGTCTTGGCCCAGGTAGTGGAAGCGGGACATCCCATGTTTGCATCCTGTTTCGGGTTCCAGATGCTGGTGGAGGCCCTTGGTGGGCGCATTGTGCGCGATGAAGCCAACATGGAGGTTGGGACGTATCGCGTTTATCTCACTGACGCAGCCCAGGAGGACGAGTTGTTTCGCATTCTTCCCACCACCTTTATGGCTCAGGAAGGGCATAAGGAACGGGCTCAAGTGTTGCCGCCCGGGGTAATCCACCTGGCTTACAGTGATCGGGTGCCCTATCAGGCGTTTCGCGTACCGGGCAAACCCATTTGGGCAACGCAATTTCACCCTGAATTGACTGGAGAGGATAATCGGCGGCGGTTTGAACAGTACGTGCGCGTATACGGCCAGTACATGTCCGAGGAAGAACTGCAAGAACGGCTGCGGATGTTCCAACCGAGCCCGGAAACCGAGGAGATTCTCCCTCGTTTCTTGGACCTCATCACATAAAAAAACGGGGCGAGGATATACCCTCGCCCCGTTGGTAAACCCTATTTATTCTTCTTTCTTGATGGGCTCCCACAGGTACGCCATACGCTCGTACCGCTGCCAGCGTTCTAGGACCTTTTGTTGTGCCTCGGCCATGAGGCGTTCAAAGGCCTCTGGGTTGTTTCGCTTGAGCATCCGATAGCGGGCTTCATTTTCCATGTACTTCATCAACGGAATCTTAGGCGCCTTGGAGTCTAACTGGAAGGGGTTCTTCCCCTCCTTGGCCCGGCGAGGATCAAATCGGTAGAGCGGCCAATAGCCAGACTCCACGGCCAGTTTTTGCTGCTCCATGCCCTTCTCCATCAGGATGCCGTGCTCAATGCAGTGACTGTAGGCGATAATAATGGAGGGCCCGTCGTAAGACTCCGCTTCCAGGAAGGCCTTTAGCGTTTGGGCGTCGTTCGCCCCCATTGCTACCTGGGCCACGTACACGTTACCGTACATCATGGCCATCATGCCCAGGTCCTTCTTGGGCAAGGGCTTGCCGCCCATGGCGAACTTGGCCACCGCACCCAAGGGCGTGGCTTTAGAGGCTTGACCTCCCGTGTTGGAGTAGACCTCTGTATCCATGACCAAAATGTTTACATTGCGGCCACTGGCTAATACGTGATCCAGGCCGCCGTAGCCGATGTCATAGGCCCAACCATCACCACCCACAATCCACACACTCTTCTTGACCAGCATGTCGGCCACGGCCAACAGATCGCGGGCTCGTGGGTTGTCCACGCCCTCCAGCCGCTTCTTCAACTCGGCCACCCGCTCCCGCTGTGCATCGATACCAGCCTCATCTGACTGGTCCGCGTTAAGGATGGCGTCGGCCAAATCATCGCCGATGAGGTCTCGCAATTCGTTCACCAACTCCCGAGCATAAGCCGACTGCTTGTCAATGGTCAATCGCATGCCCAAGCCGAATTCCGCGTTGTCCTCGAAGAGGGAGTTGCTCCACGCAGGCCCACGGCCATCCTTGTTATAGGTCCACGGGGTGGTGGGCAGGTTACCTCCATAGATGCTGGAGCACCCGGTTGCGTTGGCGATGATGGCGCGATCGCCGAAGAGTTGGCTCATCAGTTTCAGGTAAGGTGTCTCACCGCAGCCCGGGCACGCGCCAGAGAATTCAAACAGCGGTTCCAGGAACTGGACGTTTTTGACCGTGTTGAACTTGAGCCCATCATGCCGCGGCAGGTCTGGCAGTTTGAGGAAGAAGTCCCAGTTTTCCTTCTCCTGTTCCAGGATGGGCAGTTTGGGCCCCATATTCAAAGCCTTGCGGCTGGGATCCTTCTTATCCTTGGCCGGACAGACTTCCACACAGAGCTGGCAGCCGGTGCAATCCTCCGCGGATACCTGAATAGTGTACTTCTTGTTGGTGCCCTTGAATTCCTTGAAGAAGCGGGCATCCATGTACTTGAAAGTCGGTGGTGCATCGGCCAGAGCCTCTTCGTCCACAATCTTTGCCCGAATGACCGCGTGCGGACAGACAAGTACGCACTTACCACATTGGATACAGAGATCGGGCTCCCAAATGGGAATGTCCAGGGAGATGTTTCGCTTTTCCCATTTGGTGGTACCACTGGGCCATGTGCCATCGGCGGGCATAACGCTGACGGGCAACTCGTCTCCGTGCAGCGCGATCATGGGGGCTGTTACCTTCTGGACGAATTCAGGTGCTTCTGGCGGTACCACAGGCGGTCGGGTGCGGGTAGAGGTTACTTTGTCGGGGTATTTAACCTCGTGCAGGTTCTCCAATGCCGCGTCCACCGCTGCAAAGTTCTGCTGGATAATCTGGTCACCCTTTTTACCGTAGGTCTTGCGGATAGCGTCTTTAATGCGGGAAATAGCCTCATCTTTCGGCAAGATGCCACTAATGGCGAAGAAGCACGTCTGCATAATGGTGTTAATACGGGCTCCGAGGCCTACCTTCTTGGCTAGATCGTAGGCGTCAATCACGTAGAATTTCAGTTTCTTGTCAATAATTTGCTGTTGAACCTCTCGCGGCAGTTGGTCCCACACCTCGTCTGGACCGTAAGGAGCGTTGAGGAGGAATGTCGCGCCCGGTTCGGCCATGTCTAGAATGACATCGTAGCGGTCCAGGAAGTTAAACTGGTGCACGGCCACAAAGTTGGCTTTCTGAATGAGGTAAGGCGCGTGAATGGGCCGCGGGCCGAATCGGAGGTGGGACGTGGTGCGGGCGCCTGCCTTCTTGGAGTCGTAGACAAAATAGCCTTGCGCGTAGAACGGCGTCTCCTCACCGATGATCTTAATGGAGTTCTTATTCGCGCTTACCGTACCGTCGGAGCCCAACCCCCAGAACACTGCACGGGTGACATCATCCCCCTCAATGGTGAAGTCGGGGTCGTAGTCCAGGCTGGTGTAGGTTACGTCATCAATAATGCCTACGGTGAAGTGGTTCTTAGGCTGCTCCTTGGCCATCTCGTCAAAAATGCCCTTGACCATCGCGGGGTTAAACTCCTTGGAGGAGAGGCCGTAACGTCCGCCGATGACCAGAGGCATTGTCTTGAAGGGGGCAATACCGCGACCCATGCCTTCATGTAAGGCTGTAATGAGGTCTTGATAAAGCGGTTCACCCGCGGCTCCGGGCTCCTTGGTTCGGTCCATGGCTGCAATGACCTTAACCGTGGCCGGCAGAGCCTTCATAAAGTGCTCCACAGAGAAAGGTCGATACAGGCGTACTTTAATGACACCGACCTTTTCGCCCCGGTCCACCAAGTACTTGACAGTTTCATCCACGGTCTCGGCTCCGGAGCCCATGATGACAATCACCCGTTCTGCGTCCGGGGCGCCCACATAGTCGAAGAGGTTATAACGCCGGCCGGTGAGGTCTGCGAATTGGTTCATAGCCTCTTCAACAATGCCCGGCGTGGCCGCGTAATAAGGATTGACGCGTTCACGGGCCTGGAAGAAAGTATCCGGGTTGTGGGCAGTTCCTCGGATAAAGGGATGATCTGGCGAGAGGGCCCGTTCACGGTGAGCCCGAATTAACTCGGGATCGAGCATGGCTCGCATGACGTCATCGGGCAACAACTCAATTTTGTTAATCTCATGGGATGTACGGAAGCCGTCGAACGCGTGAACGAAGGGAACTCGAGCCTTTAGTGTTGCGGCTTGGGCAATGAGTGCGAAGTCATGGGCTTCCTGCACGGAATTGGAAACCAGGATGGCCCATCCCGTCGCCCGGACGGCCATGATGTCGCTGTGGTCACAGAAAATGGAAAGGGCGTGGGTAGCCACCGTTCGCGTTGCAATGTGAAAGACTGTGCTGGTCAATTCCCCTGCTATTTTGTACATATTGGGGATCATGAGGAGCAATCCCTGGCTAGCAGTGAAAGTAGTGGTCAGTGAGCCGGTTTGTAATGCCCCGTGTACAGCACCGGCAGCACCTCCCTCGGATTGCATTTCCACAACCAGTGGGACGGTTCCCCAAATGTTGGGTTTCTTCTGGGCTGCCCACGCATCTGCCCACTCGCCCATGGGCGAAGAGGGTGTGATGGGATAGATAGCAATGACCTCGTTAATCTTATAGGCTGTTCGGGCAACAGCCTCATTCCCATCAATCGTTGCTACTTGTGGCGCCATGATGACTCTCCTCTCTAAATGACGATATGGCACATCTTGCAATATTTATCAAGAACATTTGCTTATTGCCTGGTGATTTATCAATACGTGCGTTGAACCACATATTCCGCAAGTTCATATAACGCGGCCCGGTAGGGAGTTTCGGGTAAACGTTGGAGGGCCTCCTGGGCCTTCTTGGCAAACTCCCACGCTTCTTGCAATGCTGCTTCGATGGCTCCTGATGCCCGGATAGTGTCCAAGGCTTTAGTTAGGGCTGCCTGTTTACGTTCGGGGTCTTGTTCGTTGAAGACCTCCATGAGAATACGCCGATCTCCGCCCTTATCCAAGTAGTAAAACACAGGAAGGGTTATTGTGCCCTGACGCAGATCACTGCCTACAGGTTTCCCCAGAACGTCCTCACTGCCAATGAAATCCAGCACATCGTCCACAATTTGGAAGGCCATTCCTAAGTAGTGTCCATAATTACGGAAGGCTGTAAGTTCTTCCTCGGGAGCCTGGGCTAGCAGGGCTCCAAGTTCAGTAGCAGCGGAGAAGAGGGAGGCGGTCTTGGCATATATCCGGTTATAATATTCCTGCTTGTCCTGGTCGAGATCGTAGTATTTGAACATTTGCCGCAGTTCGCCTCCACAAATAGTGGCCAGGGTTTCGGCAAACAATTTCACCACCGGTACACTGTGCGTTTCCGTGGCGAAGATTGCGGCCCGAGCAAAGATGTAATCACCTGCCAACACCGTGGCCCCTGCACTCCACCGAGCATTGAGGGTGGGATTCCCCCGGCGAAGTAGGGAGCCATCTATGACATCGTCATGCACTAGCGTGGCTGTGTGGAGCATTTCCACAGCGGCCGCGAGTGAGGTTAAGGCATCACGGTCGACATCGTAATGACGACCGGCTACTAAGGTAAGGGCGGGGCGAATGCGTTTCCCTCCGCTGCTAATAAGGTACAGAATGGCATCTCTCAGCGGGCCTTCTGCTTCTTGGCCCGCCTTTCGCATCTTGGCTTCGACTTGTTGTAAGTCATCGTGGATGAGTTCGAATAATGTCAGAGCGGTCAATGATGCACCTTTCCCTGCGGATGTGTGTGTTAATGGTACTGCACTTCTCCGTGTTTCGCCAATTTCTCTCCGAATACTGTGATTGCATTGGCTGTAGTTACTTGCGCCACGGCGTCCAATGTGCTGTTTTGCAGGCGGGCGATGGCTTCGGCAATGAGTGGAATACGGGCCGGTTCGTTACGTTTTCCTCGATAGGGATGAGGCGAGAGAAAAGGAGCGTCTGTTTCAAGCAGGATGCGCTCCAGGGGAAGCCGTGGTACTAATTCGTGCAAATCGCGAGCATTTTTAAAGGTGACCGGTCCCCCCAAGGAAATGCACATGTTTAAGTCGAACACCCGGTGCGCCAATTCCAGGTCTCCCTGAAAACTGTGCCAAACGCCTTTAAATGGCCGTTCGTTGAGTGGAAGATGGCTGCGATCAACCTCTCGGGCCCATTCAGCCAGGATTTGGTATGTATCCTCGCGTGCATCTCGACTGTGTACTACCACCGGTATACCCAATTCGGCTGCCAGTTCCAGTTGCGCCCGAAACACGCGCTGTTGGACATCGTGGGGATATTCATCCCAATAATAATCTAATCCCACTTCCCCGATGGCTACCACGCGTTCGTGTTGGGCTATCTCGGCCAGGACATCTAGGTTCTCTCGCGTGCCTTCGTGGGCGTTATTTGGGTGGATGCCGACCTGGGCATACACCATCTCATACGTTTGAGCCATTTGAATGGCTTGGTGGGAGGTTTCAAGGTCAATAGCGGGGTTAATGATGATGGCTACGCCTGCGTCCAATGCCCGCTGTACAACATCATCCCTGTCTGCATCGAACTGGCTGAAATTCAAGTGGCAGTGAGTATCAATAAAAGTCGGCATCGTTCCTAGATGTCCGTTATCTTCGAGAATAAAGGCCTCAACATAATGCCCATTCCTAAATGCAGGTGCCATATTCTAGCACAGAAGCGGGGAATAGACCAAGCCCTGGAACCTGGGCCGCGAAATAATGTCATGGAGTTCCTCCCCTGGTTCCCTTGACGTTCATCTGTTTTCCCAACGTGATACTCTCCTTCGAACTTCAAAGGCAGCACCACCTCGTCTTTGGATGTTGTTCTTCTCGTTTAAAGGAGGTCTGTGTATACTTGGGAAAACCGCATTCCCCGGGAAGTCCCTTTAGAGCGGAAACATATAAGGAGGTACTTTGGGCCACCAAGATCCGTTCCTGTCGCTCTTAGTGATCACAGCCCTGGCGGCTGTGGTGCCCCTTATTTCTTCGCGATTTCGTATTGTGCAGTTGCCCATTGTGGTCGGTGAGATTATCGCCGGTATCGTGATAGGCCGTAGTGGGCTAAACTTGGTGGAGCCTTCAGAGACCCTGGCTTTCTTGGCTGAATTCGGGTTTACGTATTTGATGTTTCTCTCCGGTTTGGAAGTGGACTTTGACATGATTTTAGGGGCTACTTCTGAGGATGCCCCTCAACCTTGGTGGCAACGTCCCCTCCCTGCTGCTTTCTTGGTGTTGCTTTTGACGTTTACTTTGGGTTTGTTAAGTTCGTTGGGGCTGAGCCGTATGGGCCTGGTGCAGAATCCTCTCCTCATGGGGTTAATCCTCAGCACAACTTCCTTGGGAATCGTTGTTCCTGTGTTGAAGGAACGGGAGTTATTAGGCTCTCGCTACGGACAGGCTCTCCTGCTGGCGGCGTTGCTGGCGGATTTTGTCACGCTTTTCCTGCTCACCGTGGTTATAGCCGCCATGAGTCGTGGACTTACCCTGGATTTGTTGTTGGTGTTAGTGCTGGTTGTGGTTTTCGCCCTGGTTGTCCGACTCGGCAAACGGTTCACTCATATTCCCTTCTGGCGTCAGGCATTGGCCGAAATATCCTCGGCCACAGCCCAAATACATGTTCGTGGGGCTTTTGCATTAATGGTGGCCTGGGTTGTCCTCGCTCAGGCGTTAGGTGTTGAGGTGATTCTGGGGGCCTTTTTGGCTGGGGCTATGGTCAGTCTACTGGCCACCGAAGGCGAGGAGAGCCCTCTGCGGGAAAAACTTGATGCCATTGGATACGGGTTCTTTATTCCCATTTTCTTCATTTCTGTGGGGATTAACCTTGACTTAGGTGTCCTTTTGGCGTCACCCAAGGCGATAGTGTTAGTGGGGCTTCTTGTTATTTTGGCATATGGAGTTAAACTCATTCCAGCGCTGGTGTATCGTGCTCAATTTTCCTGGCGCGAAACTCTGGCCGGCGGCTTTTTACTTTCCTCGCGCCTCTCCTTGATTATCGCGGCCGCGGCCATTGCTTTGAATATCGGGGCAATTAGCAAAGAAGTGAACGCTGCCATCATTTTGGTGGCCGTTATTACGTGTACTTTGTCGCCGTTCTTCTTCAATCGTCTGTACCCTCAAAAGGAAAAGGTGCGCCGGGAGGGGATTATTATCGTGGGAGGCGATCAGATAGCGGAGTTGTTAGCGCGCCGTTTGCGGCGCTCAGGCGAACAGGTGACCATTATTGCTGTGGATCGACGGCGCCTGGAAGCCTTACGAAAGGCCGGACACCATGTTGTGTTGGGGTCCCCTATTGACGAGGAGGTGCTTCGCAAGGCTGGAGCCGAACGTGCTTACGGTTTGGTAGCAGTGACGACCAACACCATCATGCGTTATCGGGTGTGTGAGTTAGCGCGTGAAACATTCGGCATCCCTGTTGTCATTGCTCGCGTGGCTTCATGGCGGATGGTTCAACGCCTGCGGGCATTGGGAGTGCGAATTGTTCAACCCACATTATCCATGGTGCTGACCATTGAAGGCATGTTACGGTATCCTACCACTTTTGACGTTTTGATTCACCAGGAAGATAACGTTGAGGTGGGTGAGGCTGTTGTGCGAAACAATGCGCTGACAGGCATCCCGTTGCGGCGTTTGCGGTTACCCGGCAACGCCCTTATTCTGAGTATTCGACGCGGTGCGGCTACCATTGTTCCCCACGGGGATGCTGTTTTACGTTTAGGGGACCGAGTTGCTTTAATCGGTTCGTCTGAATCCGTTGCTCAAGCGCTCGTGATCCTGCAAGGGGAATAACCCGCTTAGTGTTGTCGTACGGACATCTTTAAGGGAGTCGTGGTGTCTGGTATTGTGCGGGAGGAAATTCGTGTGTTTCGGTAAGGTTGGTCCTGCCCGAAACACACGAATTTCGCCAGAGGGTGAGAAGGTCTACGATAAGGATTTCTCATATATACGATATCGTTTATACAGTTTGCCTCCGAAATTTTTTACAGAATTGAGCACGTGTACATTGGTTTCCAGCAGCCAGGACATCTCTGCCCGTTTGTATCCCTTGCGGAAGAGTTCTCGTGCTGTCTCGTAATACAGAAGGGCATCTATTCCTTTACCGTGCCATTCGTGAACGACGCCCAGGGCAAAAATGCGTGCAGTGTCTATCTTTCGTCGATACCAGAGGAATTTTAGCCATCCTATGGGGAAGAGTTTGCCGTTCATGTGAATGAGGACCTGGTTATAGTCAGGAAGCGTTAAGGAAGCGCCAATAGGTTCCCACGATCCATCCTCTTTTTGGACTTCAGCAAACCATGCTAAATCTGTGTCGATAATCTGGATGAGGTTCTTGGCCATGTGGTCGATTTCCTTGTCCGTAAGGGGGACAAATCCCCAATTCTTCTCCCAAGCGCGATTGTACACATGCTTGAATCGTTCGACTTCGTTAGCAAAATCCTTTTTGTTCATTTTTCGAGCGCGTACTTGTGGATAGCGGCGCTTTACAATGTTGATGACTCGCTTTAGTTTCGGAGGCAATGCATCCAGAGACGGGTATTTTTGGGTATCTATGATGTAGGCTAATAAGTCCATGGCTTTAACAAAACCGAAGGATTCGACTAAATCGATATAGTAGGGAGGATTATAAGTCATCAGGACTACGGGGGGAGAGTCGAAACCCTCCACGAGCATGCCACATTCGTCGTTTGTGCTGAAATTCATAGGACCTCGGATAGCCGTCATACCCCGTTCCGCCACCCAATCGGACGCGGTTTTTAGTAAGAGGTGGGCTACTGTTCGGTCATTGACACTTTCAAAGAACCCGAAAAAGCCCACTTTCTCGTTGTGGAACTCGTTGTGAATGTGGTTGATGTGCGCGGATATGATACCTAATGGGCCTTTGCGAAGGTGGGGCGGTGGGGGAGGGCTACCGTCGGGCTGATATTCTCCTTCGACCATAAACAAGGCTACGTCCATGTGCTCGAAGGACGGGTTTTTGTTAGGGTCAAAGAACTCCTTTCTCTCCGAAATGAGCGGAGGAACCCAGTTCGGATCGTCCTTGTAAATGCGCCAGGGAAATTTGATGAATTCCAGGCGTTCTTTGGGTGTTTTCAGTTCCCGAACACGTAGATTCGTGTAAGGCATGATGTACCCCTCCTGATGCGGATTTTTACTCCTCTTCGTACCATCCCAGTGTGTGCCACGTGGCCTGAACGTTTTGCCAATGTGTCCCTTCCCAGTAAACCCGATGGCATTGGGGGCACTCGTAGAACTCTTCCTGGGTTTGATAAACAAATGGGGGAACACGTAAGCGAATGTTTTCTTTTTCCACCCTCTGTAGGGGAACATTGCAGATGGGACAACGGGTTTCCTCCAAAGGGCCCTGGACCAGGCCTAGACGGGCAAGTTCTTGTAATTGGTCCTCTAGGTGTTGCGCGGTCAGCAACACGCCTAACTCACGCGCCCGGCGGGCCAATACTCTATCCCGGGTGAGGAGAATGCGTCCTTCCGCACGCGCGTGACGCAGCAGAGCGATATCCTCAGCATCACGGAAATATGTAACGTCATATCCCATCATGCGGAGCCATTTGGCCAGCCGGCCTAGCATCGCGTCGGCAACGAAACGTGGAGGGGATGGACGTTTGGTCTTCTTGCCCGAAGTGGGTATCATTGGGCTATGCCCCTTGTTGGCGACCTTTGGACAAACGATTGTAGCACAACTGGGGAGCGGCTTCAAGTTTTGGATAATCTCAGCAGGATATTTTCATTTCTGTACTGGGGGACCCTGCACATGGACGCTTTGATGTGGTCTTACTTGGCTGGCGGGATGGCTTACCTTGTGCCCCTGGCTCTTGTGCTCGTTGTGCTTTCTGGCCTGGATGAAGAAGATGCCCGCGCGACGGCTTTGTTGATTCCTGTAGTAACCGGTGTGGTCGTCCTCGCGTACATTGCGGTTGGCTTCGCGTTTGAATTTGGCGGGGTGGGATTGATGGATTCCCGCCATGGGTTTTCCCAACTGGTTTGGGAATGGTCCCCTTTGCCGGAACAGTGGGGTCCTTACTGGGGTATGGCCGGGTTTGCCGGCTGGCTGTTGTGGCGCGGCTCTGGGACACCTGACGCGGTGGCCCTCTTCTGGGGACATTTGCCCTGGATCTTGTCCGCATCCTTTATTCCTGTCTTGGTCCTAAGGCGCCGAGTTCTCTCTTTATACCCTTTGTTGGTAGCTGCTCTGATGGGTGGGGTCGTGGTTCCCTTGGCCGGGAATTGGGCCCACGGCGGAGGGTGGTTATCTCGTTTGGGGGCTACTCTGGGATGGGGACACGGTTATGTGGACTTTGGCGGGGGAGGCCTGGTGGGCATTGTTGGGGGGGCGGCCGGTTTATCCCTTTTGTTGGCGTTTCAATTGCGACGGCCCGATGGTGAGGACTCTCCTTCACTTCCAGAAGTGCATTTTCCCGCGTTGGCGTTAATAGGGAGTTTTTTGTTTGTTGTTGGAACCGCGGGCTGGGCCCTGAACAATCCGTTGTATGAACTCTCTCAACTGCCCATTCATCGCATTTTGGCGAATGGTGCCATTGGCTGGTTCGCGGGGATGGTGGTGCCCGCGTTTTACTTGTGGTTTGTGGCCGACGTGTATCACCCACATTTCTCGTTTCTGGGGGGATGGGCGAGTTGGCTTGCTGTCTTGCCGGGCTTGCCCTTTTTGCCTCCTTGGGTTGTTTTGGCGGTGGGGCTTGTGGTTGGCGGAACTACTCCTTTGCTTATTTACGTCGTCCGAGAACGCTTGCGGCTTGACGATCCGGCCGGTTTGGTGGGGGCTTCGTTATGGGGAGGCTTAGGAGGGTTAATTATACTGGGGTTTCTGGCGGATGGTCGTTATGGATCCGGCTGGCATGGGATAGGCTCAACCAGTTACCTCGGCGTGCCCCACCAGGGGGTGTCCGGTTTGTGGGTGGCCGAGCCCTTTAACGCGGATTGGCCGGGACAGATGTTAGCGCAACTGGCTGGCGCTAGCGCGTACTTTGTGTGGGCGTTTTTCATTTTGAGCGTATTGGGGATTGTGTTGGCTTTGTTATCTAAGATTCCTCACGGACTCCGGACTGACAGTTCCCCTTCTTCTGCTCCGGTGGAACAGGCGGACATTGGTGCAGCCCCTGTTGTCGAGGTGGAATCTGCAAGTCATCCCCCTTTGGATTCCCACCAGGATGGTTGAAGGATGGGAACCAAGGCATAGGCTAAGGCCACGGCAAATTGGGATTCTCTGGTGACAAATCCGTGCGTTAGGATGCCCACGCTTCCTACTGTGTGCTTCGTATTTTGTTGACCACTGAGTTGGTCCATGGCCACTCCTAATTCCTGACCCTGACGGAGAGCGGTTACCAGGACGGGAGGGAGTAACACACGGCCACCTGAACCGTATGAAATCCGACCATCGCGGGTTATGACTGCAGCCCATCCGCTGAGGAATATTCCCCCCGCTTCCGGTATTTCCTCAACACCTCCTTCTAAACCCACCCCCAGATCCGCTTGTATCAAATGTAGTGCTGCTTCCGCGCGCTGTCGCGCTCCTTGTATTGTCTCCTTGATGCCCCAGGGTTGGTCGGGTACACCACTGGATACCGGGACGGATATGATTTCCGCGTGGGGCCAGTACGTGTGTATTACTTTTTGAGTGGCCTGTATCTTGACCGGATTGGCTGTCCCCACAGCAACACGGTGTATGTGGATGTAGGGCTTTTCACTTCTCTTCACAGGCAATGCCCTCCTCAGTCGCTTTTAGTAATGCGGGCATGTCAAAGGCGTGCTCTATGGTCTGCCGGATGGCCGGGAGGTCTGGAACGAGTACTGCTTCTCCACGGGGGGTAACTGTGCCGCGCACAAGGGGGTAACTTATGACTTTGCCGTGCACCCGTTCTGGCGGTATGTCCATGCCCATGCGCGCTAGCCAGAGAATGTCTTGCAATGAGAGGTCGGTTTGCAGGCTATTGTGCAGGGCGGCTAAGATTGCTGGCAGTCGGGGAATAATGTTCAGTTCCTTCGCCCGGTCCCTCATGGCCATAAGTGCTCGCTGCTGTCGGCGGGCTCGATCTATATCATTGCTTTCCTTACGGGCGCGCATGTAGATGAGCAACTCTTCCCCTGTAAGGTGCTGTTTCCCGCGCTTGAAGTGATACACCTGGTCTCCCCAGTGTACAGTATGGGGACAAGTCACTTCTACATCTACACCGCCGAGTATGTCCACGATTTTGGCCATTCCCGGCAAGTCAATTCGTACATAATGGTCCACTCGAACACGGAAGTTTGACCAAAAAACCTTCTTAAGTAGTGCTGGCCCTCCCCCTTTGATTTTGACCACCCCACTTTCGCCAAAGAAGTCAACTACGTTAATACGCTGGTACCCATACCCTGGAATGTATATGTACGTGTCTCGGGGAATACTAATGACGGCTACTTCTTGGGCTTCCTTATCCACCATGACGAGCATGATGGTATCTGTACGCCAAATTTTGTGTTGACTGTTGCGCCGGTCAGATCCTAGGACAAGGATATTTAAGGTCTTGTCGATGCGACGTGGTGAAGCAGGTGTGGGAAGGGGGGTAGGTGTTAGGGAAGGTTGCGGTAGAGGAGACATTACAGGTGTTTGGGCGAAAATCAGGTGGGGGACGGTTGGGGTAGGGGAGGGAGTTGGCGTAGGACGAAAAGAAGGGGAAGGGGTTTCTGTTGAACAACCCGTCAGGAGTGTGAGTATCCATCCGAGCACGATGAGCGAGAGAATGCGTCCACGATGCATGGGGTCCTCCAAACCCTGGTGGGCCCGAGGGACGCTCCGCGCGTCCCTCGGGGAGCAAGTCCATTATGGATACAATCGACCGAGTACCCGCGGGAACGGTATAGTTTCCCGCACGTGATGTAAGCCACAGATCCAGGCCACAGTACGTTCTATGCCCAGTCCGAAGCCAGAGTGGGGCACAGAGCCGTACCGGCGGAGGTCGATGTACCACTTATAGGGCTCTAAAGGTAAATTGTGTCGTTTTAGGGCTTCGATGAGTTTGTCAGGATCACTAATGCGTTCGCTTCCGCCGATAATCTCCCCGTACCCTTCGGGGGCCAACAAATCGGCTGAACGGCATACTTCTGGCCGGTCCGGTTCTGGTTCCATGTAGAACGCCTTCACCTCTGTGGGGAAGTGGTGTACGAATACGGGTTTTTCGAACTGAGCAGCTATATACGTTTCGTGGGGGGCTCCGAAGTCGTCACCCCATTCCATAGGTGGGACGACTTCGTTGTTGGGAGGAACTCGCTCTCCGCGCTTTGCGGCTTCGTTTATCATTTTGACCGCGTCGTCATAATGCAATCTCGGGAATGGGGGTTCAACTTTCTCCAGCCGCGAGGTGTCCCGTTCTAGCACTTCCAACTCTAAAGCCCTTCGTTCAAGCACACGTTGCACAATATAACTGACAAACTGTTCTTCGATTTCTAATAGGTCTTCCAGAGTACACCAGGCGATTTCTGGTTCTACCATCCAGAATTCCTGAAGATGACGGCGTGTTTTGGATTTTTCCGCTCTGAATGTGGGTCCGAAACAATACACTCGTTCGAAAGCAAAAATATTTGCTTCATTGTAAAGTTGGCCGGTTTGGGCCAGGTACGCGGGCCGACCGTGATAATCCGTTTCGAACAGGGTAGTGGTTCCTTCGGCTGCTGACGGCGTTAGTATAGGAGTGTCCACGCGCAAGAAACCATGGCTATCCAACCAATCGCTTATGGCCCGGATAATCTCCGCGCGTATGCGCATGATTGCCCATTGACGGGGAGTACGCAGCCAGAGGTGACGATGGTCCAGCAGGAAGTCCACCCCGTGCTCTTTGGGTTGGATGGGGTACTCTTCGGCTAATTGCACGATTTGAAAATCGTGCGCATCGATTTCGTATCCCTTTGGAATACCGGGGGCTCGTGGTTCACGTCGTACTGTACCGACAACGATCACAGAGGATTCTTGAGTAACCCGTCGGGCTGCTTGGAAAGCTTCCGGTGGGACGTTTTTCTTGAAAACGACTACTTGCGTGAAACCAGAACCATCTCGTACCCGAATAAACTGCAGCCGACCTTTATCGGTGTGCAAATAAACCCATCCTCGTACTTCCACCTCTTCGCCGACATGGTCGGCAATGTTCTCCAATCGAATGCGCTTAGCCAACGTTAACCTCCTTTGCCGCCGTGGGGGCAGAAGTCATAGGTTTGGGATGTGCTTCTTGTTGGGTATCTTGAGGGGCATCTTGTCTCATCTTGGTAGGTAGCAATGTGATGCCCACGCGCTCGATTTTAGGACCTTTGCGGGCCAGCACGCGGAACAGGATTCCGTTCCATACCAATTCCTCACCCACCTCGGGAATGCGGCCTAACTGGTAAAGAATGAACCCGGCTACTGTTTCGTACAGGTCGCTTTCAGGGATATTTATGCCCAACTCCTCATTGACTTCATCCACGCGCAATTGAGCGTTGACATCGTAGGCATTCGGACCTATTTCACGAATATCTGGCTCCTCGCGGACCCACTCATCCGTCACGCGTCCCAATATTTCTTCTGCCATTTCCTCTAGTGTGACCAGCCCGGCAGTCCCCCCATATTCATCTATGACCACGGCCATCTGGATATGTCGGTCACGCATTTCCTGGAATAAGTCACCAATACGTCGTGTTTCAGGCACTGCGAATGCAGGCTTGATAATGTCCAATTCCTTTAACCGTTTAGTGTATGCCTGGGGATCATCCGCCAGTATGGCCAACACATCTTTGATGGCCACGATGCCTATAATGTGGTCCAAGTCCTTTCGATACACAGGAAATCGAGCATGTCGGTGTTCCTTGAACACTTGCAAGAGTTCGGCAACTGTTGCGTTTTCATCAATACCCACGATTTCAGTCCGGGGAATCATAACTTCTCGCACCAGGCGTTCGCTGAAGTCAAATACCCGGGAGAGAATTTCCGTAGTTTCTGATTCCCTGATAACACCGGCCTCCTCACTTTGTTGTAGGAGGAACTTGATTTCCTCCAGGCTGTACGCGTGATGATGACCTGTTACTCCGGGAACGCCAAGGAGTCGTAAGACCAACGCTGTTGTTTGATCCAGTGCCCAAATAAAGGGGCGAAATGTTAGAGTAAAAACCTGCATTGGGCGCGCTGCAAAAAGTAGCACATCCTCTGGCGCGCGAATGGAAATGATTTTAGGTACTTGCTCGCCCAGCACAATGTGCATGAATGTAATAAGCGCGAAGGAGAGCACTGTGCCGACGGCGTGTGAGGCCATGAGGCTAACATGTTGTGCCGCGATGAAATCAAGCAGGGGATAAACAATCGCTGCTACAGTGGATTCTCCCACCCAACCTAATCCCAGACTGGCCAGAGTAATGCCCAATTGGGCAGAGGCGATGTACAGATCCGTGCGGTCCACCATATGCAAGGCCAGTCGAGCGACCGAGTTCCCCTCTTGCGCTCGGGTTTCCAACTTGGGACGCCGAGCAGCGACTACAGAGAATTCAAGCGCAACGAAAAAGGCATTCGTTGCAATTAGCGCGGCTACGGCCACTAATCTGGGAAGCCAGAAAGACCACCCAATAGAACCGATTTCACCTTCCAATCTATGAACCTCCTGTTAAGGTATCTCGTCCTTGTGCGTGCCAATCATACCCCCATTGTAATATTTTGGCAAGAAGTTGTAGCGTAGGGCTCTCGGTTTAGTACTGATGAGGGCGTGATATCATTCTTGGGGGTCCTGTTTTTTCCTCATGGTCGATTCTGAGCGTATAATCCAACGCGGCACATTCTCATTAGGAGGGGTATCACAAAACCATGGAACTCACGTGGTATGGATTGGCGTGTTTTCGAATTTCCGATCGTCCGTTGAAAGTCGTCACTGACCCTTATGGCCCGGATACCGGTCTTTCGCTGCCTCGCTTGCGTGCTGATGTGGTCACAGTGAGCCATGAGCGGCCCGGCCACAATTACATTCGCGCGGTGAGCGGTGTCCGTAAGGTGATTAACGGTCCCGGGGAATACGAAGTGGGTGGGGTGTTTATTACAGGGATTCGCACGTGGCATCGCGGGGGGAAAAATGGCGAGCCTAACACGGTGTTCCTGTTCGAATACGGAAATCTGACAATTTGCCATTTAGGCGATTTGGGTTATGTACCCAAGCAGGAGGAAATCGAGCAATTGGGTGAGGTGAGTGTTTTACTGGTACCTATTGGGGGGCATCAGACTTTAAACGGTGCTGAGGCAGCAGAAGTTGTCAGTTTAATCGAACCCGCGTACGTGATTCCAATGCACTATGCGTTGCCAGGTTTGACCATTGCCCTTGACCCGCTAGAGAAGTTCCTGCGGGAAATGGGGGTTACTGACCCCAAGGAAATGGAGTCGCTAAAGTTAACGAGTAAGTCTCAATTGCCTGAGGACACGGAAGTCATTCTTCTGAAGCCTCGGATTCAGAGTGATTGAGCGCTGCCGTTTGACGTCTGTCTATCCCTCCTGCCCGGTTATCCCCTTAGGAAGTCGGAATGTTAAACGGTGCCAAGCGTGCCGCATCCAGGTTATGCCCAAAGCAGGGAGGAGATGTTTCCACTCTGTGTAAAGAAGGGGTTGCCAGTGCTTTAGTGCTTCCCGCTCAGAAGGTGGGCCGTAGGCGTAAATTTGATAGGCCCGCATGATGTTGGCGACGGCTGCGCGGTGTATTGGAAGAAGTCGTGCTAGTCTCTGAGCATGTTCGTTGGGTGTGTACGAAGGTTGAGGTGCCAGTCCAAGGTGGCGTTCCCACCACAAGATGTTTTTGTACATGCGTGGAATGAGGTTCGGATGGCGCTTCCACCGGTGTTCCAGAGTGCGCCCCAGGAGGTATCCGCTCACAAGAACACCGATTATCCACACCCAGGTTCCTAGGTGGCGTTCTTGGAATTGGAGCCAGAATTTCCGCCAACGCGATCTGGCCAGGCGCGTTGGCTTAGCCTCTGCCATGTTCTCCGGAAATTGAAGTTCTCGGTCTAATTCGTGCAGGTCACGCAATTGTTCTTCATCTGCAGGTATTGACGGTTCTGGGCGCGTTAGCGGGGGTTCGCCGGCCGTGGGTTCAAAGGGAATCCACCCGTAACCGGGGAAGTAGAGTTCTGGCCAGGTGTGGGCATCCCGTTCCCGTACCGTCCAGGTGCCGGTCTCTTCGTCGTATACCCCCCTCGCGTAACCACTGGCAATGCGGGCCGGAATTCCCACCGCGCGTGCCATTATTGCCATGGAGGAAGCGTAATAATCACAATAACCACGCTTCTCTTCAAAGAGGAACCAATCTACTGCATCCTTCTTTGCGGGAGGTGCGGGAATCGATTCACTGTATGGAATGGAGCGCAGATAGCGTTCTAATGCCAGGGCTTTATCATAAGGGTTATCGTGTGATGCCGTTAGATCGTGAGCGAGTTCTCTTACACGGTTGGGTAAGGTAGGCGGCAACTGCAGAAAACGTTGTTTTACCCAGGATGGATAGTCTGTCCCGGCCGCGCGCAATTCACTCGCTTGAGGAAATACTATCTGCGACACGACTGTGTAGGTTTCCCCTGCGCGCAGGGGTACAATGGATTGGGCAAGATATATCTCTTCCCCGACCTTTTGAGGTGTTGTCTCCACCAGGGCACGAATTGGTATACTGAAATGTATGGGAGTTGGAGCCCCAATGAGGCTTATTACTCCGGGGACCAAGGTGGTCACAGTCTGAGTTACCCATTCTCCTTTAGGCCACGGGGGGATGTGAACCCCTTGTGAGGGATATAATTCCACTGAGTGCGCGGATTGGATTCGCCAACCATCGCCTTCGTACACATCGTACACTGCGGCTCGCCAGTAATACCCTTGCGGTGAACGCACACGAAAGAGAGGCGTGTCGTGCAATTCGGGGGCTCCTTGAAAATGGAAGCGATAGGTGAAGACCGGAACAACAACAGGGCCTTCGTAATGCAGTGTACTGAACACCCGGCCCCATTCCTCTTGGACTCGATGCCAGGGCGTTCGAACAGGGCTCAACCAGTTTTGTACTCGTTCTGAGCGAGCCAATGCAGGGGTTCCCCACGCAAGTGCAATGATGACCAGTGTAACTAGGATTCCATTGCGTAGGAAATCTAACGTAACATCCAGTGGATAACGGACGTGAGCGTGTTCCCAGAGGGTGATACGTTCATCCAGGTGGACTACGACGAAGAGAATAAGCGTCGCTCCCAGGTATACCAAAAGATAACTATTCAAATTTTTCGGAGCATAATATGTGTTGAGAACCAGAATGACTCCAGTGGGTAACGTGGCAGTCCATACCCGGCGGTGTCGAATCAGTTCTACTGTGCTCAAAATAGATAGCCACCATAAAAGAAACACAATGTCCAAGACAAATACCAGGTTATCCCCTTGGGGAGAACTTACTACGACCCCTTGCAGCCACGTTTGAAGATGGCGAATAACAATGACGGCACGGTAATAGTGAGGTAGATTGGTAGGGACTAAGGAGGCGGTTAAGTACAAGGTGACAGCGCTTCCCGTAAGCAGAGTATACACGCGTATCCACCACGCGGGCCATGGCGTAAACGCGAGTAATGTCCCTATTAGAACACCGAGAATTACAGCATAGGAACTCAGATGCAGTCCTTCTGCCCACCCCGCTGCATCCAATGACCACGTTAAGCTAAGGTGAGCAACCGCGAGGAGAATAACAGCTATCCACGGTGACCGCATGCCGTATGGAATCGTTTGTTCAAGTGCAGGTTGCGTTTTACTTAAGTGAGTAGATAAGGTCATTGGGTTGGCGCCCAGAAAATTGGAAACTAACAGTGTTTTTTTGTCTGGATTCTGTTCGGAAATTGTAAGGTAGAAAGGGCACTTTTTCAAGTATACTGAAGAATGGATCAGGGAAGCGGTTTTCCCTGCTCATTATGATTTTGCACAAGGGGTTAAGTAATGGCAAAACGGTTGCGCACACGGCACGATGAGTATTACATGTTTACTCCGCCCCACAATATCGATGAGGTGACGTGGCGCGGAGATGTGGAGTTTATGTCCTTAGTGGAAGAGGCCCAAGCATTGGAACGCCTGTTTCGAAGAATGCGCGTTCGGGTGGACCGTACTCATGTGTTGCAATGGGGACGGATCACTGAGAATGCGTTAAGAATGCGCGTACTTCTCTTATTACGGGGAGCGGAGGCGGAAGGGCGTCTGGCTCCTGTGCTTCATCAGGCTCTGCAGTTACGGCGGGGTGTTGTGCGTCTTTCGTAGAGGAATCGGTTGTCATTCACTTGGTCCTTGGCATTGTGCCTTAAGAGAGTGCGCGCCAGAGAAGCAGGGAAACCGCTGTCCACGCAAGGAGCAGAACCCCGATGATGGCGGCCAGGCGCACGGGCGCTATCATCGGGCGTTCTGCTTGCATTACTAGATGTTCTCCCAGGTGAACACGCCATTGACGTGCTTCTGGTGGGCCTGGGGGAGTGGTCCACTTGAGTTTGTACACAATATTTATGTGTTCCATAAACTGCGTCCAGGCTTCAATATCCGCGGCTCGAAACGCGCGAAGAACAGGATAAAGGTCCTGGGGGAAGTCGGGTGTGGGCGGTGTTGTTAACGTGGCTTGTAATCGTTTCAGGTTCTGCGATAATCGTTCCTGGGCTGGGGTTAAATCGACCTCTTCTTCCCAAACAGTTGTCCATCCCCACAGCGTTGTGTGCTCTGTGCGCCGAAGAAAACGTGGATTAAGCGCGTTTCTTATGGGTTCCCATTCGGGAGTATCCGGCAGAATGCCCACAAACCGGCGCTGTTGTTCTCGAAGATCCTCAGCCGTTGCAAAGGGAAGGTCCAGACGCATTCGAACGATGTGGCCTTGACGTTCATGGTTCATGGAGGCCTGCGGGAGTGCTGTCGGTACCAAGGACAGGAGGTTGTTCCAAACTTCGTCTCCTGGAGGTTGAACCATTGTGTTTAACGCCGCGGTGATGGTTATGGTACGAGTTTGTTCTACAGTGTACACTTCCAGGCTTAAGTAGTGGAAGGTGGGACCTTGGGGTTGGAAGTAGGCGAGAATGGCCTTTCCCCACCCTGCTTTTAACGCTGTCCGCACGCCCTCCCAATCTTGAGCGCCGAGGCGCTCCTGGGCCCATTCCAGGGCGATTTGTTGCCGGAGATGGGAGATTTGGGATTGGTGTTGGGGGCCCAAGAGATCGGCGAAGGTGTTGAGTTGCTCTAATGCCTCTTGCCAGCGGTGGCTTCGAAGCAGGTAATCAATTTGGGCTTGTGTTAAGGTTGCCAGTTGTTGACGTGTCTCCTCGCGTTGATCCCCCCGTTTCCACGCTTCCCGTAACGCGGTCAGAATGAGCGGACGGTAAGTATTCTCATCGTGCGTCCGTTGGGCTTGGGTGCGGTACAAAGTCACCATGAATTGCCAGGGGGTCGGATCTGCAGGGCGCAGGTGGGCTAACTGGGTCCACAGCGCTAATGCTTCAGGGTAAAAAGTGCGAACGATTTCATCGGGGGCCTCTGGATGGGTAACCCACTCTGTAAGTGTCTTGGCCAGGGATTCGATGGCGCGTTCGTCCTTTTGGCGTGTACGTTCTCGCCATTGTTCTATTTGGGCCCATGTCTGGGGGCGGATGAAGAGGAGTTCCGTATCCGCGTTCGGAGTACGATTCTCCCATTGCCATTCCACGTTTTGACCATTAAACTGGGTAGGGGAGGGGTGGATATAGAGGTAAGCATGTTGCTCTAGAACGGTTTCCATGTGCACTGTCACGCGGACACTCCCTACCGGATCGGGCCATGCGGTTAGTTGCCCCAGCGAATACGAAAATCGAATCCACGGAGTTGATGGGGCCTGTCCCGTGTAAAGAAACGTGTACCAAACCCGTTCTTCAGGATGAAGGGTGCGTTCAAAAGTCAGTTGGGGGAAGGGTGTGGTTGGATTGTCGGTGTATCCCTCCCCGCCAGATATCTCTGTAATGGGAGTACCGTCTGGTAGCAGGCCTTGTAAGTGGACGCGCAGTCGGGCCGAATCCGTCTTGCTCGGATTGTAAAGGCGGAAGCGGACAAGGATTCGCCACGTGCTTTGCTCGTCGTAGAAATAGGCGTCCACAACAAAAGCTGTTAATTGGATGTCCGCGGTTTGATCCATTTCCGGAAAGGGTAGTAAGCCGTGAGGGGGCGGACTTTCGGATTTCACCTTTGTTGGAACCATTAGGCTCAGGAGGAGGAACAGGCCGAGTACAAAGAGATAGCGCCGAATGAACTTGTCCATTCGGCTAAGGTTTGGTATGCTTAAGGTGTTCGTCTTTGAGGGCAGTCTGTGTTTGTACGGCATGGTATTATGGGCGCTCAGGAGGACGATTTGTGAGCATGGTTAAGTTGATTATGAGTTGGAATATTAAGCCAGGGCAGGAACAGTCCTATTTTGAATTCGTTGTCCAAGAATTTGCCCCTGGCTTGCTGCGTCTTGGCTTGCAGACCATCGAAGTTCTGTACACGATTCACGGAAATGCCCCCCAGATTGTCACATACGTTGTGGCCAAGGATTTGGACACTCTGCAAGAGATCATGCAGAGTACGGATTGGCAACGGCTTATGGATAAGTTATTCCAGTACGTAACGGATTATCGGCAGAAAATTGTACCAGCTACCGGCCGCTTGCAATTTTAAGTGGACCAAAACGAACCGGCAAACTTCAACGGCATGTCCGAGGGAGATATAATTCATGTTGTCTCATCTTGTGGAAACTATACAATTGGATTTGAAGTTCGTGACCATTATCCTCCAGTTGATTTTCCTGGAGGGTATTTTATCGTTTGATAACGCAGCTGTGTTGGGCGCTATGGTGGCTCCATTGCCCCACGATAAGCCGATTCCATGGCCCAAAGTTTTGCGTCCCCTGGGGCACTTGTTAGATCCGATCCTGGGCCCTCAGCGAACAGCCGCGTTAAAAGTTGGACTCCTGGGTGCTTATGTGGGGCGCGGTTTGATGTTGTTAATGGCGAGCGTGGTCATTAATAACCCTTGGCTTCAGTTCATTGGGGCCATGTACTTAATTAAAATAGCTGTTGAGCACCTGGGATCTTTCCATCGCCCTGATGAGGCCATATCCGAGGATCTGGAATCGGATATTGAGCGCTTGGAGCAGAAGAGGCGCGGGTTCTGGGCCACCGTGGTGATGGTTGAACTGATGGATTTGGCCTTTAGCCTTGATAATGTGGTGGCTGCTATTGCTCTGTCGCGCCATATTGTCGTAGTGATGATTGGTGTGGCTTTAGGTATTTTGACCATGCGGTTTGCTGCCGGCATTTTTGCCACCCTTATTGAGAAGGAGCCCGTGTTAAGTACTGCTGCTTATATGTTGGTGCTGAATATTGGCATTGAATTTTTGTTGAGTGAGTTCCTGCACATCGAATTTCATGAGGTCACGCGGTTTATTATAAATGTGCTGACGATTTTGGTGGCGCTGGTATACGCCCATTCTCCTTTCTTACAGAGAATTTTGTCCTCTCCTTTACAGTATGTCGCCCGTTTCTTTGCTTATTTAGATAAGATTTTGAATATCATCTTCTGGCCGTTTGTGTGGAGCATTCATTATCTTTTCCACACGGCCGTGCGGGTGATGGCGCGGGGAAAAGGACATGAGCCCGTACCGGAAGGGTAATCCGTTCGGTATGGGATGTTTACACCTGCAAGAGCAGATGAGTTACATCAAGTATGAGGATAATCTGTCCTTCCCCTAAGATGGAGGCGCCTGCAATGCCGGGTACGCTTCCCAGAATAGCAGGGAGCGGACGTATGACAATTTCCTCCTGCCGCACTAGGCGGTCAACAAGCAATCCCACGCGGTGCCGTTCCTCACCTACGACGACCGCATATTGAATGTGATTGTTTGTCCGGGCGTGTTCGGGAACTTCGAGCAAATCGGCCAAACTTATTAGCGGTAGGGCGTGACTGTGTTCATCAGTGATGACTTTCCACTTCTGAACTTCAGTCACCGATTCGGGAAGCACCTCCAATGTTCGTTCGACCTGGCTGAGGGGAATTGCATACGTCTCTTGGCCCACCCGGACTAACAATGCCTGGATGATGGCTAAGGTGAGGGGCAAACGGACCCGGAAGGTTGTTCCCTTGCCCGGTTCACTCTCAATAGTTAATGACCCGTGCAGGGCCTCCACTTCTCGCAGGACAACATCCATTCCGACGCCGCGTCCGGACACGCTCGTCACTTGGTCTGCTGTTGAGAACCCAGGTTCGCAAATAAGGCGGAAGACCTGCGCGTCACTCATTTCCTCGGCTTCTGCGGGTGTGATAAGCCCCTGTTGTACGGCTTTACGCACGATGTCTTCGCGGCGGAGCCCACGTCCATCATCCGCAACTTCAATCACTACAGATTCCCGCTCCCGATGGGCTCGTAACCATATGCGTCCCCGCCGTGGTTTGCCCGCTCGTTCTCTCTCTTCCGGAGGTTCTATTCCGTGGTCCACCGCGTTGCGGAGAAGATGGGTTAACGGATCCCGCATACGTTCCAGGATGGTGCGGTCCAGTTCAATGTCGTGTCCTTCAATAATGAATTCGGCCTCTTTTCCGTGTTCGCGTAGTAGGTCGCGGACCATGCGCGGGAATCGATTAAAGATGTGTGCTACTGGGACCATGCGGGTTTGCAGGACCGCGTCTCGCAATTCGGACAAAAGCCGGTCGTGTTTTTCCAGGGCTTCTTTTAGGTCCGGCAGGTTGTGGGTTTCCTGAACACGCCATAGGTGGCTTCGACTGACAATAAGTTCGGCCACAACGTTGAGTAAAGCATCAAGATGGCGAGTGTTTACACGGATCGTTTGGGGTTGGTTTGTGTGGTTGGGGAGGATGCGCGTATCCTCTTCTGGAGTTTCCTCCTGTTTTGTTGGGGTTTTCACCTCGGATGTGTTATCAGACTCGGATACCGGTGGTTTAGTGGTGGACTGTGGCTCCTTTGGCTCGCCCGGTTTTCCAATTTGTTCCAACATGTGAATCCACTCATCCACGTTGATCTCGGTTGACCGGTTGGCCGCAATGTCTGACAACAAGTTGTTCAATACGTCCACTGCCCGGAATAGGAGATCGGCCAAGTCGGATGTCAGTTGACACTTCCCCTGGCGAAGAGCGTCTAATCTATCCTCCAGCGCGTGGGCGAGCCGAGCCACGTCCTCGTAGCCCATGGTCGCTGCTGCCCCCTTGAGGCTGTGGGCCGCGCGAAAGGTTTTTGCCAGGGCTTCCTCATTCTGTGGCTCACGTTCGAGATCCAATAAGCCGGTATTCAGAGTTTCCACGTGCTCCTGGGCTTCGGCCAGAAATATATCCTTGAACTCAGACAGGTCCATCATTTTCCTTGTTCCTCTCGCATACGGGTCCGAATGCTGTGCATTATCGCTTGGGGAATGTCGTCCAGATGGCGCACCATGTCGACGACTCCTAAGGCCGCGGCTGCTCTAGGCATTCCAAACACTGTGCTGCTGGATTCATCCTGGGCAATTGTAATACCTCCCATTTCTTTAATGGCTTTCATTCCCTGGGCGCCATCTGTACCCATCCCGGTAAGGAGTACCCCTATTGTGTGGCTCTGGAAGACTTGGGCGACGTCCTTCATGGTAACGTCTACAGAAGGTCTCACCCCATTAACCGGGGGAGACTGATCAAGTTGCACTCGCCCCGTGGCTCCATAGGGAAGAACACGCAGGTGGTATCCGCCTGGTGCGATGTACACGTGGCCGGTTCGAAGCACGTCGCCTTCTTCGGCTTCTTTTACGTGGAAACTGCATAAGGAATTCAGTCGTTCGGCAAAGGAACGTGTAAAGCCAGGTGGCATGTGTTGTACCACGAGAATGGTCATCGGGAGGTCTGGAACAAGGTGGGTGAGGACTTGTTCTACTGCTCTTGGCCCTCCTGTTGACGCACCAATGATGACCGCCCATGAAGTCGTTTCCCTTCCTCGCGTTTTCGTAGGAGGTGGGCTGGGTGTTCTTTTTATAAGTGCAGTTTGAGGTTTTTTAGCCGGCTCAGTTGTAGGTTCCTCAGAAGCCAGAAGCGCTGCTCTTTGCACTTTGTAGATGATTGTGGCGGCGATTGTGTCCAGATCCAGAGAGATGGGGCCTGATGGTTTACGAATAATTTCTGTTGCGCCTAGGTCTTGCGCTATTCGGAGGGCATCTTCGTCATTAATACCAGTGATGACCACTACAGGTATTGACGTGCGCGCTCGAAGGCGTCGCAAAGCCTCGATGCCGTTCATGCGCGGCATGAGCAGATCCAATGTCACTACATCGGGTTGCAGGAGGTCGATTTTAGCCAACGCATCTTCTCCGTCCCTCGCGACACCAATAACTTCGATGTCCGGGACGCTGGTCAGGATTTCTGTGAGCATTTTGCGCATCAAGGCCGAATCGTCGACGACCAGAACACGTGTTTTTCGTCGAATGCTGGGGGATGCGTTTTGAGCGTTCATGCTGACCATCACCTTGAGATGCTATGCTGGAAAGGCTTGATTGATTTCCTGCATTTCCTCGGTGCTCAGCACGCGTGTGAGATCGAGAATAATAAAGAGCCGCTCATTGTGCACTGCGACGCCGGTGAGGTAGACTCCGCTAATCTCCGCGATCATCGCGGGGGGTGGTTCAATGGCGTCCACAGGCAGCCAAAGGATTTCCGTGACAGCGTCAACGATCATGCCCACTTGGTGGCCCTGTACATCAACGACCACGATGCGCGCCTCTTCATTGTATTCTCCCACGGGTAACCCCAGCCGCTTTTTCAAATCAATGACGGGCACGATATTTCCGTGCAGGTTGATAACTCCCTCGATGAAGGGCGGGGTATGAGGTACCCGTGTACTCTCCACCAGGGGCACAATTCTCCACACCTGGTGAATTGGGACAGCAAACTCGGTTTGACCCAGCCGAAATACCACAAACTGTGCTTGTTCAACATGGAATTCCTGTTCACTTGTGCTCATAGAACCTCCTTCGATTACAGTTTAAATTTTTCGACGAGGTGTTGGAGGGTGGCGGCCATTTGGGCGAGTTCTTGTGCGGCGGTTGCGAGTTCTTCGGTGGCGGTCATTTGTTCTTCGACGGCGGCGGCCATTTCTTCGGCGGAGGCGGCTTGTTCT
>CAYOAZ010000017.1:0-91950 GCA_964402285.1 uncultured Anaerolineae bacterium | reverse complement strand
CCCAAAGCGCGGCCTGCCGCCTTTTTAGAATCCCTGGCATAAGCAAAGAACTCCTCCGTCATCCACTGCTGAAGTTGGTCTATGGATTCGTAAAACATGAAATCCCCCGGCACTTTATTCCTCTCCCGCCTTGGCCGCCTTCTTGCGGTAGCGTTCAGCGCGGCGCCGCATCCGGTTCCACACGCTGCGGAACCCCATGGCCCGGTACACCAAATCCATGGTCGCGCGTGCCTCCTCCCGCATGCGTTCTACACCCTGCATGAGCACATCTTCCACATATCCCGGTCGAGCCGCATAATACGCCCGACGTTCGCGAATGGGATCAAGGAACGCGTTTAAGGCCCGCGCCAATTTCTGCTTAACCTCCACATCCCCCACACGTCCCTCACGATAACGCTGCTTCAAATCCTCGACCTCTTCCTTGTTTGGATTGAAGATATCGTGATAAATGAAGACCGGATTCCCCTCCACGGTGCCGGGGATATCTGCCCGAATGCGCTTAGGATCCGTGTACATGCGCATGACCTTTTTCTCCACCTCCTTAGGGGAATCGGAGAGGAAAATAGCGTTGTTGAGACTCTTGCTCATCTTAGCCTTCCCATCAATGCCCACCAGCGTGGGCACCTCACCGATGAGCGCCTCAGGAATGGGGAAGACCTCATCGTACAGCCGGTTAAAGCGTCGGGCAATTTCCCGGGAGATCTCCACGTGGGCCAGGTTATCCTTGCCCACAGGGACAAGGTGAGCGCGAGGGAGGAGAATATCCGCGGCTTGCAACACCGGATATCCCACCAGGCCAAAGGGAATGCTCTCATCATCCATCTTGGCCGCGCGGGCCATGTCCTTAATAGAAGGAAGGCGCGCCACCCGGTTCAACGACACCAGCATCTCGAAAAACAGGTTCAACTCGTACACCTCATGGATCATGGATTGGAGGTAAATCACCGATTTATTCGGGTCAATTCCCACCGCGAGGTAATCGAGCACCATCTCGCGAGCATTTTCCCCAATGGCCTCAATGTCCTCCTTTGTGGGTTTTGTGGTCAACATGTGCAAATCCGCGATGAGGAAAAAGCACTCGTACTGGTCCTGCAACCGCACACGGTTTACTAGACTGCCCACATAATGCCCCAGGTGCAACTTTCCGGTGGGACGATCACCGGTTAAAACCCGCTTTCGTTCCCCCATCTTTTACCCCCTCCTTGCAATACGGATGACCAACGGCGGTTCATAATACCCTGGTACTCAAACCGGAAGCCTCTTCCCTTCACGCCGAGGGACCAGACTGCAACCGGCGGGGAATCTCATCACTTCGTGCCTTTGTCTAACACATCTCCCCGGTAAATGTCAAGTTGCTACCGCCTGCCGAATGTCACCCCGACCACGTCCGCGGGACTTCGAATACACAGCGGTTGGAAAGGCAATTTGCTCCCCCCTCTGGCTGTTACTATAATGAACGCGGCAAGGGGGAGCAATGCAACCGCAGGCATACCCATTTGACTTAAAACTGCTCACCAAACTGTGGGCAACGTTTACCACAACCGGGCACCTGGATGAGGAGCAACGAAAGCACCTGGACCCGGTCGTCTATCGCTCATGGCTTCGTTGCTACCCGCGGTTAGACCCCCTGGCCCCGCCTCGGTTGAATCCCCTCCCTCCCCAGGCCCTGCAAACCATCCAAATAAAGCACTTCGACCTGCTCGCGGTAGCCCGTCCCATCCTGGAAGACATTTACCAGTTCATCGAAGGATCCCACGCGGCCGTGATGATTACGGATAGCGTCGCCTGTTTGCTGGACATGGTGGGGGACGCGGACATCCTCTCCTGCCTGGACGCGTGGCAATGCAAGCCCGGTGTTTTCCTCACCGAAGGGCACATGGGCACCAACGCGATTGCCTTGGCCCTCCACGACGCGATGCCTGTCCAAGTAGTGGGCCCAGAGCATTACCTTAAACAACTGCACACCACTGTGACTTCGGCCGCGCCTATCCACGACGTTGGAGGTCGCATCATTGGTGCCCTGGCCATTGTGGGACCTGTAGAACAGGCTCATTCGCACTCCCTGGCAGCGGTGATGGCTGGTGCGCGGGCCATAAGCAACCAGTTGCAAACGGACATGTACCTCCAGGAGGCCAACCGCCGTTATAGCGAACTTCAGGGAGTGTTTGAAGCCATTTCCGAAGGCATCATCGTGTGGAACATGGCGGGCACGGTCACCCACATCAACACACAGGCAGGACACATCCTGGGCATTTCTCCCACCTCTATTTTAGGGCGTTCCCTCTATTCCCTGGTCAAATTCCCGGATCTGGTGCAAGAGGCCATTGAACAACACCGGGAATTGAAAGATGTGGAGGCCATCCTTGAGGTTGAGGGCCGATCTGTGCCCTGTGTGTTGAGTTTACGGCCCATGCACGAAGGTGCCCATCCGCCCAGTGGCTTTATTGCCACACTCCGGCCCATTGAACGGGTACGAGCGTTGGTGCACCGTCTTGTCGGTGCGCAGGCCACATTAACCCTGGACAGTCTGTTAGGAGAATCCCCGCTCATGCGGAAGGTGCGGCGGCAAGCTCGCATTGCCGCGCAGGGACGTGCACCTGTCCTGCTGCGTGGGGAGGATGGGGTAGGCAAGAACCCGCTGGCTCGTGCCATCCACCAGGAAAGTCCCCGCGCGGACGGTCCGTTCATTGCCATCAACTGTCTGGCCATTCCTCATGAACTCATGCTCAGCGAATTTCTCGGGTACGAGGGAGGTGCGTTCAGCGGTGCGCTTAAGGAAGGGCGTCCCAGCAAGTTCGAACTGGCCGATGGGGGCACCCTATTTCTGGACGAAGTAGAGAGTCTCACCCTGGAAATGCAGGCCGCGCTCTTGCAGGTGATTGACACGGGTGAAGTCATGCGCCTGGGCAGCACGCGTCCCATTCCTGTGGATGTGCGGATTATTGCGGCCACCTCCGCGGACCTGGAGAAACTGGTGCGTGAGGGCAGTTTCAGCGCGGAGTTGTACTACCGTTTTGGGGTGTTCACCATTCGCTTACCGTCGTTACGGGAACACCCGGAGGATATTCCGCTGCTGGTGGAGCGCACGTTAGGTCGGATTCAGCAGCAAATAGGCCGTCCCATCCGGGTGAGTGAGGAAGCGCTGGAATTGCTCAAGCGGTATCCCTGGCCGGGCAATGTGCGGGAACTGGAAAGCACCTTAGAACGGGCGGCCTTGCTGGTAGAGGGAGATGTGATTCGGCCGGAACATTTACCGGCTCCGCTGCGTCAGACTCGGCATTGGGCGATCACGGAAGAGGGAGTTATTCCGGTATTGACGATTGAGGAGGCGGAGCGGGAAGCCATTATCCGTGCGGCGCGTGCCTGTCGGGGGCGAGTGCAATGCATGGTTGAGGCGTTGGGCATCAGCCGTACCACGTTATGGCGTCGCCTGAAGGCGTTGGGGATCGACATTCAGAAGTACCGGTAGAAGGCAGAGGTTTCATTCTGAAACAAACGCCGTCTCCCTGATGTTTCACATCGAAACACCACACCCCTCCCCTATTGACTTTTTTTATCCCCATCCTGGATAATGAGTAACAGAGGTGTCTGGCGCTATCTCTCATCCCCCAATCCCGTGTGTATCTGTCAGGTTCTCCGGAGAACCAACTATGCTGCCCTATCGGTGATGCCTAACAGATAACACCGGATGTCATGCCCAAGAACCTCTTACCCTTTTGATGCACCCTCAGAAAGGAGACGGCAACCATGAAGCGCAACGGCATTACCGGTGAGTTTATCGCAGAAGTCTTCGGTACTTTTATCCTTATCCTCCTGGGTGACGGCGTCGTCGCAAACGTCGGCCTGGCTCCCCGCCTCGCTCCGCCGGGCTATGACTGGAACACCATCACCTTCGGGTGGGCCTTTGCCGTCGCCGTCGCCGTGTACGTTGCCGGTGGTGTCTCTGGTGCTCACATCAACCCTGCAGTCACCGTTGCCTTAGCCGTAACCAAACGGTTCCCGTGGGCGAAAGTTATCCCCTTCATCATCGCCCAAATCATCGGTGCGTTCCTGGGCGCGCTGGGTGTGTACCTGGTGTACCACGATGGTTTGGTTCAGGCAGGGATGCCGAACGTCTGGTGCACCGGCCCCGGCTCAGTCTTCGGACAGGCCTTCTGGGGCGCAGCCACCAGCGCGAACGCAGCCGGCGCCTACTCCATGTTGAATGCCTTCATCGCAGAGATCTTCGGTACGGCCACGTTGCTGTGGGGCGTCCTGGCAATGACTGACGAGAAGAACCTCGCCCCCAAAGGCAACGCAGCCCCATTGCTCATCGGTTTCGTTGTGTTGGCCGTAGGTCTCTCCCTGGGTGGTCCTTCCGGCTACGCCATCAACCCGGCCCGTGACCTGGGCCCCCGAATCTTCGGCCTCCTGGCCGGCACCAAGGGCCTCTTTGATGGCTGGTACTGGATTGGACCACCGGTTATCGGCACGCTCATCGGTGGTATCCTGGGCGCGCTCACCTACGACTGGTTCATCTCACCCTTCTTGGCGAAAGAGGAGTAAATTCGCCCAAAATGCACTACAATATCATCCGTCAGGTTCTCGGTCCTCTCCCGGGAACCTGACGGAACTCACCTGAACCCAAGATGCAACACGCATGCGTGATAGTGGCCGAACACGGAAAGGAGTAGGGCGATGAAGAAGTTGTTGAATTCCCCAGAAACATTTGTGAAGGAAAGCCTGGAAGGGATGGCCCGCGCGTTCCCCGACCTGATAAAGGTCCACTTTGATCCCAACTTCGTCTACCGCGCGGACGCCCCGGTCAAGGGCAAGGTCGCGGTCATCTCCGGTGGGGGAAGTGGTCACGAACCCCTGCACGGCGGCTTTGTGGGCAAAGGTATGCTCCACGCCGCGTGCCCGGGTGAAGTCTTCACCTCGCCTACCCCGGACCAAATGCTGGAAGCCGCGAAGACCGTCAACAGCGGCGAGGGCGTGCTCTTCCTGGTCAAAAACTACAGCGGTGACGTGATGAACTTCGAGATGGCCGCAGATCTAGCCCGAGCAGAAGGAATCCGCACGCTGAACATCATCATCGATGACGATGTCGCTGTGAAGGATAGCCTGTACACAGAAGGCCGACGCGGCACAGGCACCACCGTCCTGGCCGAGAAAATCGTGGGAGCGGCCTCCGAACGTGGTTACGACCTCAAACGCCTGGCCGACCTGGCCCGCCGGGTGAACATTAACGGCCGCAGCATGGGCATGGCCCTCACCTCCTGCACGGTCCCGGCCAAGGGCACGCCCACGTTCGAACTGGGTGAGGACGAAATTGAAATCGGTATCGGTATCCACGGCGAACCGGGTCGCGAACGCATCAAGTGGCGCCCGGCCGACGAAATCACCGAAATGCTGGCCCTCAGCATCATCGAGGACCCGCCCTACACCCGGAAACTGCGCGAATTCGACGAGGAGAAGGGGGAGTGGGTGGAAGTCGAACTCACCGATCCACCGTTCCAGCCCGGCGACAAAGTCATCGCCATGGTCAACGGCATGGGCGGCACCCCCATCGCCGAACTCTTCGTAGTTTACCGCAAACTCGCGGAAATCTGCGAGAAGAAAGGGCTGACCATCGTCCGCAACCTGGTGGGCAACTACATCACATCGCTTGAAATGCAGGGCGTTATGATTACCCTCCTACGCGTGGATGACGAAATGGTCGAACTCTGGGACGATCCCGTGCTCACACCCGGCCTCCGTTGGAAGGCCTAAACGTCCATCACCGAGGAAGGAGGCAGAAAAGGCGTATGGTCACCCGTGACCAGATTGTCGAGTGGATTAAACTGGTAGCCAACGTCCTGGAAGAGAATAAGGACTACCTGACCCAATTGGACGCGGCCATTGGTGACGCGGACCACGGCATCAACATGGATCGCGGCTTCAAGAAAGTAATGAGCCAGTTGCCCGCGGTGCAGGATAAGGACATCGGCAACATCCTGAAAACCGTGGGCATGGCCCTACTCTCCAGCGTAGGAGGTGCCGGTGGTCCTCTGTACGGAACGCTCTTCATGCGGGCCGGCATGGCCGTAGACAAGAAGTACGAACTCACCGACGAGGATCTGGTCGCCATGTGGAAGGCCGCGGTGGATGGCGTCATCCAGCGCGGTCGCGCCCAGTTGGGCGACAAAACCATGGTGGATGCCCTCCTTCCGGCCGTGGAGGCCATGCAACAGGCTCTAAACGAGGGCGCGGACACCGTGGAGATCCTCCGCCGAGGAGTGGCCGCCGCGGAAAAAGGCATGAAGGACACCATCCCCATGCTGGCCAAGCGCGGTCGAGCCAGTTACCTGGGCGAACGCAGCATTGGCCACCAGGACCCGGGGGCCACATCCTCGTACCTGATTCTCAAGGCCATGCTGGACGTCGTATCCAAAGGCCAGTGAGTACCGAATAACCAACAGGCACAAACGGACACCAAGTTCGACGGCAATGCAATGGTCGCTGCCGTGAACTTAGTGCTCCCTGCCAACTGAAACAGTGGTCAACGGCGATTGTATCAAAGGAGACAGGAGGGAGTCATGGCAAAGTATGTAGCGGCAGTAGATCAGGGCACGACCAGCACTCGCTGCATGATCTTCGATCATGCAGGCCAGGTGATCAGCATTGACCAGAAAGAACACGAGCAGATTTACCCCAAGCCTGGTTGGGTCGAACATGACCCCATGGAAATCTGGGAGCGCACACAAGAAGTCATCCGAGGCGCCATTGAAAAGGCAGGCATCAAACCGGGAGAAATTGCTGCTGTAGGTATTACCAACCAGCGAGAAACCACCGTAGTCTGGGACAAGAATACCGGAAAACCGTACTACAACGCCATCGTCTGGCAGGACACCCGCACCAAGGACATCTGCGACGAACTGGCCAAGGACGGCGGTCAGGATCGCTTCCGCCCCAAGGTTGGACTTCCGTTGGCCACCTACTTCTCCGGCCCCAAGATCAAGTGGCTGCTGGACAACGTAGAGGGCCTGCGGGAGGCCGCAGAGCGGGGCGACGCCATCTTCGGCAACATTGATACCTGGCTCATCTGGAACCTCACCGGTGGGCCCAAAGGCGGTGCCCACGTCACCGACGTAACCAACGCCAGCCGCACCATGTTGATGAACCTGGAAACCCTGGACTGGGATGACGAAATCCTGGACATCATGGGCATCCCCAAGAAGATGCTGCCCAAGATTGTGCCCTCCAGCGACCCCAACACCTGGGGCAAGACCCTCAAGGACGGGCCGTTCGGCGACGAAATCCCAGTCTGCGGCGACCTGGGTGACCAGCAAGCCGCGTTAGTAGGCCAGACCTGCTTCGACCCCGGTGAGGCCAAGAACACCTACGGCACCGGCTGCTTCCTGTTGCTGAACACAGGCACCAAACCCGTCCCCTCCAAGAGCGGCCTGCTCACCACCCTGGCCTACAAATTCGGGGACAAGCCCGCGGTGTACGCGCTGGAAGGCTCCATCGCCATCACCGGCGCGCTGGTCCAGTGGCTGCGGGACAACCTCAAATTCTTCGAAAAGTCCGCAGACGTGGAACCGTGCGCCCGCAGCGTGCCGGACAACGGCGGCATCTACTTTGTCCCGGCCTTCTCGGGACTCTTCGCCCCCTACTGGCGCAGCGATGCCCGCGGCGTCATCGTGGGCCTGACCCGCTACATCAACAAAGGACACATCTGCCGCGCCGCGCTGGAGGCCACAGCCTACCAGACCCGCGACGTGTTCGAGGCCATGATCAAGGACGCGGGCGTGGACCTGAAGGCGCTGAAGGTCGACGGCGGCATGGTGTACAACGAACTGCTCATGCAGTTCCAGGCCGACATCCTGGGCGTACCGGTAGTCCGCCCCAAGGTCGCGGAGACCACCTCCCTGGGTGCGGCCTACGCGGCCGGGCTCGCGGTGGGCTTCTGGGAGAACCTGGACGACCTGCGCCAGAACTGGCAGGTGGACAAGCGCTGGGAACCGGAAATGGATGAAGAAACCAAGGAGAAACTCTACAAAGGCTGGCTGAAAGCCGTGGAGCGCACCTTTGGCTGGGTAGAATAATACCTATAGCAAGATTAAGCATACAATAGGGGGTGACTTCCAGCCAAAGGGGCGACCAGTGCTGGGGGTCACCCCCAACTCTTTCATACAATGTGAAGGAAGGTGAAACCATCATGGCCAATTATCACGTCGTCATCATCGGCGGTGGTGGTACAGGTGCGGCACTTGCTCACGACTTAGCGCTACGCGGAATCCGCGTCACAGTCGTCGAACGCGGGGAAGTCACGTCCGGTACCACGGGCCGGCACCACGGACTGCTCCACAGTGGGGCGCGATACGCGGTCAAAGATCAAGAATCGGCCAAAGAATGTATCCAGGAGAACATGATCCTGCGCAAAATCGCGCCTGGGTCCTTTGAACTCAACGACGGCCTGTTCGTCGCCATCACAGAGGAAGACCTGGCCTATTACGATGAATTCATGGAAGGCTGTGCAGTCTGTGGCATCCCGACCCGCACACTCACCCGCGAAGAAGCCTTGCGCTTAGAGCCCAACCTGAACCCCGAAGTCAAACTGGCCGTGCAAGTGCCGGACGGCACCATGGACGCCATGCGGTTGCCCCTGCGCTTCTTTGCCACAGCCAAACACAATGGAGCGGTTATCAAGCCCTTCACCGAAGTCATCTCCCTGAACATGGAAGGGAAAACCGTCACCGGCGTCCACGTGCGCGATCACACCACAGGCAAAGAATACGACATCGGCGCGGACATCGTTGTCAACGCGGCCGGCCCCTGGGCCGAAAAGATCGCCCGCATGGCCGGTGTGGACGTTCCTGTGCAGCCGTCGCCCGGAGTGCTGGTTGCCGTGTGGGGCCGATACAACAACATGGTTATCAACCGCCTGCACCGTTCCGGCGACGGAGACATCATCGTGCCCCAGCGGGAACTCTCCATCATCGGGACCAGTTCCTGGGTCGTGGATGATCCCGACCAACTGGAAGTGCCTGAAGAACACATCCGCCTCATGTACGAAAAAGGCGCGGAAATGATCCCGGCCATCAAGCACGCGAAGATGCGCGCCGCGTGGTCTGCAGCCCGGCCCCTCATCGGCAGTCGAGGCGCGACCACCGGCCGGGAATTAAGCCGCACGTTCAAGTGCTTTGACCACGCGGATGAGGGTGTCGAAGGATTTGTGACAATCACAGGCGGCAAAGCGACCACGGCTCGCGCCATGGCCGAAACCACAGCCGACGTCGTTGTTCGCAAACTGGGAATAGATGCGCCGTGCAGAACGCGAGAGGTCGTCTTGCTGCCCCACACCGCCTATTACACATAACGTCGGACCCATTCCAAGATTGGGACTTACCGAGCCTGAAAAGTCGCTGTAACGGGCGGATGTAAGTCCGCTGACGAGAGGGAAAGACATGGCAGAAAAGATCATCCAATTTAAAGTGTTCCGATACAAGCAAGGGGATCCCGAACCCCACTACGACACATTCATGGTCACGGTCAATGAGCGCACCACCGTACTGGACGCCCTGGAAACCATCCGCCGTGACCAGGATGGCACCCTCACCTTTCGTCATTCCTGCCATCACGCTTCTTGCGGCACCTGCGGCATGCGGGTAAACGGCCGTGAAGTGTTGGCTTGTGTGACCAACGTCATGGAATTAGGCACATCCGAAGTGACCGTCGAACCCTTACAAAACGCCCCGCTCATCAGCGACCTGGTCGTTGACATGAGCGGCTTCTACGAAACCTACAGCCAGGCGCACATGCCCCTCATTCGTGAAAGTGAATACCTCACCGAATCGGAAGTGGCCGAAGGCGTACCCTTCCACATGCGCCTGGAAAGTTGTCTCGAGTGTGGCCTCTGCCTGTCCGCGTGCCCGGTGGTCGGCACGGATCCTGACTACATCGGCCCGGCCACCCTGGCCGCAGTATGGCGTGTTGTGCAGGAACCGCGCGGGGAAGATCCAGAAGCCCTCCTCGCGTGGATAGATTCAGAGCAAGGGTGCTGGCGGTGCCATGCGGCCATGGAGTGCACCGAAGTTTGCCCCTCCAATGTGGATCCCGGTGGCGCGATTATGGCCCTCCGGGGTGAACTCACCCGACGTAAAATCGGCCGCCTTTTCGGGAAGGCATAAAGGGGGAAGCGATCATGGTGGAAACAACGCAACTCAACGTTCGGAGACGCCAACGACGTCCCGGAGCCTGGCTCCACGTACGACGGCGGCATGTGGGCAGTTGGGCGTTTGCCTTAAACCGCCTGGCCGGACTGGGACTTGTCCTCTACCTTATCCTGCACTTGTTCGTGTTAAGCCTGTTAGCCAAGGGGCCTGCAACCTGGAATGACTTCGTGGCCCTGGCCAAAAGCCCGCTCATCCTGCCGCTGGACATCATCCTCTTAGCCGGCATCCTGTACCACGGGCTGAACGGCATTCGAGTGGCCCTTATCGGCGTAGGCATTGGTGTTCGCCAGCACAAGGCACTCTTCTGGACGCTCATGCTCATTGCCGCAGTGCTCCTGCTCTTAGGCACCTGGGGATTCATCACAGTATGAAAGGAGTGAAGAGGATGAACACAAAGCGTACAGGCTCATGGGCCGGGACGTTGTGGATCCTACAGGCACTCAGTGGCCTGTTGCTTATCCTCCTCCTGGGCACGCACATGATAGTCAACCACTTCGTCGTCGAGGGGGGACTGCGCACATATGAAGATGTGGTGAGTTACCTGTCCAATCCCGTTGTCGTGGTCTGGGAAATCCTGTTCCTCATTGTCGTCACATTTCATGCCGCGTTGGGTGTGCGATCCATCCTGTTTGACCTGGGGCCCAAGAAAACCGCGCGCACAGTGATCAACTGGGGAATTACCGTGCTGGGACTCCTGGCCGTTGGATATGGAGTATGGCTCACATTCCAGATTATCGGGTGAGACACCGGAGGTCCTACCAACAGAGATGAAGGAGGAGAGAGTGAGCCGTAAGAAAAAACGCCAACCTACACAGGGAACATCCACACAACGCGAAGCGACCGCGGATTCGTCCTATCCGGGATGGATCCCGCCCATAACCGGGCTTAAAATCATCACCGCCACCAGTCTTGCGTTGATGGCATTTGTCGGGTGGCAAAGTTACCACCAGACGGGTGATCCGACCACGTCAACGCGGTTGGCCGTCATCGCGGGAATAAGCATCTGGGTAGTTTTCGGCTTTGTACTCTTGATGACAAAACTCATTCGCTCTCGTTCCGCCCAATGAACCGACAAACACCACCAACCCGGGTTGATTGGGTTTCCATGTGGGCGCCTTATGATGAACGCATTTACCGGCAGGTGTTGGACTGGCTCCGGCCGGACGATGTGGTAGTGGACATCGGTGCGGGGGACTTGCGTTTAGCGCGACGGATGGCGACGCGGGTGCAGCGGGTATACGCGATAGAACGAAGACCGGATATTGTTCACCGGGGCCTGGCCAAAGGCCCCCTGCCAGACAACCTTACGGTTGTCATTGGGGACGCGCGGGATATCCCCTTTGCAACGGATGTGACAGTGGGTGTGTTGCTCATGCGTCACTGTCCAGATGTGCGGCTTTACGCGGAGAAGTTGCGCGATCTCAACGCGCGGTTCCTCATAACCAACGCGCGCTGGCATTTGAATGTGGAACGCATGGACTTGCAGAAAGAGCGCATTCCCTTCCATGAGGTAAAAATAGGGTGGTACGCGTGTTGGTGTGGACACACCGGTTTTGTGCCGGGTCCCCCGGAGGATCTGACCGAGGAGGTGTACACGCACGTGCACGAAGTAATGAACTGTCCCGCGTGCGACCACACACTTGTGTCAATTACACCAGGAACGGACATTTGAGGCACTATATACCTGTGAAAGACGTGCTCATTACGCCGACAAATTGTTCATCACGTACCGGAGGAGGGTGTAAACCGTGCGTCTAAAGGGGAAGCGTGTAGGTGTCTTTGTGGAAGAAGGGTTTGAGGACCTGGAATTTTGGGTCCCTGTAATGCGACTGCGAGAAGAAGGGGCTGACGTCATCATCATAGGCACCGGCCGATCCGAAGTATTCCGAGGCAAACACTGCCTGGAAGCCCGCCCTGACGTCACAGCCGACCAGATCTCCGCCCAAGATGTGGACGCGCTGGTTGTGCCTGGGGGCTGGGGGCCGGACAAATTACGTCGCTACGAATCGGTCACCCGACTCGTGCGCGAAGTGTACGAACAGGGCAAAATCATTGGATCCATCTGTCACGGAGGATGGGTCCTTATCTCCGCGGGCGTGGTCAAAGGACACAAGGCCACGGGTTCACGCGGCATCCGTGATGACCTCATCAACGCGGGAGCAACCTGGGTGGATGCCCCCGCGTTTCGCGATGGCAATCTCGTGTGGGGACGGGTCGTTGCTGACATCCCTGACTTCTGTCGAGAACTCATCGCCGCCATCGCAGAATCCTAACACGAGCGAGGGCCTCCATGGTAGGACTCGTCATCGTTGCACACAGCGCCTGTTTGGCCCAAGGGGTCAAAGAACTCGCCGACCAGATGGTTCAGGGGAAGGTACCCATTGCCATTGCGGGGGGCATTGACGATCCCGAAAACCCATTTGGCACCGACGCCATGAAAGTCCTCCAAGCCATTCAGCAAGTGTACAGCGAAGATGGCGTCGTTGTGCTCATGGACCTGGGCAGTGCCTTACTCAGCGCGGAGATGGCCTTGGATTTCCTCCCAGAGGACCAGCGCCGCCGCGTCTACCTCTCCGATGCTCCACTGGTGGAAGGGGCCATTGCCGCGGCCGTCCAAGCCTCAACCGGGGCTGATATCTCCCTGGTGCTGGCCGAAGCGCGCAACGCGCTTCAGGCCAAAATCGCCCAACTTCACCTGGAACCCCAGGCCGAAGAGGAGGGCCGCCCCCCCGTCCAGGGAAAGGAAATTCGGCTGGTCGTGCGTAATCGCCTGGGACTCCACGCGCGGCCCGCGGCCCAATTCGTCTCCACGGCAGCCCGGTTCCAATCCACCGTCATGGTGCGGAATGTGACCACCGGCAGTGACTGGGCCAACGCCAAGAGCATCAACCAAATCGCGACCCTGGGAGTGCGTCAGGGCCATGAGATCGCCATTGTGGCCGACGGCCCAGACGCGGAAGAAGTCCTGGCCGCGCTGCGTGATCTGGTGGAGCAGAACTTCGGCGAAAGCGAGGAAATCACGCCCGCGCCTGCCCCAACCGAACCGCCACCCGGAGAGGAAGGCGCTTGGACGGGCATCCCCGCGTCCCCGGGCATTGCCATAGGGCCGGCCCACCTGCTCCTCCAACAACCCATGGAGGTCCCACAACACACCGCCGCGGACCCACAAGCCGAATGGGAGCGTCTGCAGCGATCTGTCCAAACCGCGCAGGAAGAACTCCAGAACCTACGGGTCGAAGCAGCCCGTCGTGTAGGAGAATATGAAGCCGCGATTTTCGACGCCCACATCCTGGTACTTCAAGACCCCGCGCTCCAGGAAAAGGCGCGCACCTACATCTTCCAGCAGCACATGAACGCGGCCGCGGCCTGGGCTCGGGTCATGGACGAAACCGCGGCCGCTTACCGACAGTTAGATGACCCCTACATGCAAGCACGGGCCGCCGACGTGGAAGACGTCAAGCGCCGGGTACTCCGCATCCTGTTGGGCACCCAGGCCAGACCCGTGTTCCCGGACCATCCCTTCATCCTCGTGGCCGAAGACCTCACCCCGTCGGACACTGCGCAACTGGATCCCGCCCACGTGTTAGGCATTTGCACCGCGCTGGGTGGAGCCACCTCCCACTCCGCCATCCTCGCCCGCGCGCTGGGCATTCCTGCTGTGGTGGGAGTGGGGCCACAGATTTTACACGTGGAAGAGGGCACAGAGATGGCCCTGGACGGGAACACAGGTCGCGTGTGGGTCCGGCCGCCCGCGGACATCAAGGAACAACTGGAAGCGGAACGCGAAGCGTGGCTCCAGCAACAGCGTCGCATGCAAGTTCTGGCCAAGCAGCCAGGACAAACCAGGGACGGTCGGCGGGTGGAGATCGTGGCCAACATCATCGGCGTAGCCGATGCTCGCGCGGCCCTGCGCCGTGGAGCAGAAGGCGTTGGCCTTATGCGCACGGAATTCCTCTTTGTGGGCAGAGATGCGCCTCCCGACGAAGAGGAACAGTGGCGTGTCTACCACGAGGTAGCGGAACTTATGGGAGCGCGCCCCCTCATCATCCGCACTGTGGACGTGGGGGGAGACAAACCCATCCCCTACCTCCAATTGGAAAAGGAACCCAACCCCTTCCTGGGCTGGCGCGGCATTCGCTTATGTCTGGACCAGCCCCACATCCTCAAGACCCAATTTCGGGCTATTTTGCGCGCCGGCGCGGGGCACAACGTCAAAGTAATGCTGCCCATGGTCGCTGACGTGAACGAAGTACGGGCCGCGCGTGAACTCTTCCAGGAAGCGCAGGAAGAACTGCGCGCGGAGGGCGTTCCCTTTGACGAGCAGATGGAACTGGGCATCATGGTTGAAATTCCGGCCGCGGCCCTCATGGCAGAGAAATTCGCGCCGCTGGTGGACTTCTTCAGCATAGGGACGAACGACCTCAGCCAGTACACCATGGCCGCGGACCGCACCAACACCCGAGTGGCCCACCTGGCTGACGGGCTACACCCTGCAGTGCTGCGACTTATCCGCCAGGCCGCGGATGCAGCGCACGCCGCGGGCATTTGGATCGGCGTGTGCGGGGAAATTGCAGGCGATCCCCTGGCCGCGCCTATCCTGGTTGGCCTGGGCATTGACGAATTGAGCATGAACCCTCCGGCCATCCCGCGGGTGAAGGAAGTGCTCCTCACGGTCACGTATGAGGAATCCCGCGCTCTGGCCCAGGCTGCGCTCACCCAGGAGACCGCGCAAGATGTCCGCCGCCTGGTGCGCGAGCGCCTTCACATATAAACCCGTGCCACAGGTTCCTTGTCCGAACCAAGCGCTCCCTGGCCATATTCGCTCGCGCCCAGGTCTTCGGGTACAATACCCTCACGGCACCGTACAGTTACAACCGTGGTGCTCCGAACCGTCACCAGCGTATAGTCAAGGGGGAGAAAAGACCTATCATGGCACATTCATCACAACCGCCGGAAGAACCCGGAGACCTTCCCATCCACACCGACCTGGATGAAGAAAGCGAGGAACAACTGGACGACCTCATAGGGCGGATCGTGCTCACAATGGCCCTGTGGGAGGAACCCCTGGTCACAGCATTGCAGGAAGAAGCCGAAGACCTGGCAGGGGATCTGGTGGACCTGGACATTTACTTTGAAGACCACGCGTTGCTCGAACTCTACAGCGTCCTGGTCTTCACGGATGACTCCCAGCCTCCTCTGAGCGGCGTACATCACATCTCCAACACACTGGCCCGGCTTGTGGAAAAGGGCATCTACCTGGGAGAAATCGCTGAAGAGGAGGAGACCCAGGCCCCGATTTTCATCTTCCACAACCGAAAGGGCCGCGAAGTACTGCTCCTTCTGGCCGATGGGTGGTCTGTGGACGAATGGGATACCCTACCCAACGAAGGGTAGAAGGGTCACGTTACTACAGATGGAGGCCTTCAACCATGCGCGTCCTGGTTATCTCGGACATCCACGCGAACTTAGAAGCCCTGGAGACCGTGTTAGAATACGCCCGCCAGGAGGGAGGATTCGACAAAGTCTGGTGTTTGGGCGACGTCGTCGGCTACGGGCCCAACCCCAACGAGTGCGTTGACCGGATACGCGACCTGGATGCCCTTTGCGTCCTGGGCAATCACGATGCGGCTGCCCTGGGCATGGTCAACATCGAGGACTTCAACCCGGATGCCAAGGCCGCGATCCAGTGGACCCAGGATCAACTGACTCCGGCCTCGCGGGCCTACCTGCAAAGTCGTCCCCACCGACTGGTGGCTGAAGAAATCTACACCATCGTTCACGGAAGCCCCCGTGAACCCGTGTGGGAATACATCCTCTCCCCGAGCATCGCGCAGCAACAATTCGCCTACTTCGACACCCCTATCTGCTTGGTGGGACACACCCACGTCCCGGTCATCTACCACGCGTTTGCAGGGGAGAACGGTCGATTGCACACAGTCGGGTACTATCCAGAGCCAGGGGAAGTGTATCACCTCAAGGAACCGGATCGGTGGATTGCCAACCCCGGCAGTGTAGGGCAACCGCGCGACCAGGACCCGCGAGCCGCGTTCGTGCTCCTCGACACGGAAAAGCGGGAATGGGCATACTATCGGGTACCGTACAACATTGAACGAACCCAGTACCTCATGCGCGAAGCCGGTCTTCCCGTGCGGCTTATTGCCCGTCTCTCCTACGGTTGGTAACTATTCCCTATATTCTGACGACTTTATTTATTGGGAACACCTTATCCCGTAGGAACGTCTTAAACAAAGAGAGTAAGGTTGCCCAATTCACACTCTACCGAAATCAGAAGGAGAGAAGACCATGAATCGTCGTCTGGGGTTGGTTATATCCCTCATGCTCATTGCACTGGTAATCCTGGTAGGAGGATGTGCGTCCCGAGAAGCGCCCCGTCCCGTAATGCCTGCGGCCGATCAAGAAGCCATGCTCAAGAGTCCTGCTGTCCGCGAGGAAACCGTGGCCACGACGGACAACCCACTAGCCGAGGTGGAACGGCGCATCATCTACGAAGCGGACATCACCCTGGTAGTGGAAGACACGAAAAAAGCCGCGGATAGCATTGAGACGCTAGCCCAGCAACTGGGCGGCTACGTGGTAGAAGCGAATCTCTACCGCCAAGAAGGCACCCTGGCCGGCAGCATGACCATCCGTGTGCCCCAGGATCGTTTTTACGAGGCGCTGGACCAGTTAAGCGCGCTGGCCGTCCGGGTGGACCGACAGAGCATCCACACACAGGATGTCACCTCCGAATACATTGACCTCCAGGCCCGGCTCAAGAACCTGGAAGCCACAGAACAAGAACTCCGAGCGCTCTTGAAAGAAGTGCGTGAACAAACCAAGAGCGCCTCTGACATCATGGAAGTTTACAGGGAACTGACACGCGTGCGGGAGCAAATTGAGCAGACCAAAGGGCGCCTGCAAATGCTGGACAAACTCACCACATACGCCACCATTCGTGTGGAACTAACCCCTTACGAACTGTCCCAACCATCCGCGGCAGGCCCGTGGGATCCGCGGGTCACCCTGCACCGCGCCTGGGGCACCCTGATTCACGTCCTCCGCTTCCTGGTCAACGCGTTCATCTACATCCTCATCGTCGTCATCCCCGCAGTCATCCTGGCGCTCATCCCCATCGTCATCGTGGTGTACATCCTCCGGTGGCTATGGCGACGGGTGCGAGGGAAACAGACGGAAGAGGAAGCGTAACCGCGTTCGAGGCTAAGACGGATGGCAACACCATGACCCCCACGCGTGTTCTCTTCCTGGACCACGCTCCGGCCCTGGGGGGAGCCGAGTACAGCCTCTTGGATGTGCTGGCCCGGCTCCCCCGAGAACGCGTGACCCCCCTCCTGCTCTGCGCGTCCGGGCCGGTCGCGGAAGAGGCCCGACGCCGGGGCATCCCCTATCAGACCATGACATTTCCCCGGCTGCGGGGATCCCCCACCTTTCCCCTGGACGGATGGCGCATCGCGCGCGATATTGCCCGACAAGCCCGCGCGTTCCGGGCCCATCTCCTCTACACGAACACCGTGCGGGCGCAGGTATACAGCGTGGCCGCGCATCTCCTCACCAGAATCCCCCTGGTGTGGCACATGCGTGATTTCTGGCTGTCAGAAACGCGGCCTCGCCATCCCCTATTAGACCGTTGGGGAAAGCGCGCGATCTGCGCGGTCACTCAACAGGTCATTGCGAACTCCCGCGCGGTTGCCGAACATTTGCCCTGTGCCTCCAAGACCGTGGTGGTTTACAACGGCATTGAGGTGGAACAGTTTCATCCTGGAGAAGGGCGGGCCGCGTTCCGACGCGAACATCGCATTCCCGCGGATGTTCCTGTAGTGGGTATGGTAGGGCGTCTCCGAACCTGGAAGGGACAGGACCGATTCTTGCGGGGAGCCAAACATGTCGTCGAACAATTCCCCACCGCTCGTTTCCTCCTGGTGGGAGGCACGCCCTTTGGGGACGGGGGAAACTACGAACAATACCTGCGCACGCTAGTGCGCACATTAGGATTGGGAGAGCGGGTCGTGTTCACCGGTCACATGCCTGATGTACGTCCGGCCCTGGCCGCGATGGACATCTTTGTCCACTCGGGGGATCCTGAGCCATTTGGCCGAGTTGTCATCGAGGCCATGGCCATGGAGCGGCCTGTAGTCGCCTTTGCCCACGGCGCGCTCCCGGAAATCGTCATTCCCCACCAGACCGGCCTCCTCGTCGAACCCTACAACGAAGAGGCGTTGGCCCGAGCCATCATTGCCCTTCTTGAGAACAAAGCCGCGCGGGAACGCATGGGGCGTCGAGCGCGAGAGCGCGTAGCCCGTGCCTTTCACATTCGACTCACCGTGGAACGCCTCACGGACATTCTGAACCCCAATCCCTCGGCCCGTGAATCTGCCTCCTATTTTTGAAACAACTTCTTCAAAGCCAGGAAAAGCCCTGGCAGACAGCCCGGTGGGGCGGGCGCGGGTTCTGGTGTGGGGGTAGGCTCTGGAGGCGGTGTGGGTTCCGGTGGTGGCGTGGGTTCTGGCGGTGGCGTGGGTGGAGGTTCGGGCGGCGGGGTGGGTTCTGGAGGTTCCGGCGGTGGTGTGGGTTGGGGCTCGGGTGTACTCTGCCGGATGGCAGCCCACACATCCCCGCGACCGGATCCCTGGATATTGGGGGCCAACCCCAGATCCCGCGCGGTCTCCATTAAGCGAGCCTTCACCTGATGAGGGGTGAGGTGTGGTTCTGCCTGCAGGATTAAGGCTGCGGCGCCGGAGCAGTGAGGCGTGGCCATGCTGGTGCCCGATGCTGCGGTGTAGTACTCGTTCACGGGCGTTCCCATATATGTACCTGCGGCGCGGGCTGCCACAATACCCTCACCGGGGAAACAGATGTCCGGCTTCGTGCGTCCGTCTGCAGTAGGCCCGCGGCTGCTGAAAAGGGCGATCTGGTCATTATCCGTTGTGGCGCCCACGGTGATGACGTGGTGAGCGCAGCCAGGAGATCCCACTGTACCCCGGCCGGGGCCGGCATTCCCCGCGGCCACACAGACCACAATGCCTTCCGCGACCAGGGAATCACAGGCCGTGCTCAACGCGTCCGTGCCATCACAGGCCACATCGGATCCGAGACTCAGGTTCACAATGTGGACATTTTGCTCTAAAGCCCAATCGAGCCCCGCGATCACCTGGCTCATCCGGCCTTCCCCGCGGTCGTCCAGGACTTTGGCGATGTGGAGGAGGGCGCCGGGGGCCACACCGCGATACCGACCGTTTGATGCTTGCCCCGATCCCGCGATGATGGACGCGACGTGCGTCCCGTGTCCACTGCCATCGCTGGCAACACCTTTACCGCTGAAATCCTGGGCTGCTACAATGCGGTCGACCAGGTCGGGATGGTGGAAGTCCACACCTGTATCCACCACAGCCACGTGAATCCCCTCGCCGGTCCACCCCAGTTCCCACACTTGCCGGGCACCGATCTTGGGTACGGACACGTCCAGCAGCGCGTGGACGGGCAAATCCTCCCACACGCGGACCACGTAATGCTCGTCGGCCAATGCGTGCACCCGGTCCACAGGGATATCCATGGCCATAAAGGGCAATCGCTTTCCCACGTATCGAGCCTGCCAGCGCCGAGCCGCGGTGTGGGCTAACACCACATCCGGTTGATACTGGACGATGACGGGCACAGTGCGCGGGACGGGTAAACTCTTCATGCGGGCCAGCAAAGCCGGATGGATCTTTTCATGGGTGGTCATGGGTTCTTCCTCACTTTACGACGTGTGCGTGTGTACAGGACGATCCGGTTCAATGCGCCGTACCCACGGCTCGTGGGATAACGCCAGGAAGAGGTGAGCCGGCGCGGACACGGCCACGCCCTGGATGAGCCGTAACACCCGCTGCACGCGAAAGCCGCGGGATGCCAGCATGGTTTGGGCCTGGTCCAGGGGAATGGTCACCCGTACAATGGCATCAACGTGTTGGTCGTTCAGACGTTCCAATTGGCGCCGAAAGGCCGAATCAAGAACATTCACATGAGCCTCCCCAGTAAGTACATGACCGTACACACCCGGTTTGGGGAAAGGACTGTTTGTATATTTTACGGTATATGCCCGTTAAGCACAAAGGGGACATAGGTTCGCCCTGCGGGCGCAGGCGTCGGGGTGGGGGTAAGGGTAGGGGTAGGCGTCGGGGTGGGTGTAGGGGTCCGAGTAGGCGTTGCTGTGGGAGTGGGTGAGGGTGTGAACGTGGGGGTAGGGGTGAACGTGGGGGTGGGGGATGGGGTAGGTGTGAACGTGGCAAAGAGGTAGGTCAGGGTATACGGATTCCCCAAAACCAGGTCTTCGTGACCGTACACTTGGATAAGGGCCGTCGTCGTTGTGGTGATGGTGTAGGATATTTGATCCGTGTTCGTCACGTTTGTGCTCTGTTCGAGTACGGTGTCCGCGTCCTCATCCCACAGGCGCACGTCCAAATCCCCCAACATGTACTCATAATCCACACGCACGCCCAGAACACCTTCCTCTCCGGTGGTCACCCGGAACCAATCGCTCGTGTTCGGGCACAGGATGAACGAGTACACGCCTGGCAGCAGGTCCGGGGCTTGGGCCGGGGTCTGGTTAGGGGCGAAATCATCCTCCTGACATGCGCCCTGTCTTTCCACCTGCACAATCATGGTGTAAGTGTTGGAGACGTGAGGATCGGCCCCCTTGACAAAAACGTACACCCAGGTGGGTTGCACGGTCGCATACGCTACGCTCTCATTGTCCGTGGAAGAGGTGCTGGAGCGCAGGGTTCGAGTGCCGTTGGCGTTGATAAGGTAGAGGTCCAGGTCGCCTTGGGCGTGGGAGAACAGGATGGACACGCGGATAACAGATTGCGCGGGCAGGTTCACACGAAAGACATCGTAATCGCCGGCTTGAAGGATTAAATCGGGATAGGTGCCCGGCGACACCAGGGGCGCGTGGGCAATATCGTCGTTGGGCTCGAAGTCATCATCTACTTTTTGTTGGGCGTAGATCATATCGTAGGTGTTGGACACTGTGCCATACCCTGTAACGTAAATGTAGCCCTCGAAGGGGGCCGTGGTGGTGTACGTGAGGGTTTCGTTGTCCGTTTGTGATGTGCTGGACGCCACCGGGTGCCCATCAGATCCCGTTAAGTACAGGTCCAAATCGCCCGCGGCGTGGGAAAATTCAATGCGCACGTCAATGCGCGTATCAGCGTCCGCGCTGATGTGATACCAATCCTTATCCCCGGGACACACTACCAACCCGGGATACGTTCCCGGGGTAATATTCGAAGCCTGGGCCATGGAGTCATTGGGCTCGAACGAGTCGTTCTCACAGGTGTCGTCAGTGACGACACGCGCCAGCCCTGCCGCGATCCGGTGGTGACTTTGAAGGGGCACCGTGCCGCGGGCCTTCCCTCGTTTCACCAGGTAAGGGAAGTGATATTGGCGCCACGGCTCTGGTGTGGGGGTAGGGGTCGGGGTGAGGGTGGGAGTGGCTGTGGGACTCGGGGAAGGGGTGGGCGTGGGAGTGGCCGTGGGTACCGGAGCAGCACCAAACAACACGGTCATGGTTGCCCCCGCGCCCAGGACACGGGATTCTTGGGCGGGAGTGGTCATCTCATATCCGGGGGGAAGGTCCACAACCCGAACCAGGTAAAGACCTGGGTTCAGGTTTGTGAACAGGAAGGATCCATCGTCTCCAGTGACCTGTTCACCAATGAGCACGCTGGCCGCGTAGAGGACCTGTACACGAGCCCCGGCCAAACCGGGTTCATCCGCGTCCCACACTCGATCCCGGTCAAGGTCCTGGAATACGTGGCCTTCGATGGTGCTGGTTGCAGGGGTGGGCGTGGAGGTGGGGGTGGGTGTGGGAGTGGCTGTGGGGGGCGTTGCCCAGGGCACAGGGGTAGCGCTGAAAATTAGGGTACCAAATTCCTTCAGCCAATCGGCAAGGGGAGGTGGGGTGAAGCGGGCCGCGGGGCGGGCCAAATACCCTTCCCAGACGAAGTACATGTCATACCCGCCGCCGTTGTCGTCATCGTGATATCCCACGGTTACTCCCACTTGTTTGCCCACCGTGTGGGGGCCGTTGTTCAACTCCTCCCGGGGAATGGCAATTTCCGCGGCCCAACCGTTCGCGGTGTAAGTGGTCGCGCTGATGATGCCTGTAATGACCGCGGCTGGACTCGCCCAGTCGGTCATGCGGCCGGAAGGGTTCAGGGTGTACTGGTGGTCGGGCCCGTTAGGCCAATCCAAGCAACAGTCGTATCGGGGATCGCCGTCAATGGCGAATTCCAACTCATCGTCGTGCCAGGGTTGGGACCCGGGTTCCTCCACGACGGCATCGTCCACCACGTTCAACGCGATGTAAAGATAATCCTCATCCCAGGCTGCCCACACCTGCATATCCATGTCCGACGTGTTCCGGAAGACCTGGGTAAACTCATCCGAGCGTTCAACAAAATTCGCGGTGTACCCGTTCAGGCGAATGCCCTCCATCCCCACCCATTCACTGACGTCCCCATCGATTGTAGGCGGGGAAAGGGCCTGGTACGCGTTCCACGTTCGGTTGGGAACTTCAAGCCAGAGAAAGGTGCCACCAATGCCCACAGCGGCCGCGCCGTGATACGCGTTGTAAAAACCGATGCCCAACAAATCCAATGTTACCCCGGTGGAGTCCAGGGAAAAGGTCGCGCCCTGGTCTGTGCTGTGCAGGATGATGCCATCGGTCCCGGCAATCCACACGTCATCCACACTGCCCACGGTCGGGCCATCGCCCTGCCAAATGGCCATCAGCGTGGACATGGTGCCTGTGGACACGCGAGCCCACGTAGTGCCCCGGTCCGTGCTGTGCAGGATCAGTCCACCCGTTCCCACGGCCCACACATCATCGCCGCGCGCGTATACCCCTCGCACAGCCGCAGTAGAGGTGCCAACGTAAGAGAGCGTCCAGGTTGTTCCCCCATCATGGGTGTGTAAAACCACAGGCATTCCATCCGTGGTCCGATACCCTCCTACCCACGCTTCTTCGGCTGATTGAGCGTGTACACTGTAAAACACGTACCCGCTCTGATCCTGCACCGTCCACGAAGTCCCCTCGTCCAGAGTGCGTCGAATTGTTCCCTGCTCGCCCACAGCCCAGCCCACTGCATGGGGGGAGCCGTTGATCTCGGCCCACACTAAACTCACATCGTAAAGCGTGGCCGTGGTGCCTGCATTGCGCTCGGCCCAGGTCTTCTTACCTGTCAAACAGAACACGGTCCCGTTCGAGCCCACAGCACATCCCCATTCCTGCTTGACCACGCTCACCCCGTAGAGGGTCGCCGAAGTCCCCAGGGAGATGGGCTCAACGTACACATCACCGGGAGTTTGTTTGTCCACCAAGATAAGGGTGCCATTGCTGCCAACCACGTACCCCATGCCCGGTCGGTACCAGGAAATGTCGTGCAACGTGGCTGTAGTGTTCAAGGACATGCGCTTCCAGGTACCGGTCAGCGTGGGACGAAGAAGCGTCTGGGAAGCCGCGGGAGGGTGGGCCGCCCGCGTGGCTATGGTCCCTCCCATCCCCACCAGGAGGAGGATCCCCAACCACAGGGACAGAAAAGCCACAAAGCATCCTCTACTGCGTTTACAGACCATGCATTTCATCTCCTTCATCAACGTATGCTCATGCATGTGGGACAGGCTTAGGCCTGTCCCACATGCACCTCACCGTTCTTATGGTCTTTCGTGCACCATGTAAGGAATGAACATGTTCTGCGACGGCAAGGGCGTTGGTGTCGCGGTCGGCGTTGGCGTGGGTGTAGGCGTCCACGTGGGTGAGGGGGTAAAGGTGGGGCTAGGTGTGGGTGTCGGGGTGGGCAACGGCTGCGGGTGCAGGCGATAGGTGAGTGTTAGGGCCGGCCGCTTGTCCGAGTGTGTCTCTTCCTCTGAGGAAATAAGGGTAAACACGCCCGTAGCGTTTCCGGCCACAGGACGCAAGAGAATGCCGTACGCACTTCCTGCCTTCATCCGCTGTACCACATCTGTCACATCCCAGGTGTACGGCGTGCGCACGCTCACCGCGTCTAGCGTCTGCACATCCACAGGAGACGCGTCCCGATCCCCTCCTGCCCCGTTCGCCCCGGGCACATCCCAGGGCAACCCCACTGTCGCGGTGACCCAGGTCACATCCGGCTCACTCCAGGGTTTGAGCACCCCGTAGGCTGCCACATCCATGTGCAAGGAAGAGGGAACGCGGAAGACCGCGTACGCGGACAAGGTGGCCCGCTCGACCTCGGCTTCGGGTGGAAGGAAGGAGAGGTCGAAATCCAGCAACGTGGAGCGGGTCTCCTGCGAGTGTGCCCGATCCCAACCCACGCGCAGGCGCCGGTTCGGCCATATTTCATCGTACTCACCGTAATTGGCCGTGGGCGCGTCACGTCGAATGTACGCGTCGGCTACCACGCTGTACGGATTCGCGTTCCGCTGCAGAGTGAGCGTATCCCCGAACAGGGTGATGGTTCCAAACTCACCTGTGGGATGCGCGGGATCCGTGCCATCGCTCACCAACACGTGCTCCACCCCTTGCCCGTCGTCATCTTCCAACGCGACGCTGAAGCCCAGCACATGCCCCTCAGCCAAATATCCTGCCAGCGCGTCCGCCCCCACTGCAATCTCCACACTGTACCCGTAAGCCGTTTCCATCACGGCCGCGTTCACGTAACTCGCGACTGTTCCCGAGACCACCACACTCCCGGACCGGGACACGTGAATGGTCAGGTCCCCATCGGTGAGGCTGCGGCTATGATCGCTGTCCAGGCCGATGAGTACACCGTCATCCTCCCCAGCCCTGTCGTCCGCGATCTCCAGGCCAAGGTAGAGGGCAGAAGTGTCCCAAAACGCCTGGACCACACCACTGATGTCTGATGGTTCGGGCGGCACATCGGAATCCACCACAGACGCGGTGAACGCGTCCACAGTAGCGGTGACGCTGGTAGGCCAATCCAGGAGGTTGCCGTCCACAGTCAATGGCTCGCTCATCTTGAACGCGTCCAGGTGCGCGGGGAAGCCACTGAATCGCAAGATGGCTCCGTTACCGCCCACCGCGTACACGTTATTGGGCGAGGTGGCGACGACATTATAAAGTATAGGAATGTCGGACACCGGGGTATATGTCCAGGTGTGCCCTCCATCCGTGGTGTACGCCACGCCCGCGCCCTTGAACAGGGTGGTAAACTCACACAGCACCTCCTCACACACGCCGCCAACCATAATGCCTGTCTGGGTGTCGAAGAAGTGCATGCCGTACCAGGCCATTCGCTCGGGCGCGCCGGGCACAGTGTGGAATTCCCAATCGTCTGGCCGTTGCCCGCCCTTGTTCGTCGTCCAGAGGACGTTCCGGTAACCGGCCATCCACCCCTGATTGGCGTTCAGGAACTGGACGGCCATTAACTGCGGGGCTCCACCCAAGGGGTGCAGCAAGTAATAGGACGACCACGAATGACCGCTGTCCGGGCTCACGGCCACCATACCGACTTTCCCCAAGGTCCAGAGGTGACCGTCGGGGAGGACTTCGAAGTCAAACCAGGGCGCTTCAGTGATCCCCGCGCCGTTGGGATTCAACTCAATGCGGGTCCAGGTGCGCCCGTCATCAGGGGACATGTGAATAAGTCCGTAGTCTCCCACTGCCCAGATATGGCCATCGGGCAAGTACTTCACGCGGTTCAAGCCATTGGCCTCATGGCCGTACACCGCGGTCCAGTCGGGATACACGTCCACCAGATTGAGGAAGTTCCAGTGTTGACCCGCGTCGCTGGTAAGGACGACCTGGATGACGGGTTCAGTGTGGCGCACGATGTTGAGGTTTGTCTCCCGGCCCACAATGACGCCCCGGTTCTCATCCGCGAACGCGATGTCACGGAAGCGACGTACGGCTTCGGGGATGTCCTGCATGCGCCACGTTTCGCCCCCATCCCGACTTTCCAGCACGATGTACCCGAACTCAGAATCCCGATCACAGGCCTCACCCACAGCCCAAATGTGGTCTTCTGTGGGCAACGCCATGTTTTCGATTTGGCAAATGCTTTTCATCAAGCGACGCCACGTCACGCCCCCGTCAGTACTCTTGGCCAAGAGCATTCCCCGTGGGGCAATGCCCTTGGTGTTCGCCCCACCGACCACAAATAGGGTCTGGGCATCCACAAACGCGAGGTGATACACGGGTTGGTCGGAAATTTGCGCGTCCTCTCCCTCCGGCAGCCGGGTGAAGGTTACGCCGTCAGTGGTGTGATAGAGATGGCCGCCATTGCCCGTGATCCAGAGGCTGCCATCCGGGGACTGGACAACATCGTACAGGATGACCTTGTCCCCAACGCTGATGGGAGCCCAGGTAGCGCCGCCATCCGTGGTGTGACGTACCACACCACCACGTCCCACCACCCACACATTCTCGGGGGTGAGGGCCAAAACGCCACGCAACTCATCCACCGTGCCCGCGTAATAACGGGACCAGGATTCCCCCCCGTTTTCCGTGTGTAAGATGACCCCGTTCCCTCCGACAATCCAGCCGTTCTCGGGGGACACAAAGGAAAGCCCAAACAGGTCCACATCCACGGCCACCGGGACCACAGACCATGTCTTGCCCCCATCGGTGGTGCGGAGGATAGTCCCTGACTTTCCGACCACCCACCCGTTCTCCTCATCCACAAACGTCATGGCCAGTAACTCACGATCCGTTGGGGACGCAGTGCGGTGCCAGGACTGTCCTCCATTGTCCGTCGAGTACACCCAGCCTCCCGCGCCGACCGCGATACCGTGGTCGGCGTCGAAGAAGTGCACCGCGCGCACATCCTCCTTGCTGCCTGTGAAGTACAACTTCCAGAATTCTCCACCATCCTCGGTTTTGTACACCAGTCCCGAGGCCCCAACAACTACAATGGTGTCCGCGTCGATAACGCTAATATCGTACAGATCCCCACGGGGCCCATCAGGTAACCCCGGAGCCAACCACAAGGGCGTCCAGCCTGTCCCTTCAAACCACCCTTTGTCGGCATCAGCCGCAACAACGTGTTTTTCCACCATCCGTGACGTTTCAGAAGCCATTGCCCCTCCGGCCACGGAACGAACCAGCCACACGACAAACAACACCACAATAGGGCCAACAAGCCAGCGCTGTCGAGACATCGTTCTCTATCTATCCTCCCTCTGAATGTAAGGTTCAACAAGAAGGGGCCGTGCCCTGCTCCCCCCCAGGGATACACGACCCCGCCTTTCCCCGTGCCAACATGTACTTACCGAGCAACAACTGGCACGTGAATGAAGTGTACGGCGCCTTCAGGTACATCGGCAAAGTTGACGGTCACGGTTTGCCGACTGAGCAGAGTAATCACGATCTCGTTGGGGGTTCGAGAAACGTAACCGTTCGGATCGTGTTCCACCACCCGGTAAGTTCCCGGTAACAGGCGGGAGAAGCGATACGATCCGTCGGATAGTGTGGTAGCCACCCGAATGAGCAAATGCTTGCGCCACAACTCGACAGTAACACCTGCCAGGCGTTCCTCCCCCTCATCAGGCACCCGGTCCAGATCGCGGTCATTCCACACCACTCCCTGGATATTGGCATTAGGCACTGGAGGTGGTGTGGGAGTGGGGGTGGGCGTTCCCACAGGCGTGGGGGTCCAGGTCCATGTGGGTGTCGGGGTGGACGTGGGAGTTGGAGTGGGCGTAGGACTGGGGGTGAAGGTGGATGTGGGTGTGGGCGTTGCCAAAGGTGTGGGCGTTGTCGTGGGCGTGGCAGTCATGGATGGGGTCGGACTAGGTGTGGGGGTGGGGGAAGGTGTGGGCGTTACTGTGGGCGTTGGGGTAAGCGTGGGAGTCGGTGTTATGGTGGGCGTGGGCGTGCTTGTGGGGGTTGGACCGGTGACAGGTGTGAACGTGGGCGTGGGAGTCGGTGTAGATGTGGGAGTGTTCGTAGGGGTAGGCGTGGGGGTAAAGGTAGGTGGTGTGTTGCCAGGACGCGGCACCACGTACTGGATGTACAGTTTGGGCCGAAAGGCCTTGTGCGCGGGATGACTGTTGCTGGGATAAAATCCAAATGTCGCCCCGTTCTGAGTCGAACGGAGAAGCACTCCCTGGTTACTCCGATTCCCCTGAACCCAATCCCGCACTAGAGTGGTAATGTCCCACACATACCAGGTGTTCTCGACCTCCACCTCCGTGGTCCAGATGACCGTGGGATCGTAATCCGTGCTGCCGAGAATACCCGGCACTTCCCACAGGGTATGACGATCCGCGTGAACCCACGTCACCTCGTCCAGACGCCAGGGACGTTTTAGCGCGTACGCGTTCACCCACAGGGAGCCGATGCCACTCTTGGAACGGCTGAAAAGACGCAATTCGGCTTTCTGGATAAAGGCTGACGCGGGCAAAAAGGAAAGGTCAAAGTAAACCAACGCGCTCTTCGCGCGTTGCGGTCCAATTTGCAACTTCCCGCTGTAACCGTAATTCATGGGCTGGCAATCCTCAAATCCCCCGTCCTTGTTCAAATCTTGCCCCGTGCAAATATAAGTGGTCACGCCCTGGGTCCAGCGGTCCATGTTGTTCTGGATCACAATCTCAGGCCCCAGGATGTACAGATCCGCCATGTCAAGATGCGTGCTCCCCGCGGTGGGACCGTCCGATCCTAACACCGTATCCGCGTCCCCGCCATCATCATCATCCCACACCTCGTACGAGATCCCCCACACGGGTTGCCCTGTCAACGTACGCCCCAGGGCTACCGCGTTAATAGATATCTCCACCTGATATCCAGTGGATGTGGTCATTACGTGGGCCGCGGTCAGCGCGGCACTGCTTCCCCGCAACACTTGAACCTGTCCATCTGCACCTATCCAGAGGACAAGGTCATCCAGCCCTCCCGGCTCACCGTCGTGGGCCGCGTCCAGGGCAATGCGCACTCCATCGTCCTGCATGGGCTCCCCATCATCACTAATGCGAACCGTGTCAGTGACGCGCACACTCAAGTACAACGTGTTCTCACGATGTCGGGCCTGCAAGAAGGCACTGGGATCTGAATTATCCGCGGGCGCGGACAAGGACACCCGATCCGCGGTGTCCCGACTCAGGAAGATGCCCGGAGTAGGGGCCCACTCACTCAAGTCGCCGTCGACTGTGAAATCCCCATCCGCGGGGTACGCCATGAGGGTGTGAGGGAAGCGTTTATACCCCAAGATGAACGCGCCATCGCCCACCGCGATAGCATCCCAGCGCGGGGTAGGAGCATCAGGTTGGCCGCGCGGCTCATCCGTGCGGAAGAAGACCATATCCCGCAGACGGCCAGGCGTTCCCACCGGGATGGGGTCATCCGACCAGGTGCCAATCTCAAAAGGCCGGTCAGTGACGCCGAATACACCGCCAGTGAACCCGCCACATAAGTACTTTCCCCCTTCGGATACACGATACCCACAATTTCCTCCCACCGCTAACACGTGGTGCGTGTCCAGGACTCCCACCCCGAACCACTCCAGCGTGTCCGATTCGCCACCTCCTTTGAACTGGCAGTAAGTATACCCCGCGTACGTTGCACAACGACGGCGATCCCCCTGGGGAAGTGCGGGAAGGTAAGATCCTTTGGTCATGCGCACGACCTGACCGAACAGCCCCACCGTGAAGATGAGGTCATCCGAGAACTGGTCAATATCCCACTGTCCGTGATTTGAGCCCACGAAGTTGCTGCGCACCACCGTCTGGAAGAAATCCGTGCTAATAAGGTGTTCCCCAGCGAGGTTGAAGACCATGGCACGACCATCGGGTTGAACGTCCACACTGGTCAAGCGCAAGTCATTGACAAACGCGCCGTGCAGGTTCCACAGGTGCCAGGACGTTCCCCCATCTTCGGTGTACGCCAGCAAGGGCGCGCTGCCAGGGGGAGTCTTCACTGTAGCCCAACAGCGCAGGGTGTCCGCACAGGCGATATCCGTCAACTCCTGGGCCGTGCCCGCGCTTTGCTGGGTCCACGTCTGACCGCCATCGGTGGTGTGAAGGATCTTGCCACCGTACTGGCCCACGACCCAGGCTGTGTTCGCGTCCACGGCCGCCACTTTGTTCAAATAGCCCGTCGCGATACCGTGTTCCTGCGCGTACCAGGACCACCCCCCATCATCGGTGCGGAGGATGACCCCCACGCGGGTGTAGGGGACATTCTCCCGCTTACCTACCACCCACCCGTGAACACCATCGGGCATGGTGATCCCGCCCAGTGTGACAATTTGCCCTCCCAGGGGATTGTACCAGGTGGCATCTGGAGTGGATGCTGTGAGCAACGTCGTGCCCGTGCCCGCCAGCCACAACTTACCGTTGTGGGCCACGTCATTCAGCCGAGCCGTTGTGCCCGTGTTCCAAAATTGCCAGGACCCATCAGGTTGACGGCGTCCCAACGTGCCATTGGTCCCGCTCACCCACAAATTGCCCTCACTGTCCCGGATAAGTCCAAAGAGGCCCTGACTCGTGGGCACACTCTCCCGCGTCCAGGTGTTCCCCCCATCAGTGGAGTAAAACACCAGTCCCGAAACGCCTACAGCCCACACGTGGGTTGTGTCCAGGGCCAAAATTGCGTTCATCTGGCTATACGTACCCATATTGTGCCGGGACCAGGTCACGCCATCGGTTGTGACCAGGGAGATGCCTCCGTTCCCCGTGGCCCACACATGTTGACTGTCCAACACAGAGAGCGCTAACAGGTGGTTGCCCACGCCACTGGGCTGAGGCGACCAGGTGCGGCCCCCGTCATCCGTGTGCAGGATGGTTCCACTGTCCCCCACAATCCAGCCGTGTTGGTGATCAGGGGCAAACGCGATGGCCCGCAGGTGAAAGGTCACCCCAGAATCCTGGCGTTCCCACGTATCGCCGCCATCGCGGGTGTGGAGAAGAATGCCATCCTGCCCCACAACCCACCCCTCATGGGGGGAGATGAAAACCACGTCGTACAAGGTGGGCCCAAAGTCTCGCCGCGTGTGCCACTGATGTTGAGGACGCCACTGGACCATGTGCCAGGACTGGCCTCCGTTCACTGTGCGAAAAATGCGTCCTCCAGTGCCCACAGTCCACCCGTGTTGGGCGTCCAGGAAGAAGACCGCGGAAAGATCACCCTTGCCATACCACAATGTGCGCCACAGCGCGTACCCATCCCCCATGTTCGGCACGTATTCCGAAGGGCTGGATACACGGCCGGATTCTGACGCAGTGGGAAACTTACCCACATCCGCAGCGACCTGAACCGCGGTGGAAAGGAGTAGGAAAACCGTCAACCATCGCCATATGAATCGTTTCACCGGGCACCTCTCACACTCTTTACTGGAATTGACCATGTCGTACGATCCTGCCCATCAAGTCAGACGTCAGACGCTCAGGGCGAGTTATTGTTCACAAACCACGGTATGTACATGCGTTGCGACGGAACGGGAGTCGGAGTCGCGGTCGGTGTAGGTGTGGGCGTGGGTGTCCATGTGGCCGTGGGGGTGGGCGTGGGTGTAGGGGTCACGGCCGGTGTGGGCACCCGATACGCGATCTCCAGCACAGGACGTTTGTCTTCAAACTCCGTTACCCCATGCCGTTCTCCAATAAAACGAAAGATGGGACTGGCACCGGGCTGGAAGGACTTGAGGATAACCCCGAAGTTCTCATCCGGATGGTCCAACCAAAACCGAACCGCTTCTGTCACATCCCAAGACGTCCAAGCCATGGCTTCGGTTGCGTCTGCTTCGCCTACAGGGTCGGCCCAACGATCCTTCTCAGGATCGTTGGCTCCGGGTTCTCCCCATGGATCCCCCTCTCGGGCCTCCAGGCCTGTCACCTGGTCCACAATCCACAGGCGCTTAAGAGGGTATACCCCAATGTGCAGAGGCCCGCTGCCCGTCCGGGAATCCGCGTAAAGGCGGAGGTGGGAAGCGTCCACAATGACGTTGGGAGGGAGCAAGGAAACATCAAACCAAAGCAGAGCATCCCGAATATCGCCCGCACCCACGTAGAGCACGCGGCTGTGCTCCTGGGTATCAGTCCAATTGTGATCCCGCTCGTTCCATGCGTTGCTGATCCAAATGTCCTGAGTGCGGGTGTACGCGTTGTGCCCCCGCTGGAGGGTGACCTCATTGCCCAGCAACACCCAACGCCCCGCGGGAGTACCATCCGGTTCCGAACCATAAGCCACCAGGGTGCTCTGTCCATCCGCATCCACATCCCACACCACAGCATTCCACGGGAGGACCGCGTCCGCCCCAAAAGAGTCCGCCCAAATCTGGGAGGCAAGGCGCACCTCGGCTTGCCACCCCCACGAGGTACGACGCGAGACCCACTCATATCCCTCACCCTGCTCCCGTACATCCTCGTCGGTGAGAGGCGGCCTCAACGTGATGGTCACAGGAGATGTGTGGGTGATGGGACGTGCAAATTCCAGGCGAAGGGCATCCCCGGACGTAAGAGCATCGTCTGTTACCTTCACCCACATGTAGAACCCATCCTCATCCCACCAGGCTGACACATCCGCGCGGATGTCGGCCTCACTGCTGGGAATGTCACCGTACAGGGCAAAGACGTGCTCTGGGTCCAGCGAAACGGAATACGCGGCCGTCCAATCCCAGGAATGCCCATCAACCACTACTGAGTGGTCTGGGTGCAGGGCAAACCCCATTGTTCGGTCGCCACGATAACGCAGAATAACACCTTCATCCCCCACAGCCCACGCGTGGTCCTGGTCCACCACATCCACATCTTGCAGGGTGCCGGGCGTGCCAGTTTCGTAGTAAGTCCACGTCTCAGCCCAGTTCGTGGTCACTGCAATGAGCCCTCCTGTGTACGCCAGGCACGCCCCTTCGCTGTCATAATTGGCGCAAAAACCCCCCGCGCGAAAACCCCAACGTTCGTCAGGGGTGAACTCAATGGCCATCCAATCAAAGTACTTGGTCCCCCCTTCGCGGTAGGAAGGTTCACGCGTGGTGGGGTTAAAACTGGCCAAATACCCACGCGTGCCCGTCACCCAGATACGCCCATCACGCGTCCAATCCACCCCACGGAGGTGAACCCACTTAATGCGACTGCTGGGATATAGTGTCTTGGGCATGTGGTAGCGAGCCCAATAATGTCCACCACTCACCGTGAACAACAAATCCCCTTTGTCCAACGCGGCTGCAATGCGCTGCACGTTCAACGCGTCCAAATCGTGAATGGGCAACCGAGTGGAGAGGGAGACAGGACGCCACGTGTTGCCACCATCAGAGGTCTCCAAAAGCAGGCCCGTGTTCCCGCCCACGAACCCGCGCGTCTCCGACGCGAAGGAGACATCGTGGAGCCACGTCCCTGTGCCCGAAGGCTGGCGCACCCACGTTTGCCCGCCATCCTCTGTGTGGAATATGCGACCATCCCAGCCGACCACCCAACAGGTTCGCGTGTCCCGACAGTCCACCCCCTCAAACAAGCGAAATGCCTCATCCGCGGGCAAATCTTGAACCGACCAGGTACGCCCCCCGTCTTCCGTGTGCATGATGATGCCATTGCGCTCATTGCGGTGTTCGGGAGGGCGCAGGCGTTCGCCCACCACCCAACCCACGTCTGCGTTCACAAAATCCACCGCGCGCAGGCGTACAAGGCGTCCCCCGTTTTGAAGCCGCCAGGTCTGCCCGGCATCCTCACTGCGCACCACATCCGGGCCTTCTCCCACGGCCCACAACACCCCCTCACGAGGAAGAAGCAGCGCGTACAACGTGCGTTCATCCTCATCCGCGGCAAACGCGCTCACATGCTCCCCTTCCACATGGTACACCCACCCTTTGTCGCCGGCCACCCACACTGTGTGGTCCGCGGCCACGGCCAAAGCGCGTAACGTGACCTCTTCATCCCCAATGCGCTGAACCTGAGGCGACTGGTCCAAGGGCCAACGCACAATCCGCCCCTGCTCCCCGGCCCCGTACAGCGTCCAACCATCCTCCAGGACAAACGCCAAATCGTGAAGAACGCCTACCCCCGTGGCCACACGTTCCCACGTTGTCCCCCCGTCACGTGAGAGGTACACATCTCCCGCATCAGTGCCCACGGCCATCATATTCCCCACGCGATCCCACGAGCGCACGGCCGCGGTCAACACGTGCGTCCAGGAAATCCCACCCCCTTCCCAGCGAAACAGGCCATGCTCTCCGCCCACCCATAGCGTATCCCCATCCACGGCCAGCGTGGAGATCTGTCCCGTCTCGGGCGAGGAGAACGTCTGCCATGTGGCTCCCGCATCCGTGGTGTAAAGCAACGTCCCCGACGCACCGGCCACCCAAGCCCTGTACGGGGAAAGCAATACCACCGCGTACAAATCCGGCCGTTCCCGAACGCGGAAGAAGTGCCACGTTCGGCCGCCGTCCGCGGTTTGGAGGACACGTCCATCATCCCCCACGGCCCACATCATGTCCGGATGACCGGGCACAAGGGCCGCAGCATAAAACGCCCCCTGTGCGTGCCAAACTTCTTGCCACATGCTTGCAGGATGGGTCTCAATGGTCCCAGAAATGGAGGAAGGGTGTGGGGATAGGTCGCCCTCCGAGGCCTGGACGGGCCCTATCCCCACGAGGGCGGGGGTCAGGAGGAGAAAGGCGGTTAGCACAATGTGCGCACGTCGTAACCATTTGCTATACTTCATCATCACCTCCGGTTGTAGCACACGTTGATGAAAATCGGGTGAACAAATCGGCGCGAGTGGATGACGATTTGTTCATCTTCGGGCATTATGGCGAAATACTTACGGTTGAGTGGTTTATTGTATAACCAGATGGCCTGCGGCTGAAGTCCGACATCCCGGTGGGGACAGAATCCCATCTCATCCGACAAGACCATGAAAATTCCCGGACCTTTAGTTCAAGGCACGTTTATCCGACGAGATAACCGATTCCGAGCCACGGTCCTGGTAGAAGGCCGGGAGGCCTGGGCGCACGTCCCCAACTCCGGGCGCCTACACGAACTGTTCATTCCCGGCACCCCCGTACTCTTGCGGCCTGCCAACAGTCCACACCGCCGCACCGCGTACGACCTCCTGATGGTCATTGTGGACGGCCAACTCGTGTCCCTGGACTCCCGACTTCCCAGCCGCCTGTTTGCAGAAGCCGCTCGCGCGCGAGCACTGGCTGAATTTCAGGGATACGAACACGTTCGGGAAGAAGTGCGCATGGGCCGTAGCCGCATTGACGTCCTGTTAGAAGGACCGCGCGGGCGTTGCTGGGTGGAAGCGAAATCCGTCACATTAGTGGAGAACGGCACCGCGTACTTTCCCGACGCGGTCACCGCGCGCGGCAAGCGTCACGTGGAGGACCTGGCAGAAGCGGTTGCCCAGGGGGACCGAGCCGCGGTAGTCTTCGTTATTCAACGGGCGGACGCGCTGCGCTTTCGCCCCCACGACGCGTCCGATCCTGCGTTCGGCCAGGCCTTACGAGATGCCGCGGCCGCGGGCGTCGAAGTGTACGCGTACCGCTGTCACGTTACACAGGAGGAGATCGTGCTCACCGACCGGGTGCCTGTACTCCTGTAGGAGGAAAGGATGGAGGTTGTCTACACTGTATCGGCCAAATTCGGAGGTGCGGGAATCGGTTTCACCGCCTACCAGTTCGTGCGCACCCTTCACCGCCAAGGCCATCTCAAACAAGCGATTGTAGGATACGAAGGCCCCCATGACCTGCCCCGGGAACGTATCCGTTCCTTCTTCTGGATGCGTGGGGTGGCCTGGCTTATGCGAGATTACTCCCTAATCCGCGACGTAATCTTTGACCACGTGGCCACACTCTTCCTCCCCCCAAGCGACATCTACCATGGATGGTCCCACCAGTGCCTGCGCACCCTGGCCCGAGCCAAAGATCTAGGAGCCATCACCTTCCTGGAACGCCCTAACTCCCACGACGTGTACCAGGATCGCTTGCTGCGCGAGGAGTACGCGCGCTGGGGGTACACACCCACCCATCGCCTGCGTGAATGGGGCATCCGACGGGGAGTGGCCGAGTACGAACGCGCGGATTACATCACAGTCCCATCCACGTTCGCTTACAACAGCATGGTGGCCGAAGGCATCCCCGAAGACAAACTGTTCCTCATCCCCTACGGGGTGGATGTCCACCGATTCACCCCGGGCACACCACCCAAAGACGTGTTCCGACTCCTTTTCGTCGGCCAGGTCTCCCTGCGCAAGGGCATTCCCTACCTCCTCCGGGCCTGGCAACAACTACGGCTCCCGCGCGCGGAACTGTGGCTGGCCGGACGCGTCACCCCAGACGCGCAACATGTTGTCGCACCTTACCGCGACGATCCCAGCATCCACTTCCTGGGACACGTACAGGACCTTCCCCCTGTGTACCGACAAGCATCCGCGTTCGTACTCCCCAGCATCGAAGAGGGCAGCGCGCTGGTGACTTACGAGGCCATGGCCTCAGGTTTGCCCCTGATTGTCACTCCGCACACCGGTGCTGTAGCCCGGGAAGGCCAGGAAGCCATTTACGTGCCCATTCGGGATGTGGAAGCACTGGCCCAGGCCATCCAGAAACTGTACGAGGACACAGACCTGCGAGAAGGCATGGGAGCGGCCGCACGAGCCCTCGCGCTGGAATACACGTGGGAGAAGGCCGGCGAACGTCTCATCCACGCGTATAAGACCGCGTTGCAGCGCGCGGGGAGGGACAGCCAATGCCCCTGAAGCCTACAGTGGCCCACGTGAAAGACCACTTCCTGCCGCGCTCGGAAACGTTCATCTACACCCTCCTGCAGGCCCATCGTCGCTACCGTCCCATTGTGCTGGACCGCCATCCCCGTGTACACGCGGCCCAATTCCCCTGGGAAGCCTACTACTCCCCGGCAGAAACGTGGGGCCCATGGGCCGGCATCGCAGAACGCGCGTTGTTACGGTGGTGGGGACGGAGCCCTTACCTGGAACGCGTCCTGCGTCGAACCCAAACCCGCATCATGCACGTCCACTTCGGCCAAGTAGCCACCCTCTTCGCGCCCCTGGCGCAACGCCTGCACCTGCCCCTGGTCACATCGTTCTACGGCAAAGATGTCTCCGTATTTGGTCGCCACCCGGCCTGGCGTTCCCGTTTCCGAACCCTGTGGGCGTACGGAGACGCGTTCCTGGTGCTGGGGCCCCACATGGCGCAACAGATCATCGAGCAAGGATGTCCGGAGGACAAAGTCCACATCCTCCCCTTAGCCCTGGACCTCCACCGCATCCCCTTTACCTCCCGAGTGCCCCCACCCAAAGGCTCCCCCACGCGGCTACTCACGGTGGGACGACTCATCCCCAAAAAGGGCATAGATGTGCTCCTGCGAGCCCTGGCCCAACTGCCCCCTCACGTGCACCTGTGGATCGTTGGGGATGGGCCGCAACGCGCGGAATTGGACCATCTGGCCCGTACGTTAGGAGTCTCCCACCGCGTGACCTTTCTGGGCTGGCAATCCCACGAGGAGGTGATAGCCTGGATGCAACGGGCCCACATCTTTGTGCTCCCCAGCCGCACGGATCCTACCAGCGGCGAAACCGAAGGCACCCCCACCGTCATCCTGGAAGCACAGGCCTCGGGTTTGCCTGTGGTCGCCACCAGACACGCGGACATCCCCTCCCTGGTGGAAGAGGGACGGAGCGGCTTCCTGGTGGCAGAGGGGGACGCGGAAGGTCTGGCCCAGGCTCTAAAGGTGTTGTGCGCGCATCCAGACCGGTGGCGTGCGATGGGACGAGCAGGGCGTGAGCGGGTGGAAACACACCACCATGTGGAGCGCGTCATCCAGCGGCTGGAGTCCATATACGATGCGACGATCCGCCACTTTGAGCGCAGAACATGGCAGAAGTAAAGCGCGCGGTGAACTCCGGACAGGACGTATCCCAAGCGTAGGAAAATCGTCAGAAAATCGTCAAGTACAACGGGGAAGATCCACGTATACTATAGATGAAGCACCTTCTTCTCCTCCTTTCGAATAGGGGGCATCGGCAAGGGCGGGCCGATGCCCCCGGTTGATTTTAGGGGGGAAGCGCGGCCAACCTCATGTCAAAAGTGGCGCGACAGCGCATCTTACGGTAGCATATGGCCGGTTTGGATGGCTTGAGAAAATGTGGAATCTTTACCAACGCACGGATATCGTCCACCTGACGGACGTGCGGTAGGACGATAGCGGCAAGCAAGGCCCACCTTGCCCCGGAACCACGGGCGGCAGGGTGGGCTCATTCCTTTTAGAGCATCCTTCCAGGGATGAGCAGGAGGAAAACATTCCCCGACAGGGGAATACCAGGAACTTACACTATGTTCGGTCACACAACACGCTCCCCTGAGGAGCGCGGAAATCCCCTCATGGGTACATGAGGATAAATCGGAGGATGTCGTCATGGCTTCAGCGGCGAAGCGACGCAGTGCCTACGATGTGGCATTGGCCCAGTTCAACGAGGCAGCACAGTATCTCAACCTCCCCGAAGATGTTCAAGCCTTCCTACGAACCCCCAAACGAGAACTCATCGTCCACTTCCCCGTCATCATGGACGACGGTCACATTGAAATGTTCACAGGATACCGCGTCCACCACAGCACGGTTAAAGGCCCCACCAAGGGCGGCATTCGCTATCACCCGGATGTTACCCTGGACGAAGTACGAGCCCTGGCCATGTGGATGACGTGGAAGTGCGCGTTGATGAACCTGCCCTTTGGTGGTGCAAAAGGGGGGGTGGCCGTGGATCCGTACAGCCTCTCCGAGGGAGAGTTACGCCGACTAACCCGACGTTATACGGCTGAAATCAGCATTCTCCTGGGCCCGGAAAAGGACATTCCCGCCCCGGACGTGGGCACTAACCCCAAGATCATGGGGTGGATCATGGACACGTACTCCATCCACCAGGGATACGCGGTGCCCGCAGTGGTCACGGGTAAGCCCATTTCCATCGGCGGATCCCAGGGCCGTGTGGACGCCACAGGGCTCGGTGTGATGTACACCACCCGGGAGACCTTGCGCCGCAAGGGCATTCACATGCACGAAATCACCGTGGCTGTGCAGGGATTCGGGAATGTAGGGTCGGTTACAGCGATGGCCATGCACCGTGAAGGCGCTAAAATCGTGGCCGTCAGTGACGTCAAAGGGGGTGTGTACAATCCCGCGGGCATTGATCCCTTTGACCTGATGCGCCACGTCAAGGAATCGGGGACCGTTGCCGACTACCCCCTGGGCGACCCCATTACCAACGCGGAACTCCTGGCGCTGGATGTGGACGTGCTGGTACCGGCCGCGCTGGAAGGCGTGCTCCACGCGGACAACGCGGACAAGGTCCGGGCCCGGTTTATCGCGGAAGGTGCAAACGGGCCCACCACACCCGAAGCAGACAAAATCCTCCTGGAGAAGGGCGTCACCATCATCCCCGACATTCTGTGCAACGCGGGGGGTGTGGTCGTCTCCTACTTTGAATGGGTGCAGGACCTGCAGTCCTTCTTCTGGAGCGAGGATGAAATTCGGCGTCAACTGAAGCGCATTATGCTCTCGAATTTCGATGCTGTGTGGGATATGGCCCTGGAGAAAAAGGTGGACCTCCGCACGGCTGCATACACCCTGGCGATCAGCCGCGTGGCCGAAGCGCTGGAAGCGCGCGGGGTGTATCCCTGAGCACACAGGCGGGCGACGTGGGGACCATTCCTCACGTCGCCCCTTTCCCTGGCACCAGAATCCTCCCCGCACCCCACAGGAACGCGTGAGGAGAACCTGAAAACTCCGCTACATTATGCCGCCTCATTGACAGTCCGCAAGCCCTGATCTACAATCCCATGCTGGGATTTGTCCATCGTGCAGCAGAACAGCACACATGGTATCGCGAGCGCGAATGCGCGCGTGAAAATACCCATCAGGACAAAACAAGACCATCCCCAACCGGGTACGTCTGTTTGAGAGTAAACTCACCACAGGCGGTGGAGCAAGGAGGCGTGCATGCGAGTGTATGAACCTGAAGCCATCCGTAATGTCGTCCTAGTAGGACATAGCAGTTCCGGTAAAACCTCTCTTTCCGAGGCGATGCTCTTTGACGCTGGCGTGATTAACCGCATGGGACGCGTTGAAGAGGGAAACACCGTCTCCGATTACACGGCCGAGGAGATCCGACGCACCATCTCCATCTACGCGACCGTCCTCCCGTTCGAGTGGCACGGCGTCAAGATTAACATCCTGGACACGCCCGGTTATCCGGACTTCGTCGGGGAAGTGAAGGGCGCTATCCGCGTCGCGGATATGGGGCTTGTGCTGGTGGACGCGGTGAGCGGCGTTGAAGTAGGCACGGAGTTAACCTGGTCCTACCTGGATGAGCGCAACCGCCCCCGGGCCGTGCTCATCAACAAAATGGACCGGGAGAACGCGGATTTCCGCCGTGCCCTGGAGAGTGTGCGGGAATCCTTCTCCGGTATGATTGTTCCCCTGCACATGCCCATCGGAAGTGGCGAGAACTTCCAGGGCGTTATCGACCTGGTCGATTTAAAGGCCTACCTGGGCGAAAACGCGGCCGCCACCGACATCCCCGACGAGTACGCGGACGAGGTGGAAGAGTGGCGCCTGGAAATCCTGGAAGCGGCCGCGGAGATGGACGATGAGTTAATCAGCAAGTACCTGGAAGGTGAAGAACTCACCGGCGAGGAGATCGCCCGAGGACTCCGTCAGGGCATCCTGGAAGGACGCATTATCCCCGTGCTGGCAGCCGCGGGCACCGCAAACAAGGGCGTCCAGGCGGTTATGGACGCTATTGCCAAGTACTTCCCCAGCCCCGCGGATATGCCCGCGGAACCCGCGGAGGACCTGAACACCGGGGAAACCGTGGAACTGACCACGGACGCGAACGGGCCCTTGGCCGCGTTCGTCTTCAAGACCGTGGCCGACCCCTATGTGGGCAAAATCTCCTACTTCCGGGTCTTCTCCGGCACCCTGAAATCCGATTCCCGCGTGTGGAACAGTCGGGCCAACGCGGAAGAGCGCATTAGCCAACTCTTCTACCCGCGCGGGAAGGAGCACGTGAACACGGAAAAGGTGGTGGTGGGTGACCTGGGCGCGGTCGCGAAACTCGCGCACACCATCACTAATGACACCCTGTGCATGAAGGACAAACCACTTCGCCTGGAACCCACCGTGTACCCGAACCCGCTCTACTCGGTGGCGGTGCACCCGAAGACCAAACAGGACGCGGGGAAACTCACCAACGCGCTCTCCCGCTTACAGGAAGAAGATCCCACCCTGGTCTGGCATTACGAGGCCAGCACCAAGGAAACCATCCTCTCCGGCATGGGGGACGTGCACATTGACGTCGCGGTTCGCTACCTGAAGGAGCGCTTCGGCGTGGATGTGGACGTTACATTGCCCAAAGTCCCCTACCGGGAGACGGTCACCGCGTCCGCAAGCGGCCAGTACCGCCACAAGAAACAGACGGGCGGCGCTGGACAGTTCGCGGAAGTCCACATGGAGATCAAGCCCCTGCCGCGGGGTGGTGGTTTCGAGTACGACACCAGCCGCGTGTTCGGCGGGGCCATCTCCAGCACGTTCTTCCCCTCCATTGAGAAGGGCATCAAGTCCGCGATGGAAGAGGGCCCTCTGGCCGGGTATCCGGTTGTTGACGTACGCTGCGAGGTGTACGACGGCAAAGAGCACCCCGTGGACTCCAAAGACATCGCGTTCCAGATTGCGGGACGTGAGGTCTTTAAGAAGGTCTTCATGCAGGCTAAACCGGCCTTGCTAGAGCCCATTATGAAGGTGGAAGTGATTGTGCCTGACGAATACGTGGGGGACATTATCAGCGACTTGAACACCCGCCGCGCCATTGTTCAGGGCATGACCCAGGAGCGCGGCCGGGCCATCGTCAAGGCCCTGGTTCCCCTGGCTGAAATGCAGCGCTACGCGACAGACTTGCGATCCATCACCCAGGGCCGCGGCGTGTTCCGCATGGAATTCTCCCACTACGAGATCGTGCCGCACAACATCGCGGAGAAGATCATCGAGCAGGCCCGCAAGGAAAAGGAAGAGGCCAAAGGGTAAACGCTACCCACTCAAATCAGGAAATCCACACCCAGGGGGGAACACTCGGTGTTCCCCCCTGATTTTAGCGCCCAACCCAGGCTACCAACAGAATGACAATCAACGGCCACCCCAGCATCTGCGCCAAACGCAACATCCCATCCTCGGAGGAAACCCACACTCGCTGACGTGTTGTCATACGACGAAGGTCTCCCCGCAACACATTGGTGAAGGTGAGAAGCGCGGGCAAGGTGGTATACGCTAGAATGGCGAACAACACCGGCGGAGGGAATATCACATCCTCGGCGGACACAAACCCGGACAGAAGGTAAATCACTCCCACGTGTACTACCTGATCGACCAGGAACCCCACTGTTTCCCAACGGCACTTCAGGTGCAACTTAACCCAGTCGGTCAACATGTGGAGAACACCCAGGACCAGGAGAGGGCCGGCATACTGCCACGGGTGGATGAGGAGCACAGCCGTCACTCCCACGTGAATGAGGGCGTGCAATGCTAACCCGGGCCAACCGGATTTCTTCCACGCGTACACCCGGTTTGTCTGTAGCGGAAAATCCGCAATTAAGTGACCGATAAGCAAGGTAGCAAAGGCATTCCCCAACATGTCCGTTTCTCCTTCATGTGCGATGTGAGCGACGATGTGGGCCAAAACACTCCAAACCTCAACCAACACAGGGACAACAGCCTACGGTCTACTTTGCTCCTATCTTATCGCTAGGAAATTAGATAATCAATAAGAAAAGGGTCCCCTATTCACCTCCTTTCAAACTGTTGAGCCATCCCCCACTTACGTCAATAGATATAAATCTGCTATTCCGTTGACGTTTTGCGTCGCACCCGTTGATAAGGAACACGCACCACAATTTGTGTCCCCCGGCCGATACGGGGCGAAGGGGAACGAACGATCAATTGCCCTTCCAGCAATTCCGCCTGTTCCCGCATGTTCAGCAGGCCAAAACTGTTCCGCTCCTCGTAGGATTCCAGAACGGCCTCCACGTCGAATCCCACGCCATCATCCTCAATCTCTATTTCCAGCATCTCACCGGAACGACGAAGGCGAATCCACGCGTTTTGGGCCTGAGCGTGCTTGCGCAGGTTGTTGAACGCCTCCTGAATAATGCCGAAGAGCGTGCCCGCGGCCGTGGTGTCCAGGTCCGACGGGAAATCCTCCACGTCCAGGTGACATTGGATCTCCCCGCTGCTCTGCCACTGTTCCACATAAGTCTGTAACGCGCTGACCAGACCGCGAGTCTCCAGGATAATCGGCCGTAACTCAAAGAGGAATTGGCGCACTGTACGGTTCGCACGGCGAGCAATTGCTTCCATTTCATCCAGAATTTGGGGGATGCTCTCCGGTTGTTTGGTGAACAACTTGCGCGCGTAGTCGATATCCAAAATCAACCGCGCCAGATCCTGGGCCGGCCCGTCATGCAACGCCCTGGCCAGGCGGTGACGAACTTCCTCTTGAACCGCGATGATGCGATCCCGCTCCTGTCGTAAACTCTCGTACAGGCGGGCGTTCTCAATCGCGATGGCCGCTTGTGTGGCCAACGTGGTCAACCACTGCAAATCCTCCTGGGTGAAGCCGGTCGCACTCCGCTTGTTAATCGTCTCCAGCGCGCCAATGATGCGCCCTTGATACTGCAGGGGCACACACAACAAGTTGCGCGTGGTAAACCCGGTCTGGGAATCCACCTGTCGCAGGAACCGGGGGTCATTTTGCACATCGTTCACCAATTCGCTTTGCCCGGTCTGCACAACCCAACCGGCAATCCCCTCCCCCACGGCAATGCGCAATTCCTTGAGTTCCTCCCCCTTCTCGCCGGTGGGGATGGCAAACACCAGTTCCTGACGTTCTTCGTCCAAGAGGAACAGGGTAGCCGCTTCCGCGTCCAAAATGACCATGGTCAACTCGATGGTATCCCGCAAAACCTGGTCTAAATCCAGGCTGGACGCGAGGTTCTGGCCGATTTGGTAGAAGAGGGAAACCTGCTCCAGACGTTCCTGACTGTACTGGAGCGCGTCTTGCAGGTACGCGAGATAGGTGACGCTGCGCACCAGGGCTTGAACCACAGGGTGTCGGGCGTACTCCCGATGTTCCGGGTGCAGGTAAACAAAGGTCAATGTGCCCAGGGGGCGCCCCTCCATGACCAGAGGAAAGTGAATGAGCCGTCGACCAGAGGTGGTGATATGTTCCTGGATAACCGCCAGCGGGGAGTGAACGGGAAAACCGTTATGTCGCATCTCCGGCGTCCACTGGTCTTCCCATTCGGTCAAGTAGGCGGTAACGTCCGGCGGGATAAGGCCTTCACGCACGCGCAGGTACCCGGCATTGAAGTACACCAAACTCACACCATCCGCACGGCAAACGTTCATCAGCCAGGGGAGGGCTTCTGCCCAAAGAGCACGGGTGCCGCGAAGGAGGAGAAGGCGGTTAAACTGGGTTGTGATAGCGATGGCCGAGAGATCGGGTGACGTTGTTGCTTCAGTGCCCACGGCAGGTCCTTTCTCCACATGCAAACATTCGGGTATGAGGTTGACAGGATAAAAGAAGAACGTCCTCTGGTTTGAAGGAACCCCGTTCCTATACCAGAGGACGTGAGTTCACGCGTTGGGGTTATTCCCCAAGATGTCCTCTATGCGCTGCAACACATCCTCATCAAGGACAATGTCCACGGCTTTCACGTTTTCGATAATCTGTGACGGCTTGGACGCACCGATAATCGCGCTGCTGATCTCCGGGCGCCGCAAGACCCAGGCCAAAGCCAACTGGGACATGGTAATGCCCATCTCGTGCGCCAGCGCGGTTAACCGACGTACCTTGGCCAACACCTCCTCAGTGAGGGTGTTGCGCACCCACTCGTACTTGGCCGCGCGGCTATCCTCGGGGATACCTTCGTTGTACTTGCCGGTGAGAATGCCCTGAGCCAGAGGGCTGAACACAGTGAGCCCAATGCCGTACTTGGCCGCGGTGGGCATGATTTCCTCTTCAATGTGCCTGTCCAGCATGTTGTACCGGGGTTGCTCCACTTGCGGGAGGTAAAGATTGTACTGTCGAGCAATACCTACCGCGTTCTCCAACTGGGCAGCCGACCACACACTGGTTCCCCAGTAGAGCACCTTCCCCTGGTGAACCAGATCATCCATCGCGCGCACCACCTCCTCCACCGGAGTCTCCGGGTCATACCGGTGACAGAAGTAAATGTCCAGGTAGTCGGTGCCCAACCGCTTCAGGGTCTTGTGGATGGATTCCATAATGTGCTTCCGGCTGAGCCCCCGGTCGTTGACGTTGTCGCTCATGGGCCAGAACACCTTGCTGCTGATGACCAGGTCACTCCTCTTGAAGTCCTTGATAACCCGGCCCACCACCTCTTCCGCGCGGCCCCGCGCGTACACATCTGCTGTGTCAATGAAATTAATGCCGTGCTCAATAGCAGTGCGGATGCACGCCGCCGCGGTGTCGAAGTCCACAGTCTCCCCGTACGTCAACCACGCGCCCAGGGAAATGGCGCTCACCTTAACGCCCGCGTTTCCTAAGCGTCGATATTGCATACCCCCCTCCTCTTCTCAGAGAAGATAACACCTGTACAACGGATGTATCACTTAGCGAACAATCTCCCCAGTTCCCGTCCATAATGGATAATGATGTTGCCCTCGATTTTCCCTGTACATCCAAATGCACTCGCTACTTTTCACATCAGATATTACACATTCCAGCAACTCTTATACCTCATCTCTACACAACAACACTTTTCTGCACGGACGAACAATACACCCGATGTGACATTGCAATAACCCATGCTCTGAAAAATGCGAAAGCACTCCTGAAATGCGCACAAGTTCGATAAGTGTTGAGCATAACGTAGACAGGAATCCCCTCCGCTCCGACCGATACCCATTTTAAATCCAAAACTATCGAATCCGCAAAGTTTTCACACGCGCGCCATCAAAACGCCCAATCCACCATGCCCATGTGCTGAAAAGTAAATCACGCGCGGCAATCACAAGACCGAAATCACCTCATCGGGGTGATGGATGATGATGTCCGCGCCGGCCTCACGCAGGTGTCGCGCGGCCTCATCCGGATCCTTGTGCACGTACGTACACCCTACAGCCAGGGTGTGGCGCCACGGCCGGGCACGCACTGCCGCCCGCATGTCATCATTGGTATCCCCAACAAACACCACTGCAGCCCTCCCCCCAGGATCCAGCACCCGCGCGGCTTCAAGCAGAGACCAGGGATGGGGTTTGCCCAGGAATTCCTCAGTACCACGACGTTGCATCTCCATTCGCACCTCGTCCAGACTGACCAGGACACGGAAGTACGACCACAGGTGCAGGTGCTTCAACGCGTACTCCGCCTCAATGCGGGGACGCCCTGTTACCAGGCCCAGGGGATATTGTTCAGCCAATTGGGCGACAGTCTCCACGGAAATAATGCGCACCTCATCATCGATGAGACCGGGGCCGTGATAAAACTGAGCAGGCATACCGTACACCTGCTGGAACAGGGCAGGACCCAGGTAGATCTCCTGGTAAATCCGCACAACCAGATCGTCTTTCGGATCCCAGGTGCCCGAACGGATCAGGAAATGGTTGCGCGTGCCCACCACCGCGATCACACCCTGCAAGCCACCGCCCGCGCTCCGCACCGCGGGCTCAATGTCCAAAAATCGCTGGGCCGCGGCACGCAAGCGTTCTTCCACATCTGGCACGCGCGTCAATGGAACGACCGCGGCCCGCAACGCGTCTACGTCCTCTCCAGCGGGAGGAGACACTGGAGGAAACGCGGCCAGGAACGTTTGCAACAGGGCCACCACGCTGTACCAGTCGTTGTTGAATCCTCCCATGCGTTTGACAGCCGCCACGTGAGCCTCGGTGACCAGGTCATCGGGGACAGGGAACCCTAAAATATCCCGCAGGTAGAAGATAACCGTCTTCTGGATAACCCGGTAGTAAGAGGGACGGACATCCACCAGAACGCCATCAATATCAAACAGAACCAGCGTGTTCTTGCTCATGTTGCAACCTATCTCACTCAAGGGTTCTAACGAACTTCACGCTCCCCGCTTGCCCGAGAGCGCATTCAGCCGTAAGGTCGGCCAGAACAGCCTATCAGGGCGCGTGGCCCTTTTCCCAATCCCGTTGCAGAACCTGCAAAATTCGGTGGACAACAGAGGCCTCCCGGACCACAATGCCCAACTCGCGGTTCATATCCAGTGAAGTAGGGGTCAAGTTCATAGACCCCACCAGCGCGGCCTTCTGGTCCACAACGATCACCTTGGCGTGAACATAAGGCGAAGTCACCACCCGCACCTGTCCTCCGGCGCGCTGCAGACGGCGCACATTACGCTGCTCCACCTCCTCATTATCCCGCAACGGAGGACGCACCAGCCGCACCCGGACCCCGCGCTGGGCCGCGGCTATCAGCGCTTGCACCACCTCCTCATCCACCAGGTCCTGTTCCTCCAAGTCCAGGGAAGTGCGTGCGCTCCGAATGAGGTGCAGAATGACCTCCCGGGAATTAACCGGACTCCACACCAGGCGAGGAGGCGAAGGCCATCGCGGGGGCAACCGCGCCCAATCCGCGTCGAATACCCGTTCCATCTCCTCAACGTACACAGGGTCGTGAACAATCACGCCGTACTCACGATTGCGCGTAAAGGACGAATGGGTGAAGTTCATGGTCAAGATCGCGCCCACACGGTGATCCACCACAATACTCTTTTGGTGGGTGTAGCGAAACGCGGGACTAGAATAGCGGACGTCCACGCCGGATTTCTGCAACTCTGCAGCCGCCCGTTGGTTGCTCTCACTGCCCCCATAAGGATGGCGCTCCAAGATCACACGCACTGCTACACCGCGTCGGGCTGCCGAGGAAAGGGCCCGCATGACCTCCCTGGAGGTCATCAAGTACACGGTCACATCCAGGGAACGCCGAGCGCCCTGGATAAGAGCCAACACAGGCGTGACGCCATCGTCAGGCTCCACAAAGAGCCCAGGGGGACGCGGGGTGGAGGTGCGGGTGGGCAACGGCCGGGACGGTTCTGGGAAAGGGGAGGGTGTCGGGGGCACTGTAGGCGCAATCCCCGGCTGGCAGGCAGTGATAAGGCTCAAAAGAACCAGGAGAAGAAGCACTACATACCCGCGCGCGGCCATCATCCGTGCCACCGTAATCGCTCCATCAGAGTTCGGTAAAAGTAACTGGGGTCCTGGATGCGCACAAAGTACGCGGAGAACGGGCTAGCCCGCACGACCAGGCGATCCCCGTGCCGCATCTCCACCTCGAATTGACCATCCACCGTGAGGATCACCTGGTGATCCGTCTCCACATCCAACCACACCTCAGACCCCTCATCCAGGACTACAGCCCGATCCAGAGAGAGGTGGGGGGCAATAGCAATAATGAGCATGTTCTTCAACTGGGGAGGCAGGATAGGGCCGCCCGCAGCCAGGGAGTAGCCGGTACTCCCTGTGGGAGTCGCGATGATAACTCCGTCCGCCACATAGGTGGTTAAGCGGCCCCCGTCCACGTGCGCGGTAACTCGGATGACGCGGGCCAGGGTTCCTCGGCTGACCACCACATCGTTCAGGGCGCGGTACGTTCCCAGAATCTGAGCATCCCGGCGCATTTCAGCATCCAGCATCAAACGCTGCTCCAGCCAGTAATTGCCCGCGAACACCTGCTCAAACGCGGGCTGCCAGGCATCGGGCTGAACTTCAGCCAGGAAACCCAGGCGCCCCATGTTCACCCCAAGAATGGGCACGCGATACCCCGCAGCCAGCCGTCCGGCCCGCAGCAATGTACCATCTCCGCCCAGCGCAACCAACAAATCCGTACGGGGCAACTGACGCCGCACCTCCGCCTCATCCCAACTGGAGGCAATCCACGGATCAACCCCGTGTTCTCGCAAATACACTTCCATTTCCCCCGCCAGGGATCGGGAGCGGGGGATATAAGGGTGGAAGAGCAAACCCACACGTTGGAATGTCATGGTATAGGCTGTCCTCGTGCGATGAGGTCTTCAAGCACATGGGCCCAGTCATCCTTGACCTGGACCACTGTGGTTCCTGCCAAACGCAGCGTCTTCTCCTGGCTAGGTTTTAAGGCTCCCAGAACCAGCACATGGCGTGCCTTGACGGCCTGATTCACATCCGTGCCAATCTCCGGCACAAAACGAGCCACATATCGCAACACGGCCAGAAATTCCGCGTCATTCTGAGGAGGACGCGCGGGCCAGAGATACAGGTCATACACCTTCACCGTAGTGGGTGGAAGGTCCGGGATATGGGTGGGTCGAAATCGCACCCACACCACATGGCGGCCATCCACCTCCACCCGGGCACGCACATCCAGGCCCTCGGGCTCGATAAAGTACGTGCCCGCGCCCAGGGGAGCGAACTCGCACGCGTAAGGACCGTATTCCGGCTTGGATCCAGTGTGCCGCACAACACCTTCCCAACCGGTGGTCCACAGGTGAACCGGCAAATCCTCCTTCCCCCACACCTCGCAGCGCACAATGCCGAAGGCCGCGGCCTCCCCCTCCTCCACAGTGTACTCCCACTCCTCGGTCACCGGGGGAGCGACCAACGTCACCTCCACCCGATTGCGACCGTTTACTTCAATGCCCTCCCGGACAACATCGACCTCGGGCAGGCGCAACGTGTACGTTCCCGCGGGCAGTGCCTCAAAGGCAAACGTCCCGTCCTCCGCGACCACCTGCTCCTGCTCCCCAATAACACCCTCCAAACGGATGATCAACCCCGCGCCGTTCTCCACCCGACCGTAAATCACACTCTCGCGCGGAGGTTCTACGCGCAAGTCCACCCGCACTTCGTTCCGACCGTCCAGCACCACCCCCGCCTGCTTCACCTCTGTCCCTTCCACCGCCACCTCGTACGTCCCCGCAGGCAGCCCTTCCACTCGGTACGCCTCGTCCTCACCCACGACCGCACGCACTACCTCCGGCCCACTCACAACCACTGTCAACCCCGCGCCGTTCTCCACCCGACCGTAAATCGCACTCTCGCGCGGGGGTTCTACCGGTTCCTGGGGCTCTTCTGCTCGCGTGAAGGTCACCCACACAATTCGCTCCGATGTCACGGCAATGGTGGCTTGAACGTCCACGCCCTCGGGTTGAACGTAGTAGGTGCCCTCCCCCAGGGGGGCGAACTCGCACACGTCTGGGCCGTATTCGGGCTTTGTCCCCGTGCGGCGTGTGACCCCCTCCCAGCCATCGGTCCAAAGGTGCACGTCCACGCCCGGGGTGTCCTTCACGCGACACCGGACAACACCAAAACCAGGAGCCGGCCCCCCATCTTCCACGGTGTATGTCCACTCGCTCGGTAAGGGTACAACTTCCAACAGCAGGTGAACCTGGTTGCGTCCGTCCAGGATGATGTGTTCTTCGATGTCCGTGTCTGAAACGGTCAACACGTACTCTCCCGCGGGGAGATGGTCAAACCGGAAGGTTTCCGCCTCATCCAGAATGGCTTCGCGTTCTACCGGGCCGTGGAGGTACACGGTGCGACCCGCGCCACCCGTCACCTGACCGTCAATTTCGCTTTCGGCAAGGAGGTGAGAGGTCAGGTCGAAATTCACCTCCACTTCCGACTCGCCATCCACTTCTATGCCCGACCGTTCCACAGGTGTCCCCACCACTGAGAGGGTGTAAGTGCCCGCGGGGACGCCGGTAAATTCGTACGTTTCGTCCTCTCTAACCACACGTTCCGCGTTGTAACGGACGTTGTGCAGGAGGATGTGACGTCGCGCGCCGCCGCGAACAACGCCGTACACGCGGGACCCTTCATCCCCCGGCGGTTCGGTCGCGTTCCCCAGGGGAACCCATACCTGTTTAGGTAATGCGCGCAGCGCGTCCACTACCGGCAGCCGCTCGCCCGGCCAACGAGAACTCACCCACGCTTGCGGTTCCCACCGTACAGAGCGGGACCCTAACACGCGGTTGCCCAGGATCCAAAAGGCTGTGCAGAAGTAGTAATCCGGCGCCTGGGAATACTCCTCATGGGTTCCCATCATGATACGGCACATGTCCACCACTTTGTCGCGGTGAATTTCCGGAGTGGTGGTGGGATACCGGGGGTCATTGTCCTCCCCCACTACAGGGCCGTTTTCCGTGCTCAGGATGGGGATGTGGTAGCCCAGGTGGTGCAGGGAGAGGTGGGCGAAGTACTCGTAGCCGTTCCAGCACGTGGGATCATCCACCGCGGTGGCGCCAGGGTTCTTCCCTTCCCGACGGTGTGCGTTGATGAATTCCAGGGTTCGATGTCCCCAATGGGGGCCTTCCCACGCGCTTGGACCCAGGCGGTTGTACTCTTCCTCTGTGAGGGGAATGCCCTCCTGGTTCACTGGATCGTAGGGATAGTTGACCGGGTGATTGAAATCGTAGTTGTGGATGGCCCACCACACGCCCTCGCTCAGAAGGTCCCGCCCGCCTTCTGCAATAATGGCGGCCATGAGATCCCATTTTTTGCCGGGAGACACCGCGGGAATCGCCGGGAGACCGCCCCGCTGCAGGATGGTTTCCATATCGCGAATGGCATTGCGCGCGATGACGCGCATGGCCACGTCTTCGTCGGGAGGCATTTGGGTGCGCCACTCGAAGCCCGAATCGGGTTCGTTGTTGAACTCAAAGTAACGCACCCCCACCGCAATCAAAGCCTCCAGCGCTTCGATCTCTGCCCGGCCCAGGGTTCCCTCGCCAGGAGAGGGATCAACGCTGTTCGGCTGGCGGCGGTACAGGCGCACAACGGGCATGATGCCGTTGGCCAACAGTTCCTCTGCCAGTTGTAGCGCGCCTATGTGGAGCAATTTGACCCACTTGACGCCCATCTCTTTGAGCAGAGGAATCCAGTACTCACGGATGGGGCCTATGCCAATGGCGTCGGCCACACCGGGGGACCAGTGTACACCGATGCGTGTGTCCTCAGGAGGACGGGGAAATTCGGAAAGCCGCATGGTCCTGCTCCTTTTGTGTTGTTGGCTGCGATGACGGGCCTGTCATGCATCACGATACGGGTTGTGTGTGACGTTTTTCGCCCCTCTCCGGGACGAAGGTCAGCCCCCACGAAACGGGTACGTCCCCTCCTCGGAGGGTACCCAACGCCCTGTGTGGTACCCCCGCCGTTTCGTTAAAGGACGAAGCGCGGCGAAAATGTGCGGAGTATGGGTATTTTCGCCCCTCTAGTCAGAACGCAAGTGGTCCTTCAACCACTGCACAATGTCATCCATGGGAACTTCTGTTTGCGCCCCTTCGCGCATGTCACGTACTGTGACCACATCCCTATCCAATTCGCCTTCACCGATGATCAAGGTGTACCGCACGCCACGACGGTTTGCTTCCCTCATCTGGCTCTTCAGGCTACGTTCCCCAAAGGCCAACCATGTGGGAATGTCCTCGTGGCGCAGTTGTGAACTGAGCCGAATGGCGACGGGTTTTGTTCCCGGGCCACGGTAGGCCACAAACACCTGTGGACCTTCCAGCGCGGGAGGTTCAATGCCCTGGGCCTTCATGGCCAGGATGATGCGTTCCCACCCGGCACCAAAGCCAATACCCGGCGTGGGCGGCCCTCCAATCTCCTCAACCAGGCCATCGTAACGGCCGCCCCCACACACTGCAGCCTGAGCGCCAATGCCCTCGGCCCACACTTCGAACACTGTCTTGGTGTAGTAATCAAGCCCTCGCACCAGACGGTGGTTTACAAAGTACTTGAAACCGGCCTGGTCCAGGTACGAACGCAGTGTGTCAAAATGGGTGCGGCAATCATCACACAGGTAATCCACGATCTTCGGCGCCCCCGCAATAACGGGCTGACACTGGTCAGCCTTACAGTCAAGCACGCGCAGGGGATTGCGCTTTAGCCGGCGTTTGCAATCGTCATCGATTTCATCGTAATGTTCGTAATAGTAGGCTTTCAGCGCCTCAATGTAACGGGGACGACACACCGGACACCCTGTACTGTTAATCTGGAAGAAGAGGTTCTTGAATCCCAACCGGTCGAACAGATGCCAGGCCAGGGAAAGGATTTCAAAGTCCAGCGCGGGATCGGATTCGCCAAAGGCCTCCACGCTGACCTGTGTGTGCTGGCGATAGCGTCCTGCCTGAGGCCGTTCATAGCGGAAGACCGGCCCAATTGCGTACACTTTAACGGGTTGAGGGCGTTTGTACATGCCATGTTCCACGTACGCCCGAGCAATGCCCGCGGTAAACTCTGGACGCAAGGAGAGATCCGATCCTCCCTTGTCCTTAAAGGTGTACATCTCCTTGTCCACGATGTCCGTGCCCTCCCCCACACCGCGAACGTACAGGTCTGTGTATTCGAACACGGGCACGTCTATTTGCTCGTACCCGTAGATGCGCATCAAGTCGTGGACGGTCTGCTCCAAAAAGCGCCAGTACGGCCTATCCTCCGGCAGGATGTCCAGAGTTCCAGTGGGTCGTTTATATCGTAACGGCACCTTCGCATCTCCTGTGCACATTAGGCTTTAGTGCATTATACTCGCTTTACAGGGAGGAGGGGAAACCACTGACATAAGTGGCGTACTTATCCCGATAATTTGCATCCCTATCGTATTTGTGCTATGCTTTCAGCGTCGGATACGGGAGTACGCGTGGTGTGCAGTACTGATGATGACAACACTCCCTGGGTCGTGTTTGCCCTCGTCAGTACCGGCCCTCTGAAAAGCGTAGTTCCCCAAGCCGACAACACATTTTATTGTGTCCTCGCGCGCGTCATGCGCTGGGGGGTAAAAGTTTTCAGTAATTCTTAGAAGGAGAAGTTGCAATGAGTGAACGTGTTACTGGACGTGTCAAGTGGTTCAACGCGAGCAAGGGCTACGGCTTTATTGCTCGTGAAGGGGAGCCGGATGTCTTTGTACATTATTCAGCCATCGTAGGAACCGGCTATCGGACTCTGGACGAGGGCGAATTGGTGGAATTCACTATCGTCCAGGGCGAGAAGGGCCTTCAGGCTGCTGAGGTCGTCCGCCTTGGGCAGGGCTAAGCCACCGACGACCGAGTGAAACCAGAGATCCCCCTCCATAGGAGGGGGATCTTCGCGTCTAACGAAGGGGGAACAGCCACCGGTCCTCCCGGTCCCCCTGAGCCATCCATCCCGCCACCCCATCCTCATCCTCGACACGCCACCAGATGTACCCATCCCGCACGACCGGACCATCAATGACCTTCACCCGCGTTCCCGGCGGGTAACGGTGCAAGATCCGCGCGTCCTTGCCCGGAGCCACCCGCATGGCCAGCCAGTTCGCGCCCCGAGTGTTCACCACTACCGTACTCCCCACTGTGATGCGACTGCCTGTCGGCGTCGGTGTTGCCTTGGGCAACGGCACCAACCACACTTCCTCGCCATTCCCCTCAGCAATCCACCCGACCAGGCCGTAACGGTCATCCACCTTCCACCAGCGATATCCATCCTTCTCCACCGGTCCCTCCCACACGTTGACTATCGCACCCCCCGCGATTTTCCCCACTAACGGAGAACGGGCGCCCGGATTGGCCCGCACGTTAACCACACGACCGGGAATAACCCAGCCAATGGAGTTGGGCTCCAGGCGGGGAGGTGGCGTGGGCGTGGGTGTGGGAGGTAAAGGTGTCGGAGTGGGTGTTGAGGTGGGCGGAGGGGGGATGGGTGTGGGCGTGAACGTGGGCGTAGGCGTGAATGTCGGCGTGGATGTGGGCGTAGGTGTCGGACGGGGGGCAAAGGATCCACAGGCCAGCGCGGGCAGGCTCATGGCCACCAGGCTCAACACCAACCACATCCACCCCCGCCTGGGATAGTGCACGCGTGTCCTCCTTTGCAGCATCTGGAACATGAGTCGGTCCCCTTCCCCCTGTTGGCGTAAAGAGAGAGTCCCCCGCTTCCCGGGTCCTGGTTCATGGCAGCATTTTTTCGGCCAGGCATCCCTGGAATTGTAAACGGGAAAGTCATTCTTCGGCCAATTTAGCCGATTGTGGCATAATGGTAAAAATTCCGCGGACGTGTGGTCAGTTCACACGAACGGTCCCCCAGGGGATCCGATTAAGGGGAGGAGAAGATGAGACGGTGGCAAGAGGAATTTCGCCTGGAGATGGCCCGAGCGGACAAAGCACTGGCTGAAGGGCTGGAGAACCGGGCCCGCGCCGCGGCCCGTCGCGCGGCCAATGTGGTCCTGGCCGAATACCTTGCACGACAAGGCCATCCCATGCGTGGCACCATTCAGCAACGCGCCCAGGTCCTCTTCCAGTCCTTCCACCTGCCCGAGGATGTGGAACAGGTCATCCGTCGCATGATCGGTAAAGTGCGCCCCACGTGCGATGACCCCGTCGACCTGGATCTCATCGCGGATGCGCGTTGGCTGGCCAAGACCCTTCTGGGGGAAGACCCGTTGGAGTCGGGAGGGGCATAAATGATCCGGGTGTTTTTGGTGGATGACCATACAGTGTTGCGTCAGGGCCTACGGCTCATCCTCCAGGAAGCCGACGATATGGAGGTGGTCGGGGAAGCCGGGACGGGTGAGGCCGCGCTTAAGCGCATTCCGGCCGTCCAACCGGACGTGGTGCTCCTGGACGTGAACCTTCCGGACATGTCCGGAGTCGATGTGGCCCGCGCGCTCCACGATCTGTTACCCAACGTGCGGGTGGTGATGCTGACTGTCTCTGACCGTCACCAGGACCTTATTGCCGCGGTGCACGCGGGCGTCCGCGGGTATATCCTGAAGAGCGCCAGTTCGGACGAGGTCATCCACGCGATTCGCGAGGTCATGCAGGGGGGGGCAGTCTTACCCCCGCGGCTTACTGCCCATCTTATTGATGCTTTTGTGCAGCCGCCGGATCCTCTGAACACGTTGACGGAACGGGAACTCCAGGTTCTACGCTTAATCACCCACGGGCTCGGGAACAAGGAAATCGCGGTCCAATTGGGAATCTCCGAGCACACGGTCAAGACCCACGTGCGCAACATCCTGTCCAAATTAAACGCGAAAAGCCGCGCTGAGGCAGCCGCGTACGCGGTGAAACGCGGCCTGGTGGAAGAGGGATAAGCGCCTGTCCACCATTTGACGGAGCATCCCTCATCCTTTTTGACGATTCCCATATCCCTCCCCCTGGGGATAGAAACGCGCGGTGTCTCCGGTTAGAATAAACTGAGGAAAAGGTGCGTGTTTTGAAGGTGTTATGCTTGCCTGAAGTCCGTCTTATCTTCCCATGGGGATGAATCCATTTGAGGACGCGCGGTATGGGCCAGAAGCAAGTCCTGATTATCTCCCACCACTTGCTGTTTGCCCAGGCTATTCGACAGATGCTCGAAGTCGAGGGCATTGATGTGGGTGCAATCGTGGAGGATGTGGAGCGCGCGGTTGAACTTATCGCCCACCTTCGCCCCGCTACGGTGATCCTGGATGCCGACCCGGATATGGACCAGAGCGCGCTGGCGGCTCAATTGCTGGCCGCGTGTCGGGAGGAATGCCACATTCTTGTAGTGTCCCTGGACAACACGGATGTCAACGTGTACATCCGACAACGGGTCAGCCGCGCGACGGATTCCGAACTGATCGCTCTGGTTCAACGTACCCTGCCCAACGTTCCCTGCTCCTAATACCCCTTTCCGAAGAGACGCGCGTGTGGCATGTTCGCCACGTCGCGCGACGAACATGCCACACGCGTTTGTTCCACATCTCAAGTGACAACTTCAGCCTGAGGTTCCTCTTCCTGCCCGTTGCGCGGGACCTCCGCGGAGGTAGGAACGTCAGCCATGGACTCCTGTTCCGTGGTCTGGGCGGGTCGCAACGCGTGGTGGATGACTTCGTCGATTTCATCCACCAGCACGAAGTTCATCTCCTTCCGCACTTCCTCGGGCACGTCCTCCAGGTCCGGTTCGTTGCGCTTGGGCAGGATAACGCACTTCAAGCCCGCACGGTGCGCGGCCAGCACTTTCTGCTTTACCCCACCAATGGGCAACACCTTGCCTCGCAGGGTGATCTCACCGGTCATGGCCACATCCGCCCGCACGGGCCGATTGGTCAACAAACTGACAATGGCCGTGACCATGGTGATGCCTGCGCTGGGACCGTCCTTGGGAATGGCCCCTGCCGGCACGTGGACGTGAATGTCGCTGTTTTCGAACACATCCTCATTAATGCCGAATTCCGCGGCCTTCGAGCGCACGTAGGAGAGGGCAATCTGAGCCGATTCTTTCATCACATCGCCCAGTTGGCCTGTCAGGATAAGGTTGCCCTTGCCTTTCATGCGGGTGGCTTCTACAAAGAGGATGTCACCGCCGGTGGGCGTCCAGGCCAGACCAGTAGCCACCCCCGGGCGCTCCACCCGCTCCGCGGCGTCGAAGTAATACCGCGGTCGGCCCAGGTATTCCCGCACTTTCTCGGGCGTGATGACTTCCTTCTCCTCCAGGGTGCCCTCCGCGATTTTCACGGCCACCTTGCGGCAGATGCTGCCGATTTCCCGCTCCAGGTTACGAACGCCAGCCTCGCGCGTGTACTCGCGAATGATGGATCGCAACGCCTCCTCAGTGAATTCGATTTCCTCGGGCTTGAGCCCGTTCGCTTTCACCTGCCGCGGGATGAGATACCCTTCCGCAATTTTGATCTTCTCGTACTCGGTGTAACCGTCCAGCCGAATGACTTCCATACGGTCCAACAGCGCGGGCGGGATGGTGTCCAGGATGTTCGCGGTCGCGATCCAGAAGACCTCACTGAGGTCGAAATCCACGTCCAGGTAGTGATCCCGGAACGCGTGGTTTTGCATGGGATCCAGCACTTCCAGCAACGCGCTGCTGGGATCACCCCGCCAGTCCGCGCCGATTTTATCCACTTCGTCCAGCATGAAGACAGGGTTGCGCGTACCAACCCGCTTGATGGCCTGGATGATGCGGCCGGGCATCGCACCGATGTACGTGCGCCGATGCCCTCGGATCTCGGCTTCATCACGCACGCCACCCAGGCTCATGCGGGTGAACTTGCGCCCCAAAGCCCGTGCAATGGACTTGCCCAGACTGGTCTTGCCCACGCCGGGAGGACCAACAAAACACAGGATAGCACCGGCTGCCCCCTGTTCTTCGGGGTTCGCCTCAATGCCGCGCTCTTTCACCAACTTCCGCACAGCCAGGTATTCCAGGATGCGTTCTTTGACCTTCTCCAGGTCGTAGTGGTCCTCATCCAGCACTTTGCGCGCGTGCTCAATGTCCAGGTTGTCCTCGGTTAACTTGTTCCAGGGCAGTTCGACCAGCCAGTCCAGGTAGGTCTTGATGACCCAGTATTCCGCGGCCTGAGGGGGCATCCGCTCCATGCGCGCCAGTTCGCGCAGGGCTTCCTTCTTTGCCTCCTCAGTCATGCCCGCGGCTTCGATTTTCTGGCGGTACTCCTCAATCTCCCGCTGCTGCTCGTCTTCCTCACCCAACTCTCGCTGGATGGCCTTTAATTGCTGACGCAGGAAGAATTCCCGCTGAGCCTTCTCCAGTTCCTCACGCGCTTCGGATTGGATCTTCTGGCCCAGTTCCAGCACTTCCAACTCACGGCTCAGGTACTTGACCAGAAGCCGCATCTTCTCCCGGAGGTTGTCCTCTTCCAGGATTTTCTGTGCGTCCTCCATTTCGATGCGCGCGTTGGACGCCAGCAGGTATGTCAGGTAGCGGGGGTCTTCCACCCGCTCCAGGAATTCCACTACGTCCTCCGGGATGTTGGGCAGGTATTGAACCAGTTTCTGAGCCAGGTCAATAAGCGTGCGCCGTAATGCCTCGATTTCGACTTCATCCCCTTCCAGGATGTCAGGGGCCAGCACGATGTGCGCTTTGAGATACGGTTCGGTGGCCGTCCAGTAGTCAATCTTAAACCGCTCCAGCCCTTGAACAACGACCTGTAAGTTGTCATCCGGTCCTTTGACGACCTTCAAAATCTGGGCCACCGTCCCGGTGGTGTATACTTCATCCGGCCCGGGCAGTTCGATGGACGGGTCCTTCATCGCGACCAGCCCGATGAGCCGGTTTCCTTCCATGGCTTCGTTGATAAGTCGAACCGAACGAGGAATACCCACGGTCAACGGCAACACGGTAAAGGGAAATGCTACCGTGTTGCGTAACGGCAGAATGGGTAATTCCTCCGGAATGTTCGGTTGTTCACTGGATTGTGTTGGATCCTTCGGCCAAGGGAACATACTTTCCTCACCTCCTCAACGTTTTCGTTCTCTCAATCTCAACCTACGTTACACTGCCAACCACGCTACCCCGAAGAACATCTTCTCCCACACGACCTGCTTCGCCTGTTCACTCCGCCGATCGCGTGGGGTGTGTCCGGTTCTCGTGGAATTCCTGCACTTCGAACACGTATATCATGGTACCAGGATCCCGCCACGCGTCGGGCGGGAGTCCAGCCTTTAGACTCAATTGCTCCATAAACGTTACTTTGTCCGGTAATTTCTCCCACACCTGGGGCAGAAAGAGCCCCCGGTGATGTCCTTGCACGAGCATTAATCCGTGCTTTCCGGGCACGATTTTCGCTAATAAATCGTCCGGCCCATCGTACTCCAAAGGTCGAAGCGGTGTCAACACGGACACCTCAATTTCAGTGTAGGGTAACTCTGCCGCGGTCATGGGCGGAAAACGCGGGTCGGCCAGGGCCGCCTTGACCGCATTGTCCCGTACATCCAACGCCAAGGGCTGATGGGCAATGGGCGAACCAATACACCCCCGCAGTTGTCCGTTCTGGGTTAAGGTCACAAAGGACGCTCCATCTTCCCGCAAGCGGGGGGGCAGTGATGCCAGGTCCACCGCGTACACTCGTCCATGCTCTAAGGTTTCCTCCAGTGAACGGCGCGCGATGCGCACCAGGAGTGCCCCTTCCTCCTCGGTTAACCACCCTCGTTGTTCCTGTGCCATAACCCAGGCCTCCTCGCCTTTGACTTAGGCCGCATAAGCGATGGCCGCGTACCCTACCACTCGCGACTTGTCACCTGCGGTGTCCCCCGAGTTGCGGTAATCCAACAGGTGCGGCGTCCAGCCCAATCGGCCGGCCACACCCATCAAGGTCAAAATCGGCAGGATACCACACGCCTCGCCACGACGCGCGGCATCCATATCCCCACGCACAATAGCCTCCACTGTGGCCAAATCCAGGCGACGCGCGGTCCAATAATCATGGTAATGGCTCAAATCCGAACTCACCACGACCAGGGCGTTAGGGTCGGACTGCAGGAGATCCACCAGCACCGGCACTATTTCCATCGGATTGACTTGCCCAAATAACATGGGCACGATGCGAAAATGGTTGGTGAACACGACCTGCAGGAAGGGCAATTGCACTTCCAGGCAGTGTTCCGGCGCGTGTGCGCTCTCGGACACTAAAAACGGCTTCCCGTGGTCCAGCAGAACATCGACAATCTCCTCGGCCACTGGCACCGTACCCAAGGGCGTTGCAAATGCGCTCACCCGCGTCAATGCCACACCAGGCACGTATTCGTAGTGTGCGGGCCCCATCAAGTAAATTGTGCGCGGGCGTTGCGGCGCGTTCTCCCACACTTTGTACGCATGAGCAGCAATCGGACCACTGTACACATACCCCGCATGGGGCGAGATCACAGCCCGTACGTGGGTCAAGGCCGGCACAGAAGCCTCATCCAGGAACATGCGAATCATGGCCCGCAGACGATCTGGTGACGCGGGATAGAATGTGCCCGCGACTGCCGGTTGCCGTACTACCTGGTCGCGAACGCCCGTTAGTCTCATGGTAAACCTCCTTCGGCCCGACCCGGCCGTCCTCCGTGTACAGGATATACGTCTCCACTCTCTATCACGCTTTCAATTATAGGGGCCGACTATTAGAATTTCGTTTGAGGCATATAGACGTTACGTTAGACGGCTACAGAGCACGGTTCTTCCACCAGGAAAAGGCCAATGGTCCCTGCCAGGGACCGAAAACCGCCTACTGTTCGGACGAGGAGAGGGTCGCGTGGATTCGTTCCCAGGCCTGACGCAACGCGTCTAACCGGTCGCTGTTAATTACCAGGTTGCCATAATGGGCCACAACAAACGCGTCCACAATGGATTTTAAGTCCTCTGCGATGGTCGGATAGGCCCGGACCAGGCGTTCACAGTGCTCATAAGGGGTCTCGCTCTGCTGGCGTGCGTACCCCACCTGAGCACTCAGGCGCAGCACATTAATGTAAATGTTGTGCACGGAGAGCGCGGCCAAAAATGTGGGGGTCACTCCGTAACGACGCACGTAATGCCATGCGTCTCGCAAACGCTCCAGCAGGGATTGCACCCCCTCGCTCACGTCCACGACCACTTCACCCATGTCCCCCACCGCGGTACTTTCTTCTTGAACCCTTGTTCGCCGTCGCCATTCCCGGCGCAGGGAGAGCGCGATAAATGTCAAGACGAGGAGAACCAGCAGGATCCCTCCCGCCGGCCGCAGGTAGGCCATCAGCCAGGAGAGTTCCCGGAAGGGGTGCTGCACGGGGGTAGGCGGTTGGGCCGAAGGAGATTGTGGAATTTGCAACGGTGAGAAGTTCACGTTGATGGACGTGTTCCCCAGGAAAAGGTGCCACAGGAACCCCACCACCGTTCCCACAACCCACCCGATAACCAGTGCTAATCCCACCAACATGTATGCGATCCCCCGGTAAAGGGGGTGAAGGAGCCGTAGAACTCGTAAGGCATTGTCCACGGTCACCACGTGGGCGACAAGCGCGCTGATACCAATGGTTAGACCGGTGGTGAGTACGGTTATTCCCACCCAGGTGCGGTCAAACACTCGAGCCTGTTCTTCAGACGCCAACTGAATGCCGAGGATGCGCACAAGGGTCAACGCAACCAGGGAAGCGAAGAAAAATGTCCACACGTTCACCACCGGCGCGTCGTGGAATCGATTGTGAAGGAGTACAAGTCCGACTAACAGACCCAACATTTCCGCGCGAAACCGCAAGCCCATGTACATGGAGCCCGTTGGCGGCTGAACAACACCCAGGCTGCGCCACCACCACAAGATGACCAGGATGAGGATGCCGGTAGGGGTGTACATGTGCAGGAAATCAAAAGGAGCCACCAGGACAACACGCCAGGTGCTGAGGTCAATCCACGAGGCATGTGGGAACAGGACCATTCGGGCCACAAGCACGTAAACCCCGAGGGGGATCGCGACCATCCATGTCCACACGCGGCGTGGATTCTCTTCCCAACGCGCCAGGAGATAGATACCCCACGCGCCAGCGAGGAGGGCCAACCACATCCCGATGAGAATCCACACCATGGGAAGAAAACGCGAGCGCGGGATTAGCACTGGGACAAAAAGCGATAACCAGGAGGATTCCATCAGGGCGAGCATGAGGAAGAAGACGCTATCCCGCAAGGTCCACCGTTCAGGCATGGCCCCCTCCTTCCGGATAGGCAAAGGTGGCCGCCAGGGTTTCCGCGTCCACGATTTCTTCCTCTTCCGCGTCAGGATGCCAGGGAAGATGGTACGTTACAATGCCCACCAGGTCGTCCACTGGCGGGGGATCGGCGGCCAGGGATAAAAGCACCAGCCGACGACCATTTCGGCGCAATTCTTGAAGGGTGGCTACAAGTTCCTCGTCCACCACCGCGCTGATGACGACAAACGTGGCCCCCAGAGGCATACGCGGACTTTCCTGACGCAACAGTTCCGCGATGGGCATGGAGACGATGGGGGTCACCGCGGCCAGGGTCTCAAAGATGAGGGTCAACTGGTGATGTCCCCGTCCCGGTGGGACCCGCAAGGGCTGGTCGGAACGAGGGAGGACGCCATTGGCCATGAGCCCCACCGGCCACCGTTGTTCCGCAGCGTAATACGCGATGGAGGCGGCCACGCTGACTCCCCGTTCCAGAAGGGAGGGAATGACACCGGCCCAGGGAGGGGAAAGGGTGGCGACGTTGAGCACGACCACAACGTTGTGGGAGTGGGTGTGCTCGTACACTTTGGACTGAAGGTGTTGGCGTCGCGCGCTGGCTTTCCAGTGTACCCGCCGGAAATCGTCCTGAGGCTGATAATCGCGCACGCCCACGGTGCGCACGGGATCCTCGAACAGGGGAAGTGAGGCTTTTGTGTCACCCAGGGGATTTTTGGCAGGCAAGCCCAGGGCGCTCAAGGGTTCCACCCGAGGGTAGACGATGAGCCACGCTTCATCCATGATGCGACGTCGCACAATGAAGAAGCCAAAGGGATCCCCGGCTTCCACTTCCACGGGACCAAACGCGTAGTAGCCCCGTTTGCGACATTCAATGGTAACGGGCCTGTCCACCCGCTGGAACCAACGCAGGACGGTGACGAAGTGCATACGTTTTTGACGTGGACGGTGAGATGGTCCCACCAGCGCGCCGGTTAGTGGCAAGGCGTCGGGGATGTACTCTGTCAGACGAAGCCAAAGCACAGGCAAAGGTTTACGATTTTCCAGGCGCAAACGCAAGGTGACGGTTTCTCCCACAAAGGCCCGTCGTTCGCTGAAGGTGTGCTCAAAACGCATCCGCCACAGGGATAAAGTGGTCCATACCCAGGCGAGCCCAACAACAGTCACCATGAGCACGGCCACGTGGACCAGGGCGCTCACGTGAATGACCAGTCCAAGGCCCAAAAAGAGAGCCGCTACGAGAAACCAGGCATCGCTAAACTGGGATTCTCTTGAGCGGTCCAGGCGAAGGCCGCGAGAACGAAGGTAGGCTTCAAGTCCCACCGGTCTACTCCACCACGGGCACGGGGACACTCCCGATAACGTCCTGGATGACTTCTTCGGGGGTGCGCCCACGCAAGCGAGTTTGAGGACTGATGTGAATGCGGTGGGTGAGAACAGGTCCCACCAGGGCTTTGATGTCATCTGGGATGACAAAATCCCGCGCTCGGACAGCAGCCAGGGCCTGGGCTGTCCGATAGAGGGCTAATGTGCCGCGCGGGCTAACGCCCAGGGTGACCGCGGGATGGTCTCGGGTAGCGCGGGCAATGTGCACGATGTACTTCCGCACATCATCGGCTACGCGCACATGACGCACTGTTTCCTGCCAGGTTAACAGGTCCTCCCGACGCAGGACAGGCGAAAGGGTCTCAACGGGATCAGCCAGTTGATAACGGAGGAGGATGGCCTCTTCTTCCTCTTCGTCGGGATAGCCCAGGTGGAGTTTCATCAGGAAACGGTCGACCTGAGCTTCGGGCAGGGGGAAGGTGCCTTCCAGTTCAATGGGATTTTGGGTGGCAATGACCAGGAAGGGGCGAGGTAAGGGGTAGGTGTGCACATCCACGGTAACCTGCCGCTCTTGCATGGCTTCCAGGAGCGCGGACTGGGTACGGGGTGTGGCTCGGTTAATCTCGTCAGCCAAGACAATGTGGGCAAAGATGGGGCCAGGGCGGAATTCGAATTGTTGGGTCTGCTGGTTGAAGTAGAGAATGCCTGTAACGTCCGAAGGCAACAGGTCGGGCGTAAATTGTATGCGCTTGAAGGTGCTATCCAGGGACCTGGCTAATGCTTTAGCCAGGGTTGTCTTCCCAATCCCAGGAACATCTTCCAACAGGACATGTCCTTCGGTGAGGAGAGCAACCATCAGCAATTCTACCACGTTCTCCTTGCCGATGACGGCTTTCCCCACGTTCTCCTGCAAAGCCCGTACGGATTGGGCAATCGGTGTAACATCAATGGGTGCATCGCTCATGTTTTCTTTTGTCTCCTATGCGCTGACTCGCTGCTAAAACGCTATCTGCACTTCGCGACAGGTACGGATTCTGAATCGCGATGTTCAGGAAACGCTCACGGTCCCACCAGTTGGAACCCACGACCATCCCACCGGAAAAGGGTTTCGCTGGTGGTCTGACTCTTGATTTGGGAGGTGTCGGGAATGCCGGGTGGTACGCGCGCGTAGGTACGTCGGTGAACGGTGAGCACGATTTCGTCCACGCCATCCCCATCCTGATCTGTCCAGGCAGGCCACGCGATTTGTGTGGCGTAGTCTGGTTGGTCACTGAGGGAGACGTTGTCGTACATGAATGTGGTCATCCACACACGTTGTAACTTCTCCCCGTTCCATCGATACAGGTGATAGATGCCGTCCAGGTAGCCGGGCAGGAGGGAGGCGACGGAGAACAAGATTTCCTGGCGTCCGTCGTGGTCAAAATCTATTACCTGGTCAATAACCGCGGGAAATTCGTCCGCGGTGACATTGGAAGCCAGGGGATCCGACTGGCCTACAATGGTCCAGGTGTCGTCCTCCTTCTGGCGTAAGACCAGAAGGCGCGCCATCACGTAAGGCCGATCCGCATCTGTGTACTCCTCCTCAGGGACTGTCCCTCCCACCAGGGCCACAATCTCCCGCGCGGCGGGCTCTGTGAACGAACCCTCTACGACATCCAACACCCAAGGGTGCACGTTGTCGCCAAGAACAAGGCCTTCCTTGCCCTGCTGCAGTGCGTCACCGTAGAGTAGATGCAGGATGTCAGGCGGAGCGGAGGCGGGTTGGGGTGGGATGCCGCTCTGAAGGGTGGAGGCCGGATATTCCATAATGCTTTCCACAGTTAGACGCAAGGCGTTTTCCACCGGCAGGAGGCGAAAGATGGGCAAAGGGGCGTCGTAAGGGCGCACCTGGGTCCACAAGCCCTTGGTGACGTTCTCCTGCTCGAAACGAACGGCCAAAGCCACGCGCGGGCAATCGGGACAGTCGGTAAGGTAGGCATCCCGGTTCATGTCTAAGAAGGCGGCCTGGCGCAGAAGCGCTTCCCACACGTGACGGTGTCGACTTAGAAACGCGCCCGTGTCAACCCAATGACGATGGGTGCTCTCGTCGTATATCTCATCCCGATCCCCGTAGGCTACCGCGGTCCACCGAGCACCATCCGCGGCTTCAACATGAACAGTGAGCCACGCGGTTTGGGGCAAGAGGCTGGTGGCAGGAGGTAGGCCGGCCGGAGGAGTCACGGCCGGCGCCCGCGTGGGCATAGCAGGTGTCGAGCGCGCGGTGGACACTGTGGGCACTGACGCAGGTGTGCTGTGCCCTTTGCAGCCTACGGAGATGAGCAAGACAAACAGGATAATAGCCGCCCAGGTACTGATATAACGAACACCTCGCGTTGTCAACACAACCAACCTCCGTGAATTGAGTACTGAATAAATTTGCCCCTCGGCCGCGACCATCGCCCGTGGGCGGAGACCGCACAAAACGCCCGGCAACTAAAAGTTGCGGGCTTCGTTTGCAAAGCCCCCTGCGGGGGCTGCGATGAACCGCCCCCGCGGTTTCGCCCCACGAAGGCCGCAGTTTCAACTGCCGGCCGCCTCGAGCCCCAACGCCCTTGGCCGCGGCCATCGCCCATGGGTGAAAATCGCACGAAACGCCCGGCAACTGGACGTTGCGGGCTTCGTTTGCAAAGCCCCCTGCCGGGGGCTGCACCGAACCGCCCCCGCGGTTTCGTCCTTAAACTGACTCAATCTCTCTGACCATGTACAATTCGCGCAATTCGAATCCCAACTTGCGATAATAGTTCCGAGTGCCAATAGCCGCAATAACGGCCATCTCCCGGAAGCCCGCGTCACGGGCCAGTGCCATAGCCTGCTCAACCAGGTTGCGCCCCAGGCCCATATGCTGAGCCTCCCCATGACTCTCTGTCCCCACGTGCAGGGCTGGACCGTACACGTGCACTTCCCGGATCATGGCCGCGTGCTTGATCTCCTCAATGGGCACCACCTCTGGACTACGGGGCAGGGAAAGGCGCAAAAAGCCGGCGATGCGGTCCTCCGGAGTCACATAACTGAGAAAATGTTCCTGCCCCACACTGGTTTCATACGTGAGCACCTCCAGACGCAAACGCGTGGGGTCCACAGATTGATGGCGAACCTCCCGACAGCGAATGCATTGGCACCGCAGCCCCCGTTCCCGCATGTACGTGTGAACAATCTGGCGCAAGTTCGTCTTCTTCGTGCCCGCAACAATGTTCGGCGTAGGAATGTCCCGGAATACCCGATTAATTCGACAGTACCGGGGCACATGGGTCTTACAACGGGCAATCAGGTCAACCAACACATCCTCCGGATAGGGCGTGTACTTCCCCGCGCGCCAAAGATCATACAGTTCGGTGTTCGCTAAAAGTGTGGTTGGGTAAATCTTCAGTTCATCCGGCCGAATGGCCGGGTCCTCCCACAGGCGCAGAAAATCCTGATAATCGGAATCGGGCGTCGCGCCGTACAGGTTGGGCATCCAGTGCACAACAATCTTGAAACCCGCAGCCCGAAGCAAGGTAAGCGCCCGACGGGTGTCCGCTACTGTGTGCCCGCGCTTGTTCAGGGCCAGAATACGGTCGTCCAGGCTCTGAACCCCCACCTGAACCTTGGTGACCCCCAACCGTCGCATGTGGATCACCTCGCGCACACTGACCATGTCAGGGCGGGTCTCCACCACCAACCCCACATTACGATGGGCCGCATCCTCGTTAATGCGCTGAGCCTCCTCCAGGGAAGAGGCCTCTATCCCGTTCATCGCGTCCAGGCAGCGCTTAACAAACCACTCGCGATAACGACGCGGGTACGCGGACCACGTCCCCCCCAGGATGAGAAGTTCCACCTTGCCCGCGTCATGGCCGATGGCTTCAAACGCGCGAATGCGGGAAAGAGTCTGACGGTAAGGGTCAAAGTCATTTTGCACGGCCCGCTGTGCTCCGGGTTCATCAGGGAGATAACTCTTGGGCATCCCACGGGCTTCCGGGCAGAAAATGCACTCACCAGGACAGGGGAAGGGCTTCGTGAGCACAGTAACCGGCGCGACACCGGAACTGGTGCGCACAGGCTTGCGCTGAAGTCCACGCAACACAGCCCGGTCCAGGGGAAGGCGACCGCTTTCCACCAGATAACGGTAGGCAGCCACCAACTCCGCCTTGGAAGGAATGTGGCCGGTGCGCCGCGCGTACGCACGACTCACGCGCGTGTACAGATCCTCCCCGTGCAGGTCCGCACCCACATCGCGGAAGATCTCCTCAAGCACATCCTCATCCAGGTGAACAACGTATTCCCGACCCGTTTGGGAAGACAAACGCCGTACAGGAATAGACCCCATACCGAAGACACCCTCTCTCTGGCCTAAGCCAGGACACCTCGATTACAATGCTAGTGCACCATTCAGCGAGTTCTCACAAAATTGCCGTTCGTGAGAAAAGAGCGCTGAATGATATCAGCGTATCATACATCACGTATCACGCACACATGAACGAACACGTTCGGCAAAAACTCATCGCATTGAACAAAGACTTCTACCGTCGTTTTGCCGCGTCCTTCTCCGACACGCGTTTTGCTCCTCAGCCTGGATACACGCGCATTATACGCTATGTGCCTCCCTCATGCCACGTGCTGGACCTGGGTTGCGGGAACGCTCGCTTTGCCCATTTCCTGGACCAACACGTAGAGCACGCCACCTACCTGGGCGTCGACGTGAGCCCAGAATTGATTACGCTGGCTCGCGCGTCCGTGGATCGGTTGCAGCGAGTGACCCCCACCTTTCTCATTTTAGACCTTTCCCAGCCCGATTGGGCCCACATGCTCCCGCAAAGACACTTTCACCTGGTGGTCGCGTTCGCAGTAATCCACCACATCCCCGATTTTGAATACCGCGCGGCATTTCTCCAGGGAATGGCCCGCCTGGTTCGCGAGGATGGATACATTGTCCTTTCTACCTGGCGTTTTTTGCACAGCGAGCGCATGCGTCGCAAGATCGTCCCGTGGGATCGGGTAGGCCTTTCTGCCGAAGATGTGGACGAACACGATTATCTCATGGATTGGAAGCGCGACGGCGTCGGATACCGGTACGTCCATTATGTTAGCGAAGCAGAGATGGACATATTGGCCCGGCGTGCAGGGTTGTCCATTGTGGAGCAATTCTACTCGGACGGCCGTGAAGGGGACCTGAGCCTTTACACGGTCTGTCAACTGGCCGGAGGCACCTGAGATGGCAGATTACGATGTGGTCGTTGTTGGCGGCGGAATTATCGGGCTGAGCACAGCATATTGCCTGGCTCGCTCTGGGCGTTCCGTTCTCCTGGTGGAGAAAGGCGACATCGGCGCCGGAAGTTCCTACGGAAACGCCGGTCTTATCGCTCCTAGCGATTCCATCCCCCTCCCCTCCCCCGCGGCCATCTCCCAGGGCATACGATGGCTTCTGGACCCAGAAAGCCCGCTTTACATTAAACCCAGACTCAACATCGACCTCATCCGTTGGCTCTGGCAATTCCTGAAATCGAGCAACCGAGCCTCATTCCTGCGCAGCATCCCCATCCTTCGGGATTTAAGCCGCGAAAGTCTACGCTTGTACCAGAAGTGGATGGAGGAAGAAGGAATAAATGTCCCCTTTGCGCAGGCCGGCCTGCTGCTGGTGTACCGAACCTCTGCCGGATTTCAAGACGGACAGGCCCTGGCCGAAACGCTAAACCGCTTTGACCTGCGCTCCCAGGTGCTGAGCAAACAGGATGTGCGCGAACGCATCCCCCTCCTCCGCCCGGAGATCGTGGGCGGCGTTTACTACCTGGAGGACGCGCACTTTGACCCAGCCGCGTTTATGCGCGCGTTCGCGCCCAAAGTAGAGGCCCGAGGCGTACACATGCTCACTCACACAGAAGTCCTGAACTTCCGTGTGGAAGCCGGCAAAGTCACCCACGTACTCACCACCCGGGGAGACTTCAGTGCTCAGCATGTCGTACTTGCCGCGGGCGCGTGGACCCCCCGTCTGACTCGTCGGTTAGGATATCGACTTCCCGTAGAAGCCGCCAAAGGATACAGCATCACCATTCGGCGCCCCCCGACCTTTCCCGAAGTACCCGTTATTTTAGACGAAGCGAAAGTCGCGGTCACTCCCATGGGCGACACTTTGCGCTTCGCCGGCACCCTGGAACTGGCCGGATTGAACATGAGCATCAACATGCGGCGGGTCAACGCGATTAAACGGGGAGTGAGCGAATACCTGACCATCCGGCCGGATGAGGAACCCCTGGTGGAACTGTGGCGGGGATTGCGTCCCTGTTCCCCCACCGGGCTCCCCTACATCGAGCCCCTACCTCACGTGCCCAACGTCATTGTCGCCACCGGCCATTGCATGTTGGGCATTTCCCAGGGGCCGGCCACTGGATGTCGGGTCGCCCAAATGATAACAGGGGAACAACAACATTGACGCACATCTCAACCTTATCTAATCTCTCATCGGAGGGCTTATGGCACAAGTACCATGGCGGGTAGATCGTCTAGAGGTCTACATCACTGAAGAAGAATTGCAAAAGCGCGTGGCAGAATTGGGCGCGCAAATATCCAGGGATTACGAGGGAAAGGACCTGCTCTTAGTGGCCGTGCTCAAAGGCAGCGTCGTCTTCCTGGCCGACCTGATGCGCCAGATCACAATCCCTCACAGCATCGACTTCATGGCCACCAGCAGTTACGGCGCGGCCACAGAATCGTCCGGCATTGTCCGCATCCTCAAAGACCTGGACATTCCCATCATCGGACGAAACGTGCTCATCGTCGAGGACATTGTGGACACAGGACACACCCTGAGTTATCTGCGCCGCCTGCTCCTGGAACGGGAACCCGCATCCCTCCGCGTCGTCACATTGTTGGACAAGCGCGAGCGTCGGGAAGTGGATGTGCCCCTGGACTACGTGGGGTTCGTAGTGCCCAACGCGTTTGTGGTGGGGTATGGCCTGGACTACGCGGAGTTATACCGCAACTTACCTTACATCGCCATCCCCAAGGAGGGATTTTTTGACGAGGAGTAAGAGCACTTGGCTCCGCTGGGTGAGTAGATTGGCCCTGGGCTTGATCCTGCTGGTGGCCTGGGGACAGGTGAGCGCAGCACACGCCCAGGACACCTGTCCGGTGCCCACCACGTACACGGTTCAGCCTGGGGACGCGCTCTCCCTCATCGCGGAGCGCCTGGGCGTGGACGAAGATACCCTAATCCGGTTGAACCACATCACGGATCCCGACCACATTGAAGTAGGCCAGGTGCTGCGCTTACCCTGCCCGGTCAGCGCGGCCGACCAGGCATTGGCCGCAACAGAAGCCGGAATGGCCGTCGCCACAGGGATCCCCCGCCTTCCCGAAAAGGAGGGCTGGGTAGGGTTATGGCACGCGCGCGCGGCTCTGTACACCCACCTGCGCGAAACACGCATCCCCGCGCGGGTGTGGTGGTGGCCTCCCACGGCCCGCCCGGGTGATACAGTGGTCCTGCACGTCGAACCCACAGCCGCCACCCTGATCACACCCACCGTCCGCATCGTAGACCGTCCTTACCCTCTGACCCCGTACAGAGAAGGATACGTAGGCTTTGTTCCCCTGCACGGGTTCGTACAACCGGGCATATTGTACATTACCCTAAATGTCTCCACCACCCAAGACATCTCCACAACCGTAGAAGTACCTGTATGGGTACAGAACCGAGAATTTCCCAGCCAGGAAATTTACATCCCCGAGAGTAAAAGCGGACTTCTGGCAAGGGAGATCGTCGAAAAAGAGTACACTTCGCTAATGGCCATTTGGCAAGCCTCCTCAGGACCTCCCCTCTGGGCTGGACCGTTTGATTGGCCCATTGATGTGACACAATGGCCGACCACCGCGCCTTACGGCATCCGCCGAACGTACTATCCCGGTGCGTTGCGGGGATACCACACAGGGCAGGACATTGCCGCGCCCGAGGGCACACCCGTACACGCGCCCGCGCGAGGCCGCGTAGTCCTGGCCGGCCCCTTGCAGGTACGCGGTAATGTGGTCATATTAGACCACGGTGCGGGGGTGACCACTAACTACTGGCATCTTTCCCAAGTGAACGTGCAGGAAGGCCAGACTGTCGAACGGGGGGACCTGCTCGGCCTGGTGGGAACAACAGGGCTTTCCACAGGGGCTCACTTGCACTGGGAGATTCGAATTTACGGGATCCCTGTGGACCCCGTGCCCTGGACCCAACCCAATGGACCGGCCGCGGCCATCAAATAGGTGGACATATCCCTTTGCCGGACAAGAACATCCCCCAAACTCGCTCGGGGAAACACACTCGTGAGGACCAGATGCGGGAGATTACTGTGTGGCAGGGAAACAACGTTCCCTGCCACACAGTACGTTTTTTACTCCCACCTTAAGACACCGGAGCAGCACTTACAACATCTCGAAAATTCCTGCTGCCCCCATGCCTCCGCCGATGCACATGGTGACCAGGCCGTAGCGGCCTCCGCGGCGTTTGAGTTCGTGCAGGATTTGCACGGTCAACTTTGCGCCCGTGCATCCCAGCGGGTGCCCCAGCGCAATCGCACCGCCGTTCACGTTCGTCTTCTCCAGGTCAAAGCCCAGGGTGCGGATAACCGCCAGGGACTGGGATGCGAAGGCCTCGTTAAGTTCAATAAGGTCCATGTCATCGATCGAGAGCCCCGTCTTCTTCATCACCTTGGGCACCGCTTCGATGGGACCAATGCCCATAATGTCGGGGGGAACGCCGGCCACGGCAAAGCCCACGAATCGGGCGATGGGTTTCAACCCCAATTCCTCAGCCTTCTTGCGGCTCATCACCAGCACCGCGGCCGCGCCGTCGTTCATCTGGGAGGAGTTCCCCGCGGTCACCGTGCCTCCCTCCTTGAACACGGGCTTAAGCCGGGCCAACGCTTCCATACTGGTGTCCCGCCGTGGACCTTCATCCGTGTCAAAGATGATCGTCTTCTCCTCCACCGTCCCATCTGGGTGCAGGACCTTCTTTTTCACCTCGAGGGGGACAATTTCCTCCTTGAACTTTCCCGCGTCGATGGCCGCGATGGCGCGTTGGTGACTGCGCAGCGCGAACGCGTCCTGGTCTTCCCGGCTGATGCCGTACTTTTCCGCGACGCGTTCTGCCGTGTGGCCCATGCTGATGTAGGCCTCGGGGTAGTGTTCGGCCAGCCAGGGATTGGGCCGGAACTGAACGCCGGTCATGGGCACCATGCTCATGGATTCCACACCGCCCGCGATGATGATATCCGCGAAACCGGCCATAATACGCTCGGCAGCCATCGCGATAGTCTGCAACCCGGACGAGCAGAAGCGGTTGATTGTCGCGGCGGGGACGGTGTAGGGAAATCCCGCGCGGAACACGGCCAGCCGCGCGATGTTCAGCCCCTGGGGGCCCTCGGGCATCGCGCAGCCCATGAGGACATCGTCAATCATTTCCGGGGTCACCCCGGGTGCGCGGTTGACCACTTCCTTGAGGACGACCGCGGCCATATCCTCGGGACGCATGTCCCGCAATGTGCCCTTCTTCGCCTTACCAACGGCTGTCCGCACAGCGGATACAATGACGGCTTCTTGCATGGCTCGCTCTCCTTATCTGAAATGCCAGGATAGGCTCTGTCGACACATTGCCCTGAACTGCAGGCGATGTGTTTACGTTCATATCACATATTCCGTTCTAGTTTCTCGTCACCTTCCCTGTCTTCAGGAAATTCCAAATGCGCTCCAGGGTTTTAGGTTCCTGGGCCAATTCCACAAAGGCCTCCCGCTCCAGGTCCAGGATGTGCCACTCATCCACCCAGGTGGGGCGGTCGTGGTCGCCGCCAGCCAGCACATAGGCCAGGTGATTGGCGATCTTCACTTCGTGGTCGGTGATGTAGTTCGCCTCACGCATGGACCAGACCGCGATTCGCAACGCGGAGAGGAGGTCCCGACCCGCGGCGTAGATTTTCTCCGGTACAGGGGGTTGATATCCCTGCCGCACCAGTTCCAACACCTCGCGCTTGGCTTCTGCGATGAGAAAGTCCGGGTTCATCACGATGCGGTCAGCCGCGGTGAGGAAGCCCATCTGTCGTGCCTCCTCCGCGCTGGTGGCCACCTTGGCCATCGCGATCTGCTCGAACACCCGCTGGAGGAAGGGAAGCGGGTCCGCGCCCTGGGTGCGCATGGCCGGATTAACCACCCGTCGCAGGAGTTCCTTACAGCCGCCGCCCGCGGGGATGAGCCCCACGCCTGTCTCCACCAGGCCCATGTACGTCTCCGCGGATGCGACCACTCGGGACGCGGCCAACACCACTTCGGTGCCCCCACCGAGCGTCATGCCGAAGGGCGCGGCCACAATGGGCTTGGGGAAGTAGCGCACGGTCATCATCAGGCTTTGGAACTCCCGCACCATCTGGTGGAGCATGTCCACCATCTTCTGTTGGCCGGCCATGGCAATGTTGAACACGTTCGCGCCCGCGCAGAAGTGTTCTCCCTGATTGCCCACTACCATACCATCAAAATCCGTGTCCAGGCGCTTGAGCGCGATTTCGTACATCTTGAAGATGTCCGGGTCCAGCGCGTTGGCCTTGGTGTGGAATTCCAGCAGGAGCACCCCGTCTCCCAGGTCGATGAGGCTTGCGCTCAGGTTACGCTCGATCTCTTTGCCCTGGGCTTTCAGGTCCTTGAGGACGATGACGTTGGGGTTCACAGGCATGGGCCGGTAGGTTTTCTCTTTGAAGTCGTAGTAGCCCACCACCCGGCCGTTTTCATACTGGTAGAAGGAGGGATGCCCGGTCTCCAACATCTCCTTGACCCAATCGGCCACCAGGTACCCTTCCTTCTCCATGCGCTCCACCGTCTCCGCGACGCCCAGCGCATCCCACACCTCGAAGGGTCCCATTTCGTGGTTGAAGCCCCAGCGCATCGCGTTGTCCACGTTGACGATGTCGTCCGCGATCTCCGGGGTCACATAGCCGGCGTAGGAGCACTGGTTAGCCAGGGTAGCCCAAACCAGTCGGCCCACTTTGTCATCCTGGGCCACCAGGAAGCGCAGCCGTTCTCCCAGGTCTTCCATGTCCTTGGCCTTCTTCACCGACTCCCAGCGGGGCTTCTGGGGCGGCTCGTATTCCAGGGTTTTCAGGTTGAGGTGCCAGAACTCCCGCTTGCCGTCCTTCTTCACTTTCTTGTAGAAGCCCTGGCCGGTTTTGTTCCCTAGCCAGCCCTTTTCCAGCAGGAAGTTAGTCACCCGCTGCACGTTGGGGTCTGTGAGGAGGTCGCGGAACGGGTCGTGGGGGATGGCTTCGTACAGGTTGCGGGAGACGTGGTCCATCACGTCAATGCCCACCAGGTCCATCAGGCGGAAGTGCGCGGTTTTCGGCCGGCCGATGAGTTTGCCCAGGATCGCGTCCACTTCTTCCACGGTGTAATCATGCTCGATGGCAAACTTGGAGACGAACGCGCCGGTGATGACCATCAGGCGGTTGCCAATGAAGTTGGGCGTGTCTTTGGCTCGGACCGCGCGCTTGCCCAACCGCGCTTCTACGAATTCGGTCATAAACTCGAGGATGTCCGGGTCTGTGCCCGGGCCAGGGATGATCTCCACCAGTTTGAGGTAACGGGGTGGGTTGAAGAAGTGTGTGCCTAAGAAGTGGCGCAGGAAGTCCTCGGAGCGGCCTTCACCAATGAGGCGCAAGGGGATGCCCGAGGTGTTGGTGCTGACGATGGCATCGGGCTTGCGCACTTCCTCGATGCGGGCCATGACCTGTTGTTTGATGTCCAGCCGTTCTACAACGGCCTCGATGATCCAATCCGCCTCGCCCACCCAGTCAAAGTTGTCCTCCATGTTGCCGGGGGTGATGAGGGCTAGGCGGTCTTCACTGAACAGGGCTGCAGGTTTGCTCTTCTTCATGCGTTCCAGGCCCTGCATGACAATGCGGTTGCGCACTTGGGGATCATCGAGGGTGAGTCCCTTCGCCTCTTCTTCGGGGGTCAGGGACCTGGGCACGATGTCCAGCAGGTAAACGGGAATGCCAGCGTTGGCCAAATGGGCGGCAATTGCCGCTCCCATTGTGCCAGCGCCGAGAACCGCTGCTTTACGAATGATGCGTCGAGCCATGTGTGAATCCTCCTCGGTACTGTATTTGTGATGGTTGGATACGTAATGCATCAGTTAAACATATCATCATTCATCTGCCTGGGCCTTGGCAAACATGCTCAGGATGTCCGTGTCAACAACAATCCTACGTTTCATCTACCCCCTCAGAGTGCAAATATTTAGTCTCCTCGTGGACTGCACGTTCCCCAACGGACGGAATACGATAAGGAATGCCCAAGTCGTGAAGGAGGGCCTTATCGTAACCGTTGAATTATGGACCACCTCTCCTTAAAACGATGTACATGAGCAGAGTTTTGTCAGTTTTCAGGTCAATCGTTCCCATACACGCCCAAACGCGGCTCGAGTCGCCGGCGCGAACCACTGGTCCAGGAAGTGCTCAATGTCTTCCTCGCCCAGTGCGTCCAATTGCGCCAACAACGGCTTCAGGCGTTGAGTCTTACGCTCCGCGTAATCCATGGGCTGTTCAGCAGCCCATGCCACAGCATGATAGGTTACAGGCGGAAGGTCAACCATAGGGCCCTGGTTGGGATCGCCCGACCCCGCGAGGCCAATATTCCCCGCACGTCTCCCTCCCTCAACGTGAAACCTGGAACCTGCAACCATTTCCACGAGTCCTCGTCGCGCGGCCTCCTCCGGCGTGAAGTTCTCCCCTCTCCCGTTGACCAGATATGTCATGTCCGCAGGCAACGCGTGTTGGGCCATCAGGCGCAGCGAGTGGGAGAGAGGCACCTGCTCCTCCACATCGGGAAACCCGATGCGGGCCTTCATCCCCGGTAGCACCAGCCGCCGATCACAGGCCAGCGCGAGGAGAAACCCTCCGCCCAGGGTATGACCGTTCAGCGCGGCCACAGTGGGGGCTGGCCACGTCAAGACCCGCCGCAATGTGGCGATGAAGCGGGCCATGAAAGCCCCCATCGCTTCCCGTGAGAGCGGATACACTTCCTTCAGATTGAGTCCCACGGAAAAGAAACGGCCTGTTCCTGTGATGACCACCCCCACGTCAGGCGGAATCGCGTCCAGCGCCTGGTTTAGCCCGCTAAGAAAAGCCTCATCTATCGCGTTGGCCGATCCATGTTGGAGGCGGATTACGGCCACATCCCGCCTGGCTGGCACAAGCACACCCATTCTACGCGTCACCCGTTGACCGTGTGTTCAGATGCCGTTGGCGCGGGCGGAAAAAGATCCCCGCTAGCACCAGGATCCCTGTCAGCAGGGAGATGGCCGTTCCCACATAAAACCATCGGGGCCGGTACACCATCTCCACCCGGTGATCCCCGGCCGGCACTGGAACCGCGCGCAACACCCCATCCGCCCTGTACACCGGCACCCGTTGCCCGTCCACATACGCGCGCCAATCTGGATAATACATCTCGCTAAACACCAGCATGCCCGCGCTCGCGCTCCGGACCTGGACCACCGCCTTTGTCGCGTTGTACGTTACCAGGCGGACCACGTCCTCGCCCATGGGTGCTGCCGGCGGGGAATGGGGAGGCTCTTCCAGAAGCACCACCTCACGCAGGTCCGCGGAGGCCAGACGTTCCCAGACCCTCTCGGGGTCCACCACCTGGACGCGATGGGTCAGAAAGACACGCGGGAGCCATTCGCGGCTTCCGAACCGGTACACACGTTGGTCCCCCTCTTCAGCCACAAGAGCAAATCGTCCGTCACCGCTGAAATCGCGCCTGGTGAGCACATAACGGACGTTGAGCATCCCCCAGCGCTTGGTTTCAGGCAGGTGATTGAGCATTTCCACGTACCCCAGACCCAAGGGGGTGTACCCGAGAATGTCCTCCAACCCGTAGACAATGGCCGAATTAGGACCGCCTGGGAGGAGCCCCTCGCTGCTAATGCGGAATGGGCGGGCCGGGTCCGACATCATGGCCTGGACCAGAGGTGTTACCGGGTATATTCCCTCTGGGGGGCGGTCACGCAGAGGGCGTTGCCAGATGGGACTGAACAACTCCAGCATCAACACGCCCACCAGAAGCGCTGACGCGGTTCGACCGCGTACCCGACCCCTCTCTACCCCGAGCAGGATCAGCGCGAGCGCGACCAGCGCCATTTCCACATAGGCCCACGCCTGGCTCACCGCGGCCAGACCGTGGTGGGTGGGAAACAGAGGGCGCGCCAGGTGGAGAACAATTCCCACGGCGAGAGCCACAATCGCCCCCCACGAGACAGCACGTCGTCCGCGCTCCACCCCCTCCCTATTTTCTTGCTGCCAGGAGGCGGTGAGGGCAGTCGTTCCCAGGCCCGCGAGAAGTGCAATTGCAAGGATGAACACGTACACAATCCGGTACTGCTCCCGGAACAGGGCAAAGCCCGGCGCCAGGATGTAGAATAAGGGGTAAACAAATGTGTGCCCGCCCAACGTGAGGAGAAAGGCCAGCGTGCCCAAGAGCACCCAGGCGCGCGCGTCTGTCCAACGCTGCCACACGCCCCACGCGGCCAGCACCAGCGCGGTGATTCCCACGAAGAAAATGGCATCGCTGACCGCACCGGCCAGAAAGAATCCCGCCCACTGCTCGGGGGGAAGTCCCGCGGAGGTGTAATGAAAATTGAGTTGTTCCGCGCGGTGCGAATGGGCAAAAAGTTCGGCCGTGGGAAGCAGTTGCACCGCGGCCAATCCCATGGCTACCGCCAGTGCCGCGGCTAGCCGTCCAAAAATCCTTACCTCACCCCTCAGGCGGATAGCGAGGGGGGCGACAGGAGTGGGGTGAAGTCCAGAGGCCGCTCTCCTCTCGTACCAGCGGATCAGCGCCAGCGCCAGCACCGCGTACACTGTGTACAGGAACATCTGCGGGTGCCCGGCGAGCACCACAATGGCCAACAAAACGCTCAGCCCCAGAGTGTTCCGCCGCCCCCCTTGCAGGAACGCGCGGTCTGCCAGGAGCAATACTCCGGGCAACCAGGTCGCGGTCTGCAGGACACTGAGTTGGATGGATGCGAAAAGCACCATGTAGCCACTAAATGTGTAGACCACCGCGGCTACGATGCCTCCCAGATCACTCCCTGTCACGCGACGGCCCAGGAGATAGGTGAATACCGCGGCCAGCCAGAAGTGGAGAAGTGTAATCCCAATCAGCGCGTCCGGGGTAAACGGTTGGCGGAACAGGGCGAGGAGGGCATATACCACCAGGTTGATCGGATACAGCGCGGCCATCTGGATGTCGGCCAGGCCGGGCTGTCCCGCGTTAATGTACGGGTTCCACAGGGGCACATGGCCGTGCCGCCACTGTTCGTAGGCAAATTTGAGCCAGGGGTAAAATTGCAGGTTAAAGTCACTGTTGATGAAAATGGCCCGGTCCCGGGTGAAAGGTGTCACCAAGCGCCAGAAGTAGAGGAGAACCAGGATCAGAAAAAAGAGATATATGTAACCCCGAGAGCGTGTGTGGCCCCTCATGCAATCTCCCCATGCGGCATATTTAAGCGGGGAAGAGCGATTGTTCGCTCACGTTTCCTCTCCCCGGGCAGCCAAGTAGATGCCTAGCAAGATAAGTCCACCTCCCACTATTTTAGCCCATGTCAGCCCTTCCCCAAAGAGGAAGTAAGCCATGATAGTAGCCATGACTGGCTCCCCCAACAGGCTGACCGCAACGAGACTGGCTGTCACCCAGCGCAGGGCCCAGTTGTACGTGCTGTGCCCCAGGATTTGCGGCACGACCGCAATGCCCAACAGCGCGGCCCAGGTCTGGGTGGAGAAGCCCGTCATTGGCAAGCCCAGCACCAGCACCACTCCCCAGAGGAGAAGGGCCGCAGTGCCGTACACCACGGTCACGTAAGCGACCAGGGAAAGTTTCGGGCGCAGGTTGCGGCCGATGAGCAGGTACAGTGCCGCGCTGATGCTACCAAAAATTGCCAGAATATCCCCCCACAGTGCCTGCCCCCCAATCGCGAAATCCCCCGCGCCGATAATCACTCCTCCTACGACGCTGATGATGATACCCAGCGCGGTCAGGCGAGTGATCCGGTCCCGGCTGATAAAAGGTGTCAGCAGTCCTACCCAAATAGGATTTGTGTTTACCAGCACGACGCTACTGGCCACAGAGGTGTAATCCAGGGAGGAGATCCACGTCGCGAAGTGGAGGGCGAGAAAGAAGCCGGAGAGAAGGGCCAGGCGGAAATCGCCTCGGGTTAGGCGTCGCAACTCATCCCGGGCTTTCCACCAGGCCAGGGGAAGCAGAATCAAGGTGGCCAATCCCGTGCGGTACGCGGCCACGGTCAATGCGGGCGCGTTTGCCAGGCGTACGAAAATCGCACCTGTGGAGACAGCGAAAATGCCCAGGAACAATGCCAGGTACGGAGACACCGGGGCGTGTTTCTCTTGGCCGGCCATCCTGATTGCCCTCCTCGTGGTGTGGTCCCATGATACCCAAAACCCACCTGCATGACAACCTCCAGGCAAAACGCCCGGCAACTGGACGTTGCGGGCTTCGTTTGCCAAGCCCCCTGGCGGGGGCTGCGATTAACCGCCCCCGGCGGTTTCGCAAGTGAAGGCCGCAGTTTCCAACTGCCGGCCGCCTCGGGGCCCACCGCCCTTTGGCCGCGGCCATCATCCGTGGGCGGGAAATCGCACAGAACGCCCGGCAACTAGAAGTTGCGGGCTTCGTTTGCAAAGCCCCCTGGCGGGGGCCGCGCCCAACCGCCCCTGGCGGTTTCGCAGGTGAAGGCCGCAGTTTCCAACTGCCGGCCGCCCCGGGGCCCTCACCCCTCACCCCTCGGCATCGGCGCCGGATGAGGGAAAACGTGTTTCCCCTCTCCCCTCTCCCAAACTTGGGAGAGGGGAGAGGGGCTGGGAGAGAGGTGAGGGCTTCATCTGCCAAGCCCCCTTGCGGGGGCTGCGTCGAACCGCCCCCCGCGGTTTCGCAAGTGGAGGCCGCAGTTTCCAACTGCCGGCTGTGTTGGGCCAACGCCCTCGGCCGTGGCCACCGTCCGTGGGTGGGAACTGCGCAGAACGCCCGGCAACTGGAAGTTGCGGGCTTCGTTTGCCAAGCCCCCTCACGGGGGCTGCGCCGAACCGCCCCGCGGTTTCGCAAGTGGAGGCCGCAGTTTCCAACTGCCGGCCGTGTTGGGACCCAACGCCCTTGGCCGCGGCCATCGCCCCTGTTTCCTTTCACGTAGCAAGGGGAACTGTGTGGTTCTCGGTAACCGGACCAGGGGCTTTGCCGTCGGTGGAGATGCGTGGTACACTACGAGGGCCCCTTGACATTGTAGATGTGGCCCACTGGAGAATTTGTGTCTCTACCCGCATGGATTGAACAGCGAGAAGTTCAACTCACTTGGTGGGTGAGGTCGGAACGTACAGTGGCCGTACCTTCGGCAGAAGGAGCACATTATGGCACAGGCGTTGTATCGCAAGTATCGCTCACAGACATTCGAGGAGGTGGTTGGTCAAGAACACGTCACCACCACCTTGCGCAACGCGATCCGGGAGGGACGCATTGCCCACGCGTACCTCTTCAGCGGACCTCGAGGCACGGGAAAGACAAGTACGGCGCGCATCCTGGCTAAAGCCGTAAATTGCCTGAACCCGGATCCGGATAAACGGCCGGACAACACATGCCCCATCTGTACGGCCATTAACGAGGGGAGTTTGGTGGACCTGGTCGAAATGGATGCGGCCTCCCACACCAGTGTGGAGCACATCCGAGAACTCATTGAACGGGTGAACTTCGCTCCCTCGGTGGCTCGCTACAAGGTGTATGTGATTGATGAGGCCCATATGCTGTCCAACGCGGCCTTCAACGCACTGCTGAAAACGTTGGAAGAACCGCCTCCCCACGTCATCTTTGTGCTCGCCACCACAGAACCTCACAAGATCCCCGAAACAGTGCTCTCCCGTTGCCAGCGATTTGATTTTCGGCGCATTCCCGCGTCGCGCATTGTGGAGCATCTGGAGTATATCCTGGAACAGGAAGGCAAGGTGGCCGAGCGCGCGGCGTTGGAACAAATCGCCCTGGCCGCAGAAGGGTGTATGCGCGATGCAGTCAGCCTGTTGGACCAACTCCTCTCCTTTGGTGGCCCCCGCGTGACCCTGGAACAGGTGGAAGCGGTTCTCGGCGTTGTCCCAGGAGCGACATTGGCCCGTTTTGTGGACACGCTGGCGGCTCGCGATACCGCGGCTCTGTTGCAGGAGTTGCACACGCTGGTTGCCCGGGGCGTAGAACTGCGCCAGTTTACCGAACAGTTGGTGCGCTACCTGCGAGATGTTCTGTTGGTCCGGGTGGGAGGGATCAATGCGTTACCAGACATCCCCGCGGAGCGCGCGGACGTGCTGCAGAGGCAGGCTTCTTCCCTGGATGTACGTCACCTGATCATGGCCATTCGGCGGCTGAATGAAACATACCAGGACATACGAAGCGGAATCGAATCCCAGTTGGCCCTGGAACTGGCCCTGGTCGAGGTGGCCACATGGACTCCACCGGAGCGAAAGGTCCCCGCGGCAGAGGGAGAAGCCAAAACCGAGAAACCCCAAAAGCCCGAACCCGCGGAATCCCCTCGTGGCCCCGTGGAGGAAGTGCCGGTCGGGGATGAGGAGACCATGGCATTGTTGCGCAAGCGGTGGAAGCAGGTAATTCACTGGTTCCGAGATAAACGACGGTTCAAGATCCAGGCCGCGTTGGGAAATGCACGACCGGTCCGGGTGGATAACGGGGTAGTGTACCTGGTCTTTAAGCACCAATTCTCCCTGGAAATGGTGCAGCGTCCGGAGAACTTGCGGCAAGTAGAGGCGGTCATCTCCCAGGTGCTGGGCAAACGCTATCAGGTAGTGTGTGCCCTGGAGGGAGATTATGCAACCTTAAGCGGGGAACGGGCCGGTCCAACCCAGCAGACGGGGCCTCAAAGTCGGATGTCTGAGGTGTTACAGGATGAGTTGGTACAGGAAGCCGTACGTCGTGGGGGACGTATTTCCAAAGTGGAATAGTGTGTAAACTGTCAGCAAATCGTCATATCCTACATCCAGAGAATCTGGTAAGATGATATTGGTCGAGGAGGCAATCCATGGCACGACCGAAAAAACGCAAGGCGGCTCGTGGTTCTCGTCCCGGTGGCCTGGGCGGCGGATTGGGAGGAAATCCCATGGACTTGATGGCCCAGGTCCAGAAGATGCAAGAGGAGATGGCACGTGTTCAGGAGGCACTTGCCGAAGAGACAATAGAGGTCACCGCGGGAGGTGGCGCGGTGGCGGTCGTTATTACTGGTCAACAGGTGATTAAGAGCATCAAGATTGACCCCGACCTGTTGGACCCGGAAGATGTGGAGATGCTAGAAGACCTCTTGTTGGCTGCTGTGAATCAGGCCATTGAACGATCACAGGCCCTGGCTGCGGAACGCATGCAGGCGATAACCGGCGGTCTTTCGATTCCAGGGTTGTTATAAAGGGCGATGGGACAGACACCGATATCCGATCCGGTTGAACGATTGATAGAAGCATTTACTCGCCTTCCCGGCATTGGTCCCAAAACGGCGGCACGGCTGGCGTATTTCCTCCTCCGTGCCCCTGACGAAGTGGCTTTGGAACTGGCGGACGCGCTGACGGCCTTGAAGGAGAAGGTACATTACTGCCGACGATGCTTCAACGTGGCCGAAGGCGATCTGTGTCCGATATGTGCCGACCCGACGCGCGATCAGCGTACGATTTGTGTGGTGGAGGACCCGTTGGATGTGGTGGCTCTGGAACGGTCGGGAGCGTACAGAGGGGTATACCACGTGTTGCACGGCGCCATCAATCCGTTGGAAAACGTAGGACCGGAGGACCTGCGGATTAAGGAGTTGGTAGAGCGCGTGCAAACAGAGGATGTAGAAGAGGTGATATTGGCGACGAACCCGAACATGGAAGGGGAAGCAACAGCTATGTACATTGCCCGGATCCTGAAACCCCTTGGCGTGCGCATCACCCGTCTGGCTCATGGGTTGCCCGTTGGGGGTGATTTGGAGTATGCGGACCAGCAGACTCTGGCACGGGCACTGGAGGGTCGTCACGAATTTCGGTAAAGTGAACGTAAGCATGAAACGTCGGCAAAGTGGGGACACATGGGCGGGAAGGCGATTTCTGACGTGCACAATAAAACAGTGATGGATCTTTCGACATCCGATAATGATGTGTGGGTGGAGTATGCCCAGGCTCTGTTAGACGCATCCTCGGTGGAGGATGTGACCTCAGCCTTACACCACACTCTCATCCGGTTGGGATATCCGGTCACCGCGTGCCGGGTTGTTCGCGAAGTCCCTTCCTCGGCTGTTTGGGCAGCACCGGTAGTGGATGAACGGTGGTTCCTGGTTGTTGAATCCTCGGATGTCACCCTGCTATTGCACGAACAGCCGTACATGGATTTGGCCCGCTCTGCACTGAGACGCCTTCTCCTGGAGGAGGAACGTCGGCAACGCTTTCTCGAAGCTCTGGACACGTTAAGTTCTGTCGCCCGGACCGACGATATTCTCGCCGTGTTGGCGCAAACACTCTCTGCCCTGTTTTCCTTACCCCACGTGCGGGTGTTCCGATATATGCCCAAGCAAGGGGGATTGGAGTTAGTGGCCCTGGCTGATGTGGTGCCAACGCGGTTGGAATCCGGTCAGGTCTTTGCCCCAGAGGCTTTACCATCGCTGTGGAAAACTCTCGAAGAGGGTACGGCCGTAGCGGTTCCCCTCCATGCAGAGGATGAGTGGGTGCAGGAGGGTGTGTTTCCTGCTACAGTGCCGTATGTGGGCATTGTGCCTTTTTGGATTAGCACCCGAGAGATGGGGGCAGTAGTTGTCGCGCTCTCCCGCGCGGATGATCGGGTGTGGGAACGGCCCTTTTTCCAGGCCCTGCTGCATCACACGGCAGTAGCGGTGGAACGGACGGAAGTGTTCCAGGAACTGGCCCTGGCCCGTCAGGAAGCCGATCTTCTCCTGGACAAAACGTTCACAGCCATTGTCCTCCTTTCACCGGATTACCGGGTAAAGCGTGTGAACCCGGCCGCGGCCGAGTTGTTGAACGTTCGTCCGGAGCAGATGTTGGCACGCCCGGTCACCGAACTGATGGGCAGGGAAATCCTTCGCCTTCTGCAGCAAGAGGATCGGCAGGAAGTGCAGGAGTGGACGGTTGTCCTCCCCAACGGTCAGACTCGTGACGTGCTCCTTGGGATCACGCGGTTGCCCCGTGATCGGACGGGGGAGTTGGGGGATTACCTGTTGAACATGGTGGATATTTCCGAACGGAAGCGCCTGGAGCGTCTGCGGGAACGCATGTTGGCGAATGTTTCCCACGAGTTACGCACGCCTATTGCGGTCATTCGGGGGTATGCTGAACTGCTGCAGGACATGGGAGAGACAGTGGACCCCACGTTCATGCGTGAGGCGTTGAATTCCATTGTTCAGCGGGCCGATGAGTTATTGTTTATGATAGAGTTGTACCTGGACATGGCGAATCTGGAGTCCGGGGAATACATTTTGCGGCCGGAAATTGTGTCGGTGCGTTCGGTTATTGACCACGTATGGCGGACGTTGACGCGAGGGTTCACAAGTCCTCAGTTGTCGGTAAACGTGGATCCGAGCGCGGAATACGCGTGGGTGGATGCCCATTTGTTCCAGAAGATAGTGCACCATTTATTGAGCAATGCGGTGAAGTTCACGGCGCCGGAAGGGGCGGTTTTTGTGCGGGTGACATCGGTGGAGGGGAGGTTGCGGTTAGAGGTGGCGGATGAGGGGAGTGGAATTCCTCCCAGTGATTTGCCGTACATTTTTGAGAAGTTCTTCCGGGGGCAGAATGCGGGGTATGGGATATCTGGTGTGGGGATAGGGCTGGCCTTTGTGAAGATAGCGGTGGAGTACATGGGAGGGACGATTCGAGTGAAGAGCAGCGCGCAGGGGACAACGTTCACGGTGGAGATTCCTGGGGCATCTGCGGGGTGAGTTGCACCAAACGCGATGGCGAATTTGCGCCTTCTGAGAATATGAGTAAACTTCCGCATCGCTGGCCGGAAACAGGGGCTGGCAAAGGGAACCTGAACAATACCACAGTCGAGTTGGAAACTTGACAAGGTCGAAGAACGTGGTATAATGAAACCGAGCCTGCGGAAAGGCTCGTAATTAAAAACACGGAGGGACCTGGAGGCGGAGACCACACCACAAAGGCGCCAATCGAAGAAGGAAGAGGTGTGCGTCTGCCGCCGCTAAAAGCGGCGGTTTTTTGTGGGGGTCTCGGAGGTGAGAAGGCTCACCAACAAGGAAAGCGGATTTGACAGGTCCGGGGGATATAGATAAAATCCCCGCTTGCCTGAAGCGAAAGGTTCGGGCACCTTAACAACTGAAGAGTGGCAGGGAGGTCTGGAGAAAGACCAGGGCTCCCGGAGATGACTTGAGTGATATAAGGCTAAGGATAAAACCTTTCTCGATGGAGGGTTTGATCCTGGCTCAGGGTGAACGCTGGCGGCGCGCCTAACACATGCAAGTCGAGCGGTGAACCCGGGCTTTGCTCGGGGGATCAGCGGCGGACGGGTGAGTAACACGTGGGTAACCTGCCCCGAAGTGGGGGATAACCATCCGAAAGGATGGCTAATACCGCATGTGCTCGACGGACTTCGGTTCGTTGAGTAAAGGCCAACATATTCATGTTGGTCGCTTCGGGAGGGGCCCGCGGCCTATCAGGTAGTTGGTGGGGTAACGGCCCACCAAGCCGATGACGGGTAGGGGGCGTGAGAGCGTGGCCCCCCACACGGGGACTGAGACACGGCCCCGACGCCTACGGGCGGCAGCAGTGAGGAATCTTGCGCAATGGGCGAAAGCCTGACGCAGCGACGCCGCGTGGGGGATGAAGGCCGTAAGGTCGTAAACCCCTTTTCTGGGGGACGAGGAAGGACGGTACCCCAGGAATAAGTCCCGGCTAACTACGTGCCAGCAGCCGCGGTAATACGTAGGGGGCTAGCGTTACCCGGATTTACTGGGCGTAAAGCGCGCGTAGGCGGCTCTGTAAGTCGGGCGTGAAAGCTCCGGGCTCAACCCGGAGAGGTCGTCCGAAACTGCAGGGCTTGAGGTCAGGAGAGGGGGGTGGAATTCCCGGTGTAGCGGTGAAATGCGCAGATATCGGGAGGAACACCAGTGGGGAAGCCGGCCCCCTGGCCTGCACCTGACGCTCAGGCGCGAAAGCGTGGGGAGCGAAGGGGATTAGATACCCCCGTAGTCCACGCCCTAAACGATGGGTGCTAGGTGTGGGGGGTTTAAAAACCCTCCGTGCCGTAGCTAACGCGTTAAGCACCCCGCCTGGGGAGTACGGCCGCAAGGCTAAAACTCAAAGGAATTGACGGGGGCCCGCACAAGCGGCGGAGCGTGTGGTTTAATTCGATGCAACGCGAAGAACCTTACCCGGGCTTGACATGCCGGTAGTAGCGACCCGAAAGGGGAGCGAGCCCTTCGGGGCAGCCGGCACAGGTGCTGCATGGCTGTCGTCAGCTCGTGCCGTGAGGTGTTGGGTTAAGTCCCGCAACGAGCGCAACCCTCGCCCCTAGTTACATGTGTCTAGGGGGACTGCCGGCGATAAGCCGGAGGAAGGTGGGGACGACGTCAAGTCAGCATGGCCTTTATGTCCGGGGCTACACACACGCTACAATGGCCGGTACAATGGGTTGCCAACCCGCGAGGGGGAGCTAATCCCAAAAAGCCGGTCTCAGTTCGGATTGCAGGCTGCAACCCGCCTGCATGAAGGCGGAGTCGCTAGTAACCGCGAATCAGCCATGTCGCGGTGAATACGTTCCCGGGCCTTGTACACACCGCCCGTCACGTCATGGGAGCCGGCAACACCTGAAGACGGTAGCCTAACCCGAAAGGGAGGGCGCCGTCCAAGGTGGGGTCGGTGACTGGGACGAAGTCGTAACAAGGTAGCCGTACCGGAAGGTGCGGCTGGATCACCTCCTTTCTAAAGGCGATGAGGCGTTCCCTGAGGGGAACGACCTCCCACTCCGGGTTGACCTGTGGAGGTCTGCCCTGGTCGCCTCCCTGTCACTCCTCAGTTGTTGAGGTGTGGGCCTGTAGCTCAGCAGGTTAGAGCACCGTGCTGATAACGCGGGGGTCCGTGGTTCGAGTCCACGCAGGCCCACCTGGTACCTTAGAAATTGGGGCAATGTGCGTTGGAACGGGGTGCAGGCAGTATCTGCTCCCCGCTCGTTTTCAGCGCTTGGTTTCGTCATTTTCTAGGGTTGGTACCTTAACAACTGAACAGGAAGGGGTATCTACCGAACTTCAATTTCTGTGTCTTGCGTGGATGAAGCTACTAAGGGCACACGGTGGATGCCTTGGCACCAAGGGCCGATGAAGGGCGTGGCTGGCTGCGATAAGCCTGGGGGAGTCGCCAGCAGACTGTGATCCCAGGATTCCCGAATGGGGAAACCCGCGTGGGGGAATGCCCACGCATCACTGGCTGAATCCATAGGCCAGTGAGGGGAACCGGGGGAACTGAAACATCTCAGTACCCCGAGGAAAAGAGATTATTCCCTGAGTAGTGGCGAGCGAAAGGGGAGGAGCCCAAACCGGCGTAACTTAGTGGTCCGCCGACCTATGTTACGCCGGGGTTGTGGGGGCCGACTAGGGACGCGGCGGCAGTCCCAGGGAGTTACAAAACCGGCATCTAGCGGAACGGTCTGGAAAGGCCGGCCATAGAGGGTGACAGCCCCGTACGCGAAAGATGACCGGTCTCCCGTCGGTATCCCCGAGTACCACGGGGCACGTGGAACCCTGTGGGAAGCTGGGTGGACCACCACCCAAGGCTAAATACCCTTGGTGACCGATAGTGCACAAGTACCGTGAGGGAAAGGTGAAAAGAACCCCGGTGAGGGGAGTGAAATAGAACCTGAAACCGTGTGCCTACAAGCAGTCGGAGGGCTATGCCCCATACGGGGAAAGCCTGACGGCGTGCCTCTTGGAGAATGAGCCGGGGAGTTACTCTCTGTGGCGAGGTTAAGGCAGTGACAGCCGGAGCCGCAGCGAAAGCGAGTCCGAATAGGGCGCCACAGTCGCAGGGAGTAGACCCGAAACCGGGTGAGCTACCCATGGGCAGGGTGAAGGCGGGGTAACACCCGCTGGAGGCCCGAACCGGTTGGCGTTGCAAAGCCATCGGATGACCTGTGGGTAGGGGTGAAATGCCAACCGAACCCGGAGATAGCTGGTTCTCCCCGAAATAGCTTTAGGGCTAGCGTCGCGCGTTCAGTACCGGAGGTAGAGCACTGGATGGGCTAGGGGGCGCGAGCCTACCAAACCCAACCAAACTCCGAATGCCGGTACTCCACAGCGCGGCAGTCGGACTACGAGGGATGAGCTCCGTAGTCGAGAGGGAAACAGCCCAGACCGCCAGCTAAGGTCCTCAAGTCCAGGCTAAGTGGGAAAGGAAGTGGGGCTACTGTGACAGCCAGGAGGTTGGCTTAGAAGCAGCCATCCTTTAAAGAGTGCGTAACAGCTCACTGGTCTAGTGGCCCTGCACCGAAAATTCAACGGGGCTAAGCCTGGCACCGAAGCTGCGGGTCTCGGTCACACTACGGTGTGGCCGGGGCGGTAGGGGAGCGTTCTGCGTGCTGCGAAGCCGTACCGTGAGGAGCGGTGGAGCGCGCAGAAGTGAGAATCCCGGCATGAGTAGCGTAAAGGCAGGTGAGAAGCCTGCCCGCCGTAAGCCTAAGGTTTCCGACGGAAGGTACGTCCGCGTCGGGTTAGGCGGGAGCTAAGGCGAGGCCGAAAGGCGTAGCCGATGCACAGCCGGTTAATATTCCGGCCCCACCCAGGCGGAGCGATGGGGGGACGCAGGAGGGTAGCCCAGCCGGGCGTCGGTTGTCCCGGTGCCAAGCCTGTAGGGCGTTGACGGGAGGAGGCAAATCCCCTCCCCGAGCCTGAGGGGTGATGGCGGGCCTTCGGGCCAGAAGTGGGTGAGCCCATACTGCCAAGAAAAGCCTCTAAGCGTTGATGCCTGGGTGCCCGTACCGCAAACCGACACCGGTAGGCGGGTGGAGAACACCAAGGCGTTCGGGAGAACCCTCGCTAAGGAACTCGGCAAATTGCACCCGTAACTTCGGGAGAAGGGTGGCCCCGGTAGGGTGAAGGCCCTCGCGGCCGGAGCCCGAGGGGGTTGCAGAGAGCAGGCCCTGGCGACTGTTTACCAAAAACACAGGTCTCTGCGAACCCGTAAGGGGACGTATAGGGGCTGACGCCTGCCCAGTGCCGGAAGGTTAAGGGGAGGGCTGAGGCCGTAAGGCGTAGGCCCAAACCGAAGCCCCGGTGAACGGCGGCCGTAACTATAGAGTGGACCGCTGTAGTTACGTTAATAAACCTGGCTATATGCTGGAAAATCCGGCGGATCCTCCGGTACTCGATCCGAAGCATGGATCAGTGACAATCCGCGAGGTGCGGACAACCAGCAGGAAAGGCTTTCTGAGAGCCTCCCAGAAGGGAAGACAACAGTGGCTTTGAACGTGAAGCAAATCCCACCTCATATCGGCTACTACCTGGCGGGGTTCGCAGATGGTGAAGGGAGTTTCAACGTTTCCTTCCGCCAACGTCATGACTATCGGTTCCCGTGGAAGATCTCCCTCTGCTTCAACGTTTCCCAAAAGGAGCGTGCCATTCTGGCACTCTTCAAACGGCATCTCAAATGTGGAACGTTGCGGGGGCGGGAGGACGGAATCTGGTACTATGAGGTCAACAACCTGAATGCAATCTGCGAACATGTGATCCCTTTCTTCGACAGGTTCCGTTTCTTGTCGGCCAAGAAGAAGCGCGATTTCGCCAAATTCAAGAAAATCGCCAGGCTGATGAGAGAAGGACAACATCTGACCGAAGAAGGTGTCCGCCAAATCCTCCAGATCCGGGCCGAGATGAACGATGGAGGTGCAGGGCGGCGCAGATACTCCGCTGAGGAGATCTTGAGTCGCTTTGCTCAGAAAGAATCCCCAGAGACCATACGCCAGGCACCTGCCGAACAAAGTGAACTGCCGCCCGTTCGGTAGAGGTGATGAGATGGTCCGATCTCTATGGCGACATAGAGGATCCAGGCAAGAAACTGGATCGCACGGACGGGGTGTGTAGCCCGTCAGTCGTGTAACATAATGAACGGTCCTAAGGTGGCAATCGCTGCCTGCTCCGGCGGCAACGTCGGAGGCAATACCTGGCTGTATGCGGGAATCCCCTGAGAGCCTGTCCTACTCGGAAGCGTGCCGCTTCCAGTAAAAATGGCCAGGATTGGGCAATCCGCAGGAAACTCCCCCTGGGGGGAGGATCCCCAGAGACTACACGCCAGGCGTCCATAGGAGGTCAGCATGGATCTCAGCCCCGACTGGGTGGTCGGGTTTGTGGATGGAGAAGGATGCTTCTACGTAGGCATCAATCCCCATCCCGACATGACGCTGGGATACCAGGTTTTGCCCGAGTTCCGCGTGGTTCAGCACGAGCGCGATATTCAGGTGCTTTATGCGCTCAAGCGTTTCTTTCGGTGCGGCGTAGTCCGCCGGAATCGGGAGGATCGTTTCGAGTTGCGAATCCGCAAACTCTCTTGTCTCCGGGATGTGGTTGCTTTCTTTGAAAAGCATCCCCTGAAGACGAAAAAGAATGTGGATTTCAAAAAGTTTGCCCATGTCGTGAGGTGGATGGAAAAAGGAAGACATCTCACGCCGGAAGGGCTGATCCGAATCACCGAAATTACGCTCTCTATGAACCGGGCGGATAAGGTAAAAGTTAGAGGTATCCTGGCCGAGCTGCGAAGGCAGTATGGACGAAGAGATAGTCCACCCCAGGCAGAAATGCCTGGATGAAAGTGAGCGAAATTCCTTGTCGGGTAAGTTCCGACCCGCACGAATGGCGTAACGAGTGGGGCACTGTCTCAACGAGGGACCCGGCGAAATTGAAGTACGTGTGAAGATGCGCGTTACCCGCAGCAGGACAAAAAGACCCCGTGGAG
>CAYOAZ010000016.1:0-4763 GCA_964402285.1 uncultured Anaerolineae bacterium | reverse complement strand
GGAAACCCGGGGACGCAAAGCCAACGGGTCTAAGGCGCGAGAGCGCTATGATGGCCGGGCTGCCGAGGGTAACGGGTGTGCCTGTTTCCCTGAAATAGGTATATCCGTTTCTTCTCGGCCGCTACGGCGGCCGTTTTTGTTAGAGGTAAAAAGCGGTCTCCGGGTTCTGTCCTCTAAGTGAAATTTTTCCTCCTTTCGGGGTGGGTAGTAGCATTGTCCGGCTGATTTTTGCTTGGGATGTCGGACGGCTTGTCAACCAAATCATAACTAATCACCTTTAATTCAAGGGAGGTTCAGTCATGTTCCGTCGCAGCATTCTTGTAACCGTGGTCGTACTAGTGGCGCTCTCTCTGTTCACGGCGCCGGTGTTGGCAACCTTACAATTCTGTTCTTCGGATCCTATTTTTAATGTTGGAGGCCATGAGGTCAGTGTGCTTGTTGAGTTGGCTCCTTATGAGGTAAAGGATCAAATTCATCCTTACCACCCTGTGACCACGGTGTTGTTGGCTCCCTTCGGTACAAATCCTGAGGTGGTTGCAGTAAATGGTGATTTCCCTGAATGGGCCATGGCCTTCGAGTGGTGGCGACCGAAGGTGGGTATCCTGGTGCATGTCCCTCACGTACGTGGTTTTCAGATGATGCGGGTGACCGTGTTTGTAGATGGCGTTCAGGTGAAGCAGGTGCAAACTACACATCGACATGTAATGTTTACCATCCCTTGGTGAGTTCTTGAAGTCTGGATTTGGTAGAACGAACACGGCGGTGGTGGGAAAGGAACCTGGCGATGAAAGAGAGCAAGACGCGCGTAGGGACCCTGAATTTCTTTAATATTCGCGTTTACGCGGGTGGTATGTTGGTCCTGGCCGTTTTGCTGGCTATATGGATTGCGCACAACTGGGAAATTTTAGCATGGCCGCTAGGGTCTAGAGATGCTATCCTAGCGGCTATGCTATTTGTCTTTTTAATTTTGGCGCAATATTATCCGTTGGCGATCTCCTTGAATGTGAAAATAGTTGTTAATACTAGCCTTATTTATGCTTCTATACTTCTTTTACCCCTTCCGTGGTCCGCGCTTGTTGTGGGAGCTGGAGTTGCATTAGGGCATGAAATATCGCGACGCCCCCATTTGGACGGGATTATTAACGCTGGAACATCTATGTTGGCCGCGGAGATTGCTCAAATAGTTTTTGTTTTAGCTGGTGGACACATACCTCCTGCTTCAATAGATTTAAAGGAAGCAGGGGCTTTATCTTTGGCGGCTTTGGTTTTATTTTTGACAGAACGTTGGTTGGCAGCCGTCTCTGTAGCGATTTATGCACATACTCGTCCATGGACTGTGTTTCGAAGTGTCTGGAATGAGGCTCTGCGGGAGGAAATAGCATTATTTCTCCTAGGATTTCTAACGGTATTAGTAGTTCAGATTCATTTATGGGCAATTTTGTTAACTGCTGTCCCCATTGCATTGGTGTACATCTCACTGCGCAACAGCCTCCAATTACGGGTTCTTACCCGAGACGCGGTGGAGAAGATGGCCGACGTTATTGACCATCGCGATCCGTATACCGCCGGTCATTCGATTCGCGTGTCTGAATTGGCCACCCGAATTGCCCAGGAAATGCGTTTGCCCTGGGAGGAGATCCAGTTGATCCGGGCTGCTGCGCGAGTCCACGATTTGGGAAAGATCGAAATCGATAGCAATGTGCTGCGCAAGCCAGGCCGTTTTGATGACCGAGAGTGGGAACTTATGCGCCGACACCCTATTGTCGGTGCTGAGATCATTTCCCGCTTCCCCGAATTCGCACGGGGCGCCGATTATATCCGTTATCACCACGAACGTTGGGATGGCCGTGGCTATCCCTATGGCCTGAAGGGGGAGGAGATCCCCCTGGGGGCTCGCATTATTGCTGTCGCTGACTCCTACGATGCTATGGCTACAGATCGCCCATATCGTAAGGCCTTATCTACAGATGTGATTCGCCGTGAGTTGGCACGCGGGGCGGGGGTTCAATGGGATCCTGAGGTGGTGGCCGCATTTTTCCGGGTGATGGGATGGGATGAGGAAACCACTGCACCTGAGGGGGTTCCGGCGCTGGCATAAATCATAATCAGGGCGACCGGTTGGGGGACCGGTCGCCCCTTCCCTCCCTGAACAGTCTTGTGTTCACCACCGATAGCGCACAGTATACGTTACTGTGACTTTGTCCTTGGCCGGTACTTCCACGTCAAAGAAGATGGTGTGCGCATCCGCCTTGGTGTAGTCGTGGGAGGCTTTGATGATCTCCCACTCCGCTGCCCGGAAGAGGGGCTCCACCACACGAATGGTTACGTCCTCGTCCTTGTGGTTGCGAATGGTGATGCTGTAGGTTTCCTCCATGGCCCGAGGCCCCAGTTTGGTGAAGTTGGTCTGCTTCCGTTCACCCACGATGTCGAATGCACGGCCTACCCGCAGTTTGACGGTTTCTCCCACTGGGGTGTGCCCAATTTGGGTCTCGCCGATGAGCAGGGGCGCGCCGTCCACATCCTCTTTGTAGAGGCGCACAACCCCCGCGGGCAACGGCTTGTCCAGGCCGCTTTCCTCGCCCGTCTGAAATTCCACAAACACTTCGGGATTGCCCCTCGCGGTTGTACTTAGTTCTGGATCTGTGATTACTCCCCCGCGAAAAGCCATGGGGTTCAGGTTGAGGATATACCGCTTGACCGAGGGAATGTCCGACTGGGAGATGAACTCGATTTGCTTGGTCTGGTTGTTGAGCAGGGTGACCGGACGCTGGACTTCGTACAGGTGGTACTCGAAGAATTTGCGCTCTTCCACCTCGGGGGTGGGCATGGGCGCTTCCACGGTCTTCAGGACTTCGCGAGTTACGGCCGGCTGGGGCCGCACTCGGGCAATTTCGCCGGCGACTAACTTTAACTTCGCGTCTTTGAAGGAGCCACCCGAGCGGTTGTCCACGGTCACCCAACCGTTCAAGTCCAGTGATTGTTCATCCTGGGCCAGGAGGACAACGTAATTGGCATGCCAGTTGATGCCGTTGGTCAGGTACGCGAGTTCGACCTGGTGGGTCCCCTCCTGGGCCGCACGCACAAGCCACTCCAGGGTAGGACGGGTGATAAGCCCTTCTGGCAGTTCGGTCAGTTCGAACTTCTGAATCTGGTCCTGCTTGAGAATGGTGAGCCCACCATCCTGGTTGGAGAGGATGATGTCCCCTTCCGCGCTGAGCAGGGTACCCACGTAAACGCTGCCGTCCTGGGTGGTGATGCGCACTTCCTTGTCCAGGTATTTGCGCAGCACTTTGAGGGTGTTGACCAGGTCATATTCGTAGTTCTGTTCCAGGACAATGGTGTGGGCTGGATCTGTCAGGCTGACAAAGTGCAGGCTGGTGGGATCAATTTGCGAAGGCACGTCTGTGATGCGCACTCTGTTCACGCCCGTTTCCAGGTCCACGGAGCGTACTTCCTTGACCAGGGCGATGTTGCTGTTGTAGACCGTCACCTCTGGCCCGCCCGTGGCGGCCGATACCGACTCCGAATTGGAGCGGTTCAGAACAATGCCCGCCACGGCCACGGTAACAATGATGAGAAGGCTCACAATCATTCGCCGTTTCATCCTTCTCCCTCTCCTTTCCTCATTCAAAATCTAGGTTGAGAGACCGTTCAGAAACCCAACGGGAGGCAAGCAATGGGCACGATGAACTCGCTGTCAAGCGTTTTTGCTTTTCCCTTTGCCACCACGGCTTTTGTTTTTGAACGTTCCTTTGGGAATCGATTACGTTTGTCGGTTCGTTCTACCCATGGGTTGTTTTACATCCAATTTGGACACGCTGGCAAAAAGGATATATGGACTTCACGCGTTAGAGACGCTCTGGCACGGGGTTTAGTTCCCCCGGGCGACCACAATGATGCGGGGTTGGGAATCGGACACGGGGTCCAATTCGTAGGAGCCGTACATGGCTTCCAGCGTGAGGCCTGCTCGTTCCACCATGAGGCGTGCCTCCCCAGGCCAGAGGTAGCGCAGGCTGAAGGGGGCGATGATGCGTTTGAGAGCCCCCTGTCGCGTCAGGATGTCATACATGTAGGTGATCTGGAGGATTTGTTCGGTGGGGTATGCGGTCACGCTCTGGAATTTCTGCACAGTGGTTCCGTCCTCTTCCTGCCACGTTTTCACCAGGTCCACCCGACCGTCCTGGCGGGCTAGCATGTGGATGTCTGGGTTGAACAGGTCGAGGATGAGCAATCCACCGGGCTTCAAGTGGTCCCGCAGACGCGCCAGGACGCGAAGTTGTTCGTCCTGGGTGGTGTGGTGCATGAAGGAATTGGCCGCGTAGATGATAAGCGCGAAGGTACGTCCCAGGTCCAGATCGCGCACATCAGTGTGCACCAGGGTGATGCGGTCCATGAGGCCCGCGGCCTCCGCCTTGGCTCTGGCGCGTTCCAGCATGGCCGGGGATATATCCACGCCGGTGACGGTGTAGCCTGCTTCGGCCAGGGGAATCAGCACCCGTCCTGTGCCACACCCCACTTCCAGGATGGGGTCTCCGGTGCGGCGGGCAAAGTTCAAGAAGAGGGGAACATCCTCCTCGTACTCGCCAAATTCCGGATCGTAGAACCGAGCGAACACGTCGAAGTCCACGTTCGTGTTGGTGTGAACGTGGGCGTCCTGATGAGAGCGTTGGCTCATGGTCGTCTCCTTCAAAACAGGCACATGTCATCCATGGTGTGTTGGATTCCGCCCGAGGCTGGAAAATGCGTGAATTCGCCCGGCAACT
>CAYOAZ010000015.1:0-41789 GCA_964402285.1 uncultured Anaerolineae bacterium | reverse complement strand
GCGAAGTTGAGCGGTTAGTGAGAACGTGGAGAGCGCGAGGCTGATGCCAAAAGACGAACGGCAGCAGGCCGCCAGGAAAAAATACAGCACGAAGGCCGCAGTTTCCAACGGCCGGCCGCCCCGGAACCCATCGCCCCTCGGCCGCGGCCAGCGCCCGTGGGTGGGAACTGCACAGCACGCCCGGCAACTGGACGTTGCGGGCTTCGTTTGCCAAGCCCCCTGACGGGGGCTGGTGGGAACCGCCCCCACCGAAGGCCGCAGTTTTCAACTGCCGGCCGTGTCGGGCCACACTGCTCCCCGGCCGCCTCATCCCCCACCCCTCATCCCTCATCCCTCACCTAGCCCCGGGCGAACTTGTGTGCCCTGGATGTCTTTTAGACCGGTGGTCCTTTTGCCCAAGCCTTTTAGGATGGTTATACTATTGGCGCTTGTTTTACTCTAAAATTGTATGGGAGGGATGTAGATGGGCTTTTTAGACAGTTTGAAGCGTCTCCTGGTGGAAGAGGAAGAATCGACACCAGAAGAGGTGGAATTCTCCGCGGAAGATTTTGAGGAGTATAAACCGCGCCACCTTTCCGAAGAGGAATTCTACGAAGTTATCCAGGAAGGAGTGACTCTGGTGGATTTCTGGGCCGAATGGTGCGTGCCCTGTCATGCCGTGGCACCGGCTGTGGAAGAACTGGCCCGCAATTACGGTGACCAGGCGGTCATTGCCAAATTGAACGTGGACGATTATCCATCTGTGGCCGCGAACTTGGGGATTATGGGCATTCCTTCGCTCATCGTCTTCAAAGATGGCCAGGAATTCAAGCGGTTTATCGGGGTTCAGGCGTACGGGGCGTTGGCCGCTGCCATCGAAGCGGCCCTGTCCTCGTGACTTCCGGACGGATTCCCATGGTGTGGCCTGTTGAGGAATTTCTCTGGCTTGCCCGACAATTGCCCTGGGTGTTTGGCCTGTCGATTATTCTTGCCGCCCTCAGTTGGGGCCATTGGGTGGCTATGGTCACTGGCCAGCGACATTGGGATGTGTGGATGCAGCCCCATTACGGGGCTGCCTTTTCCTTTGGACTCTTTGGAGTAGCCCTGGGTATTGCCCTGAATCCTTTCTACACGTGGGAGCAGTACGTGATGGGCGGGGTAGCCGTGTACTTCCTGGTTCAATCTGTGCGGCTTGCATGGGCGCATATGCGCCAAAGGAGGATGACATGAAACATCACAGCAAGGCGGGATTATACTGGGGGTTAGGCCTGTTCCTGGTCGGGCTCTTCTTCACCTTCTTCACCTTTGGTAGCCTGCGAGCATATCAGGATGAAGTGACCTGGGCGACCGTAGGGGTCCTCGCTCTGGCCGGTCTCGCCGTCCTCGGGTACTCAGCAGTGCGGCCCGCGCGGTGGTGGTATTTCATCCCCGCGTTCCTGTTACTGGGCATGGCGATTGTCGTGTACTTGGGCGTAATGCGTCATGTGCCGGGCATTTGGTTGGCTGCAGTCATTTTCCTCTCCCTGGCCTTTGCTCACCTGGTTATCTTCCTCACGTCCATGGAGGAACGGTGGTGGGCCTGGATCTCTGCTGGTAGTTTCTTCTTGCTCACGGGCATCCTCCTGGTGGGGGGACTTTTAAGCGCTACCATGGTGGTGCTGATTCTGCTCCTGGGCCTGGCCGTAATCTTTTACGTCCTTTACCTTGTCATGCCCCACCAACGCCCTCGGTGGTGGAGCCTGACGCTGGCGACCGCACTGGCCATTGTCGGCGGGTTTACCTTCTCCGCGGCCCCGGAAACCTCCGCGTCGTGGGCGAATTACTGGCCTTTGCTGCTGATTCTCCTTGGCATTGCCTTACTGGTCTGGTACCTGGCCCGTGTGTTAACGGCTGCTGAACGTCAGGAGAGAATCCCGCAACCTGCCGGTACTCCTTCATCTCCGCAGACTTCGAGCGTCCCGCCCACGGCTGTGGAACCTGTTGAAGGTGCCGTGGATGTGGTATCCTCTGTCCCAGAGACACCCGAGGAACCGACCAACGCAGAGGAAACCGCGTCCGATGAAGGGTCGTTGTCAGGGGCCCAGTAAACAGGAGGATGTATGCGAATCGCCATAATTTCCTACGAGTTCCCCCCCAGCGTTGGAGGGATCTCCGAGTACGTAGGACAAGTGGCTTGGCGGTTGGCGCAGAAACATGAGGTTGGTGTGTGGGCGCCTCCACCTTATTCTCTCTCAGTGGACGACGAGGTCCATCCCGCGCCTCCGTACCAACGCTTTGACATGCCGCGCACTCTGCTGGGATTGCGTCATGCGTTATCGCGCTGGCACCCGGACCGGATTTTAGTAGGACACACGGAGTTGCGCCTCTTGGCTGCGGCCTGGCTTGTGGCCCGTACCCGATACATGGCCATCGCGTACGGCAATGATTTCCTCGGCGCGCAGCGGACATGGCATCGACCGTTGGTGAATTACCTGTTGGCTCATGCTCGGCCTCTGATCACCATTTCCCAGAGCAGCGCACGGCGGTTGCACATGCTTGGTATCCCCAACCCGGTAGTTATTTACCCCGGCACCGATCCACAGCGATTCCATCCCCCCGCGGAACCCCCATCCGGGCCCTTTACTCTGCTGAGTGTAGGACGTTTACTGCCGCGCAAAGGAGTGGACACGGCCATTCGCGCATTGGCCCAATTGCGCGAGGAGTACGCGGACTTACAGTACCTGATCGCTGGTCGTGGCCCAGAACGGCCGCGGTTACAGCGTTTGGCCCGCGACTTGGGGGTAGAGGATCGGGTCCAATTTCTGGGCGGCGTGCCCGCGTCCGACCTGCCTGACATTTACCGGCAGGCACATGTGTTCGTTCTCCCCTTGCGCGAGGAGGCCCACGCGGATTCTGTGGAGGGATTTGGCATGGTCTTCCTGGAAGCCGCTGCCACCGCGATCCCATCGGTGGCCGGGAACAGCGGTGGAGCAGCAGAAGCGGTTCGGGACGGAGAAACCGGATTCCTGGTCCCCCCTTCCAACGTCTCCGCGGTGGTCGAATCTGTGCGACGTTTGCTGGATGACGAAGTACTCCGCCTGGAAATGGGACACAACGGCCGGCGTTGGGTAGAGGAAGAGATGAACTGGGACCGGGTTGTGCGTGATTTTGAACACTGGCTTTAGGGGCAAGGGGGGAAGCCATGACAACGCGAGATGCACCTTTTTACTTGCGGGTGATGTGCGAGACCGCTCAAGCGTTGAGCACTTCATTGGAAGAACAGGACGTTATTCAGGAATTATTGCGGCGTACAGCATCGGCATTGAACGCGCGAGCGGCTCTAGTGCGTGTATTGAGCCCAGACGGAAGTGAGTTGATCCACGCGGGTTCTATTGGGCTAAGCGAGACGTACTTGCGCAAGGGAAGCGTGAGTTTGGCTACGAGCAGTGTGGACCAGCGTGTGCTTCAAGGGGAACGGGTCGTTGTGCCTGATGTCACTCAGGAACCAGGGTTTCAGTACCGGGAAGCCGCGGCCGCCGAGGGGTTGAAGGGGTTAATCGCTGTGCCCCTCATGGTGCGCGAGCGGGCAATGGGAGTCCTGCGCGTGTACGTGGATGACACAGAGGCCCTGTCCGAGGCGGATATTATGCTGGTGGACGCGTTGGCCGACTTGGCAGCCCTGGTCCTGGAAAAGGTGCGCCTACACCAGAGCCTGTACCGCATCGCCCAGGCACTGAACAGTTCCCTGGAATTGCAGTCCATGCTGTCACGAGTTCTCGAGGCCACTGTCAAGGAGATGGGCCTCAAAGCCGCGGTGATCCGTTTACTCGACCCCGAGCGCGGCGTTTTACGGTTGGTTGCATCTTACGGGCTGAGTGAAACGTATCTGGCTAAGGGGGAGATCCACGTGGAACGGAGCCCGGTGGACCAGAAAGCGCTGCGCGGGGAGACCGTAGTGTTGTACGACGTGGGCGCGGAACCCGGCTTTGAGTACCCCGAGGCCGCGGTAGCCGAAGGTATTCGCTCGGTTCTGGTGGTCCCGTTAAAATTACAGGACCGCATTCTCGGCGTAATGCGCGTGTACTCCGCGCGGCCGCGCCATTTCAGCCCGGTTGGGGCTCAGTTCCTGAGCGCGGTGGCACATCTGGTGGCCCTGGCCATCGAAAAAGCCCAACTCCACGCGGCACTTCAAGAGAAGTACGAGGACCTCAAGGTGGATCTCACCGAATTATACCGGTTTCTCGCCTTGGGTTAAGAGGAGGGTTTGGTGCTGGTCATCGCTGGGTTATTTGTCACTGGGGTTTTGGCCGGTATGCTAGGTGCATTGCTGGGCTTGGGCGGGGGGATTTTCCTGGTGCCGGCATTGACATTGCTCTTTCACCTGCCCATTCGGGTGGCGGTGGGAACCAGTCTGGTGGGTGTTATTGCCACCTCGGCCGGTGTGGCCGCGATGATGCCACCCGGCCGCGGGGCGGATGTGGCCCTCGCACTGCGGTTGGAAATGGCCACAACCGCGGGAGCCATCGCGGGAGGACTGTTGGCAGGGTACATCAGCGCTCGAACCCTGGGACTTTTGTTCGCCCTGGCTGTGTTCTCGACCGCTGCCAACACCGTGTACAAAGCCCGACGCCAGGTGAAGACCATGGTGGCAGAGAAATTATTCTCGCGGACCTACCACATCCACCACTGGCCGCTGGGACTGATCATGTCCTTCATGGCCGGCATGGCGTCGGGATTATTAGGCGTAGGCGGCGGGTTCATCAAAGTGCCTATTATGTACTCGATTATGGGCGTGCCCCTGGGCATTGCCACAGCGACCAGCAACTTCATGGTGGGCATTACAGCCGCGGCCAGCGTGTTTGTCTACTACGGTCGTGGGGATGTTCACCCCCTGGTTGTGATTCCCACCGCGCTGGGCATCTTCGGGGGAGCAATGATCGGCGTGAGAATCATGCCCCGCTTGCGGGCATCCTGGTTGCGGACCGCGCTGGTGTTGCTGATGCTCATCATTGGCGTGCAAATGGTGTTACACAGTTTGAGGTGAATCATGCTTGATCTGGCTGCTTCCCAACGGCTAGAAGTGACCATGCGCCGAGTATCTGCGGTGATTTCCTTTATAGCCGTGCTGTTGATGGGCACGGGGTTCATCAGCACCTTCGTGTTTGGCACGTTACCGCCCATTCCGGGCGAAGCCGCGCTGGATCCCAAACAATTGGTGACCTTTGCCCACACCTCGTGGGGATTATGGGCAATGAGCGCGGGTATCGTACTCCTCGCGCTGTTGCCCGCGTTGCGCGTGTTCCTGGCCATTGTCCTCTTTTACTACAAGAAGGATTACCTTGATGTGGGCACCGGATTTGTGGTGTTGCTGGAGTTAATCGTGAGCATGCAAATGGGCGGTCACTAACCCGCATACGTCCGACCTGAGCGTGTATCCGTACCTTACAAGGGAAAACGTGCTGCTTCCCAAACACTCTGGTCAGAAGAAGGTAAAGAGAGACCATGTACGATAGAGCGAAGATTTACGTAAAAGGTGGCGATGGAGGGAATGGCGCGGTAGCGTTCCGCCGGGAAAAGTACGTTCCCCGCGGGGGCCCTGCGGGAGGAAACGGCGGCAAAGGGGGAGACGTGTACCTGGTGGTTGACCCGCGGCTAAACACACTGTTGCCCTTCCGTTACAAGGTACACTTCAAGGCCGAACGGGGGGAGCACGGTAAGGGAAAGAACCAGCACGGACGCTCGGGCAAGGACGTGTACATCTCGGTCCCCCCGGGCACGTTGGTATACGATGCGGAGACAGGCGAACTCCTCGCGGATTTAACCGAACCCGGCCAGAAAGTCCTCGTGGCCCGTGGAGGCCGAGGCGGACGGGGGAACGCCGCGTTCAAGAACAGCGTACGCCAGGCCCCCCGCATCGCGGAAAAGGGTGAACCTGGGGAAGAACGCTGGCTTCGCCTGGAGTTGAAACTCATCGCGGACGTGGGAATTGTGGGCGTTCCCAACGCGGGGAAATCCACCCTGCTCTCCCGCATCAGTAACGCCCGTCCCAAAATCGCGGATTACCCCTTCACCACCCTGGATCCACACCTGGGACTTGTGGTGGTGGACAACCGGGACATGGTAGTGGCGGACATTCCCGGGTTGATTGAGGGGGCGCACACAGGCGCGGGACTGGGACACGAGTTCCTGCGGCATGTGGAACGCTGTCGGGTGCTCATTCACCTGCTGAACGGGGATAGCCCAGACCCGGTGGGGGACTTTGACGTCATTAACCAGGAACTGGCGTTGTTCAACCCCCAGTTGGCGGAAAAGCCTCAGGTAGTCGTGTACAACAAAATGGACCTTCCCCACGCGCGGGAACGTTGGCCCCAGGTGCGACAGGCCCTGGAGGAACGGGGCGTGCGTGACCCCTTTGCCATCTCCGCGGTCACGGGGGAAGGAATCCAGGAAATGCTGCGGTACGTGCGGGCAATGTTGGACCGCGCGCCGGAACCTTCCCTGGTTCAGCCAGCCCCGGCGCGCGTGTGGCGGCTGGAGGAAGATGAGGACGCCTTTACTGTGGAACGAGATGAGGAAACGGGTGACTGGGTTGTGCGCGGGAAGCGCATTGAGCGCATCGCCCGAATGACCAATTGGGACTATTACGATGCCATCCTCCGATTCCAGCGCATCCTGGATCGCATGGGCATCACCGAGGCCCTGGAAAAAGCCGGGGTTCAGGAGGGAGATACAGTTCGCATTGGCGATGTGGAACTTGTGTGGAGCTATGAGGAGGTGCCGCGTTGAGGCGTGCACAGCGTGTGGGCATTCTGGGGGGGACGTTTGATCCCCCCCACATGGGACACCTCATCCTCGCGGAGGAAGCGCGAGATCAACTTCACCTGAATCGGGTGCTCTTTGTTCCCGCGGGGGATCCCCCCCACAAGCGTGACCGTCATCTAACGCCGGTGGAACATCGGTTAGCGATGGTCTCCCTGGCCATCGCGGACAACCCGGCCTTCTTCCTCAGCCGAGTGGACGCAGACCGTCCTGGCCCTCATTACACGGTGGATATGGTGCGGCTCATTCGGGATCAGTACCCGCCCGACGTGGAACTGTACTTCCTCATGGGATTTGACTCCCTGGCGGATTTGCCCAACTGGTACAAACCTCAGGAACTCCTATCCATGTGTCAACTGGTGGCCCTCACTCGTTTTGACGTGGAACTGGACTGGGACTACCTGGAATCCCGTTTGCCGGGGGTTCGGCAGCGGGTGCGCATTCTGGACATGCCGGAATTGGAACTCGCGTCCCACGTCATCCAGGCGCGAGTGCGCTCCCATCGCACCATCCGCTACCAAGTCCCCCCGGCCGTGGAGGCGTATATCTACAAGCACCGCCTGTACCTGCCCGACGGTGAGGATTTCGACCCCCAGCCGTAATCAGGCCTCCCCGCGTGCCCTGTGATGTTAGTGCACGGAACGCCTTATGGCCTCCCCCTTAGGGTTCATAGATACGGAGCACTGCAGAGCCCTTGAGTTCACTGTGCTTGAGTTTTCGCAGGGCCTCGTTAGCCTCCTCCAGGGGGAAGAGGTGTGTGTCCGTGTGAATGGGGATTTCCGCGGCCAACTGAAGCAGTTCCCGCGCGTCATCACGGGTAGCGTTGGCTGTGCTGCGCAGAGTGTGTTCCCAGTACAGGAGGTCGTAATCCAGTTCAGGAATGGGGGTCATGTAAATCCCACCCATGGAGATAGTTCCCCCTCGTTCCAACACGCGCAACGCCTCCTTCACGATCCAGCCCGCGGGCGCGTAAATGACAGCCGCGTGGATCTTCTTAGGTGGCGTGTCTTGAGCCTCTCCGACCCAGGCCGCGCCCAATTCCCACGCGTGGCGCTTGTGCTCCTCACTTCGGGTAAACACGTACACCTCGCATCCCCAATGGCGGGCGATTTGAATGGCAATGTGCGCGGAGGCTCCAAAGCCGTAAATTCCTAAACGTTGGCCCGGCTGGAGATCGCTCAACTTAAGGGCGCGGTACCCCACAATGCCCGCACAGAGCAAGGGCGCGGCGTGCACATCATCTACCCCGTCAGGAATGTGGAAGGTGAAGTCCGCCGCGGAAACCATGTACTCCGCAAACCCGCCGTCCACATCCCAGCCTGTGAACAGGGGATTCACGCACAAATTCTCCTTACCCGTCCGGCAGAACTCACACTCTCCACACATCTTGTACACCCAGGGCACCCCTACTCGGTCACCGACCTGGAATTGGGTCACCCCGGGACCCACGGCTTCCACTGTGCCCACAATCTGGTGACCGGGGATGATGGGTTTCTTGTGTAGCGGGATGTCACCTTCGACAATGTGGAGATCCGTGTGGCATACACCGCAGGTGTGAATTCGGATGAGGACTTCTCCCGGCCCCGGTTCGGGCTTGGGGACATCTTCTAACCGCAGGGGCCGTTGCTCAATGGGCTGCTGTTCGTAAAGCACCATCGCTTTCATGGTGACCCTCCTGCGCATATCGACTCGTGGTTTGTGAGTCCCACTACCCCATGTCATAATACCACCCGTCAAAACGAAATGAGAAAGGTTGAGGGTTACCATGCGGGATGCGTTTATCGCAGCGGCGTTGCGTACGCCCATTGGTAAGGGAAAACCCACCGGTTCGCTGCACCCCGTGCACCCGGTGGACCTCTCTGCCCACATTATTCGGGCCCTTCTGGATCACACAGGTGTGCCGGACGAGGATATCGAGGATGTGATCTGGGGATGTGTGTCCCAGACGGGTGAACAGGGCGGGAACATTGCCCGCCTCTCCCTGCTCAAAGCGGGCCTGCCCGTGGAAGTCCCTGGGGTTTCTGTGAACCGCATGTGTGGTTCTAGTCAACAGGCTGTGCACTTTGCAGCCCAGGGCATTCAAACCGGCAACGCGGATGTGATCATCGCGGGGGGCGTGGAGAGCATGAGCCGAGTCCCCATGTTGAGCGATTGGCCGCGCGAAGCTTGGCCCAAGGACTTCCCCTACCGCATCTTGCATCAGGGCCTATCCGCGGAAATGATCGCGGAACAATGGCACCTCACGCGGGAGGAGTTGGACGACCTGGGGTACGACAGTCACCTGCGAGCCGCGCGTGCTACTCGTGAGGGCGCGTTTCGCCAGGAAATTGTGCCCGTTCCCGTGCGGACAGAAGGGGAAGAGCGCCTGGTAGAGGTGGATGAGGGCATTCGCTTTGAACCCGACCGGGAGCGCATGGCCCAGTTGCCGCCCGCGTTCAAACCCGATGGACTCATCACCGCGGGAAACGCGAGCCAGATCAGCGACGGCTCGGCTGCCTTGCTCATCGTGTCCGAGGACGCGATCAAGCGTTATAACTTGCGGCCCTTAGCGCGAATTGTTGCCCAGGCTGTGGTAGGCGTGGATCCGGAGATCATGCTGACCGGGCCCATTCCCGCCACGTTTAAGGTGTTGAAACGGGCCGGCCTGAGATTAGAGGACATTGACCTGTATGAGGTTAACGAAGCGTTCGCGTCAGTGGTATTGGCCTGGCTTCGCGAGACAGGTGTGCCCTGGGAGAAGGTGAACGTGCACGGCGGAGCCATTGCCCTGGGCCATCCCCTAGGGGCCAGCGGCGCCCGAATTATGACAACATTGGTTCACGCGATGCACCGCCATCAAGCGCGTTACGGTCTGCACACAATGTGCATTGGCTACGGTATGGCAACCGCGACCATTTTGGAACGCGTGTAAATCAAAGGAGATGGGACAGTGACCGGAGAAGAGAGAAACAACTTCTGGCGACACCGCCGGGTCTTTGTGACCGGTTGTACGGGCATCTTGGGGTCGTGGCTCACCTTGCAGTTGCTGGACCTGGGCGCGGATGTGGTGGGATTGGTCCGGGATCAGGTACCCCACTCGTGGCTGCACATTTCGGGCGTGTATGACCGCATCAACGTGGTTCACGGCGATGTGACGGATTACGATGTGCTGGAACGGACCCTGGCCGAGTACGAGGTGGAAGTCATCTTTCACCTGGCCGCGCAGACCATTGTGCCCATTGCCAACCGCGTGCCCCGCTCCACGTTCGAGACGAACATCCGCGGCACGTGGAACCTGCTCGAAGCAGCCCGTCACAATCCCACCGTGCAGCGGATCGTTGTGGCCAGCAGTGATAAGGCTTACGGGGAACAGCCCCATCTTCCTTACACCGAAGATCAGCCGCTTCTGGCGCGATATCCGTACGATGTGTCCAAAGCAGCCGCGGACATGATCGCGCAGTCCTACTATTACACGTTCAACCTCCCTGTGGCCATCACGCGACTGGGGAACATTTACGGTGGTGGGGATCTGAACTGGAATCGCCTGGTGCCGGGGACCATTCGCAGCGCGTATTACGGGGAACGGCCGGTGATCCGCAGTGACGGCACCCCCATGCGGGATTACATCTACGTCAAAGATGCTGCTAACGCGTACATCACCCTGGCCGAACACCTGCACCGGGATGAAGTTCAGGGACAGGTGTTCAACTTCGCTCCGGAGCGTCCCATGAGCGCGCTGGAAATGGCCCGGCTGATCCTGGAGCGGATGGGCAAGCAGGATCTGGACCCCCTGGTGCTGGGCACTGCTCGAGCAGAGATTCAGAACCAGTATCTCTCCGCCGAAAAGGCCCGTCGCGTGTTAGGGTGGCAACCTCGTTATTCCCTGGAAGAGGGATTGGACGAAACCATCGCCTGGTACGAGGCGTTTTTCCAGCGACAAGGATAAATTCCTACCGCGTGGAGGTGAAGAACATGCCGCGAGCCTTAGTGCCCATGCGGGCTCTGGTAACTGGTGCCACGGGGTTTATCGGGTCACACTTAACGCGTCACCTGGTGAGTAAGGGGGTAGAAGTTCACGTGTTCGTGCGGCCCTCATCGGACCCCTGGCGCCTGCAAGATGTGTGGCCGCGATTGCACATTCATCGTGGGGATCTGACCTCTCTGGAAGATGTGCGTCGTGTGGTGCGCGCGGTGCAGCCGGACACGATCTTTCACCTGGGCAGTTACGTCAATGTCAAGCGAAGCCTGGAGGACATTGACGAAATCAACCAGGTCATCATCGGGGGAACGCTGAACCTGGTACGCGTGATCCTTTCCGAGGTGCCGGACGCGTTCCTCATTAACACGGGGACATGTGAGGAATACGGGGACGGTCCGGTTCCCTTCCGCGAGGATCAGATGCCCCGCCCGGTGAGTCCGTACTCCGCGGCCAAGGTCGCGGCAACGTACTTCGTGCAGATGGCAACGCGCAGTTTGGGCTTGAAGGCGGTGACTGTGCGGCCCTTCCTCACCTATGGGCCAGCACAACAACCTTTGCGCTTGATCCCACAGGCCATTCTAGCGGGCCTGTTACGTCGTGAGTTCAAGATGACGCCGGGGGAGCAGACGCGGGAATTCAATTACGTGCTCGACATTGTGGAAGGATACGCGCAGGTGGCACGCACTCCAGAGGTAGCCGGGGAGATCATCAATTTGGGAAATGGGCAGGAAATCCAGATCCGCGAGGTGGTGCGCCTTATCTTTGATTTAATGGGAAACCCTATTGAGCCTCAAATCGGCGCACTGCCTTACCGTCCCGGCGAAACGTGGCACTTTTACAGTGATCCCAGCAAGGCGAAACGTTTGCTCCATTGGGAGGCCCGCACTTCCTTAGAAGAGGGACTACGCCGCACCATTGCCTGGTATGAGCGCCATCTGGATAAGTATGTGGATGTAATGGGTGATGTGTGAGAGGAACCAGGGGCCTCAGCCTGAAGGGTCGTGACTCAGGCGCATTCCGTCGGATTTGACACTCGTGGGCCTTGGGGATATAATATCGGCCGGTTAATGGGTGGGCCCCCGTGGCGGAATTGGTATACGCAGCGGGTTGAGGGCCCGTGCCCAGATGGGCGTGCCCGTTCGAGTCGGGCCGGGGGCACCAGGAAGAGAAGTGCGGCGTGCACCACGCGCGCCGCACTTTGCGCGTTTATCTCGGGAGTTTATTTATGGCTCACTACCTGATCACCGGCGGAATGGGGTTTATCGGCAGCCACTTGGCTGAAAATCTCCTGGCGCGAGGACACGAGGTCACGGTAGTGGATGACCTCTCCACTGGGCGGTTTGAGAACATTGCCCATCTGACTTCTCATCCCCGCTTCCACTTTGCCATCGAGACGATCCTCAACGAAACAGTGATGGACCGCCTGGTTTCGGAATGCGATATCGTGGTTCACCTGGCCGCCGCGGTGGGGGTCCAACTGATTGTGGAACGTCCCACCCACACGATTGAGACGAATGTGTTGGGAACGCGAGCGGTTTTGCGCATGGCAAACCGTTACCGCAAGCGGACACTTATTGCTTCTTCATCCGAAGTGTACGGGAAAGGAGTCCGCATTCCTTTCCGCGAGGATGACGATGTTGTTTTGGGCCCTACCAGCAAATCCCGCTGGTCGTACGCGGCTTCTAAGATGCTGGATGAGTTCCTGGCCCTGGCATACTGGCAGGAATGGCAGTTACCCACGGTGATCATGCGCTTCTTCAACACAATTGGCCCCCGGCAGACCGGGCGTTACGGGATGGTCGTCCCGCGGTTTGTCCAACAGGCGCTCCGCAACGAGCCCATTACAGTGTACGGTGACGGCACACAAAGTCGTGCGTTTTGTGATGTGAGCGATGTGGTTCGGGCCGTCGTTGATCTGTCCGAACATCCGGACGCGGTGGGACAAGTGTTCAACATCGGAAACACGCGCGAGATCACCATCCGTGACCTGGCCGCGCTGGTGCGGTCGGAGTTGGGCAGTTCGTCGGAGATTGTGTTCATCCCCTATGAGGAGGCGTACGGGCCTGGCTTTGAGGATATGCAGCGCCGCGTGCCCGACATCAGTAAAATACGCGCTCTGCTGGGCTGGGAGCCCCTTGTGTCCCTGGAGGAGAGCATTCGCCGCATTGCAGAGGCCATGCGCGCTACTTCACTTCCCAACGGTAGTGAATCCCATCCGTGATGATGTGCACTTCCTGCCCCAGGTACACCCGCGTGGTCGGAGAGGCGAGGAGGGTGGAGGCTACGGATGTGTCCTGGACTTCACGCCCCACAACCCAGTGTGGCAACGTGCGGTTCTCACAGTGAGCCCAGGACTTAAGAACCCACATTTGCGCGTCCACGTGCGTGTCACGGTCGCATCCTCGAGGCATGTAAAGCCACTTGAAGGTTCCTACCTGAAACGCGACTACTGGTGGGGTAGTGGCCAGCACGCGAACAACGCCCCCTTCCCACAGTTGTCCATCCCCTGCATCCAGGATTCGCACCGTGGCCACCGCGTGCTCCCAGGCCGCCAGTGCGCGGGGATTCCTTGTCCAGGGAAGACGGAATCCTTCTCGAGGGGGATTGTGTTGGAACACGGCAACCTGGGCTTCGACCATGTTCTCATCGGGCACGGAGATCATGGCCGTGTCCAGACGGCCAATGAAAGGGGGCAGGTGCTTTCCCACCCACGGGGAAAGGGTTTGAGCATCCGGATATCCATCCACCAACATGGCTCGCGCTGAAGGGGCCAGCAAGAGGATGCCATTTCCTCCCGGGCTTATCCAGATGTGAAATTGTCCCCGTGGGGCGTGGATCAGGGTAAAGAACAGGATGACGTTCAGGGTCATTAACCCGTACCTCAGCCACTGAAGCCATCGAGTGCCCACAGTACCCCCTAATGTTCATTGGTGAAGAGGAGGTGGGGTGCCTCTCGGAAGGATGTTGCCTCCAAAAAGTGTTGAACTTCGAGTAGGGTGGGACGTTCCATGACGATGGCATCCCTGTAGGCGACGTACTTCACTGGGAGACCAATGGAGTAAAGGTTCTGTACCATCTCTACAAAAGGGGTGCGGTCTTCGGCCAGGAAGGGATGGACTTCCATGAAAATTTTTATCGGGTGTTCAGAGGCAAGGCGCTCCAGGGCCGAAAGTCCCCCCTGGATGATATCCACTTCAAAACCTTCCACGTCCATGCGCAAAAAGTTCACACGCGGGATGCGGGCTTCTTCCAGGAATGTGTTCAGGGTGCGAATGGGGACCTGGACAGTGGCTCGGGTGTGAACCCTCATGTGCTGCAGGCGGCGGGAGGACCAGCGGTCATGGGCCAGGTGTGACCAGTTCAACTTCTCCATGATGTACATGGTTGCTTCGCCATCTTCTGAACCCAGGGCCATTTGAAAGAGGTGGACGTTGGGGAGGTGGTTTAGGGCCACGTTGCGTTGGAGGATCTGGAAGGTGACCGGGACCGGTTCGAGCGCGTAGACCGCGCCCTGTTCACCCACCGCGCGGGCCTCGAGCAACACGTAATATCCCATATTGGCCCCCACATCCAGGACTACCATGCCCGGTTCCACTTCTTGTTGCACCAGTTGTGTGGTCAGGGGCTCATGGACGCCCCGGTAGAAGATGGTTCGGGAAAAACCACTGTCTGTGAGATCGATGTACATGGAGGCACCAATCGCGGGCACGTAGTGACGAATGACCCGCTGGCGCAGGAGGTAGCGTCGTGTTAGCAGGAGCAGTTTCCGCCAGAGGACGCGTCGGGCCATTTCTGTGCCCTCTTCCTTCCACATGGCTCGAAATCGTCGCCACGAACGGCGTATGTTGACCATCGCGTTACTCCTCTTGTGTGTGCCGGTCTGAACGGGTGACTTTCACGCCACCACGGCTATTTGTCGGACGAACGCTTCGCGGGCGTTGTGTGATGTGTGCGATTCCTCATTCGCCCTGGTGTGGGGTTCTTAAGACGGTATGGCTTATGAGCCTGTAATCGATTTCCACCCTTCGTGTACCATGGAGAGGAGTTCCCGGCCCTCCCCGGCCAGCATAACACTGACCACACTGGTCAGAAAAATCGCGCTTTTGACCAGCGCGTGTTCCCAGGAGAGGGTTGGGTGTGCAGAACGATACCCCATCACCAGAATTATGCCCAATCCCATGCCCAGCAGGGGAATTCCCCACATGCGGATCAATGAGAAGTCCACATGGCGACGTAACGGTCGGTCCAGAAGCAGCCAGCCGACCACTAACATGGCGTCCGCGGCCACCGCGACTCCTTCGATGCCCCACAGCGCGGCCAGGACGATTACCGCCGGAATGAAGAAGGCCATTTGCCAGACACGAGCCCGGGCCAGGGCCTGAGGATCGCCCACTGCCAGCAGCAGGTGGGCGGAAGTGAGCAATAGCGGGTCCAGCATGACGTATATTACCATCAATTGGAATGTGCGCATCATGGGCCACCACTTGGGCCCTAGAAACCAGAGGATGAATTCCGGCGCGAGGAGTACAATTAATCCGCCGACCAGGACACCCACCCGCACCAACAGGCTCATCACCCGGAAGTACGCGATGGAGAGTTGTCGGCGGTCTGTTTGCAAGCGGGCGAACACAGGAGCCATGACAGTGAGAAGGGAGTTGGCCAACAGCCGGCGGGGATAGCGGGCGAATTCATAGGCTCGATTGTAGTATCCCAGCGGCACGTTGCCCAGGGTGGTCCCCACCCAGAAGTCGTCAAAGCGGTCCAGGAGGTATCCCACATTCGCGCCGACCCAGTTGGCCTTGCCGAATTCCCAGAACCAACGTGCGACCTCCCGGTGTACGCGAGGGCGGAACGGCGCGGCCCGCAGAGGTCCCCACACCAGGAGGCCGCGCACCAGGATGCCGCTGGCCTGTTCGGCCACCAGGCTCCACACGCCCCACCCCCACCAGGCGAGCAAGGGGGCCACAATGGTCATGGTGATGGCCGCGACCACGTTAACCAGGGCAATATCCCGAAAGCGTAACTGGGCCTGGAGCGCGGTTTCCTGGAGTTGGTTGAACGCGGCCATGGTCATCACCAGGGCCATCACGATCATCACAGGTAACAGGTGGGGACGGTTTGGGTAAAAGTGGGCGATGAGGGGGGAGAGGACAAGGAATATGGTGGTGGTGATGAGGACGATGCCCATCTTCAAGGCGACGTAGGTTTCGAACACTGGGCCTTCTGTGGCCTGTTTGTGAATAAGTGCGCGGTCAAAGCCGAGACTGCGAAGGCGGGCCGAAAGCATGACAAAGAAGGTCGCCAGGGCAACGACGCCGAAGTAATCGGGCAGGAGCAACCGCGCCAGGAGCACCGCGCGCACGAAGCCCAGGGTGACGGTGATGCCCGATGCCCCCACCGAGTACAGGGAGCCCCGCACTGCCTGGCGGGTGACTTCTGTGTGTTGTGCTGGGTGGCTTGACTTTGGGCGCAACCGGCGTTCTCCTTTGGTTTGTCCTGGACATCCCGTCAGGGAGGTAAGGGGTATGTGACGGGATACGTTTACTTGGGCGGTGGCGCGGTAGGTGTTGGGCGTTCAAAGTAACACGCGATGCCTTCCACAATGCCAGTGGCAACGATTTGCGGTTTTTGGGTGAGGAGAATTCGATCTCCTCCCAGGTACCCAATCTCGATGATCGCGGCCGCGGTGTGAGGGTCGACTTTGCGGAACGCGTGGTATAGGGTCATGTCCTCGGTTACGGTGTCCTTGTCAAATGAGAGTCCAGTGCGCGCGGCGTATCGGGTTGCCAGGCACTGAACCAGACGGTCATCGCGCGCGGGGAAGGGAGATTGCTGCCAACGGGCCACTTTAAATCCGGAGAGGTTCACGCAGGAGTCCGCGTGGATGGAGATGAGCACATCCGCGCGCAGTCCGTCCAGGCGTTTGTCGTATTCGTCAAGCAGGAGGGTGCGGGTGCCAGTCCCTTTGAGGAGTTGTACGACTCGTCGGGACACTTCCCAATTCACTTCCATTTCGGTCAGGCCGTCGTTGCACAAGGCGCCGGTGTCAAAGCCGTGGTGTCCGCTGATGATGGCTACGGTGTGGCGGTGCAATGCGCGGGCGGTTGTTTCGTCCACGCGGGCGGGTAATACGGATTGCAGTTTGCCGCTTTGTAATTGGTTGTAGTAGTTCCACCCGTAGCCGATGAGGATCCCCAATGCGATGAGGATCACCCATGTTGGAAAGGATGATGGGCGGTTGCGCCTCCGGGCCACGGCTATCGCACCGGTACAAGGGTCGCCGCGCGGACAAAGGATTGGAAGAGATGGCGCTGGGCTTCACGGGCAATGCCTTCGAATTCGTGTAAGCGTTCTGGATGCCACTGGACGCCGATGAACCAGCGGTGGTCGGGCAGTTCCAGACCTTCTACGATAAGCGGGGGAGTTTCTGTCCACGCGCTTGCCACAAGTCGTGGAGCCAGTTCTTTTTCGCTGGCTGCTTGGTGGTGATGGGAGTTGACCAGCAGGCGGTCAACGCGGCCCAGGGCTTCCCAAAGCCGGGAATGGGGGCGGATGTGCACCCAATGGGTGGTGGCGTGTTCCTGACCTTTGCTGGAGTGTCCATCCACGTGCTGGATGAGTGTGCCGCCCAGGGCGACGTTAAGTACCTGAAAGCCCCGACATATGCCCAGGATGGGGAGGTCTCGTTCCAGGGCCGCGCGAATCAGGTAGAATTCCAGTTCGTCCCGTTCTATGTCGATGGATTCGGGATCTGTGCCGTCACAAGGTGCATGGTAATATCGGGGGTGAACGTCCCCCCCTCCTCCCAGGAGGATGCCTTGCAGGGAGTCGAGGATAGATTCTGCGTTTTCTGGTGTTAGGGTCAGGTCATTGAGGAAGACTACTTCCGCGCCGTTTTCCACCAGGCGTTCGACGTAATAGCGGTTTTTAGGGTGATTGTGGGGACGGCCTCGCTTTACGGTTAAGCCGATGCGTGGTTTCATCATCGAAGTTACTGCAACCTCCTTGCTAGAAGAGTGTGGGCTGCTCGGGCTTGTCTTCATCGGGATAGGGAATCCCCAGGTGCGCGTACGCACGAGGGGTGGCCACACGCCCGCGCGGTGTGCGTTCCAGGAAGCCCAGTTGCAATAAGTAGGGTTCGACGACATCCATGATGGTGTCCGGCTCCTCGCTCACCGACGCGGCAATGGTGTCCAGTCCCACGGGTCCGCCCCCGAACTTTTCGATGATGGCCCGTAAAACCCGCCGGTCAATGTCATCCAGGCCTAGATGGTCCACGTCCAGGAGCGCGAGGGCTTCTTCGGCCACGCGTTCTGTGATGACGCCATCCGCGCGCACCTGAGCGTAGTCCCGCACGCGGCGCAATAGGCGCAGTGCGACTCGCGGTGTACCCCGGGCCCGACGCGCGATAACGGTGGCCCCTTCCTCGGAGATTTCAACGCTCAGTAAGTGGGCCGCGCGTTTCACAATGGCGACCATGGCCGGGAGGTCGTAAAAGTCCAGGCGGTACACCGCGCCAAAGCGCGCTCGCAGGGGGGCGGTGACCAGGGCAAGACGGGTGGTGGCTCCAATGACGGTGAAGCGCGGCAATTTCAGGCGAATGGAACGAGCGCTGGGTCCTTTTCCAACCACGATGTCCAGCGCGAAGTCTTCCATGGCAGGGTACAGGACTTCTTCCACGGCTCGGCCCAGGCGGTGGATTTCGTCGATGAAGAGGATGTCTCCCTTGCGCAGGTTTGTGAGGATGGCAGCCAGGTCGCCGGCCCGCTCAATAGCTGGGCCTGCCGTCACTTTCAGGTTGACGCCCATTTCGCGCGCGATGACGTGGGCCAGGGTGGTTTTGCCCAAGCCCGGCGGTCCGTAGAACAGGATGTGGTCTAAGGCGTCACCGCGGGCTTTGGCCGCCTCAATGAGGATGCGCAGGTTCTCTTTGAGGCGGTCCTGGCCGATAACGTCGTCGAGCGTGCGCGGCCGCAAGGCCGCGTCCACCGGTATGTCCGTAGGTCGTTCTTGTGGGGAGACGATGCGATCTGGGCTCACGGGCTAAGCACATCAGAAGGGGACATCATCGTTCAGGAAGTCGTCCCCCGGTTCCACGGATGTTGCTATCTCGCTTCTATCACCACGCCCACCCAAAAAGCGGACGTTTCGTGCTGTTAATTCCAGTGTTGCCCGCGGGTTACCCTGGTTGTCTAACCACGCGGACGCGTCGATTTCACCCTCCACCAGCACCAGTCGGCCTTTGCTCAGGTACTGGTTGCAGAGTTCTGCGAGTTTTCGCCACGCGGTGACGCGGAACCACGTGGTTTTTTCCCGCTGTTCTCCGTTGCTGTCTGTCCAACGACGGTTCACGGCCACGCTAAAGGAGGTGACGGGAACTCCAGAGGGTGTAAATCGCATTTCCGGATCCGAACCCAGGTTGCCGACGATGACGATGCGCTGAAACACTGCTCTCTCCTCCTGCTTTGATAAACTACCCGTGCCTCTCACTAATGAAGGGTGTTCATGTTCATTGCACGGTCATTGTACTGTAAGGGGAACATATGTGTCAATGTCACATGTTCGACCGTTAGGGGAGGGCCGGAGTGCTGGGTGGTTGGTGCGGCGCTTGTTTCTTCTGGAGACTTCCCAGGCGTTCTTGCTGCATGCGCTGGATGTTCTCCGTCTGAATGAGGTCGGAAATGGTGGCGGCCAGGATGCGCACATCGTCCAGCGCGGCCCGGATGTGGTATGGGGTTGCGCCTTTGCTCAGTGCCTCACGATACAGGGCTTCTGCTCGCTCCTCTTCGCCCAGGGCCAGGTAGTAGAGGGCCAGGTTCAAGGTGTTGGCCCAGTCTTCGGGCCTCTGGCGATACCGCTCCTCCGCGATGGCAATGGCCGCGCGGAGGTCTCGATGGGCCTTGGCGAGTTTGCGGCGGCTGTAACTCAGGTATACCAGGGCCCGTCCGTACAGGTACCAGTCTTCATTTGGGGCCAGGCGGATGGCTTTGGTGATGTCTCGGATCGCGTTGCTTAACTGGCGCAGGCGGCGATATGCCTCGGCCCGGTGGGCCAGGGCCCACGGATCGTCCGGCGTGCGCTTCAGCACTCGGTTCAGGTCGTTTAGCGCGGCCCTGGGCTTGTCCAGGTGTAAGTAGGTGATCCCCCGGCATGTGCGAGCCCACACGTCGTTGGGGTTCAGGTCCAAGGCGCGAGTCAAGTCCGCGAGCGCGCGCTCGTACTGACCCATGTTCCGGTACAGTTCCCCGCGGGAGGCCAGTGCCCAGGCGTTGGTGGGATCCGCGTCAATCGCCCGGTTGAGATCGGCCAGGGCCGCGGGGTAATATCCAAGGAGGCGGTAGGCTTCCCCGCGCAGCGCGCGCACGCGCGCGTCGTGGGGGCGACGGGATAGGGAGCGGCTCAGGTCGCTCAACGCTTCCCGGGCGCGCCCCATTTTCAGGTATAACTCCCCGCGACGGGCCAGGATGTCCGGATCGCCGGGGGAGAGGTCCAGGGCGCGGTTGTAGTCCTCCAACGCGGCGTCGTATTCGCCGGTGGCCTGGTGCACGTCCCCGCGCGCGGTCAGCGCGCGCAGGTGATCCGGCTGGGCTTCCAACACTGCGTTCAGGTCCGTCAGCGCGGCCCGGTAGTGGCGCAATCGCAGGTGCGCTACGCCTCGCAGGTACCGAGCCTGCACGTGATGGGGGTCGTGCTCCAGCGCGCGGTTGAGATCGGCCAGCGCTTTCCCGGGCTTTCCCGCCCGTAAGTACGTTTCCCCCCGGTGTACCAGCAGTGTGGGGTCGTCGGGGGTCTGGCGTAGCGCCCGGGTGAAGTCCGCGAGGGCAGCGTCGTACTGTTCCAGGGCAGCGTATGCTTCCCCCCGGTATTCGTACGCGACCCGTCGCCACTTTCTCTTGAGGAAGGGGGATTCCAGCAGGCGGGTGAACACGGCTACGGCTTCGGTGTGACGGGTGTCCTTTTCCCCCTGAAGGGCTGTGACCAGGCTTTGCCCCCATTCCCGAACCGCGCTTTCCTCCGCGTCCTCCCCGGCCTGGTGGATGGTTTCGGCCCACTGGAGGGCCAGGGAGGAATGCGCGGCCAGGGCTTCCATGAAGCCGTTCAACGCGTCGGCCAGGGCTTCCTCCGCGTTTTGGCACAGGCGGTGGTACATGGCTTCCAGCGCGTATTGTTGCCACGCGGGATGACGAATTCTCTCTCGCTTCCCCACGTTTACCTGGTCTCGATGTTCTTCAAAGTACTGGGCCAACTGATCGTGGAGTGTTGTCCATTCATCCGGGGATTCCCGGTGTTTGTAACGCAGGAGTTGGGTGCGCACCAGCCCGTGATATGTCCACCCGCGCGGGGTTTCCTGGACAAAGGGGCGCTGGATGAGCCAGGTGAAGAGCGCTTCTTCACTCTCCGCGTGCACCAGGACGCGGAAGATGTCCCGGTTGAAGCGGCGGGGCAGGGCCAGGTTCAGGGCTACGTTTCTGTGTTGCGCGTCCGGCGCGCCGCGCAGGAATACGTCCACCGCGGTCTCGGTGGAGAGTCCGATGTCCTCTACGTCGATAACGCCGTCCGCGGTCAGGGTGGCCACCAATAAGGGGAGGTTCCCTGTGACCCGGCTGATGAGGCTCACGATCCGCTCATCGGTGATCCCTTTGTGTTGGAGGTATTCGCGCAGTTCCTCATCTGTGAAGGGGGCCAACGGCATACGGACGAGGACGCGCTCGTAGGGAGCCCAGAGTTTTCTGTCCAGGGCTTCACGGCCGGCAATGACGAAGAGCACGCGCGCGGGCACTTCTCCGTGTTTCCCCTGGAGTAGGGATCGGAGCCAGGGGTCTAGAAAGGTCGCGGTCTGCTCGAAGTCGTCGAAGAAGAGGACGACCTGGCGGTCTTTGGTACGCTTGCGCAGGTCCTCCAGGAAGAGGGGGGTGAGCACCGCGATGGGGTCCATGACCAGGTGGACTTCGTCTTTGTTGGTGATCTTGCGGGTGATGTACGCGGTCCACTCACCCACTTGTTCCGCGATCGCGTCGTCGTCCAGGAAGTCCACCAGCGCGCCGCCGATGGGCACCTGCTTCATCAGGTGGATGCCCACTCGGGCCAGTACGTGGCCCAGGAAGACGGGCAGTCCTTGGGGGGCTTCGGGATCGGCTTCCAGTTCCTGGCGTTGCTGGCGATAGGCGCGGTATCGCTCATTGAAGGATTTGAGGGAAATGCCCTGCGCGTCCAGTTGTGCAGCAATGACACCCATTACCGCGGGGATGTCCTGCTGGGTTTCGTCGGCCCACGCGGTGAGATGGCCCTCCTCCGCGGCCAGACGCTGCATCGCGTGCAGGAGCCATGTTTTGCCCACGCCGGCCTGGCCGAAGACGTTGAAGACGAAGCGGCGCTGGGAGTCGTCCAGGGGCAGGCGAAGGTTTTCGCGGAATCGACGCAAGAATTCCTTGCGCCCAACGAAATCTTCTTCCTGGCGTTGGGCGATAATGTCCTGAAGGCTCGTTGGCTGCTGTGTTGGCATCGATGTCACCTTAATCTTAAGTCGGGCATGTTATTCGTAGGACATTTGGGAAGTTTCCCCTGGAGCCGGGCTAAACGATCTGGTGCCCATGGTCCGGTTCCTAGGGGCATTATAGGAAAGGCAGTGAACGTTGTCAATTCGTTGAATTGCTCCAAGGCTCACCCGTGTTTTGTGTTTTCCCAGAGGTTGCTGAGGGGTTGAAGGTGGTGTTTCGGGGTGGATTTCTTTTGGCTCTCTGGGACGAACGCAGTACTCGTCCCTCTCCGAACTGCTCTCGGACTGGCAATCTGCAGGGGGACGGCAATGTGCTCTGTGCCTGTGACGGTTTATGGCGGAAATAGGTTGAATCCCCTTTCGGCTTGTGATATAATGGAATCGGATGGACCACCCGGGTGGACAGCGCGATGTCACACCAGTCCAAAATTCTCAGGTACATGTCAAGGAAAGGGAGTGTCCATGAGTACGCACAAACCATCGACATTTGCACGATATCTTCTGCAGAATTTACAGACGAAGCGAGATCATTTGGCCGTGTTTCGCATGTGGTGTGAGGAGAAGTCCCCACCCGAGTGTCAACAGGTGTTTGGCGATATAATGACAACGACGTCAACGATGATAGATTTAATTGTCGAGGCGCTGCGCCGTGAAGGCGAGGATATCCCTCCTCCTTCCCCTGATCCCCACTTTATCGCCGAAGCGCGCAAGCAACCCAACAGCCGGTCACGCTTGGGGTTTGCTGAGCAGTTTCTGCGGCGTTCCTTAGCATGGTACGAGGAACGGCTTTCTGAGGCGAGGAGTCCCGAGGAGCGGGCGTTGTGGGATCAACTTTTCACATTGGAGACCAGCAACTGGGCTAAGGTCGAGGATTATCTCTCGCCTTAAACGCGATTGTCCATGAACGCGGCCTCGTGGGAGTTGAAATCTGCCTCGTACCAACAGTGGTTCTTTAAGTTGAACGCAACCCCTTTGGCTTTGCTGGTTGGGTGGGTTCTTCGCCCTGACGCGCGGCCGCGCGTGCGAATAAGCCTCCAAAGTGTGGCGGAGCCTCGGGTGAGGTGGTACGAGACGTCGGTGCAGTCTTATCAAACGGGCATTGCTACGCCGAATACGATTTTGCTCCCTACTTTCACTCGAGGCGAGTACGAGGATCTGGCATGGGAATTTGAGGTTGCGGCTGTACGCCCGCCTTTGGTCCCAGAAGCACACGTGCCGTCTTTTTCGCGAGTGTTCCCCCTCTCCACCCACATTGTCAGTATTCCAGCCGCGCGCTTTCGCGGCTGGATACGATATCAGGAACGTACGTGGGAGGGGGAGGCGTGGGGTTCGTTGGCCCATTATTGGGGACGCTCTCTGCCCTCCCACTGGTTTTGGTTGAACGCGGTCCTAAACGGTGGGGACGCGTTTGTGGAGGTGCTGGTGGCCCGACAGCGGATTGGGCCACTTTTTTGGCCACGGGTACAGGTGGGATATTTTTGGATCCGGCAGCAGGAACGCGAGCGTCTTTGGATTCACCCCCTGACCGGTCGTGTGTACGTCCATGGGCTGCCTGACCAGCCTGTGGTGCGGTCGATGCCCTGGCATGGTACGGGGTACCGGATGAAGGGGCGTACTCATCCTAAGGCATGGCAGAAGTTGGACAAGGATGTTATTAACAGTCTGACGGGTGAGGTTCATGTGCCCGGCGTGGGAGATGCGTACGGGTGCGCGGCCATAGAGTGGCGCCGACCGCCCACATACTAGGCCCATCCAGTGCTGAACTGTCGGGCCACCTTCAACCGGCATCCCAGCATTCCGCAGGGCGGGCTGATTGGGCGATGAGGGGGGCAAGGGGTGAGGGTGAGACGGCCGGCGGCAAATTGCGGCCCGTTGAAACGGCCCGCTGAACAGGGGAGCGCCCCTTCGGGGCGCGGGGTAGGCGGGGTGCCGGCGGGTTTGCCGTCCCGCAGGGACGGTACCTGTTCAGCAGGTGTATGCCGTTTAACGTTTGGTGTTGGGAGAGGAGAGGATGAGCAAGAAATTGTGGGGAGGACGATTTACAGGGGATACCGACCCCCTGATGGAGGCGTTCAACGCGTCCATTGATTTCGATATCACGCTGTGGGAAGCAGACATCCGAGGGAGCATTGCCTACGCGCGCGCGTTGCACCGGGCAGGTATTCTCACCAAGGAGGAGCAAGACGATATCATTGTCGGGCTTGAACGCATTTGGGGGGAGTTCGAGGAAGGCACTTTTCAGGTTCAGCCCACGGATGAGGACATCCACACCGCGATCGAGCGTCGCCTGCACGAACTGATCGGGCCTGTCGCGGGCAAACTGCACACGGGACGCTCTCGCAATGATCAGGTGGCCACGGATGTGCGCCTCTACCTCCTGGATCGTATGGAGGTCCTGTCCACCCGCCTGAACTGGGTTCAGGAAGCCATCGTGCACGCAGCAGAGAGCGCCATCGATGTCATCATGCCCGGCTACACCCATCTCCAGCGGGCCCAACCTGTTCGTTTCAGCCACTGGCTGATGAGTTACTTCTGGCAGTTTCAGCGAGATTGGGAACGCCTTAACGACCTCTGGCGACGGGTGGATATATCGCCCCTGGGCGCGGCCGCGTTTGCAGGCACAGCCATCCCCATCGATCGCAAGGCCCTGGCCGAGGATTTAGGCTTTAGCGAAGTGGCCCAAAACAGCGTGGACGCGGTCAGCGACCGCGATTTCATCCTGGAATTTCTCGCCTGGGCTGCCATCCTGGGCACTCACCTGAGCCGGCTGGCCGAGGACCTCATCCTCTGGTCCACCAGTGAATTCGGCTTCGTCACCATCTCAGAGGCGTACAGCACCGGTTCCAGCATCATGCCCCAGAAGCGCAATCCAGACGCGCTGGAACTCCTGCGGGGAAAGGCAGGGCGGCTCACGGGCAACCTGGTTCGGCTTCTCGTCACCATGAAGGGCCTGCCGAGCACGTACAACAAGGACTTGCAAGAGGACAAGGAACCTTTATTCGACACCATCGCCACCCTGGAACTGGCCCTCCCCATTACCGCGAACATCATCCGCACCCTCCACATCCATCCCGAAAGGATGCGTGCCGCTATCACACCCGAAATGCTGGCCACGGACCTGGCCTACTACCTGGTGGACAAGGGAGTGCCCTTCCGCGAGGCGCACCGCATCGTTGGCCTGGTGGTGCGTCGGGCGGAGGAATTGGGTACCACCATTGACGCGCTTCCCCTGTTAGAACTTCAGGCCATCTCAGGCCATTTTGAGAGTGATGTCACGCAAGTGTGGGATGTCGAACGGGCAGTGGAACGACGTCGGGCCATTGGCGGGACGGCCCGAGACGCGGTCCTGGCTCAAATCGCCACGGCCAAACGCATTTTGCACCTGGATGAGTGACCGCGCGATAATATCAACCGAAAGGGCTGCTGTTCCAAATCTCTGGCCTTGCCTGAGGCGTGGAACCAAGAGTGTGAAGGGCCGCGCAACGGGGACGTTGTTCAATAGCCACCGAGCCCGTCGGTGGGAACTCAGCGACGAGTTTTTACTGCTCCAGGCACTGGGAACGCCGCGCGGTTCTCGCGGCTAGTAGCATAAATTATTCGCGTTACATCCTATACTCAAAGGAGAGTGCATATGGATATCCCTGCAAGGATGCGGGCGGTAATTAAGGCTCGGCCAGGGCCGGGACTAGAACTGGCCGAGGTAGACGTTCCTCAAATCGGTCCTCGGGATGTGCTGATTAAAGTTCGAGCCGCTTCTATCTGTGGTACAGACCTCCACATTTACAACTGGGACCCCTGGGCCCAGAGCCGCATTAAACCCCCACTTATCATCGGCCACGAATTTTGTGGAGACGTGGTGGCCGTGGGAGAAGAAGTCCACAATGTTAAGGTGGGGGATTACGTATCCGCGGAAAGCCATATTGTGTGTGGTACGTGCGCGTACTGCCGCACCGGTCGTGGGCACCTCTGCCCCAACACCCAGATCATCGGTGTGGACCGAGATGGCGCATGGGCGGAATACGTAGCCATTCCCGCGGAGAACGCGTGGCCCAACCCACCCACCGTGCCCCCTCACATCGCCACCCTGGAGGAAAACTTCGGCAACGCGGTTCATACCGCCTTCGCGGTGGACCTGCGCGCGAAGAAAGTGCTGGTCACGGGGTGCGGGCCTGTGGGCGTGATGGCCATTGCTGTGGCGCGAGCCATTGGTGCCCGGGCCATCTACGCGACGGACATCAGCGACTATCGCCTGAACCTGGCCCGGAAGATGGGCGCGGATGTTACCATCAACGCCCGTCGGGAAGATGTGGTCGCGTGCATCATGGAACTTACCGAAGGCGAGGGCGTGGACGCGTGGCTGGAAATGTCGGGCGCGCCTTCAGCCATCGAACAAGGATTCCAGGTGCTGAAGCCCGGCGGCGAGGTGGCAATGCTCGGACTCCCGCCAGAGCCCATGTCCTTTGACCTGAACAATTGGGTCATCTTCAAGGGCGCAACCATCCACGGCATCATCGGGCGCCGCCTGTGGGAGACCTGGTTCCAGATGCGGGGGCTCCTGCGCAGTGGCGCGGTGAACCTGGAGACCATTGTCACCCACAAGTTTCCCCTGGAAGAATTTGAGAAAGCCCTGGAGACTATGGCCTCGGGGGAGAGCGGCAAAGTGGTGCTTATCCCCTGAGGAGAAAGGAGGCATGTGATGAGCGATCCCTTGGCTTGGATTGATGAGGCATTGCAGGATCTGAAGGAGCGTGGGCTCTACATCACCATCCGCACGCTGGAATCCCCCCAGGGCGCGTGGTTGGTGGTGGATGGCAAGCGGGTGTTGAACTTCTGCTCTAACAACTACCTGGGGCTCGCCAACGACCCGCGGCTGGTCCAGGCAGCCAAGGAGGCCATTGACAAGTACGGTGTGGGGCCTGGCGCGGTGCGCACCATTGCGGGCACCATGAAATTGCACGTGGAACTGGAGAAGGCTCTGGCCGAATTCAAGGAGACAGAAGCAGCCATCTCCTTCCAGTCAGGGTTCAACGCGAACCTGGCCACCATCCCCGCGCTGGTAGGTCGGGGAGACGTTATCTTCTCGGATGAACTGAACCACGCGAGCATCATCGATGGGTGTCGGCTGAGCCGAGCCCAGATTATCCGCTACCCCCACAACGACGCGAACGCGCTGCGGGACCTGTTGAAGGAGCATCGGGGGAAGTACGAGAAGGCGCTCATTGTCACGGATGGCGTGTTCAGCATGGATGGAGACATCGCGCCCCTGCCAGAACTCGCTGACCTCGCACAGGAGTTTTCCTGCATGTTGATGGTAGATGATGCACACGGGGAGGGAGTGTTGGGCCACGGTGGCCGGGGCATTGTCCACCATTACGGCCTTCAGGGGCGCGTGGACATCGAAGTGGGCACCATGTCCAAGGCGTTTGGCGTGGTAGGTGGCTATGTTGCGGGCAAGGCCAAGATTGTGGAATGGCTACGCCAGCGCGGCCGACCCTTCCTCTTCTCCTCGGCCATGACCGTGCCCGACACAGCCGCGTGTTTGGCCGCGGTGCACATTCTCCAGGAAAGCACCGAGTTAGTGGACCGCCTGTGGGAAAACACCCGTTACTTCAAGGGGAAGATGAAGGACCTGGGGTTTGACATAGGCCAAAGCGTGACCCCCATCACCCCCGTGATGCTGGGGGATGAAAAGCTAACCCAGGAGTTCAGCAAGCGCCTGTTCGAGGAAGGGGTATTCGCGACAGCCATTGCCTACCCCACCGTCCCCCTGGGTAAAGCGCGCATTCGGGTAATGATTTCCGCGGCCCACACTCGGGAGGACCTGGACAAGGGCCTGGAAGCCTTTGCCAAGGTCGGCCGGGAATTGGGAGTGATCCAATAAAGCCAGCGCAGCCAAATTCATTCGCCTGCTGAACAGGAACCGCCCCTGCGGGACGGGAAGCCCGTTGGCACCCTGCCTACCCCGCGCCCTAAAGGGGCGCACTCCTGTTCAGCGGGCCGTTTCAACGGGCCGCAATTTGCTGCCGGCCGCCTCATCCCTCACCCCTCACCCCACGGCACCGGCGCCAGAATGAGAGGAGGCGTGTTCCCCCTCGCCCAACCATGTGGCACGGAGATTTGCGGCCCGTGCGGGTTTTGTTCACACTTTGTTCCTATCCTCCTGCTATACTTGTCCGAAGGCACATAATCTCCATCCGCACTGTTGGACTTCCGTCAAGAAGTGAGTGGGTACCTCAACCGAAAGAAACAATCTCCATATCCCCGAGCAGAGATGTTGAATTTTGCAAGGGGTGAACCCCAAAGGAGTGGAAAATATGGATAAGAGGGAGCGCTCGGCCAGGTCACGACGTTCTCATGTCAAGGGGATGGTTTTGTTTGTTTTGATTGCAGTTCTTAGCGCTCTTTTGTTTCGCGTCGGGGCCTCCTTCCGAAAAAGTCACCATGTTCTAACGTCCTCTGTGCTCCTTTCACCTCATACCATCCATTACCCGGATGCATGGGACCCCACAGAACTGTTGCAGGGTGAGAAGTGCTCTGCAATCTCTTCCACGGATGGTGACTTCTCCCCGAATAATCCCGGCCAGGAGAATGCCATCAGTCCCCCGTACAGCGGGGAAGGGCCTCGATTGCGGGAGCAGTGGTTTGTGGAGCAGCGCGCGTACCCCTTACACACGCTTTCGGCCCACGCACTTTTAGAGGCCTGGAAACAGGCTTATCGCCAAGACGCACTTTATCGCGCAGCAACCCAACCACGTTGGGAGAACATCGGCCCCGCGCCCATGCGGGACTCCCAGATCGGTGCCCAGCACGTTAACGTGAGCGGACGTGTCACCGCGCTGGCCGTTGACCCGCGTGACCCCAACGTTGTTTACCTGGGCGCGGCCATGGGAGGTGTGTGGAAAACGACAAACGGTGGGGATTCCTGGACGCCCTTGACCGAAGGGCTCCCCTCCCAGTCCATCGGCGCCATTGCGCTCGCGCCCTCCAATCCGGATGTGGTGTATGTGGGAACGGGCGAGGCGTCGTTTGGTTTAGATAATTACTACGGTGTTGGCATTTACAAGTCCACAGACGGAGGGCGCACCTGGCAACATTTGGGAGAGGATGTCTTCACGGGGTTGGGGATTCCCAGGATCGTGGTTCATCCCCAAAATCCCAACCTGGTGTACGTTGCTACCTCCCTGACAGGCGTGATGGGCCCTAAGTCGCCCATACGGGGCCTTTATCGCTCCACGGACGGCGGCCAGACATGGAAGATGATCTTGGGCTGCCAGAACTGCGCGGGCGCATCGGACCTGGTGATGGACCCACGCAACCCGAATGTGCTCTATGTCGCGTTCTGGGAGATTGGCATTTTCAAGAGCACGGATGGGGGACTCCACTGGACTCGCTTGGTCCGGGGATTGCCCGACTCGAATTTTGGCAACGTGAGGCTGGCCATTGCCCCTTCCAATCCTAATGTATTGTACGCGGGGTTTGAGTACAGAGTTCCCGGCCGTTATGTAGGTGGGCTGGTGTTCAAGAGTACGGATGGAGGTGAATCCTGGGAATATCTTCAGAACGCTCCCAATTATTGTACCCAACAATGCTGGTATGATAACGTGCTCGCGGTTCATCCTCGCAATGAGAACTATATTTACCTGGGCGGATCGGCCAACTACATATGGCAGCATGGGCTCCAGGTTAAGGCGGTCGTTGTTCGTTCCACCGATGGGGGCACGACCTGGGAGGATTTGTCCCCCAATGATTCGCCCGCGCATACCCTACACCCGGACATGCACGCCATTGCCTTTGCTCCGTCCAACCCCAACATCATCTGGGTTGGAAACGATGGCGGGGTGTGGCGCTCCAGGGATGGCGGTCGGACTTGGGAGAATCGCAACACGAACTTGTCTACACTGCAATTCACAGGAGTCGCGATCCATCCCACCAACCCGCGCATCCTGTACGGCGGCATGCAAGATAATAACAAAGCCCGCACGACCGGCGAGCGCGTGTGGCAGGCTCTAGATGTGGGCGACGGTGGTTTCGCGGCCATTGATCCCTTTAACCCCAACATCTACTACGGATCGCGTTATGGCATTTCATTCCAGCGCAATGATAAGGGAGGCTCCGCGCCGCTGGATGATTGGCCCATTAAAGTGAAAGGCATCAACAAGGATGACCGAGCCCTGTTTTACGCGCCCTTCGCGCTGGACCCCTCTACGCCGGGGGTGCTCTACTACGGCACCTATCGCTTGTATCGCACGACCAATCGGGGAGAATACTGGGAGCCTATTAGCCCGGACCTTACCAAAGGGACACAAACCCGAGGCCGCATATCCGCCATCGCGGTTGCTCCCTCTGACCCGAAAACCATTTACGTGGGCACGTCGGATGGAAATGTTCAAGTGACGTCCAATCAAGGACGCACCTGGACGAATGTCACTCGACCTCCTCTGCCCAACCGGTGGGTTTCCCGCATTGCAGTGGACCCGCATAACCCACAGGTGGCCTATGTGGTGTTCAATGGGTTCAACACGCACACGCCGAACTCTCCCGGTCACGTGTTCAAGACCACCAATCGCGGAGGCACATGGCAGGATATCAGCGGCAATTTGCCCGACATTCCTGTTCTTTCCATTGCCTTGGACCCCGATCATCCGGGCACGCTTTACGTCGGCACAGATGTTGGTGTGTTCCGGACAACAGACGACGGTCGTCACTGGTCCCTGTTTGGCACGGGTTTGCCTACGGTAGCCGTCGTGGACCTGGTGTTCCACGCTCCTAGTCGGACCCTGATTGCTGCCACGCATGGGCGGAGTGTGTACAGAATCTCCCTCTCTGCACCGTTACCTACACCAACCCCCACACCGACGCGAGCCGTTCGCACACCCTCGGTGCGCCTGTTCCATCCCATCATGCACCGTGGTCTCCAGCATATGGAGCGAACTCCCACCCCCACGCCGGCCGGTACTGTCCTGCCCACCGCGACCCCTCAACCGACACCAACTCCCACCCCCACTTGGACACCAACACCAACCGGGCCGCCCCCCACGCCCACACCGCCCCCCTCTCCCCGGGTGTACTTTGATGACTTCTCCGATCCAAACAGCGGTTGGACTTCAGGAACTGTAGGAGAGTGTACCCTGGAATACCTGGCGGACATGTACACCATTGAGATAGAGCGGGCAAACTACATCTGCTATTCCCGAGCCCCCATGCCCCCGCGCGCGGACGGGGTCTTCGAAGTTGAGGCCATGAAATTCGACGAGATGGATGGCAGCGTGTACGGGATCTACTTCGGCGGCAAGTCCGACGCGCGCGGCCACCTGATTCAAGCGTATATGTTCTGGGTGGATCCAGACGACATGAGTTTCGCGCTCCAAAAGTACGAGCAGGGTCAATGGACGTACCTGATTCATTGGACCTTTTTCGAGGGCATTGAGATAGCAGACGACGTCAATGTGCTCAAAGTGCGCCGCCAGGGGAACCGCATCGTCCTCTACATCAACAACTGGGATGTGGCTTCGCTGGAAGATGATTCCTTTGCAGGGAATGGCGAGGCGGGTCTCCTTGCCTGGAGCAAATACGCGGAGGCTGAGGAGTGGTTCTCCTTCTTCGACAACTTTAAAGTGACCGTGCCCACGGTCATTATGCGCGACACGTTTGATAACCCGGCCAGCGGATGGCCCGTGGGACACATAGATGTCTGCCAGGCGGCTTACGTGGGCGGACAGTACATGACTGTTACCCAGCCTAACTGGGCCTGTGTCTTCCGCGCGCCGGTGGGGCCTTATCCCAACGGGAGCATTCAGGTCACCGCGCGGCGTAAGACGGGAGAGACATATCCGGGTGCATATGGGATCTTCTTTGGTGAGGATGGGGCCTTTGCTTCCCTGTACGCGTTTCTGGTCATTCCCGACACGCAGGAGTACGCACTTGCGCTGTACGATGGCGAGTGGTATGCCCTCACCGAGGACCCTGAAGATGGAGATGCCTGGATCCCCTCCTCCGCCATTCACGCGGGCACAGAACCTAACGTTCTCAAAGTAGTCCGTGACGCGTCCCACATCTACCTTATCGTTAATAACACCTATTTGACCAGTGTTCAGGATGACACCTTGTTGGATCAAGGGTACTTCGGCCTCATTAACTGGCCCTCCTCCTATGCTCCGGGCACGGTGTATTTCGACGATTTTCAGATGATCGCGTGGGATGAACCTTCGGAGTGGGCAGGTTACACCAATGCAGCCCCCCGTGCGACCACGCCCCACGCGTTGTCCTTACCCGCGCACCGGCTCAAGAAAAGAAAGTAAATGGGAAGGAGGGAGATAGGATGGGTACATTCAGAGCGGGTGAAAAGGCTTGACAGGGGTAACTGCTCAAACTTTGCAGACACATTGCGAACATCCCTCCTAACGGAACAAATCACGAGCGCCCCCAAATCGCATGGGGGCCCACGAATGTGGAGGCTATCATGCAAATGGTACGGAGGACAGTTGTTCATAGCGTGCTCCTTGCTTTTACCGTGGGGATAGTGATGGTAGGGCTTATAATACCAGCCCAAAGGGTGAGAGCATCTCTTCCTTCAATAGGGGAACCTCCAACTCTTCATTTCGTACCCCTTTCCCACGTTATTCACGTTGCGGCCGGGGGAAGACACACCTGCGCAATCGTTGGGGAAGGTCAAATCCAGTGTTGGGGCGATAACGCGGATGGCCAGTTAGGCAACGGGACCACGATTAACAGCAGCATCCCTATCCAGGTGATTCACTTGGACGGACGCGCTGTTGCTATTACCGCGGGGTACGCTCACACCTGTGCCTTACTGTCCGATGGGAGTGTCCGTTGTTGGGGTAGGAATAATTACGGTCAACTAGGAGATGGGACCACAGAAAACAGATGCACTCCTGTGGCTGTCACAAACTTGGGTGGAAAAGCCACAGCCATTACAGCAGGCGGTTTTCACACCTGCGCCATCCTGCAGGGGGGCCAAGTTAGGTGTTGGGGATGGAACATGTTGGGCCAGTTGGGCGACGGTACCATTCGCACCAGTCTTACCCCTGTCAGCGTGGTAAACCTGGGGGGAGAGGCCCTTTCCATTGCCTCTGGATTTGCCCACACGTGCGCGGTGCTGACAGATGGCCGGATTCGGTGTTGGGGGTGGAACAAGTATGGCCAATTAGGTGATGGGACCAATTGGACAAGACGCACCCCTACGGATGTGGTTAACTTGGGTGGCCGCGCTAAATCTGTTGTTGCCGGAGAAGGGCATACCTGCGCCTTATTGGAGGATGGGCGTGTTCGTTGTTGGGGATGGAACATGTCCTCTCAGTTAGGGGACGGCTCAACACAGGATAGGTACACACCGGTTGACGTATTCGGCTTAGATGGTAAGGTCACATCCATCAGCACGACCTGGGGACATACTTGTGCGTTGTTTGAGAACGGGCAAGTACGCTGTTGGGGGTGGAATGGATACGGACAAATCGGGAATGGCATCACGCGACACAAGAGTGTACCTGTAACTGTAATAAATTTAGATGGGCATATCGAGGACATCTCTGCAGGGCATAGCCACGCTTGCGCTCTTGTGGAAGGAGAAGGAGTCTACTGCTGGGGGTGGAACGAACATGGCCAATTAGGCACTGGTCGCGCTACATTTACCAGCACGACACCTGTTAAGGTGGTAAACTTGGATCGCACAACCACCGCAGTTGTTGTGGGACTGATGCACTCTTGTGCCTTATTGACAGACGGGAGCGTGCGATGTTGGGGCGAGAACAGATTCGGCCAATTGGGGAATGGAACCACAAAAGACAGATATACGCCCGTCCGCGTGGTGAACCTATGGGGCAAGGCCAAGGCCATCACTGCCGGTGCCAATCACACATGCGCTCTGTTGACGGATGGTCGTGTACGATGCTGGGGATTGAACACTTATGGGCAACTGGGCGATGGATCCACCCAGGACAAACATACGCCCGTGACCGTTGCCAACTTAGACGGACCGGCCAAGGCCATCATTGCCGGTGCCAACCACACATGCGCTCTGTTGACAGATGGTCGAGTACAGTGTTGGGGATTAAACGCCCAGGGGCAACTGGGAGATGGCACCATAGAAGATAAACACACACCGGTTTCGGTCATTAACTTGAGAGCCCCTGCAAAAGCCATCGCTGCTGGATCTTCGCACACATGCGCCCTCCTCGAAGATGGTCGAATTCAGTGTTGGGGCCAGAATACATTCGGTCAGTTGGGAAACGGCACCTTTCAAGACAAGAAGCAACCGGTTGAGGTCGTTGATTTGGGACTTCCGGCTCAACACATTGCTGCCGGCGGAGAACATACATGTGCAGTTTTAGCGGACAAGAGCCTCCGATGTTGGGGAGAAAATGGGAGAGGTACTGTGGGAAACGGTTCCTGGGAGAACACTTCCCGTCCGGTTCCCGCTGTCGGGCTGGGAAACAGCGTCGTCTCTGTTGCAGTCGGCGATGAATTCGCCTGTGCTACGACCACGACCCCTGGAGGTATGCGAGTTTACTGCTGGGGAAGCAACGGTACGGGAGAATTGGGGCATGGTTGGGAGCCTTTCCAAACAACCTCCAAGACCGTCGTCAAGGATCACATTCCCTGGGTGTACACAAATTACACATCAGGACGACCTGGGAGTTGGTTTACATTGTGGGGAAGTGATTTCCCGCCCAACAGTCAGGCCACTCTCTCGGTTAATGGCCGCGTTGTCACCTCCTCCCTAGATGTCCTCCCTTCGGGAGAATTCATGGTTTTTCTCCACATTGAACAGGTGTCAGAGGGTACCTATACCCTATCTGTCTCCGTCGGTGATAAGCGTGCTCAGACTACAGTGGAGTTGACCTCTTCGGCCCCGCTGCGGTACAGGGAAGGAAGCGGCGTCCGTTACAGGCTCTCCGCACTGTTCGCGGGATGGGGGAGTTATTTGCCGTACCTGACCCGATAAGCGCTAACAAGTTCCTTTTTGGTTGGAGATGTGCCATAATTGCCGGAGAGACCAGGAGGGGATGGGACATGCCGTTTCCCAGGTGGACCGTGAGCACGCGCATATTAGCATCTCTGGCCGCAGACCTCTTTTACCGGTTGCGTTACCCTTTTCTATCCGTACTGGGCGTTTTTCTCTTTGGCACATTTGGCTACTACCTCCTGGGACATGGCCAAGTGAGCCTACTGGACAGCATCTACATGACCAGCATCACGCTCACAACTGTGGGATACGGCGAGATCTTCCCCCTGGACGATGCAGGACGCTGGTTTACCACGGTGCTCATGTGGGCTGGCATGGGAGCAATGGTGTACGCCACAGCCGTGGTCACTTCCTTCTTCGTGGAAATGAACCTGGGACAACTTGTGCGGGAGCAGAGCATGAAAGAGCGAATCGCTCAATTGCGTGATCACTACATTGTCTGCGGAGCCAGTGAGACAGCGCAGCACATTATCCGGGAACTGTACGATACCTCCCAACCGTTCGTCGTCATTGAGATGGACGCCCAAAAGGTAGAGCACATCAAAGCCCAATTTGAAGATATCCTCGTGCTGCACGGGGATGCTACCGAGGAGAGCATTCTGGAGGAGGCCCGGATCGCCCACGCGCAGGGCTTGTTCGCGGTGCTCGGTGATGATGGTCGGAACATGTTGCTCACTGTGGTGGCCCGTTACGTCAACCCGCACATCAAAATTGTCACCGAATGTCGGGATAACAACCTGATTAACAAATTCTACCGCGCGGGGGCGAACTACGTAGTCAATCCCGCATTTATTGGCGGTATGCGCATGGCCAGCGAAATGCTGCGTCCCCGAGTGGTGACCTTCCTGGACCGCATGTTACGCGGCCAGGAAACCGAACGCGTTGAGCAGGCCGTTGTCGAAGAAGGATCGCCCCTTGCGGGCAAAACATTGGCCGAGGCTGCTATCCCCCAGCGAACCGGCCTGGTGCCCATTGCCCTGGAAATGCCCGATGGCCGCAGCATCTTCAACCCGACCGGGGAAGAACGCCTGGAGCCTGGCACAGCCATTATCGTTATCGCCACTCCTGAGCAGATCACCAAGTTGCGGGCCTACTGTCGTAAGGCATGATCCCACAGGATACAGAAACCCGTTTTCACCCTGGACCGAGTGTCCAGGGTGAAAACGGATCTCGGCCTCCAAATTTCCCCTGTGTTGATCACCCCTCGAGCAATTACTCCCCGCTAAGCATGGGCACATACCGGTGATAAGGCATCAACGGCAGATTCAGCGTTCCCTTCACCCCGGTCACTGCTACGTTGCCCGAGAAGTCCACAGCCTGGATAAAACACGTCATCTCCCGCCCCGCGTTGTTCCACACGCCAGACCACACATTGCGTCTTCCCTCGCGCTTCAACCCCAGGGACTGAAGACGACCGTTCGTCGCACAAGTGGCATATACGAACATCACAAACTCATGGGGAGGCATTTCCACAGAGAACGTCACCTGATTGCCTGAACGATGGGCTGTTACCCGTTGGATAATAGGCGGAGTAAAGTCCTGACTAAAACTGTAGAACACCTTGAATCGCAAGCGTCGGTAAATGCGTTCTGTGCCGATGACCCGTACATGGGCGGGATCGCTCATATCCACCCGATCGCTGCGGAACTGGCCTGGCGTCACTGTCACCCATTCCTGCAGTTCCTGACCATGCTGGAAGTGGTTAAGCCGCACCAGTGTGCGGGGTTGCCACGTCGGGAAGAGAAGTTGTGGCTCGTACCGATGCGTGCGGGTGACGGGCATGGTAATTACCGGGTCAAAGTTCGGCACATCCTGATACGTCCCGTCCAGAATGAGCACCCCATGCGCTACAGATCCCCAATATTGAGGTTGCGTGAGCGTCACGTCGAACTGACTGCGTGGTTGAATGGGATTGTAGAGAAGCGCCTGAATTCCGTCCTCTGCCTGGAAGTAATCTCCGCTTTCCGTGGACACCCGACTTAACCGCGGGTTCAGAGTGTACATGCGGGAGCGAAGGGATGCACTTCCGGTTACCCCGCCGGCCCACACACTATCCTGATTACTTACCGGTCGCGGACGGGGGACTGTGACTGTGTAATTGGGGATGCCGTAGAGGGTGGCCTCGTTAATCACCTTTCGGTCATAGGGGCCATAGGATCCCATATTGTACAGGGCATAATCCTGCTTGGAGCGACGTAAGGCCTCCCCAATGGACATATTAGCCTGGGACCCCAGGTAGCGGATGAAGGATGTCATCAGTTCCTCGGAAAGGGCTACAGCCGCGTCATCCCCATAGCCGAACCCGCTGTTGCCGATCCACACAGATTGGCGTCGCGCGAAGGCCTGGGCAAAGTCCAGGTTCGCGGCCACACTGGCGCCCTGGGATGTTACACAATCGTCGCACACGTTCAACCCACTGTGGCACCCAACAGAGACATTCACCGTGCCCTGCAAGTCCGCGCTCGCGTGGACTACCTCCTGTGCGTGGACCAAATCCCCTTGCTGCTGAAGCGCGTACGCGGCCGGAGCCAGGAGGAAATGGGTGAAATGCGCGTCCAGCACATTCAACTCGTGTCGCGCGGCCAGCATTGTCTGGCGGAGTGCGTTCGCGTCCCACGCATCATCGTTGTGCACATCCCGCGCCACGCCCTGATTGCGCAGAGTGTCCATCATCTGCTGAGTGCTGTCCTTCAGGAAGTCATAACCGAACACCGCGGCGTGACGCACCTGAATTCGACCGTTTCGGGCCATGAATTGCTGTAACTGAGCCCGGATTTCCTCAGGGGTCTCCACCAGGCGTCCTACCGCGTAGTCGGGCACGTAGAGTGGCCATCCCCGATACAGGGAGGGGTAAAAATCCACGTAGAAATCGTCTGTGAGCGTGTACCCTTGCTTAATGGCCGCGTACAGCGCGGTATTGCTTTTGAGGAAGGATTGGGCCGCGTATTCCCGTTCGTTGGCCGTCTCCACCAGGTCGGGAATGCGACGGAAAGGCAATGAGCGGTCATCGCCGACCAGAATCACATAGCGCAAATTCGGCATTTCCTGCGCGGTCTTGTAAATCAAGTCCTTAATGCGACCTGCTACCGCGTTCGCCCGTTCCGGATCGCAGAAGTGATCGTCCCAATCTTTGTAAGCGCGCTGTACGTACGCGCTCTCCTCTACGGGCAAAATGAGTCCTCGGACCGAAGGTAAATTCGCGAATGTGCGGAGAGCGCTCATCAAAGGTGCGACTTCATCCTCCCCGTAAATGGATGCCAGCCGTTCCTTGGGCACGACAATGAGCGTTTGCAGCGTATCCAGATCCCCCGCGGCATAGCGTTCGCCTGGTGTGCCCGAGTGAGGAGGGTGAAACGTACAAGGAGGCACCGGCGGCGGCGGGGACACCGTGACCGTTAACGTATAAGGTCGACGGCTGTGTGCGCCGTTATGTCCAACCACCATGAGATAATAATCCCCAACTGTGTACACCACTCGGTCCGACACTTCCTCATCCTGAACATCCGAGTTCAGCGAATACCCCACTACTGGAATATTCTGCAGGGGGATGTTCTGCAGCGGGATGTTTTGGAGGGGGATGTTTTGTAAGGGAATGTTTTGCAACGGGATGTTTTGCAAGGGGATATTTTGGAGCGGGATGTTTTGCAGCGGGATGTTTTGCAAGGGGATGTTTTGCAACGGAATGTTTTGCAACGGGATGTTCTGCAAGGGAATGTTTTGCAGGGGAATGTTCTGCAAGGGTAAGGCCTTGACAGGCACATCAGGTGCCGGGGATGTGTTCGACGGCAGATCCTGGAGCGGCAGGTCGTGGGGGATAAATGTGGGACGGAAGAGAACAAGGTCCAGATCTGTGCCTGGGTTGTCCAGGTGGAAGTGAACAGTGCTGCCCCGCTGGAGGGCACTTGCGGGTAATTTGAAGAAGTCGATATCCCAGGGCTCACAGATGGTGCCTGTGATGACGCTCCCAGGGGAAACAGGGGTAGCATCGAGCCAGGTATCGTTGGCCTCGTTAGGATCAGAACAGGGGGAAAGCCGAGGGACCGCTACACTAAAGGTAGAGGTGTTGTACGAGAAGGAAGCCCAGCGTTCCGGGCCCGGAGGGACCGACTGTCGTCCCGCGGATGAACAGACCGTTGTTGCAGTGATGTACGTCCCCCGAAGGGCGCCACTGAACTCAAAGTGTCCCGTGTCGTCCACTGTGGTCTCCCCCAGGAAATAACGTCCCTGGTTCCCGTCATCACCAAAGACCTGGACACTACAACCTACAGGCGCGGTGCCCCGCACTGTTGTGGCGGTCACCTGGTCAATGTGAGGTGCTGACACCCTGGCAGTCCCCCGTTGGGCTTCCCCAATGCCCACCTGGTTCTCATAAATTGCGTTGTCCAGAAGGCCCACGGCCGCGGTGCCCTGGATGAATACTCCGGCGCCGGCATTGTAACCAATCTCGTTGCCTCCTATGATGGATCCACTGGAATCCCCCTCTACCAGCACACCGTGGCCCTGGTTGCCCACTCGGATACCCGCCATGTCCGTACCGATGGTGTTGTTGTGTATGGTGGTCTCCTCGGCATCTATGAGGTGAATGCCGTTTCCCCGATTGCCCGCGATAATGTTGCCGATAAAGGAGGTGGACTCGCTATACGCCCCGATGTCGTTCTGTCGTGTGTTCTCCAAGCGGATGCCCTCTCCGTTGCCCAGGGCGTGAGTTCCGTTAACATCCAAGCCAATGACGTTGACCTCTACTGTGTTATTGCTTCCTCCTTCGATGAGGATGCCGGCACCTGTGTTGCCGGAGATCAGGTTACGTGCGCCAGAGGAAAGGCCTCCCACACTAACATCTGTAGTGTTCTGAAGTTCAATACCCACCGCGTTGGGTAGGGCTTGAGTGCCCAGCGCGGTAACTCCGATGAAGTTGCCCTGGATGAACGTGCCGCTTCCTCCTTTGACGAGGATGCCAGGGCCGTTATTTCCGGAAATGAGGTTACCGGTAAACGCGAGTTCACCGCCGATACGATTCCCCCGTCCGTGATCCACCAGAATACCCGCTTGTCCATTCCCGCGTTTATCCGTGCCTCGGGTACCAATGTAGCAGGATTCCACCACATTGTTGTCACCGCGCAGGACCACGCCGTTCTTCTTAAAACTGTGCACGATGAACCCGCGCAGGATACTGTGATTCGTGTTGAACACAATCCCGTCCCAATTTCCTGCCTGACTGCCGTCCAGTTCTATCATGCTGACAGGCGGTTGGGCAGGAGAGTGTGCGTTGCGCGCGGTGGTACCGTCGATGATGACCGGATCCGTAATCACGGGGAGTAAAGTGTGCGGTCGAATCACGGATCCCTGGGGCAAGTTGAAGTGAATTGCGTCTCGCGTGTTTCCGTTGGGATGGGCGTTGGCTGCTTTGATGGCCTCTCGCAAAGAACAGTGCGTTGTTGTACAGGCGCCATCGTCCACGTCATCCGTGGTGTTGACGTAGAAGACAGGGCCGGCTTGAACGGTCTGGGAGGTGTGGGCCGTTGTCTTCAACGTGGTGAAGCCTAAGAGGAGAATGGCCAGAACAACAATGGGTAATCGTTTCATCATATCCTCCTCAGGATTGAAGGCATGCTATACCTATGGGGGTTGCTGGATTATACCAAGGGTGGTGCGAACAAAGTGTGAACAAGCGGATCGTGCAGGTACAGGCCCATTGTAACAGGGATTGGTGAAAGGGAGAAGATGTACCTGAAAGGGACGAGGGGCGATGGGCCTGAGGCGGCCGGCAGTTGGAAACTGCGGCCTTCATCTGCGAAACCGCCAGGCGCGGTTCGACCCAGCCCCCGAAGGGGGCTTGGCAAACGAAGCCCGCAACGTCCAGCTGCCGGACGTTCTGTGCGGTTTTCACCCACGGACGCTGGCCGCGGCCAAGGGGCGTTGGCCCAGGAGGCGGCCGGCAGTTGAAAACTGCGGCCTTCGGTTGCGAAACCGCCAGGGGCGGTTGGGGCCCTCACCCCACTCCCCTTGCCCTCTCCCCTCTCCCAAGTTTGGGAGAGGGGAGAGGGGGAACACGCCTCCGCTCATTCTGGCGCCGGTGCCGAGGGGTGAGGGGTGAGGGATGGGACGGCCGGCAGTTGGAAACTGCGGCCTTCGTGGGGCGAAACCGCGGGGGGCGGTTCATCGCAGCCCCCGTCAGGGGGCTTTGCAAGTGAAGCCCGCAACTTTTAGTTGCCGGGCGTTTTGTGCGGCTTCCACCCATGGGCGATGGCCGCGGGTGAGGGCGATGGGCTCGAGGCGGCCGGCAGTTAGAAACTGCGGCCTTCGGTTGCGAAACCGCGGGGCGGTTGGTCGCAGCCCCCGGGAGGGGGCTTGGCAAATGAAGCCCGCAACGTTGAGCGAGGGGATGAGGGACAAGGGGTGAGACGGCCGGCGGGCAATGTGGCCCGATACGGCCGGCCGTTGGAAACTGCGGCCTTCACTTGCGAAACCGCCGGGGGCGGTTCAGTGCAGCCCCCGTCAGGGGGCTTGGCAAGCGAAGCCCGCAACGTCCAGTTGCCGGGCGTTTGCTTAAAGTGTGTTATGCTGAAACTCGTCTT
>CAYOAZ010000014.1:0-119684 GCA_964402285.1 uncultured Anaerolineae bacterium | reverse complement strand
CACGAAAAACGAGAGGAAAAGAAGGTACACGAGGGGGAGGATATTTTTGCCCACTACAACCGGGTGTTACGGATTGGGGAGCGGGAGCGCCCAAAGCAGATAGAAGGCAAAGGGCCCATAGAAAGGTGGCTTGCCTCTTTAGAGAAAGGAAGCCCTTTGGGCATTCACCTTGAAAAACACGGGAATAGCCTTACAGTGAATGTTCCTTATTTAGACACCTTTGAGGTAAAGGATTTTATGTCCCTCGTTTTTGGGGAAAAGACGTTACCCCTTTCCGGTCCCTACTTGTGGAGTATCACGCACGGTGACTTGAACGGCGAAAACATCCTCGTAGACGAGAATAATATCCCCTGGCTGATCGACTTTGAGCGGACAGGTTGGGGCCCCGCGCTGCGTGATTTCGCGGAGTTGGAGAGTGTCATTCGCTGGGAACTTCTACGGACAAACAACATGAGGGATATCGTAGCCTTTGAAGAAGTGCTTTTGGCAGCGGGATTAAGAAGCGTGGATGAAACGATGTCCTTAGTAGAGAATAACGGCCGCGAGTGGGCGGCCGATCTGAAGAAGGCCGCCCACGTGATATTGCACCTACGCGATATCGCGGGAGAAATATATGAGCGGGAAGAGAGGGTTTACCAGGAGTATCTGGTGGGCATATTCTTTTATGCGCTTCGCTTTGTCAGCAAAGATGGCATTACCTCACCGGGCCAGGTTCGTTCACCTCTTGTGCGTAAGACGCATGCACTCTTAAGTGCGTTGATGATCGCTCATGGTGCCCAAAATGGATGGGAATGGACTAAGGGGACATAATCCCAAGTTAGAATTTGGCGCCAGATAAGTGTGGGGAGGATTACGGCCATGGGGCATATAGTGAGGTATACAACGGATTTACCCACTACCAAGGACGCGCTAGGATTTGACGATTACCGTCAGGCGCTGACGGAGATTTTGTTGTGTGGTGATACGCCTCTAGTCGTGGGTATTTTCGGGCGCTGGGGCTCGGGCAAAACCAGTCTTTTAAAGATGCTGCGTGAGGACGTGAAGAAAAAGCGCGGCCAAGCACATGAAAGAGTGCGCACAGTATGGTTTACCGCGTGGAAATACCAACGCCAGGAGGTCCTCTGGCGCGCGTTTATTCTTCGTATCTTGGACGCCCTCTACCCTCGTGAAAAGCCTTCTGACGATGTGTCCAAACCCTGGGAAGAGCGCCCGCGTGTTAAGTGGGAGAACCTCAAAGGTGATGAGAAGATATTCGTGGAGAAACTCCTGCGCCTGGAGGAGAGCCTTTATGGGCCTGTGGAATGGACAGAACAGGGCCAAATCCATGTTGACGTAAGAAGATTGAGCAAAGAAGGGAGCAAGGCTATTACTCAGATAATGCTTAATATGCTATCTGGGGGAGGGATACTGCCTGTCGTTAGGCAAATATTGGGCGGTCAATCTCAAGCCCTTAATGTTGAGGAGATAGTAAACGCGTTCCAACGTGAGGTACGTACGCGGCGAATGGCGCAGATGACCTCTATGGAGCAATTTGAAGGCGCATTTCAAGAACTCCTTGAAGAGGCTTTGGGTAAAGATGGCGGTGAAGATGGGCGTCTTATTATCTTTGTCGATGACCTAGATCGTTGTTTGCCAGAGAAGGCTATTGAACTTTTAGAGGCCATCAAATTGTTTCTCAACGTTAAAAGAACAGTCTTCGTTTTAGGGTTGGATAAAGACATCATCCAGCAAGGCATAGAAATTTATTATCGTCAGAGCGGCGTAGAATCTCCTATTCGTGGGGATGATTATCTGGAGAAGATCATTCAAATTCCATTTCATCTTCCTCCGCCGGAAACACAATTTGTGCAGGATTACATTAAGATGCTCTTAGAAGACAAAGACACTGCTTCAAGGAGTCGCTCCTCTGCATCCTCGGAGACAGTCGAGACGCAGCGTGATGCACCTGAAGATAGCGAGACAATGCTCAGGGAAAGGAAAGAGGAGCAATGTGGTGTACCTGAAGAGATCAGGGGGAGTGGTGTACCTGAAGGGATCGAGGCAATACTCCTTGAGGGTTTACTTCCCAATCCACGGCAAATCAAACGTGCATTGAACACATTTCGCCTTTTGCAAACAGTTGCTATTATTCGGCAGCAGCGCTTGTTAGGACAAGTACCCATACCCTGGATCCTGTTAGCTAAAGTTGTTATTCTTCAAATTCAGTATCCTGCTTTCTTTAACATGTGGATTCACCATCCCGATGTACAGTGGATCCAGCAATTCGAAAAACACCTTGAACAAGATGACCCTCACTTTCCTCAAGATGTCCAGGAAGCATGGGAAGTCTTATCCATGGAGCAGCGTTCGGCAATCTTACGTCTATTCCGCCTTCAGCCGGGGGATGCTGCATCTTCCCGCTTTCAGGCCCAAGAAAGACACGTGCTAGAGAGATTGCGAACCCTAGCTTCCCCTCTAGCGGTTGCTGAAGAACTACGCTCTATACTTGATGATTTCGAGCAAGCTTTAGAGAGAGGAGAAGCGTCAAAAATTTTCCAAACGGCCATCAATTTGATGTACTGGAGGAGCCCCAAGGTATTAGAAGAGGCCCAAAATTTATTGAGACAACGAGGACGAGACATTTCCCCAGTAATATTCCGAATTACTTCACACATTTTAAAAGTAAGAGACTTGGAAAGAGATTTGCCAAGTCTCATAAATAGCCTGTTGGACGAGATAGAGGGGGAAGAATCACATGGATGAGAAGGAGAAATTGCAAACATTCGTAATCACTGTGCTTTCCATGTTGGGTAAAGATGTAATTCTTCGCTCTAAAGATGTCTTGGCTTCAAGAGATCCAAACCCGAATGTGCGAGATGTGGTCGTTCGTACCCTAGTCGAACTAATTAAGACAGAGCCTGAACCTGAATCCATTGTGTCGATTTTGGTACAATGGGCGAAACCTAGGCAAAACGAGAATGTACGTGAAATCGCTATTCAGACATTGCGCAATCGTGAAGTGGAGGATATAGTGACTCCCGTATTAGTTGATTCTCTCCAAAATGAGGATGAAGATATACGTGAGACTGCAGAACAGATATTAAGTGAATTCGATTTGTGCAAGATATTACCCTCGTTGAGTTCTATCTTAAAGAACGCAGGAACGCATGTGTACGATTCGGTAATTCCTCTCTTGATTCGATCTTTTGAATGTGAAGATAAAGATTTGCGTGAAACTGCATCCACGATGTTGGTCAACATTGGTGAACCTGCAATTGGTGCTTTAATTGAAGCCCTGGGACATGATAATTGGCGTGTGCGTGATAAAGCACGCCGAACCTTGCAATCTGTAGGAACGTTGTCTATTCCTTATCTACGTCCAGCTTTAAAGCACGAAAACGAACAAGTACGTGAATTAGTAGCACGCGCCTTGGGAGAGATAAGGGTAACCTCTGCTGTCTCGGATCTTCTTGAGGCACTAAAAGACAACGCCCCAGGTGTGCGGGCTGGGGCAGCGACGGCGTTGGGAAAGATAAGGGCAAAAGATGCCATTTCGCCCCTGATCCAAGCGCTCCAGGATTCAGATCAGAGAGTTTACGCAGCAGCAATGTGGGCTCTGTCTGAGATAGGTGCCGAGATAGGTGAACCCATCATCTCCGTGCTTATAGAAGCGTTAAGGGAGGGAGACGAGAGAACACGGGAGGCGGTTGTGCATATCTTGGGGAACCTTGGAGCCGCCGCAGTTCCTGGGCTTGAGGCTGCGTTAGGGGAGGGAGACGAGAGAACGCGGGAGGCGGTAGAACAGGTATTAGAATCGATGGGCATTAAGCTTGATGGGCAATAATTCGGCATCAAGCCTTGGAATCATGTATGTGAAAGAGGGTGGATAGCCTTTTCTGCTTGACCATTAGGGGGCGTGGGTTCAAATATGCAGGCCCCCTCGTTCTGGAGAACCGTAAAGGGTCTATATGCTAGATAGCCAGTCTGAAGAAATAGGCAGCCAGTAGGAGCGTCATAAGCACCAACAATCTACCTATGCACCCTTCGCCGCTGTCATCGTGACGGCTGGCTAAGGAAAAAATCAGCAGAATAGTGAGCCCTGCCCCGAGGCAGAAAGTCCCTGCCCCGAAAGCCAACAATTGTAGGAACTTTCCCATTTCGACCTCCTTTCATGTTGTGCCTAGGGGGCTAAGCCGTGGCACTCTTTACCAGGAGTGCCACGGCTTTTGGAACCGGCGGCGAGACACACCATTTTTAGATGTTCAACATCTTCTCTCACCCCCTTTCTGGGAAACAACCACATAGGTGTCCACTTTAGAGAGCAGATAAGTCGCGCCATCTACATTTGCCTCCAGAGCAACGCCTTCCTCTTCAAGATACCAGGCATACTCAACATTGGGAGCCGCCTACCACCTCCAACCGATTAAATCCTCAAGAATACAGTGATCATCCGTTTCCCTCCTTTCCTTGAGTTATAAAGTGACGGGGGAATTTACAGACTGCCGTTCTACAAAAGAGACCGAATCTGTACCAACTTCATGGCCACCTCCTTTCCTGTCCTTGTTTAGTGGGTTTGGGTTTAAACTCTCAAGTATTTTCTGACTTAACTCTACTACAACCCAATGCTGGGAACATGACACAAAGTTGGAAATTTTTTCGCAGAATATAGACAATTCCTTTTAGAATTGACCCTGCGTCCTCCCCAGTGCCTTCCTGTGTTTGCCGCTCTACGTCCCATGCGCTAATATGTGGCTATCCAACAGGAACAAGCCCATTGGACGAAGGACTCTGCCATGACACACACACGCACCGCCCTGCTTTCCGTCAGCGATAAACGCGGGATCGTGGATTTTGCCCGTGGGCTTCATGACCTGGGCTACACCCTTGTCGCCAGTGGTGGCACGGCCCGAACCCTCCAGGACGCGGGATTACCCGTCACACCTGTCAGTGACCTCACCGGCTTTCCGGAAATATTGGACGGTCGGGTTAAGACCTTGCACCCGGCCATACATGGCGGCATCCTTGCCCGACGCACTCCCGACCATCTGGCCGAACTTGCAAACCACGGCATTCGGCCCATCGATATCGTTGTCGTCAATCTCTACCCTTTTGAGGAAACCGTCGCGCGTGGGGATGTTACCCTGGAGTACGCGGTGGAGAACATTGACATTGGTGGCGTGGCACTGCTGCGGGCCGCAGCCAAGAATTTCTCCTATGTCACTGTGGTGTGTGACCCCGCGGACTACGCGTGGGTGGAAGAACGCCTGCGCGCGGGAGGGCTCAGCCAGGAAGAACGGCGCCGCCTCGCGGTGAAAGCCTTCCGTCACACCGCGGCCTACGACGCGGCCATTAGCACCTACCTGGGCGCTCTTTCGGATACCGCATCCCTGGACGCACGTACTCCTATTTTCCTGCGTCAGGTAGCGTCCCTGCGGTATGGTGAAAACCCCCACCAGCGAGCAGGACTTTACCTGCCCATCGGTGCCTCCCCCGCGTTCGAACAACTCCACGGCAAGGAGATGTCCTACAACAACTGGCTGGACCTGGACGGAGCCTGGCGGGCGGCTCAGGACTTTGATGAGCCTACTGTCGCCATTATCAAACACACCACCCCTTGCGGGCTGGCCTCAGCGTCCACCCTGGCCCAGGCCTACGAACTGGCCCTGGCATCTGATCCCATCTCCGCGTTCGGGTCCGTTATCGCGGTTAACCGCCCTTTGGACCTGGCAACAGCCCAGATGATGCGGGACCTGTTTATTGAAGTCATTGCCGCCCCTGACTTCGCTCCCGTGGCCCTGGAACTTCTGCGCCGTAAATCCCGTAACCTGCGCCTTCTGCGCGCGGTCGCGCCGGATGTGCGCGGGCTGCAATGGCGAAGCACCGTTGCGGGGTGGTTGGTTCAAACGCCCGATCAACTTGTGGAAGACCCCAGTACGTGGAAGGTGGTGACCGAGCGAGAGCCCACCTCCGAGGAATGGGAAAGCCTCCTTTTTGCCTGGCGCGCGGTGAAATTCGTCAAATCCAACGCGATTCTCTTTGCGCGTGGCAAGGCCACCGTAGGTGTTGGCGCGGGACAAATGAGCCGGGTAGATGCAGTGCGTATGGCCGCGTGGAAAGCGGGAGAACGGGCCCAGGGCGCGGTCATGGCCTCAGACGCGTTCTTCCCCTTCCCAGACGGCGTGGAAGTTGCGGCCGAAGCAGGCATCACCGCCGTGGTTCAGCCGGGTGGGTCCAAACGGGATGAGGACGTCATTGCCGCGGCCAATCGTCTGGGGCTGGCCATGGTCTTCACCGGTGTGCGCCATTTCCGTCATTAGCGTCTAAGGGGAAGGGCCAAGGAGCCGAGTCCCTCCTGCTGAAAACTCGGCCATCCAGCCCTCATGTTTACCCCAGCGGACTTGCCACCAGCGTAAACCATCTACTTCCTTAGGGCCGCCGATCACGTCCAGGGTGGTATTAGGAGGTACGACAATAACTACATCATTGGCAGGCTTACCCTTGTAACCGGGAGTTTTACGCATACGTACCCCGACTCGGCTGACCACTTTCGCCCGGCCGCCAATGTACAACCCTTCGGGCCGTGGTGTTGGGGTAGGGGAAGGAGTGGGTGTAGGCGTAATTTGGGGAGTCGGCGTCGGCGTGATAGGGTGCCACCGTGTTGGGGCGGCCGCATGGGACCATCCCTGGGTGGCGATGTACATGCCGGCTACGACGAGGATAAGAACGGTCGCTGCTCCCAACAGTAATCCAAGGAAGACAACCGTCCATTTCTCACGAGTGTCCATGGTTCTCCCCTTCGTTGCCGTTATTGGGCAACACCAGTACTTCTTTACCGGTTAAGCGTTCTTGTACTCGTTGCACGATCATATCCAAGTGAGCCGGATAGCGCACAAAATCTAAGCGGTCTGCAGGTATAGTGAGCACAGGGCACAAATTAAAGTGAGTGATCCAATCCTCGTAGAGTGCATTCAAACGTTCCAAGTACTCGGGAGCGATACTTTGCTCATAATCTCGGCCGCGCCGTCGAATGCGTTCCTGCAATGTGGGAACAGAGGCTCTCAGGTATACCACTAAATCGGGTGGGGGCAATACAGCCACCACAGTCTCGTACAGGTCGCGATATACCCGGTAATCTCGTTCATTCATATGTCCTTGGAGGTAAAGATTTCGGGCGAATATTTCCGCATCCTCGTACACACTTCGGTCCTGGATTACTGAGTGCCTTCGTTGTAATAGTTCATAATGGTGGCGTAATCGGCGGCTCAAGAAGAAAATCTGCGAATGAAATGCCCACCGTTCCATATCCTGGTAAAAGTCTGCAAGATAAGGGTTTTCGTCTACAGCCTCAAAGTACGGCTCCCATCCCAATCGTTTACTCAACAATTCTGTGAGTGTAGATTTTCCAACCCCTATATTACCGGCAATAGCGATAAACCATCGACCATTACTCATGTTGTCCCCCATGTTCGTTCCCAATTGTGTTCCATTTTCTCCACATATACCGTTTCCATATCAATATTCGCACTATTGGCCAATTTGAGCAGGTACGCCAACATATCGGCCAGTTCCTCTCCCAATTCTTCAATGTGTTCTCTTAGAGCCTGTTGCAAAGCCTCTTCTGTATTACCCAATTGACTTCTTAATCGCTGCTCACGATACCGAATATTGCGGACAACGCGTGTTAATTCTCCTAATTCGTCTACTAACCCCAACAAATTCGCGTATAAATCGTCGTGAAATCCCTTTTCCTTATCCAATTCTCTATGCCATGCTTGAAAATCAGCCAACCGACGTCGTGCTGTAATTAACGGCCGTTCTTCCTTCGCATATTGGACTTCGGGCAGCATTCCTGGCAATGGACGTTCTACAATTCCTTCCTTCAATGCCGTCCTGACTTTGCCAATGACTTGGGCTCTGTGCTCCATATTAGAGACAAGATTAAGGTGATTAGTGTCAATAGTCAGGACCGGTGCCTCTCTATAAGTGGCAAAGAACCTCTCATAGGCTGCACGTAAGTCCTCAATGTATTGGCGGGACATATTTCGCTCATAAGGACGATCGCGAAAAGCGATCCGTTCCATTAACACGTCCGTGCTGGCTTTCAGGTATACAACCAGATCGGGCACAGGGATATGAACAGCTAGAGCCTGGTGTAATTGCTCGTAAACAGCCAGTTCATCCCCTCGTAGGTTGAGATGAGCGAAAATGCGGTCTTTGGCAAAAAGGTAATCAGAGACCAGGGGGCTATGTTGAAGCACCCGGGGAATCACATCGCTTTGTTGGCGATAACGACTCAGCAGAAAGAAGATTTGCGTTTGGAACGCATAGCGTTCCCGGTCCTCGTAGAACTTAGCCAGGAAGGGGTTCTCCTCGAACACTTCCAGGAGAAGTTCGGTGTTTAGCGCCTTGCTGAGAATACGGGCCAGTGTTGTCTTTCCCACACCAATCGGTCCTTCAATTGCCACGTAGAACGTTCGCTCCATGATGTCATCGCTCCCACGGGGGTTGGCATGTCGTCTTTGTCATGCATTGAGACGTATGATAACCCACTCACGTTACCCCTTCCAGTTTCCCTCGTTCATAATTGTGAACGCTCGCTTCCCTAGAAATAGGGTGCTCTGCCTTAATTGTACTGTAGTCATGCAACGTACTTAGTACATATTGAACTTTCAACTCTGTTTCCGGATCCACACGTATACCCCAGGGTGCGGACGTAATGTCAGTATTGGTCGTGGACGTACTGGGTATCCGGGTACGCGTTCTAGCCTATACCGTTGAGTTAGAAGGGTGAGGACAATAGTCATTTCCAGTGGGGCCAAAACATATCCCAGGCACTTTCGGGGGCCACCACTGAAAGGATAGTACGCGAAGGGAGGAAGATCCCTGGGCACCCCATCGCGGAATCGTTCTGGGTCAAACGCTTCGGGGGCTGGCCAGAGGTGAGGATCTCGGTGAGTCACATAAGGACTGACAATCACGCGTGCCCCTGGGGGAATTCGCACCCCATCCACCATATCCTCGGCTACTGTGTCCCGTGCTGTGACCCACACCGTAGGATATAACCGAAGGACTTCGTCAATAACCATTCGAGTATAGTGTAACTGTTCTACGTCCTCTCGTGCTGGGGGACGGCCCTGCAGGACACTGTTTACTTCCTGGCGCAGTTTGCGTTCCACTTCGGGATGGGTTCCTAACAGGTGCCAGGTCCAACTTAAAGCCAATGCTGTAGTCTCATGGCCGGCTAAAAAAACGGTGAGCGCCTGGTTTCGCAGTTCTTCAACGCTCAGCCTATCTCCCGTATCCGGATCTCGCGCCTCCATGAGGATTGTGAGCAGGTCTGAACGTTCGGGTTTGTCCTTTTGACGCGTGCGAATAATACGATAAACGACATCGTCCAACGTGGCTTTAGCCCGACGGAACGATGGGAGAGAACGCACATAAAGGGACGATAGGCGAGGCCAGGGACTCCAGGCAATGCGATTCAGGGCATGCATCGCTGTATTGAAGGCACTTAACAATCGCTCTTCTTCCTCCAGGATGTCTACAGAGAACATAATGCGCGCAATGATAGCCAGAGTTATTTCCATCATTAATGGAACGACATCCACTGGTTCTTGTCGTTGAGCAATAGCATCCCACTTAGGATAGAACGCTTCCACTGTGGCGACCATTGTGTCCATCAGGTCAAAAAGGCGCCGGCGACTAAACGCGGGTTGCACTAGCCGCCGCAACCGACGCCACGACTCTCCCTCCGCACTAACGAGGTTTTCCCCCAAGAGGGGACGCGGCACATCCATGGTGCGTCCTTTGATGTAGTTTGAAGCATTATCTTTCAACACGTGTTGGGCCCCACTGGGGGAAGTAATGACGTACAATCGGCGCCGGCCTAAAGGGAGAACAGCGACTCCACCTTGTTCCTGGGCTAGACGCACCAACGTGTTTACTGGATCTCGGCTAAACTGCGGAAGCATTCCAAGTACAGGATATGAGCGCATCTCACCCTCCCTGTGTGGGTCGTATATCTGGGGGACAGAACTTGCGTAACCCATTGTAGCATGTAGGGGCCTTTTACGGCAACGGGTTGGACTTTTGGGTCAGGATGCCGTAGAATAGCCCGCGGTCCATCATTCATCATAGGGGGAAGTAGGCGCTTATGATATCGGGCACGTTGGAACCCGAGTTGGCTTTTGCCAAAAATGTTGTGCGCGAAGCTGCAACCCTCTTGCGTACATATTATGAGCAAGGGGTCCACCGTATTCAGCGTAAAAGCAGTGCTGTGGACTTGGTTACCGAAGCGGACGTAGCCTCGGAAAGGCTCCTGTTACAGCGCATTCGAGAACGTTTTCCAGAGGATGCTATTCTCGGCGAGGAGACTGGAGCGCACAAGGGCGGACAACGTCGGTGGATATTTGATCCCCTGGATGGAACAACAAACTTTGCTCATCGTTTACCCATTTTCGGTGTATCCTTAGCATTAGTCGAAGGCGAAGAGGTTTTGTTGGGTGTGACATATGATGTGGGACACGGGAGGTTATACTGGGCTGTACGTGGGCTCGGTGCATGGACTCAGTCAGAAACAGAGAAACATCCAAGGCCTTTGCGAGTTTCTTCGGTCGAGGATTTGCAGTCAGCCCTTATTGCCACGGGTTTTCCGTATGATAAAGCGACCAGTGTGGATAATAACCTTCGAGAATTTGCTGCCTTCCTCGTACGGACGCAGGGACTTCGTCGTGCTGGTGCCGCCACAATAGACATGGCCTGGGTGGCGGATGGTCGCCTGGATGGGTATTGGGAACAGAAATTAAAGCCCTGGGATTGGGCAGCCGGTTCCTTGTTGGTGGTCGAAGCAGGGGGCAAGGTTACGGACTATGAAGGACACTCCTGGGTCCCTGGTATGTCTACCTTGGTCGCTAGTAATGGGCTATTACATGACATCATGCTTGAGATTATTGCCTCCGTACGGCAGGATATCCCCGATGCACGTTCCGAATAGGTGAGGATGTAACCATGTACATCAATCGGGATTGGCGTCCGCGACGGCGACGGCGAGGATGGTTTCGCTATGTGATTTTAGCCATATTAGCAGCAGGACTTCTTTACTGGGCTCGGAACACCCATCCTGAATTTTTGCGTAATCCATTCGTTACCCCGTTGCCCACGCCCACTCCTACGCGGACTTCGCTGGCCTGGTTGGCAGATGCAGAGGACGCGTTCAAAGCCGGACGTCTTGAGGATGCCATTGACGCGTATCGGCATGTTGTGGAACTAGAACCCACAAACGCGGACGCGTACGCGTGGCTGGCTCGTTTACTCACAATTGCTGGTCAAACCGAAGAAGCACTGGTGATGGCCCGCAAGGCTGTGGCCCTTGATCCGGACAACGCTACGTACTTGGCTGTCCTGGCCATGACATTGGATTGGAATGGGAAGTATGACGAGGCCATTGAGAAAGCGCTGGAGGCCGTTGACCTGGATCCTAACAATGCCCAGGCTCATGCTTACTTAGCAGAAGTGTACGCGGACATGGGCAATTGGGATCGGGCTTTGGAGGAGGCGGAAACAGCCATCTCCCTGGACAAGCAGGATCCTTTTATCTGGCGGAATTACGGATATGTGTTGGAAATACGAGGAGAATACGAGAAAGCCATCAAGGCTTATTTAAAAGCCACAGAAATTAATCCGAACCTTGCCTACATTTACATTGCTGCTGGACGTAATTATCAAGCCCTTGGCGATTTCGATAAAGCCATCGCGATGTTTCAGAAGGCTCGTGATATTCGTCCTAATGATCCAGCACCGCAGGATGCTATAGGATGGGCGTACTTTCTGGCTGGTGATCCACAAAAGGCCATGGTGCAATTGGAAAAAGCTCTGGAACTGGACAAGACATACGGCCCGGCCTATGTACACCTGGGAACTGTGTATTATGTACGCCGAAATTATGAAGGTGCCATAGAAGTGTTAACTAAGGCTGTAGAATTGGGCGAAGGGAAGGAGCCCGTGTATTACATGATAGGCTTGGCCTACGTGTTTTTGGACGACTGTCAGAAAGCTGAACCCTGGTTGCGCAAAGCATTGGCCGAAAACCCACAATCGCAACCTGCGTTACAAGGACTCAAACGCTGCAACCTGACACCCTAGGGTAGTGACGGGTGATGTGGAGGAAGGATGATGGACAAGGATAAGACCTCTCTTGAGCAGGAGGAGGAGCCCACCTTAGAGGAATGGCGGGCCTTGTACGACGCGTTCATCCGCGTTCGTGAGTTAGCGCCCTGGCAATGGATGAGCGAAGAGATGGTATTTGCGGTGCAGGATCCTGAAACCGCGGATATCGGATATGTGAACATTATGGGGGCATCGGGGGAGTCGTTGGGAGTGCTCGTGTACTTGGGTGGAGAGGGGTGGTATGGTTTTCAACGCTTGCGGGAATTCGTGCGAACCACAGGGGATGTTCCTGTGGAGGTGGCTTTGACCATTCCCTTCCTCCAGGCAGTTTGGGCGGATCGTGAGGATTTGTCTTCTGCTGACCTGCGTCTTATTCGGTCGTTAGGACTTCGATTTCGGGGCCGTGGCGCCTGGCCTTTATTTCGGCGTTTCTCCCCAGGTTACTATCCCTGGTATCTGACTGCCTCCAACGTCCGCTTTCTAACCCATGTGCTCACTCAGATTATGGAAGTTGCTCCCAGAGTACAGGTGGAAGGCCCCGACATTTTAGTTCATCCTGAGGATGAACGGCGCTTACTGACCCGTGTCCCGCGACTTACTGAGGAGGGTATCCTGTGGGATGAAGCGTACGTGAAGCCACTGCCCTGGGATGGTTGGGTCTTATCTCCGGATCTTCCTGAAGAGTTCTTGCAGGAATTACAGACGTTACCGCAATCCACGGAAATTTGGCAGGTGGATGTATTTATGGGGGTTACCGGGGTACGTGATACAAAGCGGGAACGCCCTTACATTCCGTATATTTTCATTGTGGGCGAAGCCAAAACCGGTTATATCTTAGAGGGAGAAGTCCTATCCGCTAAAGAGGGTTTGGGACAAATGTACGAGCGTATTCCCGGACATGTACTTCAACTCATGTGGGAACGGGGCTCCCGCCCTCGTCGCGTTGAGGTGCGGACAACGTTAATGTACAATTTGTTGGATGTTCCCCTCAAACATTTGGGCATTACGCTTCAGAAAACCTCTTCGTTGCGTGCTGTGGATACATTCTTACGCGTAGCCGACGATTTATTGTAATCGGCAGTCTAGTACGTAGACGTGCGGTTCATTGGTCTAACAGAGGTTCCCCCAAGATTCTTTCCGCCGGTTTCGCGTGTTTACTCCTGGATGTATTGTCAGCGAATTGTAAGGTGGATCTCCCCTGGCAAAGGCTATACTGTAGGTGGATGTGACTTTGATAACTCTATACCAGAGCCATTATGTACGTTTATTTGCATCATTCTGATGCGTGGCACCTATCGGTGGCGACCCCACACCGTGCAAGAGACAACATGTGGAAATGGAGGTGAAAAACATGCGTACACGGGGAGTCAACTATGTGCGGTATCTTGTTCTCAGTTTTGTTCTTATCATTGGCCTTGTGTTAGTGGCCATGCCCCAACACGTGTGGGCAGGCAATACCGACACCCCCTTAGAGGAATATTTGAGTGTAGGCCAATGTACAGATGCCACCCCCTATCAAGTGGCAGTAGCCGGTGTGGGGATGGCAGGTAAGTCTGAAGGCACGATTCACCTGGAACTGCCGAACACGGCCACTGTGTACAAAGCATACCTGTACTGGACGGGTAAAGACCCCTTTGATGGCGGGGATGGGACGATTCAGTTTGAAGGTTCCACCTTTAACGCTGGGGATGCTCATACTGAGCAAATTGGTGGCCCCGCGTTTTGGTCCACCAATAACTTCGCATTTGCCTATCGAGCGGACGTGACAGACCTGGTGAGTCCGACCAAAACAGACTACACGTTCACGGATCCCTTCGCTGGCGATCCGAATCAGTTTGATATTCCCTACGGCGCGGCTTTGGTAGTGGTCTACCAGGATTCTGCTGTAGCGAATCCAACGTTAGTGGAAACGTGGGAGGGCATGGACATTGCCCAGGGTTCCTCTTCGCCGCCGGAGAGTGAGGGCATTTCGCCTATTCGCTTTGATTTTCTGCCTGCTGCTGAGGCACGTACCCTGAGCCTGACGACTATTGTTGGCGGCACGGGAACAAACACAGATGGCACAAAAGTCTACTACCTGGTTGGTAATGGCACCCCACCTTCCGGTGACATTTACAACAACCCAGACGCCATTGTGAAGACCATTCCCGCCGCGGAAGACGGCGCGTACATGACCACGTACGATGACACCATTACTGTACCTGCCGGCGCGGAGTGGGTTATTGTGCAGGTGCAGTCGCCGGACGACAACGGGGATTATGTGCATTGGCTGGCCGAGACCTTTGAAATGCGCGCTGCTTGTCCCAAGGTGGCTGTATCGAAGACCCGCACTTCCGCGGCATTGGTGCACAATGGGGACAATGTGGTCTTCCGCATCGACGTGACCAACACGGGCAATACCCGATTGGAGACAGTGCCCCTGCGCGACACCTATGATGCGACCTATCTCCAATTTGCCAGCGCGAGCGTCACACCGGATAGCCAATCTTCTGGCACGCTGGTGTGGAATGACATCACCACCGCTTTAGGGGATATAGATCCGGGGCAAACAAAGACCATTACCGTCACCTTCACAGCCATTGCCGGAACTCAATCTTTGCCTGGTGATGTGACCACAAATACGGCTACAGTATCTGGAGCGACTGACCAGAATAACAAGACGGCTCCTGATGCCAGTGATAACGACACGGTAGAAATTAGCAACCCCGCCTATGTCCTGACGAAGACGCGCATTTCCCCGGCAGATCCAGATGATGTCATTGTCGTCGGGGAGCAGGTTACGTATCGGATCACCGTCCAAAACACCGGCGATACGACTTTAACCACCATTCCGTTGACGGATACCTTTGATGATTCGAAGTTTGACTTTGTTAGCGCCTCGATATCTGGCTACAGTTACACCCAGGGTAGTGGCACGATTAGTTGGTCGGATATCACCGGCAGCAACAGCCTCAACCCTGGTGATAGTATCAATGTAGACGTAGTATTACAGGCTACTGCGTCGACCGGCGGGAGCCCATCCACCAACACGGCAACAACCAGCAATGTGGTGGATGAAAACAATGAGACACTGGGCGACCAAACGGACACGGCCTACGTGAAAGTCACCGCTCCTTGTGTCTCCATTGAGAAGACCTTAACCAGCGATAGCACGGCTCCCTTGAATTCGGATGTGGTGTACAGCATTACAGTGAGCAACTGTGGGGATACCGTGTTGACCACTGTTCCGGTGACTGACACTTTCCCGACTGCTTACCTGGACTTTGCCTCTGCAACAATAACGCCGGATTCCGTGAACGAAGGCGCGGGCACACTCGCATGGAATGACGTGACCGGATCGAACAACCTGGATGTTGGGGACAGCATCTCCTTCCAGGTTCACTTCACAGCCGTGGCTTCCAGCAATCCTGATACGCTGACAAACACCGCGTGTGTTAACAACGCGACAGACGTGAACGGAGATCATCCAAACAACGTGTGTGACGATGATCAAACGCTGATTACGACCAATCCGCGGATTGAAGTAACTAAAGAGCGTCTGTCGAACAGTCCTGTCCTTGTGGGGGATACGGTGCAATTCCGCATCACCGTGGAGAACACGGGTGACACGGCCATTACGGTGCTTCCGTTGGCTGATACATATGATGCAGCGAAGTTGCAGTTCGTATCGGCTACGCCCTCACCCGATACCACCAACAATGGCTCGCTTTCCTGGGATGACCTGACAGGTTCGGGCTCCTTAGCGCCGGGCGACTCCATATCTGTAACCCTTTCCTTCACGGCTCTGGCTTCCACAACGCCCGGCACGACAGTCAACACAGCGACTGTGAGTGGGGCTCAGGATGCAAATGGTGATCAGGTACCGGAGGACAGTGATACTGCCGATGTGGCTATCCTGACGCCGGCCAGCCTGGGAGACCTGGTGTGGCTTGATGCGAATGGAAACGGCATCCAGGACGCTGGGGAGCCCGGCTTGGATGGTGTCACTGTTCAACTGTACGATAACAACGATGTGCTTCAGGCTACTACTACGACAACTGGTGGCGGCCACTACCTGTTTGAGCACCTGTTCCCAGGCGACTACTACGTCAAATTCACACCGCCTTCGGGTTATCAAATTACAGCCAAAGATCAGGGCTCAAACGACGCGGTTGACAGTGATGCTGATCCTTCCACCGGTAAGACGGTTGTAACAACGCTTTCCGAGGGAGAGAACGATTTAACCTGGGATGCTGGCCTTTATCGTCCGGCTGCTATCGGTAACTTCGTGTGGGAGGATGTAAACGGAAACGGCATTCAGGACGCTGGCGAGCCCGGTATTGCTGATGTTACAGTCCACCTTTACGGCGCCGGTCCGGATGGCACGTTCGGCACCGCAGATGATACCTCTGCAACCACCACCACCGGCACGGGCGGTGTGTACGAGTTCACCAACCTGCCTCCGGGCACATATTACCTGGAGTTCGAGCCGCCTTCCGGGTACGCCATTACCCTGAAGGACCAGGGCAACGATGATACAGTGGATAGCGATGCGGATCGAACAACGGGGGTCACCGCCCATACAAGCCTGGTTTCCGGCGAGACCGATCACACCTGGGATGCGGGTTTATATCGGCCGGCTACCATTGGTGATCGGGTCTGGAAGGACACCAACGGTAATGGTGTGCAGGATGCCGGTGAGGATGGCTTTGAAAACGTCACGGTTAACCTGTACAACAGTTCGAACACGTTGATTGCTACTACGCAAACGGGTACGAACGGCATCTATCACTTCACCGATTTGTTGCCTGGTTCGTACACCGTGCGGGTGGAAACTCCGTCCGGCTATACACCGACAACGCCCACCGAGGTCTCTCGCACACTCTCCTCGGGTGACAATGTAGAAGATGCGGACTTTGGTTTCATCTCACCCACGGCTGTGCAGTTGCTCTCCTTCAACGCACAGGTGGAAGCGGAAGGGGTCCGCTTAACGTGGCGCACGTTAAGTGAAGACGGTATTGAAGTCTTCCGTGTCCAGCGAATGAGCGGTCGTTCTGGGGCGTGGGAGGACATTGCTTCAGTGCCTGCTCAGGGCCATGGAGCGCTCTACTCGGTCGTAGATACCCATGTCCAGCCAGGGTTCTCCTATGCATACCGTCTGGTAGCGGATCCCGGCCAGGAAATCCTGGGACCGTGGTCGGTTAGCGTTCCGTCCACGTGGGATCCTGGCGCAGGTGTCCAGGGCGGATTCCGCACCTTCATTCCCTTTGTATCTCACTAGCAAAGTTCTGATGGGGCAGGTTCCCTGCGGGGAATCTGCCCCTTTTGGCGAGCGGAGCGAGTTAGCAAAGGAGATAACTCCTCAGGTAGGACTAAGGGGTGATAGACAAACACGTTGGGATTTTGTACACTGGGCGGTGACGGTAATGTATCCGTGACCGCCCGTTTGTGTAACAGCATAAGTAGGAGGATGTGTACATGCGACGCATAGGATCCGTGGGGTTTTGGGTGGGATTTCTTGTCGTTTTCCTGTGGTCAATGATGGGAACTCCGGTGGTGGCAGGGGTTCAGGCTGGGGTAGAATCTGCCATTGCCGCGGACATTCCAGCCACAGGCACAAGTTACAAAATGGTGGTGGCCGAGGACGGCCTCTATCGACTGACCCGGGACGATTTAGCAGCGGTGGGCGTCCCTGTAGACACTGTGGATCCTCGCACGTTTAAGGTTTGGGAGCAGAATGCAGAAATAGCCATTTATGTAACCGGCGAAGCAGACGGTTCATTTGACCCGGGCGATGCGATTTTCTTCTACGGTCGTATGGCTCGGACGCGTTATCAGGACCCAAATGTGTACTGGTTAACGTATGGGGGAGCGCAAGGCCTGCGAATGGAGCAACGGGACGTTACTCCAGGCACGGCTTCTCCTCCGCCTCCGTTCCGACGTCTGCTGCACTTGGAGGAGAATCACGAATACCGGCGTGATGTTCCCATGGAAGCCGGGGCCGATCATTGGTACTGGGAAAGTTATTATGCGTTCCCATGTCCCAACCCGAATTTCTGTTTTGCGAATGATACGAATGAATACTCCTTTACCCTATCGCATTTAGACACCAACACCCATACAGCATTACTGCGTCCTCGCCTGCGCGGGCTGACCTCTTACAGCGCGTCCCCGGATCACCACGCACAATTTTACGTGAACGGTACTTTTGTTGGGGATGCTTATTGGGATGGAATGGACGCCTTTACCGGGGAATTTACGTTCTCGCAGAGTTTGCTTCTAACAGGCACGAACGTCATTTCCTATCATATCCCACTGGATATTGCGGGAGTGAACGAGGACCGCGGGTTAACTAACTGGCTGGAATTAGAATTTTATGACGTTTATCAAGCGGATGAAAATCGTGCGTGGTTCACTTTGGACACAGCCGGAACGTGGAAGCCAACGGTGACGGGATTTACGTCCGATGTCATCCTGCTGTTCGACATTTCCGATGTACAACATCCGGTGCTGCTTACGCACGCTCAAGTTGCTTCTGACAATGGCGCGTATTCCTTAACTTTCCAGGATGCATCCGACGGCAACCGAGCGTACTTTGCCGCAGCAGAGCCCGCCTTTTTGAGCCCGGCCAGCATTGTGCTGGATACTCCATCACACTTGCATGATACTTCCAATCGGGCAGATTGGATTGCTATTACACACCATGCATTTATGGATCAGGCCCAGGAACTGGCCGCCCACCGGGCCAGTTTTAGCGGCCTGCAAACCATGGTTGTGGATGTTCAAGACGTGTACGATGAGTTCAGCGGTGGGTTGCTGGATCCAGAGGCTATTCGTCGCTTTCTGGCATATGCGCACACTTACTGGACACCCCCTGCACCGCGTTATGTCGTCCTCATTGGTGATGGCCATTACGATTACAAGAACTACCTGGTGCACCCGAATGAACAGTACATCCCTCCCTACCTGGACCTTGTAGACTGTTTCCTGGGGGAGACTGCGGCGGATAACCGGTTTGTCGCAGGGGAGCGGACCAACGAGAACCCCAATGCAATGGAGTGTCAGAAACACGCGATGCCCTTTATGGCCATTGGCCGCCTGCCGGTGAACTCAACAGAAGAAGCAGAGGGCATGGTTAAGCGCATTATCTGTTATGAGAACCCCACAGATACTCGGTGTGCTGACACCCCGCCAATAAATGGAGCCAACTTACGGGCCATTTTTGTGTCCGACAAGAACGATAATGCCGGTGCCTTCACTTGTCATTCCGACGAAGTGGCTGGGCAACAGCGGTGCTCCGGCTTCAACCTTGGGTACCACAACAACACTCTCCTCTCCAACGCGCAGTCCTCATTTACTCGGCAGAAGACGGGATATGCCGATTTGCAACCCTTGGCCGTTGTCTCCACCCAAAGTGTTGATCGGAAAGGGTTCATTGGAGGCACGATTTGGAACGACGCGGACGGGGACGCGTGGATGGATAACGGTGAGACGGGGATTGACGGGGTGGTGGTCAACCTTTGGAAGGATGCAGATCTCAACGAGACGCTTTCTGCTGGTGATGTGAAAGTGGCTACTGTAGTCACTGGGGATAACCCCAACACCTCAGACGTGGAACATGGGTGGTATGGTTTCGACGGGCTAGATAAGGCCAACTATATCATAGAGGTGGACGCTTCTAACTTTGAGCCTGGTGGTGTGCTGGCTGGTATGACGCGAACTGCGGGAGAGGATCCGTGGTTCGTGCACATGGAAGGTCAAATACCTGATGAGTACGAGCGTATAAAGTTATACCTTCAGGATGAGTATTCACCGGGGAATGTACCCTATCCCACAGGGAATAGCGTTAAGGACGCGCTTGTCACAGCCATCAATAACGGAGCGGCATTTGTCACATATAACGGGCATTCCACAACGTGGAAATGGTCTGGTTCTGATGTGTTTGACATTTACACTTTGCCGAACTTGCACAACGCAGGATCTTGGCCAGTGTTCTTGCCCATGACGTGTCTGGAAGGTCAGTTTCACGACATCACCCAAAGTGCTCTTAGCGAATCCGTTGTCCGGGCCCTCGATGATGATGGGAAGCCCACAGGGGCCGTGGCCTCATGGGGACCCACCGGGTTGGGGGTGGCTACGGGGCACATGCTCTTGTACAACGGGTTCTTTGACGCGGTGTTCCACAAAGGCATCCTGACAATTGGGGATGCTGTCCTGTACGCAAAGCGACTCCTTTACGAAAGTGATAGTCTCTTCAAGGACCTGATTGAGACATACACCTTATTTGGTGATCCTGCAATGCAGATCCAGGTGCCCTTACCTGATTTGAACGCCACCAAGGTGGTGTCTCCAACCGGAAATGTTCAACCTGGGGACACGTTGACCTACACGATAACAGTGCGTAATGAGGGCCAGGTGACCGCGTATGATGTCGTCATTACAGATACCTTGCCCAGCGCTTTAATTCCGGTCTCCTGGCAGTCAGAAGGACATCCTCTGACACTAGAGTCTGGTACCACCTATGTGTGGCGTACCCCAGAATTGCCCGCGGGAACGGTTATCACCATCACTGTGGTAGCCCAGGTTGATCCCAACACTTCACCGGGTACGCCAGTTGTCAACCGGGTGGTTGTGGGTAGTGGAAGTGCTGATGCGCATCCGGATGATAATGCTGTTTCGGTTATCAGCGATGTTGGTTCAACATACAGTGTGGAAGGTATCGTGTTTGTGGACACGAATGCCAACCAGGTGTATGAGAGCGGCGAGGCCGGGTTGGGCAACGTGGATGTAACGTTGAGCGATGCCAATGGTCCCCTGTCCACTGTGAAGACGAACAATGATGGCCGATACGCGTTCACGTCTGTACCACCAGGAACGTACACCGTAACAGTGACTTCACCCACCGGTTATGTTCCCACCACTCCAACCCAACAGCGTGTTGACGTTGTGGATTCGTCAGTTTTGAACGTGAATTTCGGCTTTATTTCCGCCACAAACGTACGTCTTATCGCCTTTAACGTGACCCCGAGTGGACACGATATGGTGGTTTCTTGGACTGTACGTGATGAACAGGGGGTATTGGGATATCATGTGTACCGCTCTGCATCCCCTGAAGGCGAACTTACGCGGGTAACCGAGGAGATGGTGGCGGCACAGGGTATTCCTTACGCGTCGTACCAGGTAGTGGATACCCCGCCTTCCTCCGGTGCGTGGTATTACTGGCTGGACGCGGTGGGGTATAACGACCAACACGCGTGGTTCGGCCCAGTATCAGCTACTGTGCAAGTCAGTGCTGCTCGGCGTTATTTCGTTCCCTTTGTCACTGCCCGGTGACGAATACGTAAGTGCACGTTTTATATGCCTACGGATGGGCTAGTCTACCTCTGGACCTTCAGGGGTAGACTAGCCGTTCTGCGTGTAGCACTGCTCAGGGCGGACGACGGAGATACATGAGGCCAAAGGCTGTTTGACAAGTAAGTTCACAACGGGGACTGACAGGAAGTCTCCCGTGGTCTCGTGGGATGCCCGCAACTTCCACTTGTGAAGGACGTCTATACTCCTAGAGCGTGTGGACGACTCGGGGTATGATCGCGTTCCCTCGGGTGTATTCGATTTCAAGAGGAGGCTGAGATAATGACCACGGAATTACAACGGAAGTCTGGCAGACGTGGGGGGAAGGCGTCCCTCTTTGCCGGCTTGCCGTCTACTGTCATAGTGTTGAGTTTGTTGGTCATAGTGCTTATCGTCCTGAACGGTGTGACCTCGCCCATTACCCATGCCGGTAACCCGGATGTGCCTCTCAGTCTCCATGATAATTTCACTTGTTTATCGGCAGGTCAACCCCTGGGTATTGTGGCCAATGGCGCACATTTTGTTATGTCTGGCTCTACTTTCGTATCACAGTTTGATCTGGAAATCCCTGGAGAACCGGTTAAGGCTTATTTGTACTGGAGTGGTTCTGACACGGAGAGCGTGGGCGGGGGCGATAACACGGTTGAGTTCTTGGAGGACGGAACCCTTCATTACGTTACCGCGTTGTACTCAGAACAATATGGTCCCAGCGCGTGGGATACTCCTAGCCTCCACTATGATTTTACCTACCGAGTTGATGTGACATCTTTGGTGACTTCGGGCACGCACACGTATCAAGTACGTGGCGTGGAAGGATTTACGTACGACCTTTATGGGGCGGCTTTAGTTGTGGTGTATCGGGCGACGTCCGGGGAAGCTAAACGCATTATGTTACAAAGTGGTCAGGATTTGGCAGAAGGACATGGAAGTCCGGCATCAGGACCGGGGACACTTCCTGTGGTATTTGAATTCAGCGCTGCTTCTGAAGCCCGTGTTGTTACACTGATGACCCTGGTAGGGGGAATCTTGCCTGGCGAGACAACGGCTATTTGGGTGGAGGCAGGACAAGGCATTCCCCCGTCATTCAGTTACGCGTCCGGCGACGACCATGACATTTACGACACAGGTACAAAGATCCTGGAAAACACCTTGAGCAACACTACCGAAGAGTACAATTGGGACCTGGAGACGTTCACATACACGATTCCTGCGGGTACTACCTGGTTGGCTGTTCAGGTGGAATCCGTTTCCTCCAGCCACACGCCGAGTTTAACATGGGTAGCCCAATTTTTGTCCATGGACGCGGTGTGTGAAACATCGACGGAGACACCTGCTCCTACAGCCACATGGACCCCCACATGGACCCCCTCCCTTACACCTACCTGGACTCCTACGTGGACGCCAACTCCCAGTCCAACGGTTACTCCCACCTGGAGTCCCACACCCACATTCACCCTTTCTCCCACAGTGACACCCACCCCCACGCGGACGCCAACCGGAGCGCCCAGTGCAACACCCACACCTTCTCCCTCCCTGACACCTACTCCCACAGTTACCCCAACACCTTCCTTCACACCAACATTTACGCCAACCCCTGTGGTTACAGGCACGCCCACAGCCACATTTACTTGGACTCCCACGTGGACAGCAACGGCCACCTTAACGCCTACTCCAACAGGCTGGCCCACCGCGACACCTACATGGACTCCGACTCCAACGCCGACCTTCTACCTGCCGAACACGATTTTTGTGCCGCCAGCGGAAACACCTATAGTGGTAGACGGCCATTTGGATGAATGGGGGGCTCCTGTGGCCAGGATGAACGCATCTGTCGCGGAGACCGTGCAGACGAACACGGGCTCCCCTCCGCCGGATGATGATCCTCAAGTGTATTTATATGTGCGGTGGGACGCGGAAGCGCTTTATTTTGCCGGACGCATAGTAGACCACACAATTATCACCGATAGTGACAACAACAATATCTGGCGTGATGACTCTGTGGAGTTGGGGATTGACGGTTATCACGACCACAAGCGTACGTGGAAGTGGGACGACCATCAGTTCACTATTGTGGCCGATGGACGCATTGGTGATTTTGGCACCCTCATCAACACCCTTCACCCTGCTGTACAGCGCACTGATGATGGTTGGACGTTTGAATTGCGAGTCCCCTTCACCATGCTGCATTTGAACACAACCGAGAGTCGCTCCATGGCGAGCACTCAAGTTGAACCCGGACAGGTTATCGGGTTTAACTTTGCTTACCACGACGATGATGACGGTGGGAATTGGGACTATTACCTAATTTGGGTCGGGACGAGTACAACCAGCAGTGACGCCAGTTATGGGCATTTATACTTGGCACCACAATCTACCCCGACGCCGACCCCTACATGGACGCCGACGTCTACCCCATCGTTCACACCGACGCCCACCCTTACACCTACATTAACCCCAACTCCTACACCCGCGGGAGGGACTGTAACACCGACACCTACCTTTACACCGACTCCCACAGGGGCCGCGTATCGGCGGATTAGCGGGGTTGTGTTCCGGGACATCAACCTCAACAAAGTGCGTGATCCCCAGGAGCCGCCTATGAGTGGGGTTATGGTGGGCCTAAGTGGGCCTTTGAATTCTATTACCTTCTCCCAGGATGATGGGAGCTATGTATTTGCCGGCCTTGTACCAGGGGAATATTACGTGTACGTGCTGCCTCCTGTGGGGATGTACATTATATCTGATAGTCCTGTGCCGGTTACTGTGACAGATGATCCCTTCTTCTCGCAAGAACACGTGGATTTCGCTCTAGCGGACACAACTCCTACCCCCGGGCCTACTCCGACTGCCGGGCCAACGTCCACTCCTACACCTACATCCACCCCCACGCTGGCCGCAACCGCGACGCCTACACCCACGCCATCCCCCACCTCAGTTCTGACTCCCACCGCCTCGCCTACCCCCACGGCTAGTCCTACGCCTACATCTACGCCCACTCCCACACCTACATCCGGCGTAACCAGCGTTCGTTACTTCTATATCTCCTTCCTGGTACATCGGTGGGGACGTGTAGTTGTGGCTCCGGATGTGTATGAGCCCGACGATGTATTCGGTATGGCGAAACCTATTGCCGTGGACGGAACACCTCAACAGCACAACTTTCACACGTTGGGCGATGTGGATTGGGTGAAGTTCGAAGGCCTTATTGGCAAACAGTACCGTATTCAGGTCACCGCTATCGGTCAGAACAGCGATGTTATCATGGATGTGTTTAAAGGGGACGGGGTTTCCACAGTGGCGACAGGCAGTGGTACGTTGACATTTATACCTGTGGATCGCGATTTCTACTACTTACGCCTGACGCCCCGTTCTGATGAAAATGTGGGGCCCGGTTCCGAATACGCTGTCTCCATTGTTGAAGAGCCACAGACCACGATGTGTACTTTTGTCGACGCGTTCGAAGATGATGACCGTTGGGAAGATGCCAAACCCATCCCCAAAGATGGCACCCCCATGCTGCACAATTTCGATGTGATAGCAGATGAGGATTGGCATTACTTCGACGCGGTGGCCGGAGCCACATATATCATTGCGACCCAGAACTTGGTATCCCCCACGGATACCGTGCTCTTCCTCTATGATCAGGATGGCCGCACGTTAATTACTTTGAACGATGATGCTCCTGGGGCTCTGAATTTAGAATCCCGCATCACATGGACAGCGCCTTCCAGTGGACGCTATTACTTTAAAGTCCGGGATTACACTGCCCAGCCCCATTGTTCGACGTATGAAGTGACATTGACCGAACAATTGCCTAATGTGACCCCAACGCTTACACCTACGCCCACACCCTTGCCGACAGCAACCCCAACGCCTACCCCTTCCCCGCACCCTACCACTCCTCCCGGGGGAAGCACAGAGACACCTACAGTAACGCCCACCTACACCCCTACTCCTACCTACACCCCGACACCTACGTGGACCCCTACACCAACAGCGACGCCGACCGTTTCTGGTAGCGCAACGCCTACACCAACACCTACTCCCACAGTGCCCCCACCGGTCGTGGAGGCTATCCCCATTCCGGGGTTGTCCTCACCGAATGGGTTAGCGGTTGATGAGAGTTTGGGGCGCTTATTTGTTGTAAGCCGTGAGAACCAGCAGGTATTCATCGTTAACACGTACACGGAGCGCGTTATTGGTCATGTGGACGTGTGTGCGCAGCCTTTTGGGATCACAGTTAACCCACGTACCCACAAAGTATACGTGGCCTGCTTTGGTTCTGGTGAGGTGGCCGTGTTAGACGGCCAGTCCATGCATCCCTTAAAACGCATTTTCGTCGGTCCTGAGCCCTGTTGGCTTGATGTCGACCAGGCACGCAACCGCATCTTTGTCACTTTACATGGCAATAGCACATTGGTCATTCTCGACGGTGAGACGGACAGTATTTTGCACACCGTGAAGACGGATGTAGCGGGCATGTGGGGGGTGACTTATAACCCGAATCTTAACAGGGTATACGTGGGGCATCGGGATGCTCGGAGCATTCTGACAATAGATATGAACACATTCCGCATTTTGTGGTCACAGACAGTGATTCCCTTTTCGCAAAAGCCGGGTCTCCAACCTTACAGTCTAGCATTTAACCCAAGGACGAATCGACTGTACGTGGTGGGAGGCGAAAATGTGGGCCAGGTGGCTGTGTTTGAAGCAAAACGGGATAGTTTGGGATTAATTACCCGGATTGGCGTAGATGCTGGGGGAGATGATGGAGGTGGAGGCCTGGTTGTCAACCCCAGGACCAACCACATTTTCGTGAGCAATTCTCTCTCTAACACCGTGACGGTCATTGATGGCACGTACAACCGAGTGATAACCACCCTCGAGGTCGCAGAGGATCCCTTTGGGATGGCCGTGAACACAAACACCAACGTGGTTTATGTAGGCCATCGTCGGGGAAACATTGTGTGGAGCATCGGAGATATATACTGAGGTGAAATTGTCGTCTCGAAAGAGCCTCTCCGTGAGCGGGGAGGCTCTTTTATTCTTCCCGGTTGACCCAGCGTTCGATTAAGGATAATATCCCCCATACCAGCGTGAAGAGCAGGGCCCCCATTACAAGACAGGTGGTACCTAAAATCAGCGCGCGAGGACCGTAGACGAGGGCAATGGCTACACTGCCCACGCCTACTAAAAACACAATGACGGCCCACGCCAACGTTTTTTCCATGTCTTTTTGCATAGGCTTATACCTGCCTCGCCATAATAACAGTGCATTCGTTAGGATGAGGAGTGATTATGATATGGACAACCTTACACCCTTTTTTGTGTCCTGACAAGACACACATTGAGCCAATGCTCCGGCATATGCAAAGCGCTCGTGTGGAACGAGTGATTTTTTCCGTACCCTGGCGAGCCACGCAGGTCCATCCAAATATGCCGCTGAATTTGACTCCCGTCCAGTTGTGGATGCAGGCCGCGCAGCGTATAGGTGTTCCTTTTGCTTTACACGTAGGCCCTGTGTTTGCGGGGGGCTGGCCATCCTGGGGATGGCCAGATGCGATCTTGGCCCTTTCTCCCCACGATCAGAAGCAGGCCATTATCCATTGGTGGCGTTCGATACGGGCGCAACTTGACCCCCCTTCTGTAGTTCTTTCATTTGGTGGTGCATTTGATGCGGATCTCCAAGAAGAATTGCGCGCGTTTTGGCATCCCATACCTGTAGAAGATGTGGGCAGTTGGCATCTTCTCGATGTGCGAGATGTTGAGTGGGGGGAGTGGGAGTTCGATACGCTCTGGTGGACGTCCGTTGATGGGATTTCTCCAGGCGCGTCCGTCCGGGTGTGGGGGTGGTGGTTAGGACAGGGGGAACGCCCTTACCCTTTGCCTACGGCAGAGACTGTACATGAGGCATTGAACGGTCCCTTTGTGCGCACGTTGATTGTTTCTTTGTGGGCTCGTGGTGTTTCTTCACTCTGGTGGGATCCAGCACGGGGTGGGGTGCTTCCTGGCTTGGCCCCGGTTCCGTCGTGGGGCACTACGTTAGACGGGGGGGCTCCTTTTCGGTCTTGGGGAGAACCTACGAGTACATGGCGCGCGTTGAAACGTACTTCGTTACAGGGACACGCCTTGCGTGTAGTCGAGATGGATTGGTCACCAAGGGCATCGGTACAGGTTCAGGGCGATGTGGAGGTGCTTGGCTGGGGGCGTGGTCCACGAGGGAATGTTTTGGCCATACGACGGTTGACGAGAGGTGAGTCAAGGGTTATTTTCGGGTTGGGGGAGGGGATGCCGCGTGTGGAGGCCCGGTTGAACGGTCCAGATGCGTGGCTTTTGCCCGTGCAGTGGCCAATATTGGGTGGTCGAGGGACTGTGGAAATTGCTACGGGGGATGTGGTCTGGACACAGCGTGATGACAAGGGGGAGTTGTGGTTGTTTGATGTGACCAAGGGGGCGGAGTGGGTTTTGCGCCTTAGCGGTGAAGTGGTGTACGAGACAGGATCCGCTCTTTCCCGTCTTTCGGATTCGCTCTGGCACGTTGTGTTCGAGCCGGGGCAACAAGGGCAGGTCATATGGCAGGTCGGCGCCCAACGTTTTCACCTGGTTGCCGTGGATGATGTCTTAGCGCATTCCATTTGGCCACCCACACCCGAACGCCCCTACTTGATGTTAGGCCCCTCACAAGTTTTGGATGTGACCGGAACTCCTGAGAAAAGGGTGCTTCAGGTTTCCACTGATCGCCCGATAGGGTTGTTGTTCATTCATCGCCATCCCTTGGTTGTAGAGGTGGTAGAATCCCAAAAGAGGGCTGTGTGGGGACGCCGGGCAGGTATGGGTGGGGTACGCCTGGGAGGGCCAAAGGAGTGGGGAGCCCCGAGGGTGCGGCTCCCTGAGTTGGAATGGGTGTCCCAGCCCTGGGATGGTCCGTTGGCGCCCGGTGGATGGGAGGCCATCTCCACCACTTCTCGTGGTTTAGCAGCAGGGTGGCATTGGTTTCAGAGGGTCGTTCCCCCATCGGTTCAGGAGGTGGAGTTCTCTGTGCAAGGTATTTGTGACATCTGGCTTGGGGGCGAACGTGTTGCCGGTTTTCGCTCGTTGGACAGACCCCGTACCCGAGCGGTCCGCTTGCCCAAGCGTCAGGCTCCTATGCCCCTCACTTTGCTTGTGTGGGTTCCACCAAGCGCCCCCGAAGATCCTGCGAGGTACGCTGGTTCTATTACGTTACCGGATGTGGACGTTGTCCCGGGCGCCTGGCGTTACCGTCGCGGTGTGTGTGGCGTGGAGGAGGCAGGTCACAGGTTTCGGGCTTTGGATCGTTGCGGAGCGGACAGTGGGGCGGCGGCTTTTTGGTTGCATCAAGCGCGCTTTTATCTTGAGTTGCCGGACAATGTCTGGGTGCAGATAGGGTTACCGTTGGGGGAAGTCGGGGAATGGGTGTGGGCATTTTTAAATGGTGTCATGGTGGGGCAGTGGTGGAGTGGATGGTCCCGCGAGTTGGCCTTATGGTTGCCTCCGGATGTCTTGCGGTATCATGATCTAAACGAGTTGGTGCTGCTCCACTGGCCACGTGGGCGGACGCGGGAGTTGCCGCCGTTGTCCTTGCAACAGATATGTCGAGAACGAGTGTGGCATGTGCGTGTGAGATCTTAGCCGGATGCTTGGGGGGGCGTTTCTCCCTTTTGGGCTTTGCGCGCCGCGGTAGGACGCAGGGATGGTCCTACCCAGGGCGAAGCATTTTCGTCAGCAGTACGGGCGAAGACCAGGTATCCGGTATGGGCGATCATGCGGTCTTCTGGCCGTAGTCTCTCGGGAATGGGCTTGTAGGGACGTAATAGGAGTTCTTCTATTTCCACTAGCACAAAGTTGTGATGGTGTAATGCGTCTACTAGGGCGCTGACTTGGTTCACCGTTGGGACCAGAGAGCCGAAAAATCCCCCCTGTTTTAGTGCTTCCTTTACTTGGGGTAAATACTCCCAGGGGGTACGGACGTCCAAAAAGAGGGCATCGACATCGCGTTCAAGAAATCCCTCTCGAATATCTCTCACATGCCACGTTATGAATTCTTCCAATCCCAGGGCGCGAAGATTCTGTCTTGCTAAACGTTGGTGTTCTGGCCGTTCTTCGTAGGTGTAAACGTGACCCTGTGGCAGGACTGCGCGTGCGAATGTCAGGGTGAGCCCTCCACTTCCAGTGCCTGCTTCAATAACGCGTTTTCCCGGTTGTAAGTTCAAACGTAGAACGATGTAGGCCGCGTCTTTGGGGTAGATAATTTGTGTACGGCGCTTGAGGTGCTGAATGAGGTCCGCGGTGGAGGGCTCCAGGATGAGATAGGGTTCCCCTTTGTGGGTGTAGACGGTGCGTCCCAGGGGTTGACCGATGAGGTCATCATGGAGGATGATGCCGTGATGGGTTTGGATGCGCTTGCCTGGCTCCAGGAACACGAGGCGCACTTTCCGATCAGGGCCAATGAGGAGGACTGGGGATCCAGGCTGGGTAGTGTGACTCATAAAATCTCCTTTTTCTTTACTCGAATTCGACATTCGGCGATTTGCATATATGGACGTCTTTCCTATAATATTGGGTAATCGGTCCTTTTATCCTGCTCTCTTTGTACGTGGTCCTGACGCCGAGGCATCTGATGCGCGGTCAAGCGCAATGTGTATCTCATTGTACGTATACCTGTGTGCGAATCAAACTTCACCAGCGTCGTAGTCGCGCGCACGTCGTTTCCCCTCCTGCATGATGTGAAAGTTGCACATGGTTGGCCATGTTCCCATTGAGTAGGTGGGTGGGCTGATATTTATTGTATTGATGAGCGGCTTGTGCTGCTGAATAGGGGCGTAAAACGTAACTTATCGGCATTTTGCGTGTTTTATATGGTGGGAATGGTGTACACGTCCTGCCTTTAGTAGAGGTTGATGGGCAGCATGTCCTGCTCTCGCTTTGAGCGGTTAATACACGGCTTCTCTTGCACATCGCGCAATGTGTCCATCAACCAGCCTCAGCAGGTATATCTTGTAGAGAAGGGGGGTGAGAGCGTCGGCAACGGTGGTCCTACATTCCACAGTATATTGTGCACCTCATGTGACATCCCCCACTGCATGATGTGTGCGCAACCATGGAGGAGGGTAGAACCATGTCTGCAGGGCTCATTATCATTATTGCGCTTGTTATCGTCATCGTTGGTTATCAGGCCTACGCGCGCAAGATTGATCGCGAGGTGATTAAAGCGGACCCGAAACGTGCGACACCCGCGGTCATGTATCAGGACGGCGTAGACTTTATGCCGGCCAGTGCGAGTGTGTTGTTCGGTTATCAGTTTAAGTCCATTGCTGCTTTGGGCCCCATTGTAGGACCCATTGTCGCGGCTCAGTGGGGTTGGTTGCCCGCGTTGTTGTGGGTACTGTTGGGCGTTTTCTTCATCGGATGGGTGCAGGATTATGCGTCGGCCGTGATGGCCATGCGCAGCGATGGTTTGACGTTGGGTGGTTTGTCCTACAAGTTTATTTCCCCTCGTGCTCGAAGCATTTTGCTTTCGTTCCTCTATTTCTATTTGCTGTTGATTATGGGGGCTTTCGGATTTGTGGTCGCGGGTTTGCTGGCTAATCCGAAGGTGCCCATCGGGTTTATTATCCTGACGTTGTCCGGTGTGTTGGCCGGGTATATGACATATACGCTGAAGAAGGATCTGATGATGACCACGGTGATTACCGTGGCCCTCGCTATTTTCGGCATTTGGCTGGGCCAAACCGGGCCGGCACAGTCCATTGTGGAGGCCATTAATGGCGGCAAGGATTCCTTTGTGTTGTACAACACGCCTTATGGCCCGATGAAGTTCTCTGTGTGGCTGTGGGGTATTTTTGCGTTGGCCTTCTGCTATTTGGGCTCTGTGCTTCCCATTTGGCAGTTTGCCCAACCGGTGAACTACACGTCGTTCTGGCTCATCGCAATGGGCATTGTGGGGTCTATTATCGGCATTCTCCTCGCCAGTGTGGGAGTTGGGGATGTCAACGCTTCCTACTCGGCCATGCCGGCGTATGTGGGATTTAAGATTCACTTGGGGCCCTTGTGGCCGATTCTGTTTGTGACGATTTCGTGTGGCGCCATCTCTGGCTGGCATAGCCTGGTTTCTACTTCGGGTACTGCCCGCCAATTGGAGAAGGAGACCGATGCTTTGCCGGTCGGGGCGGGTGCCATGTTCTTCGAGGCTATTCTGGCTGTGCTCTCGCTGACGTTTGCCGCGACTTCGGTGGGCCTCTACGATCCGGACAAGGGCTATAAACTCACAGTGAAGGCGGGGGCTGTGTTTGCCAAGGGCATTGCCACGTTCTTGGGTGTTCTTGGTATTCCTCAGAGTTTTGGGGTCGCGTTTGGCTCCGCGTTCCTCGCCATTATGGCCCTGACGGTGATGCAACTGGTGCTGCGGTTCATGCGCATTGCCAGTGCCGAATTGGTGGGCGACAAGATCCCCGCTTTCAAGAACCCGCATGTGGGCTCTCTGGTCGCTATTCTCTTCACGCTGCTCATTCTCTGGACTTCCTTCTGGCAGCAGATTTGGGTGCTGTTCGGTAGTTCCAACCAGTTGTTCGCCGGGCTGGCGTTGATGCTCATTACGATTTGGCTGGCGCGAGAGGGGAAGCCTCATGGTTGGACTTTCTGGCCGGCCGCGTTTATGTACGTCACCACTGTGGCGGCGTTGTTGTATACCGGCGGTAGTGTCTTGCTGAAGGTGCTGGGTGGTAAGGTCTCCGGTACCGCGTTTGTCATCGGCAATACCATCGCTGGTCTGATCGCTATCTTCTTGGTCATCGCCGCGATCATCCTCTTAATCGATGGCTGGCGGTCCTTCTCTGAGGCGAAAAGCCAGACCGCGCCGGCGGCCGGTGGCAAGTAAGTGCCTCCAATCCCCGGGGGGCATTAACGTGCTCCCCGGGGATGTTGTATAGGGTTGTGATGGCGGGTTAGGTTCGTTTGTGGAATGCGTTGCAAGCATGTTATAATGTACTACCTTGGTTTGTGACTTGTCGCTGATACTCTTGTCATTGAGGAGGGATAGGTACATGAGTGAGGGGCAGGAAAAGCAAGGATTTTGGCAGCGGGTCAAGAAGTCCGTACTTGACTTTGTGTACGGCATGGCTACCCACGAGATGACACGACAAGCCCTGAAGACTCGGGGTAGCATGGAGCACCTTTTTATTTTGATCACCATGGGAGATTTGCTAGGCATCCCTATCTTACCGCCGTACTATTCCTTGCGCTTGCTTCCTTATGTGGTACCTCAGATTTCCACATGGAAGCGGCGAATGCTGCGTGAAAAGGATTTAACCGACGCTTTAGCCTAATGTGTGTCTCATAGGGGATCCTCTTATTAGGGGTCCAAGGAGGCAAACGTATATGCGATCCGTCAAGTGGTGGGTTGTCATTCTGGTTGTTTTGAGTTTGGTTTTGTCCGCATGTGGTCAGGCGTCCTCCAATGCGGCTGCCACTCATGCTGCAGAACAGTTGAGCACTTACGCGGAGTCGTCAAATCGCTTCGCTTTAAAACTCCCTCCCCTGTACGTGCAGTATGACAACAAGGGGGTGCTCTCTATTGCTGGAATTACCACGGTCCAGTTGTACAATTGGACCGGCATTGACCTCCGCGGGCTTAACTTACGGCCAGATGTGGTGGCCACGATGGTGAACGCGGATATCCAGCACATTGAGATTGCTGAGGATGCTAATGGGTTGGCTGTTTACGTGAATGGTAAGCCTTTACCTTACATTGCGTGGGATGAGGAATCGTTACGCAACCTGGGTGATCTTTTGCCCGCTCTGCAAGTACCTCACGGTAAGGTGATCCGGGCTCTACTGCCATTAGTGCGTTACACCCAGTTGGCTCTGGTGGTACAGTTTCCCATCAAACCAGGGGCTACTATGGCTCCTTTCCGCCCGCGCAATGCTCCCGCGGTCGTGACGGCGCGTGCTCGTTCTTTGCAGGAGCCTGTCGCTATTGTTCGCCTAGATGTTGCTTACGATGAGCAAGGTATGCCGTCGGTGTTGGGGTTAGACGCCAACCTGTTGGCTCTTTTGGGGATTGATGTGAAGCCTTTGGCGTTAAACCCCTCTTTGGTGCAGACCTTTATGAAGGCGAACATCCAACACGTTCACTTCGTGAACCGACCTGATGGAGTACACATTTACGTGAACAACAAACCCTTACCTTACATTGCTTGGGATGATGAGCACGTGCAAACCGCCATTGATGTATTCGCTCGTTTTTCTGGCCTTAAAGGGACTCCTTTTATGAACCTGCTTACTCAGGTTTTGCCGGGAATGCGTGCTTCGGATATTGACTTGTTGTTGCGTTTCCCGGTTCCTGAAGGCCAGGAGCCTATACCCGTGTTGGAAGCGCCTGCACCCTAAGCGGACTTATTATTCCCAGAGGAGGAGAACTCCGTGAAACGACGATTTTATGTGCTCCGAGTGGTCGTCTTTTTGTTCAAGGTCGTTGCCGTCCTTTTGTTGCTCATTGGGCTTATAAGTTTGGTGTTCACGCTTGTTCAACTTGGTGTTGCCGTGGGCAAGGACGGTGGTTGGAAGGCGTGGACTCAGGTCAGCCTGGGAATTATAGGGTTTGTCTGGGCTGTGGGAGAGTTCATGTTGTTGTACGCTCTGGGGGAGGGCTTAAATGTGCTTATGGCGATCGAGGAGAACACTCGCGCCAGCGCGCTTCGTTTAAGTCGTCTCCTGGCTTTTATGCCTACGGAGGAGAGCGGATCTTCCGATACATCTGCTGAAATAGAGACGCCATCGGAGCCATCTTAAAGTACATAAGAAACTGAAAAAACACAACCGTCAGGGGGGATCCCTGACTGCGAATACGGAGGTGTGCTATTTCGCTGGCAAAGGTTTTCCGCGAGCATCCAGAACGTCGTTACGTGATGTACGGCGGCAAGGGCGGGCTGGGCAAAACCACCTTTTCCGCGGCAACAGGGTATTGGTTGGCTCAGCAGGGCTATAAGGTTCTGGTCTTTTCGGTTGACCCACAGGCCTCATTGTCAGATATCTTCCAACGCGATATCTTTGGTAAGGGGCCTGTGGAGATTATGCACAACTTGTACGCCCAGGAAATCGATGCGGACCGGCGTATTAAGGAATACCAGGAGGAAATTCGTCAGAAAATCTTCGACATGTACGGCCTGGACAAGATACCTGACGAAATTGAACATTACATCCAGGCGGCAGCAGCCGAACCTGCAATGGAGGAGAGCGCTATCTTTGACGAGGTGGTAGATATTATCGTCAGCGGTGATTATGATTATTACATCTACGATCTGGTCCCCTTGGGCCATGCTCTCTATTACTTGAGCATGGCAAAGGTGTACGATGAGTGGATTGAGCGCATCACAAAGTTGCGCGAGGAGATGCGGGAGTATGAGGAGTTGGCTGCCCGGGTGAAACGGGAGGAACTTCAGGAGGACCAGATTTTACGCGAATTGCAATACATTAAGCATCGAATTAATACAGCCTCTTCTATTCTCACCGATAAAGTGAAAACGGCCTTCTTCTTTGTGTTGGTCCCCGAGGAGATGATTATCCAGGATACTCTGAAGGCCAGGGATTTGTTCACGAAATTTGATGTGCCCTTGAGCGGGTACATTGTTAACCGTGTTTTGCCGGACGACCTGATAAAACAGGAGATCCCTGCGTACTTGCGACACCGCTGGGAGATGCAGCAGGTGTATAAGCGACGTATTCAGGAGACCTTCGGCGACGAGGTTTTGGGGTGGGTGCCCGAATTCGAGAGGGATATTTCGGGCCTGGACATGATCGCTCGCGTTGCCGAAGTGATGTTTGAGGAGGGATGATGGAGATTCAAAAGACATTCCGTCAATTTGTAGAGGAACATCCGGGCCTTAAATACACCTTCTTCGGTGGAAAAGGTGGCGTGGGCAAAACCGTGTTGGCTGGTGCCGCGGCTGTGGGCTTTGCTCGGATGGGCAAGCGTACCTTGTTGGCATCCACCAACCCGGTTCATTCCCTCTCCAGTTTGTTGGATCAGGACGTCTTCGGCAAACCCACTCCAGTGGAGGGCATTCCTAACCTGTGGGCATACGAAATCGATACCAAAGAGACCATTGAACGTTCCAAGCAGGAAATTAAGGAGAAAATTGAGTGGTTCTTGCGCTACGCAGAAATTCGTACTCGGGCGGATGAATTTGTGGAATCAGCGACGATGAATCCGGCTTTCGAAGAATCCGCCATGTTCGAGAACATGATTGACCTCATGTTCAAGGACGAGTACGACGTCTACGTGTTTGACACGGCTCCCACCGCGAATGCCCGGCGATTGCTGGGGATGTCTTCAGTGTACTCCTTGTGGGTGGAGAAGATGATTAAAAGCCGGGAGGAAGCCAAGTCCCTGAAGGAGATGCTCTCGTACAGCAAGAAGAAGGAAGAAAAGGATCCCCTTATGGAGTACCTCATTAAGTTCCGCGACCGCATGGAGCGGGCTAAGGTGCTTCTTACGGATCCGGCCAAAACCGCTTTCTTCTTTGTCACCTTGCCGGAGGCGTTGCCCATCGCTGTGATTCGCCGCTTTATCAACTGGTTTACGGACTTTGGCATTCCCATTGGCGGCGTTGTGGTTAATATGCTCATTCAGGAGGAAGAGGTATCGGATTCCGCGGCGGAATTTGTGCGAAATCGTTTAGCTATGCAGCAACGCTATATGGGCGAGATTGAGGAGTTATTCGACGGTTTGGTGCGGGCTATTATTCCTTTGTACGAGACGGAAGTCCGCGGTGTGCCCATGGTGGAGAGGGTGGCCCAAGATCTGTTTGCGGAATAGGGCCACGGGCAGCGTTTGGTGTCAAATGCATTAAATGGGGGCGAAAAACTTCGCCCCCATTTTTGTACTTATCCTGTGGAACCAGGTTCCTTGCTCTGGCTGGTACGGCCCTTTTAGGATGCGAAAGCATTGGCTAAGTGGGTAAGTGCGCGAAAAACTTCCTGGGCCCTACTGGGATCGTTCAAAAATTCCGCCGATGTGATGAGGTTTATGTGGGGACTGGTGTGTTGAATACTCATCTGTTCCACTTCCGGCAGAACCTGGGATAGGGCCCGCAAGCGTTCCTCTTGGGCTGCGGTAAGATTCTTGGTGGCAAACAAGGGACCTTCCCACGGCGAGGGGAGTTGTTTCCACGATGAGGTTTTAGTGGCGGGAGGGGTAACTTTTGGTCCGGCAAATACGTCCACATGGGGGGGACGTTGAAGTACTATTTGCATGAACACACGATCCCCCCGTCCTCGTATGACGTTAAAGAGCCAATACACACTTAACTCCCGTGGCTGGAGGTAGATGAGAACATCAATTTTCTTGAACGGAGGCCGCGCGTTGGTCGCGATGACGTGATAGCCTGATGTGCCCAACCGTCGGGCTGACGGGTGGCGAGCAACCTTGAGGATGGCTGGTGTGAGTGCTCTTAAGTAATGTTCCTGTAAGCGTCGATTGCGAATTGTTCCGTAAATGAATCCTGCCCCAATGGCAAATGTTAGGGCAAGAATAGCCATGAAGCCGGGGTCGTGTGTCCAATTGGCGTTCATGTGCGTTCTCCGTTAAGATATTAGAGCGTACGACAGCATTGTACATATTTTTGAGGTTAGGTGGAATCCTGTAGGAACGCGAAGCAAAACACGATGAAGTTTTTGCTAATTGGCTTACCTTATATATGGGGGGAAAGACACTCATGGGTGATGCACAAGAACGTACAGTAATCATCATCGAGGATCAACCGGACATCGTTGATCTCATCGAACTCATCTTACATCGTGGGCATTACAAAATTTTGCGCGCTTACGATGGTGAGATGGGCCTGGAGTTGGTCCGAGAACATAAGCCCGACATCATTCTGTTGGATTTGATGATGCCGACATTGGATGGGTGGGCTTTTCACCGCCGTTTACGCCAGGACCCGGAAATTGCGGATATTCCCGTGATTTACGTTACCGCCAGGGCGAGCATGGAAGAGCGCATCCGCGCGTTGGAGGAGGAAGGCGCCGCCGCTTATATTGTGAAGCCTTTTAGCCCTCGGGAACTCCTGGACACTATCGAGCAGGTGCTTTCCAAATCTCAAACGTCCGACTCCAAGGAGTAATGACAATCCGTCATGGGGCAAGTAGGCTTACGTGCGGGATTGTTCGGGTCTGCGATTGCCCTTGTCATTGCGTTTTTGTCCCTTGTTCCCCTGGTGGGAAATTGTCTGGTGTGGGTGTTCAATTTGTTGTTGTGGGTTGGAATTGGGGCGCTGGTGGCTTATTGGGCTCCTTATGGTGTTGAAGAGCGGGAGATTGCTCTGGCCGGCGCCATTGCAGGTGGGGTGGCAACACTTATTGGTGGGCTCACACTCATTCTCTTGGCTCCCGTCGGGCTGGCGTTGATAGGGGGTACAACCGGTGCGTTGCGCTTACTTCCCCCTGATGTACAGGCCATGTTTCAGAAGGCCGGAGTTGCCCCACAGGTGGTGTATTCTCCTCTGGGTGTTTTCTTGGTCGCCTCTCTTATGTGCGGAGCCCAGTTCTTTGCTGCTCCGGTGATTACAGGGTTGGCTGCTGTGGTCTTCTCTCGAGTGTGGTCTACGGAGGAGGTGCCTTGGGACGAAGAACAAGGACCTTATATGCTGGAGTGGTAGGGAGGTTACGCGGCTTTTAACTCTTCCAATCGTAGTGAGATGACGCGTGAAGCCCCATCCCGGCCCATGGATACTCCGTAAATAGTGTCCGCGGCTTCAATAGTTCCACGGTTGTGGGTGATGACGATGAATTGAATGTGTTGCGATAATTCCTTTAGTACATCACGGAAACGCCCTACGTTCGCTTCGTCAAGCGCAGCATCCACTTCATCTAGAACGCAGAAGGGCGGGGGACTAACCGTCAGGATGGCAAAGATGAGGGCTGCAGCCGTTAATGCCCTTTCCCCACCGGATAACATGGCCAAGCTTTGTGTACGTTTTCCCGGCGGACGCGCGACAATGTCAATCCCTGTGTTGTTCAGGTCGTCGGGATGGGTAAGTGTAAGGCGTGCGGTCCCACCTCCAAACAGGCGCTGAAAGTATTTCTTGAATTCTCGTGCCACTGCTTGATAGGTTTTCTTGAATTCCTCCTGCATTAATCGGTCCAGTTCCTTGATGGCTGTCTTTAAATCCTGGGATGCCTCTGTAAGGTCCTGCACCTGGGATTGGAGGAAGTCATGTCGTTCACGTAGTTGTTCGTACTCTTGGGGGGCATCTGGATTAATGGGACCCAGGTTCCGTAATCGGATGCGAATGCGGCGGATATCTTCTTCAAGGCCTGCGGGAATCTCCGTGATTTTGGGCAGAGTCTCAACTTCATTGGTGAAGGGTAAGGGTGCCTGGGACGGATATATTTCTGTTGATTCTTCCAGACGTACTAACCCTAAGTCTTCCTCAATCTGGTGTCGAAGTCGCGAGAGCGCGTCTTCTGCCCTTTGAACAGCCAGGCCGATTTGTGTGAGGTGAGATTCCTCTTGGTGAAGCAAACGGCGTTCATTGTCCAGGGCCTGTTGTAGTTCCAGGATTTTTTCCTTCTGATGGGATAGGCGTTCCTCTGCTGCACGAGTGGGAGGTTCTATTTCGGCCAGTTGGTTTTGGACTCTTTGCAGTTGCGTTTGAATTCGTTGGAGTTCGTGTTGTGCTTGTTCTATATCCTGCTGCAGTTCGGCAATTTGTGTTTCGTGGCTCTGAATTAATTCACTTTGATGGGCGATGTCCTGGTTTAAGGTGTCCAACAGGTGCTGAGCACTGCGCAAGCGGCCTTCTAATGTAGCCCGCAAAGATTGAAGGTAGGCAACGCGCTCTCGGGTTTCTTCATCGTCCAGTTGGTGAAGGTGGGTTTCTGCTTCGCGCAATGTCTGCTCAACGGATGTCTGTTCAGTCTGAAGTTCTCGGATGTGCTTTTCGATTTGCTCCTGTTCGTTTTGAACAGTTGCCCATTCTTCTTCCAATCGCCTTAAAAGGCTTTCCTGGGCTTGGATCTGTCCTTCTAAGCGGGATATGCGGTTTTCTTGTTCCCGCATGTTTTGTCGAAGGTGTAGGAGTTGACGGTTGAGCGCGCGGTGTTTTTCCTGGTAGGTCTTTAACTCGCGCTTTTGGGTTTCCAGGTGGGTTTCTTGTTGTCTTATGTGTTGCTGGAGTGCGTTCAGAGTTTGACGCACACGTTCGAGGTGGTGAGGGAGTTCCCTCCACTCGCGCTCACGGGCTAGCATTCCTCCTCGTGCTTGTTTGCCTTCGCCTCCTGTTACCCGACCGGAACTGCGCACCAGTTCTCCCTCTAAGGTGACAATGCGTAACCCTCCTGACCGGGGCAGTACGCGTCGCGCTGTGGGCAGGTCTTGGACCACGAGTGTGCGGTTCAGGAGGAGGTCAATGGCCGGGCGCACTCTCGCGTCCGTTTCCACCAGGTCGGCGGCAAGGCCAATAACGCCTTTATCTTGCGGGATAGTCGGGCGTCGAGCGGGTCGAATGGTGTCTAGAGGGAGGAAGGTGGCCCGTCCTGCTCGCTCGCGTTTGAGATAGGCGATGGCCTGTTCGGCGTCCTTCCACGTGTGAACTACAATGTCCTGGAGCGAGGCGCCCAAGGCTTCTTCGATGGCCCGTTCGTATTTCTCCGGCACGTGAATGAGTTCAGCGATGACGCCGATCACACCAGGTAGGCGGGCGCTCAGTACAGCCCGTACTCCTGCGTAGAAGCCACTCCCCTCCTCACGCAGTCTCTCCAGGAGAGCGTAACGGTCCTGGAGACGGCGTAATTCAGACTCTGCTTGGCGTAAGCGTTCTTTGGCGGCGGTGAGTTGTTCTTGGCTTTGCCGCCACTCCGCTTCCTTTGTCTGGATTTGCGTTTCAACCTGGTGAATTTCCTGTTCTAGCGCGGTAATACGTTGGGCAATCTCGCGGAGGTGTGTTTGCAGACGATCCTTTTCCTGTTGAAGTTGGTGCAGGCGTTGGTTAATGCGGTCTCGTTCTGCTTGTACATTTTTCGCTCGTTCTCGTAGTTGCTGCTGACGTTCTTTGGCCTCCGCGATCCGGGTTGTTAACGTAAGCAGGCGATCGCGTGTGGCCTGGACGGTCTGGGCCGCACGACGCCGTTGTTCTTCTATGTGTGCAAATGCTTGCTGGGCTTCTTGTAATTCGGATTCTAATGAGGCTTGTTCTGCTTGTAGCGCGAGAAGTCGGTTGTGGGCTTCCTCTCGTCGTTCTTCTAGGATGCGTAGATGCGCTTGCAGCGCGGGCAATGCATTGGCCAATGTCCGGTACTGGGCCTCTAGTCCTCGTTTGCGCTCCTGAGTGACTGCTTCTTCCCGTAGGAGTGTTTCGATCTCCCGGTGGAGCGTGGCAATGCGCGCGTGGTTCTGCTCGATTTCTTCGCGGATGTGTTGTTGCTCATCGCGCAGACGATCCAGGTGTTTTTCTAATTCCAGTATGCGACGCTGACGTTGCTGGAGTCGCTCTTCCTGGCGTTGCCAGGATTTCCGGGCTGCTTCAAGTTCTTTCAGGGCTTTATGCCAACGATATCCGTACCACGTACGCAATAGGTTCTGTAGTTCTCTCTCCAGGAGGGTGTATTGCTGTACGCGCTCAACCTGTCGTTCTAGCCGTTTGAGGCGGGGGGTGATTTCTGCCAGAATATCGCGCACGCGTACGAGATTGGCTTCGACCTCTGACAAACGGTGGAGGGCTTGATCTCGTTTCTTTTGGTAGACGGTAATGCCCGCGGCTTCTTCAATGAGAATGCGTCTCTCTTCTGGTCGGAGGGAGAGGGCCTGGTCCACCAGCCCCTGTCCAATAATGGCATACGAGCGTTTGAGCAATCCGCTTTCGGCCAGGAGTTCCTGGATGTCTCGTAATCGTACGCGGGTACCGTTTAAGTAGTATTCATTCTCTCCCGACCGATAGGCACGGCGGGTGATGACAACGGTGTTGAAGTCCACCGGGAGCCATCCATCGCTATTGTCAAATGTGACGCTCACTGTGGCCATGCCCATGCGTGGCCGCGCGTCACTGCCCGAGAAAATCATGTCCTCGGTGCGTTTTCCCCGCAATACGGAATAACTTTGCTCGCCCAACACCCACCGCAACGCGTCCGCAATGTTTGATTTTCCGCTCCCATTAGGTCCAACAATCGCTGTGATCCCTCGGGGGAAGAGGAACTCGGTTTTGTCGGCAAACGTTTTATAGCCGTGGAGTGCCAGGTGGGTCAGGCGGGCGGGCAGAGGATCGGTATTGAGTTGGGTTTGGCTTCGCTTTGGTTCGTTGTTCGACATAAATTTTCGAGTTCGTCCTGCGCATGCATATAATGTGGGCTACGTTGAACGCAGGCCATATGGCGGGTACATTATACGAGCATTTGAGGAGATGTCCAAATTAAATAAGGGTTCCAGGGACCTGTAAAGTGAAATCTTGCGGGTTCAAATCCCGCCCTGGAATGGCCGCGAGCGTTCCAGGTGGAAGGAGAGGGTGTTGCTATGAAAGCACAATTGCGTCATCCTGAGGATATCGCGCGCGCTCTGGAGCGATTTTTACACAAGGTGCAGCGTCCTGCTCGGTACACGGGTGGTGAGTGGAACGCTGTGCGCAAGGATTGGGATGCGACCCCGATTCACGTTGCTTTGGTATTCCCCGATTTGTACGACTTGGCCATGTCTAACCTGGGTTTACCGCTTTTGTACCACGCGGTGAACGAGCAACCTGATATGTTGGCTGAACGTGCGTTTGCCCCGTGGGTGGATATGGAGTTGGAAATGCGGCGACGGGGCATTCCCCTCTACACGTTAGAAAGCAAGCGTCCTGTACGAGATTTTGACTTAGTGGGATTCAGTTTACCGTATGAGCAGCTGTACACGAATACGTTGAATCTGCTGGATTTGGCGGGTATTCCTTTAAGGGCCACGGAACGGACTGATGCGGATCCGCTAGTTATCGCAGGGGGATCAGCGGTCACGAATCCTGAACCTATGTGGCCCTTCTTTGATGCGTTTTTCATCGGGGAGGGGGATGAGGCTATCCTGGAGTTGGCCCGTGTGGCCTATGAGACAAAAGGTTTGCCCCGGCGCGAACGTTGGCGAGCGTTGGCTCGCATTTCCGGGGTGTATGTGCCCCATTTTTATCATGTGACCTATCATCCAGACGGAACAGTGCATTCTGTCACTCCTGTAGAGCCAGACGCCCAGTACCCTGTGGTCAAACGCATTGTCCCTTTGCTTCCTCCACCACCTACTAAATTTGTGGTGCCCTATATTGATGTGGTTCACAACCGTGGTGCGATCGAGATTATGCGTGGGTGCACGCGTGGGTGCCGTTTTTGTCATGCGGGGATGGCATACCGTCCGGTGCGCAACCGTCCGCTGGCAGAAGTACTGGCTGCGGTTGATGCTATGGTTCGCGATACAGGGTTTGAAGAGGTTGGGCTTCTCTCACTAAGTTCCAGTGATTATCCCTGGGTTAGGGAGTTGGTCGACGCACTGACCCAACGGTATGCACGGAAGCGTTTAGGGATAGGTTTGCCGTCATTGCGCATAGAGACGTTTAGTGTGGATTTGATGGAGGCTTTAGAGAAGGGGCGGCGTCGGAGTGGGTTTACTTTTGCTCCGGAGGCCGCGACTGATCGCTTGCGCGATGTTATCAATAAGCCTATTCCAACGGATGAATTGTTGGCTGTTGTGGAAGAGGTATATCGTCGTGGGTGGACGACTATAAAGTTGTACTTTATGATCGGCCATCCTACACAGACTTGGGAGGATGTGCAGGCGATTGTGGATTTGGCCCAGCAGGTGTTGCGTATTGGGCGCAAGCACTTGGGACGCAAGGCGAGTGTACGTATCGGGGTGAGCACGTTGGTTCCCAAACCTCATACGCCGTTCCAGTGGGTACCTTTGGAGAGTGAGGAGAATATCTGGGCCCAAATCAGGATCTTGCAGCGAGGTATCCGCGGTCCGGGGATGTATTTGTCCTGGAATAACCCGCGCGAGACGTTTATTGAAGCGGTGCTAAGTCGCGGGGATAGGCGTTTGGCCGATGTGGTTGAGCGGGCATGGCAACTAGGCGCAAAATTCGATGCGTGGGGGGACCAATTTCGTTACGATGCTTGGATGCAGGCCTTCGCGGATGTGGGGCTGGATCCGGAATGGTACGCGCGACGTGAACGGTCTTTGGATGAGGTGTTACCATGGGATCACATTAGTGTGGGCGTGAAAAAGCGCTTTTTGCAGCAAGAATATCGGCACGCGTTGCTTGGCGCGGTGATTGATGACTGCCGCGAATTCTGTTATTCGTGTGGGATCCTGACTTATTTTCGAGAATTGCGCCGACAGGTTCCCGATGATGCGTGGGGTTGCCCCCCACTGGGACGAGGGAAGAAGCGGCAACCGGTCGCTCCAGGCCCAGTGCCTATGTACGTAAATGAGGAAATGAGTCCAGAGTTAGCACGTCAATACGGTCCTCGTCGTTTGCAACGTCAACGACGCGATGAGCAAAAGTGAAAAGGGGCACCTGTAATGGGTGCCCCTTTTGGTGTATTGTTTGAGAATTTGCTCCTTGTGTTATGGAACGCGCGGCGCTTTCTTGAGTTCTGGCGGGATTTTGTCTGCAGACCAATGCCGTTCTATCTTGGCTTCGGCCCGCCGTTGGGCTAGCCAGTCCTCAAAGCATTGCTGTTTGTCCTGGTCGATGTCTGCCTCTGCCCGCGGGTGATTGGGATCGCGTTCTAGGACCTGGATGATGTGGTACCCGAACGTGGTTTTGACTGGATCGCTAATTTGACCCGGTTCCAGGGAGAACGCAGCCTTTTCAAATTCTGGCACCATGGAGCCATGGGTAAACCAGCCTAGGTCGCCTCCTTGGTCCTTTGAGCCAGGGTCCTCGGAGTATTCCTTGGCCAGTTCCGCGAAATCCGCGCCCGCGTCTAGCTTCGCCTTAATTTCCTGGGCCAGTTTCAGGGCTTCTTCTTCGGCTTGTTTGATTTTCTCCGGGTCCGGTGTAGGTGTAGGTGTTCCTTCTCCTACGGGTTCAGGAGTTGGTGTCTTAATGCGTATGAGGATATGTCGTGCGTGTACGGCTTCCTCTGTGGTACGTACGTTGGTGCAGATTTGGTCTTGAAGTTTTTCCCGCAAGACTTCTGTTTCAAACAGGGCTCGGAATTCCTGTTCGCTAAATCCCAGGGCTTGATTTTGAAGTGTTTGCAAGTATGAAGTGTACAGTTTTTGGAACCCTTCCTCGGTCATGGGAGTGGGGGTAGGCGTGAGGTTCGTTGTATCAGTGATGGGTTCTGTGGGATTTTCCTCCGCGGCTTTGGCTGCTTCCCTATCAAAACCAAAGTAATGGTCAATAAGTGCTTGCACTTCCTCGGGAGAGGCTGTGATACCGCGTTTTTCCGCCTCTTCACGAATCAGGATTTCGTCTATCATTTTGTCCAGGACGCGGAGGCTTAATCCCTCGATGTCGTTTAATTGCGCGCTTAATTGTTGTATTTGCTGGGTGAGGAGGGGATTTTGACCTTTAGGGTCGAATTCCATTTGGAACTGTTGCCAATTGCGCAAACGTTGTTGGAGGGTAAAGCGTTCGTAGGCCAAACGTCGCTGGTACGCGTTTGTCGGGATGGGAGTCCCATCAACCACGGCTACTGGTTGTCGTGGTGTCAGAACGTACTGCTGGAGTGCGCCCCAAACAAGTATACCGATGATGACGACGCCTAAAATGGTCAGTCCAATGATAACGCGCCGTTGTTGAATTTCTTCCCGGCGACGCATTCGCGCTTGGCGTCGAGTTTCTCGTTTCTCTTTTGTTGCTTTCTTGGCCATGAATGTACCTCGTAGTGCTTTGTGCTGGTGAATGACAGGGAATGGCCCGGCATTGCCGGGCCACTCGAAAGGAAATGTTTATATCTGTCCCGTAAGACGAGGATTAACCGAGTTCAGTTCCCCGCAAGTGTTCCGGCGCGAAAGGTAGTAGTGCCAGATGGCGTGCTCGTTTGATGGCAACAGCCAAACGGCGCTGGTGTTTGGCACACACACCTGTCTTGCGTCGTCCCTGAATTTTGCCCAACTCATCCAGGTAAGGGCGAAGGGCATCGGGGTTCTTGTAGTCAATATACTTTACCCCTTCCATGCAAAACGGACACACTTTTCGGCGATATCGAGGACGACGCACCCGCGGCGAGGTTTGCGTCGTGCGTTGAGCGTTATTTGCCATTTTTGTACATCCTCCTTATGCAATTCCTGAAGTACTCGTCATTCCGGCCTTAATAAGCGAGGTCATCTTCCTCGTATACGTCTTCATGGGCCGGAGGTTCCCCTGAACGGTTGTCCAGGATAATCATTTCACTGGCCACTAGTTCGGTTCGGTAGTGGCGGTGTCCATCCGCATCTTCCCAGGTACGGGTTTGTAGGTGGCCTTCCACATACACGCGAGAACCTTTGCGCAGGTATTGATTGCAGATCTCCGCCAGGTTCCCCCAGGCAACCACGTTAAACCATTCTGTGGCTTCGCGGCGTTGCCCATCTGAGGTCACCCATGTGCGGCTGGTGGCTACAGGGAAATGGGTGACAGGCTTACCACTTGGCGTGTACCGCATTTCCGGATCACGACCTAAGTTACCAATGACCATAACCTTGTTCAGTCCTCTGGACATCGCTCTACTCCCCTTCTCAATCAACCCAAAATCGTCAATACAATGGTGACACTTTACTTTTCAGGAACACGGACGATCAGGTGGCGGATGATCTGATCGATAAAGCGGATGCTGCGGTCGAATTGGGCCACGTAATCCGGGGCCATTCGAGCACGCATGAGGAAATAAATGCCTTCACGCTCTTTGGCAATTGGGTACGCCAAAGTGCGTTTGCCCCATACGTCGGTTTCGAGGACTTCCCCGTTTTCGTTGATGAGGTTCTGCAGACGTTCAATCAGCGCCTGCAACGCCTCACCCTCGACGCTGGGGCGAGCAATGAACACCATCTCGTACTCGCGCACCGATCCTTACCTCCTTTCTATGGGATTGCCTTTGGTCAAGCCCGAAGGCGGCCAAAGGCAGAAAGGACACGTATCCTACCCTTAACCTGTCCTTTTATGCAAATGGGGCGGGTGGGACTCGAACCCACACGGGGGGAACCCCAGAGGATTTTAAGTCCCCTGCGTCTGCCAATTCCGCCACCGCCCCACAGCACCTGGGTATATTACCATTCTCCTCCCTAACCTCAAAATTTGAAGGCACAGAAGATCAACAGGGGGAGAATGTAGGATATGTTTCCGTAGATACCAGGTTAAGGATAGGTCCCTTGTGGATTTTTGACAATTTGGGAAAACGCGGTTACAAGTAGCATATCACTGAACGTTTCTCTCATCTCTTCCTGTATGCCACACCTGGTTCAACCAAACAGTGAGTTTGTAAATCCTATATGAGGCTTGTGACCATGAACAGACGATTGTGGGTCTTTCTTTTCCTCGCGCTAGGCAGCATTCTACTTTTCACATCTCACAATGAGGCTTCACCTTCTGCTTCCAACTCGACTTCTGAAACGGTCCACATTGTTGCAAATTACACTCCCCAACCAGCCCCCGCACCGGTGAACCACCCCTTTGGTATTGAGTTTGTCGGGGGGATTACACAGGTATCTCGTTCTTCCGATATCCAGGAAATTCGTAATGTGGGGGCCACATGGGTGCGTGTCGCTGTGTTCTGGGCTGAGTTGCAACCAACTGAGGAGACCACCATCGATTGGACACCTGTGGACGCGGGTTTTCAACGTCTGGCCGACCTGGGACTTCGCCCCATTGTTGTGTTGCGGGCAATACCCCCTTGGGCGGCCACCGAACATCCTACCCTGCACGATCATCCCTCCTGTGGCCCGGTACGCGCCGATAAAATGGACGCGTACCTGGATTTTGTGGAAACGTTGGTACGTCGTTATAGCCGCCCTCCCTATAACGTGAAGTACTGGGAAGTGTACAACGAGCCAGATAAAATTCACCGCCTGTATCCGGGGGTGGACATTGGAGGATGCTTTGGGGAAATTTGGTACGATGATTACGTTCGCATCCTGCGCAGTGTGTACCAGAGAGTAAAGGCTGTGGATCCGGAATCTGTTGTGGTCTTTGGCGGTGTGGCTCACGATTGGTTCTACTATTATCGCACTGATCCCTCCTGGGATTATCCCACAGATGGATTGTTTGACCCTTATTTCCTCGATGAAGTTATTGACATTCGGCGAGGTGGCGATTGGTTTGACCGCATGAACTTCCACACGTATTACGCGTGGCGGTGGTTCTGGGAATACTATGGCTATGGTAAGGATGTGCTCGCAAAGTACAATTACATAAAAGAACAGATGACCAAGTATGGGTACGCGGATAAGAAGATCATCATCACTGAGACAGGAATGCGGAGTTATGATCCGGACAACCCGGGCGAGATCTCGGAAGAGGCTCAAGCCAACTATGTGCTCAAACTGTTCGCCCGCATTTTGACAGTTATGTACGATGAGCCCTTTATCTGGTACACCATCCGGGATACAGGACCGTACGAAGTGAGTTCCAGTAACTCCCACGGTTTGTTGCGTTTAGATGGATCCCACAAGCCTGCATATGATGTGTTCAAATTCGGCGTCACGCAATTTACTGGCGCGCGTTTCGTGGGCATGGCCCCAGATTTTGGGAATACAATAGAGGGGTATCGGTATGAGAAAGGAGGAAAGGAATTCTGGGTCTTGTGGTACAAGGGTGAGGGAGATTACCCGGTTTCAGTGGAACGTACTCAGATACGTTTGATAGATAAATTCGGGCACGTGATCGCCATCATCCATGACGGTGACGCCAATGATTTAGACCACACGCAGAACGGAGCGATTCGGTTTCGGGTTCCCTCTGTTCCCGTGTATTTAGATGAACCAGACGGCCCCGTGGGTACTCCAACTCCTATGCCAACACCGACTTCTACTCCAACAGCCACTCCAACTTACACCTTTACACCTTCCCCTTCGCCCACTCCCACGCCCACTGCCACACCGGCTTCCTCGGTGACACCTACATCGACGCCCTCGGTTTCCCCTACTCCTACTATGACACCGACCCCTGCTCAAACACCTGGTATGGTTCACACTCTCCACATGCCGGTCCTTGTGCGAGGCCCGTTTGGTAACAAAACCGGTTGGCCTGGGGTGATCCCCACACAGGGGGGATCACATCGTTCGCCAGGACATTCACGCACAGTAAATGAAGGGGCTCCAACCCCCACTCCCTGGCCCACCCCTACGCCCACCCTTGTCCATTTCCAGGAACGGGTCACAGTATACCGGCCGGGTATATGGGGAGATTTTAGTCTGTTTGTGGGAGTGGCAGTGGCCTTTGTTGTCTCCTTGGGCCTGTTGCTGGGTTTCACGTTTCAAACCGAGTGGGGAGAAAGGGGATGAACGCTCGACGCTGGCGGTTGATATTTCTTATCGTACTCGTTACCGGTTTCTTCCACCTGTTGTTTTATGCGGTGTGGGTACCACCGTGGCAGTTTCCAGATGAACCTCGTCACTTTGAGTATGTGCGCCTGATTTATGAAGTGAAACGTCCCCTAGGTTGGGATGATGGGGATCCCTCTCTAGAAGCCGCCATTATCCGCTCTATGGCGCGGTTCGACTTCTGGCGTTTTGGGTTTGCTGTAGGGGGGTATGTGCAACACCGGGACCAGGTCTTCGCTGAGATATGGACATCTGCCTATCAGAATGTATTGTTTCACCCACCTCTTTATTACGCTTTAGTGGGTACCATTACGGGCTTCCTGCCGCGGAGTGCAATGGTGTCCCAGTTATTCCTCTTACGCCTTCTGTCCGTCCTATTGGGCACGTTGAACTTGTTGCTCATCGGTTTGATCGGAGTGGTTCTGGGAGGTTGGCGGCGAGGTGCCTCTCTGGCGGCCTTTGCTGCCCTGGTGCCAGGACATGTGTTCATAAATGCGTCGGTGAATAACGATGTGCTGGCTGAAACTCTGAGTTTGTTGACTATCTGGGCAGGTTTGGTTCTCATGCGTCGCGGCGTGCGTTGGGATATTGTTCTGTTACTCCTGGGTTTTCTCCTCTTAGCCGTTTACACTAAACGTTCTACAGTTTTTCTTATCCCTTATGGAGCCTTATCTGTGGCCGTGGGGTGGTGGAATCGACGGTCGTATCGTATTACTCACAAATGGGTCTACCTCGCGGGTGGGCTCGCGTTCAGTGTGGGGGTCGTGTTGGTATTCGGCATTGTAGCGTGGCGCTGGGGCCGAGTTCAGCAGATTACAGCGTTTTTGGAACGGTTTTCATCTCCCTCTGCGTTTGTCCAGGCCTGGCAGGAAGCCCCCTTGAGATTGTATGTTGTGACGGTTTTCGAAAGTTTTTGGGCCCGCTTAGGTTGGTTAAACGTCTTCTTGCCCCGTTGGGTGTACGGAATTTTATGGGGGAGTACCGTGCTTTCCCTTATTGGCTGGATACCTATATTGCGACGATGGTGGCGGGAAAGTACCTCGGCAGCGCGTTTAACAGGAATGGTGATTTTAGTTACCTTGTTGATTCAATGGGGTATGGTCGTCGGCAAGGAAATATTGTACCTGTCTGGACCATTGCGCATGTTGCCCCAAGGACGTTACCTATACCCATTTATGCCTTTTTACGCACTGTTTTACGTGGAAGGATGGTCAGAATGGTGTCGTAGACTGAGCGTTCCGTCCAGGACTGTGATTTTCGGATTTTTGTCCCTGATTTCCCTGCTTGCTGCGTGGACTCTTATCTCATTCTACTACGGTGGCTGACCGTTTATGCGAGCGAAGGACATTATACGCTTAGAATGGGTAATTGTGGGCCTTATAATACCTTTTCTGATGTTCCCCACGGTTATCCCGCGAGTAACAGCCATGTCTTTAGGAGTGCTCGTATTATGGTGGGGAATGAGGGGCATATGGAGGCATGAAATATGGCCCGTGACTCCGTTTAATGGTGTTCTGCTGCTGTTTGTTTTGTCCATCTTGCTTAGTAGCATCATTACCCCCCTACCGGAACTTTCCTTGCCCAAGATAACGAACCTTATCCTGGGGCTTGCGGTCTTTAGAGTGATTGCATGGCACGTACATGACAATCGGTCCTTGCTCCTCGCTGTAGGCGCGTTGCTTGTTTTGGGTCTGGGGATGATTGGCATTGGAATGCTCAGTGTGGCCTGGTCCTCTAAATTGCCCTTTCTGCGTCCGTGGCTCCAGCACCTGCCGCACACTTCGTTGCGATTACCCGAGTTAAGCGAGCAACGGGGGGTAAATCCCAACCAGTTGGGAGGTGTTCTCGCATTTTATACACCGCTGGTGATAGGCCTGGCAGGGTATAAGCGACAGCCGCAAGGCATTCTAACATCGTGGGGGGTTCGGCTTTGTTTGTGGGCGATCGCTCTTTTTTCATCAGCCATATTGGTGCTTACCCAATCACGAAGCGGGTGGGCCGGAGGGTTGGCGGGTATCGCTGTTGTGGTATGGTACCGTTGGCACACTGTTCGGTATTCAGCATGGCGTCGCGGCCTGGCATTGGCGTTGGTTCTTGTGCTCTTGGGGGCACTGGTCATGTATGCGCCGTTAATGTGGTCCACCATGGAAGGCCTGGTTCAAGATGTTTTAGACGATGGCATTGTTGCCTCGCCTTGGGGCCGAATTAACGTGCGGGACCGCACGGAAATCTGGACGCACTGTGTTTACATTCTGCAGGATTTCCCGTTGACCGGTCTAGGCCTGGGCACTTTTCGACGGTTTATTCGCGTTTTGTACCCGTTTGTTTATGTACCAAGCGCGGCTTCCCTGTATCATGCTCATAATGTATTCCTGCACGTGGGAACCGACCTGGGATTCCTCGGCTTGATTGCGTACATATCTTTGTTGCTTGTGGGCGTTTGGGTCATCGTCAGAGTGGGACGCATAAATGTTGAGCAGCAAGGTGTGTTATACAGTATAGGCGCGGCGTTTCTGGGATATCACGTGTACGGCATGACAGATACATTGTCGTTGGGCTCCAAGCCTGCCCTGTTATTGTGGATGGCACTGGGCCTCATGGCAGCTATCTCCCGCATGGCGTACACGAGGACGTACATTGAGGAGGAGACTTAATGGGGAAAAGACTCGAGCCACTGGCTGAAGCTCCTTTCATTGACCGAACCTCGTTCCACGTTCGGTATGCGGAAACCGACGCGATGGGCATTGTCCACCATTCCACCTACATTGTATGGTTTGAGGAAGGTCGCTCGAACTACATGCGATCCATTGGGTTCCCTTACAGCGATGTGGAGAGAATGGGATACTATTTCACGGTTGTAGAAGTGCAGGCGCGTTACTTGGTTCCGGCTCGTTACGATGAGCGGGTACGTGTTGAAACTTTTCTGGCTGAATTGCAAAGCCGCGGTTTGACGTTCGGATATCGAGTGTTTAGGGAAAGGGATAACACCTTGCTCGTCGAGGGATGGAGCCGCCATGTGTGCATTGATCAGGGAGGGCGCCCGCGACGAATTCCAGACGCTATACGGCAACATCTCCTGGGAGCGCAAGAGTGACAAGTGTCATTAAACCGCTCTCCTAAACCAGTGTGTGCGTACACACGTACCCTAGATTAGGGAAAGGAATACATATTAAGTGTGTAGTATGTCGGTGATGTTATCCCATGCCTGAGTTCAAAGTTGTTGCTCCCTATGAACCAACTGGAGACCAGCCCAAGGCCATTGCCCAACTGGTGGAGGGCCTGAAGAAGGGCTATCGCCACCAGACCTTGCTGGGCGCCACGGGCACCGGCAAGACCTACGTCATGGCCAAGGTCATCGAGGCTGTGCAGCGGCCGACCCTGGTCATTGCCCACAATAAGACCCTGGCCGCGCAACTCTACGCGGAATTCCGCGAGTTCTTCCCACACAACGCAGTGGAATACTTCGTCAGTTACTACGATTACTACCAGCCCGAAGCCTATCTCCCCCAACAGGATTTGTACATCGAGAAGGACGCGGACATCAACGAAGAGATCGAACGCTTGCGCCTGGCGGCCACCTCCGCGCTCTTCAGCCGCCGGGACGTGATCATCGTCGCGTCCGTCTCCTGTATTTACGGCCTGGGCAGCCCTGAGGACTACGGCCGCGTGGTTCTCACCCTGCGGCGAGGCGACCTGGTGCGGCGCAACACCGTCCTCAAGCACCTGGTGAGCATTTTCTACGAGCGCAACGACTTTGAACTGCGGCGGGGTACCTTTCGAGTGCGGGGGGACACCCTGGAAGTGATGCCCGCGTACACAGAGACCGGGTACCGGATCGAGTTCTGGGGGGACGAAGTGGACCGGATCACCGAGATCAACCCCCTGACCGGCGAGGTGGTCGCGGAGCACGAACAAATTGACATCTTCCCGGCCAAGCACTTCATCACCCCGGAGGAGCGGCTGCAAAAGGCCATCGCGGACATCGAGGCAGAACTGGAGGAACGGCTGCAGGAGTTGCGGGCCGCGGGCAAACTGGTGGAGGCCCAACGCCTGGAGCAACGTACCCGCTACGACATCGAAATGCTGCGAGAGGTGGGGTACTGCAACGGCATCGAGAACTACTCTCGCCACCTTTCCCAGCGACCGCCGGGCAGCCCGCCCTGGACCCTTATCGACTACTTCCCGCCCGACTTCATCACCTTCATTGATGAGTCCCACATGACCATTCCCCAAATTCGGGGTATGTACAATGGCGACCGCTCTCGCAAAGAGGTGCTGGTGGAGTACGGCTTTCGCCTGCCCTCCGCACTGGACAATCGGCCCCTCACCTTTGAGGAATTTAACGAGCGCATGAACCAGGTTATCTACGTCTCCGCGACGCCCGGCCCTTACGAGCGTCGCGTCTCCCAGCAGATTGTGGACCTGGTGATTCGGCCCACAGGCCTGCTGGACCCCAAAGTCGAGGTGCGCCCTACAAAAGGGCAGATCGAAGACCTGGTGGGGGAAATCCGTCAGCGGGTGGCCCGGGGGGAGCGCGCGCTGGTCACCACCCTGACCAAGCGCATGGCCGAGGACCTGGCCGAATACCTCCAGGACCTGGGCATTCGTGTTCACTACCTGCACAGCGAAATCGACACCATCGAGCGGGTGGAGATCCTGCGGGACCTGCGGCGAGGGGTCTACGACGTGGTGGTGGGCATCAACTTGCTGCGGGAGGGCCTGGACCTCCCCGAGGTGTCCCTTGTGGCCATTTTAGACGCGGACAAGGAGGGCTTCCTGCGTTCGGAGAGCGCGTTGATTCAGACCATTGGTCGGGCCGCGCGGCACATCAACGGCACGGCCATCCTCTACGCGGACCGGATAACCGACTCCATGCGCCGGGCCATTGAAGAAACCAACCGGCGGCGGCGCATCCAGGAAGCCTACAACCGGGAGCACGGCATCGAACCTCGCAGCATTATCAAGGAAATCCACGATTTAACGGATCGAGTACGCGTTGTCGCTGAAGAACAGGCTCCTTATGGTGCTGATGGGGACGAAACCCCGGTGGATGTGCACATGTTGCCTCGGGAAGAGGTCGAGCGCATTATCGGGGAATTGGAAAAGCGAATGAGGGAAGCCGCGGATGCTTTGGAATTCGAAAAGGCAGCAGCCTTGCGCGACCAAATTTTTGAATTGCGAAGGATGTTGGCATAGCCATCCCTTAATCGTGTGAATACCTTTTTGGTACCTTCTGCCCATTGATTTTCAGTTGAAAATACGTATTCTAGAGAGTGGATTGAGGTATATTCACAATTGCGCGTGGGTACCAATCTGCCCCATTGCATGACCGTTGGGATTGATACCGGGTGTAGATTTATTTCTCTGCGGAGGGATCGCACATGCAAAAACCAACTATTCTCGTCGTGGATGATTCACCGCTGATTCTGCGCATCCTCTCCACGATTTTGCAGAAGGCCGGGTATCAGGTGGTCACGGCCCAGGATGGAGAAGAAGCCATTGAAAAAGTGCGCGATGTGCGCCCAGCATTGATTTTTCTCGATGTAATGATGCCCAAGAAGAGCGGCTATGAAGTGGCGCGGGAAATTCGCACCCAAAATGGCATGCCGCAGCCACGTATTATCATGTTGACCGCATTGGACCACGATGTCGATGTGGAATGGGCGCGTCGGATGGGCGTGGACGAGTTCATGCCCAAGCCCTTTAACCCTTCCCAGATCACCCAGCGGGTTGAAGCGTTGCTAAAAGCACACGTGTAGGACGTGCGAGGGCGCCGAATTCTCGAGTTCCCGAATTTCTCACCCGTACAGCCGGGGAGATCCTCACGGCGCCCTTTCCTCTTTTCTCTTTGAGTGTGGGCTCAGAATCGCGGACACACCTCGCCAAATAGTTGTCTCCTCCTCCTTCCCGCGTGAACCGGGTTATTTCCCCTGCTGCACTGACCCCCAACAGACAGGTACCGGTGGTGTTATTGCTTGACTGAAATTGAAGGTCGGCGCGGCACGTTTTTGTATCTGATTCCTGTGGGTAATTTGACAAAATCAGAAAACGCGATCTATCATTTTATTGAGTGGTACGCCGTTCCGCATCGTGGAACGGTTAAATTGAACACGAGCGAGTTATTATATCTTGCGTGTGATCACAAGGAGGTGAAACAACCCACGATTGTCACATATTGGGCCGTAATCAACACGCGGATGTGGTGATGTGTGCCTAAATGGGTGCGGATCTTACGCACTCATTCCCGAAGAACGAAAGTACAACGTGGGACTGGTTTCAATAGCGTAAGGGAACTTCAACATGTGAACATAGGGAGTGTTGTAACACTCCTCATTGTTCTTACGGCCGCCGGAGCAAGTCGGAAAACCGGATCCGACGCTCTGGCTTTTTATTTTGGCCGTACCCTGATTTTACCCGTTGATTTGCCCGAGACGGCAAAAGGAGGAGGCAAACCATGGCGTCCTTTGAAGGACAGTACCCAACACGGTATCAAGCAGTCACCATTCACAACGTTGCTAAGCAGCCGGAATGGCAGAAGTTGGACCCCGAACACCGGGAGGCTATAGAGGTGGTGGCCCAAGTTCTGCCCTTCCGGACGAATGTGTATGTGATGCGGGAACTTATTGACTGGGACAATATTCCTGATGACCCCATGTTTCAGTTGACGTTCCCGCAGCCGGGCATGCTGGATTACGAAGATTACATCGCCATGCGCGATTTGATCCGCCGGGGCGCTAGCCGCAAGGAGATTATCGCCAAGGCCAATGAAATCCGCTATAAGTTGAACCCCCACCCGGCTGGACAGCTGACGCACAACGTGCCGGAGATGGACGGTGAACGGCTGTGGGGGATGCAGCACAAGTACCGGGAAACCGTGTTGTTCTTCCCCGCCCAAGGGCAGACGTGCCATGCGTATTGTACGTACTGTTTCCGCTGGGCTCAGTTTATCGGCGTTGAGGAGTTAAAATTTGCCGCTAAGGAAATCGAAAACTTGGTGGAATACCTGAAGCGCCATCCGTCGGTGACGGATGTGTTGTTCACCGGTGGCGACCCCATGATTATGAAATCCAAGGCCTTGCGGCATTACATTGAACCCTTGCTCGATCCTGAACTCGAACATGTGCGGGATATCCGCATTGGAACGAAGTCCCTCGCGTACTGGCCACAGCGTTATGTCACCGATGAGGACGCGGATGATATTCTCCGTCTGTTCGAACAGGTGGTAAAGGCAGGACGCCACCTGGCCATTATGGCCCATACTACCCATCCGCGCGAGATGGAAACGCCAATTGCGCGTGAGGCCATCCGACGTGTTCGCGAGACAGGCGCTGAGATTCGTATGCAGGCACCGATTGTGCACCCCATTAACGATGATCCTGAGGTGTGGGCAACAATGTGGCAAGAGGGGGTGCGTCTGGGAATGGTGCCTTATTACATGTTTATCGAGCGGGATACCGGCCCGAAGAACTACTTCGAGGTTCCGTTGTACCGGGCTCAGGAGATTTTTGCGGAGGCATATCGTCGCGTGTCTGGGTTGGCGCGCACAGTGCGCGGTCCTTCCATGTCTGCCTGGCCCGGAAAGGTGCGGGTGGTGGGAACGTCCGTTATCAACGGCGAGAAGGTCTTTGTCCTGGAGTTCCTCCAGGGGCGCGATCCCAGTTGGGTTGGGCGGCCTTTCTTCGCCAAGTTCGACCCGGAGGCCACCTGGTTTGATGATTTGCGCCCCGCTTTTGGCGAGGAGAAATTCTTCTTTGAGAAGGATGTGGAGGAACGGGAGTTCCACTGGTGGGAGGTGGATGACATTAAGGCCCAAACCCGGGTTGCAGTCCCTGTGGCTTGAGCACGTGGTTAGGCATCCCCGGCTCGGAAGTAGGCCGGGGATGCCTCTTTAGACTCCCTGGGACTGTGGGTGCTGTTGAGCGCACTTCCAGGTTGAAATGCAATGGTTGCGAGATATTCCGTTCTCTGTTCTGGGGGTGGGTACGATTTGACAGTCAAATATCTCTGTGCTATAGTATGGGACAGTAATCCCACTCTGCAGAACGGAGCATATCTCTCACTGGATGGCCACCAAACGTACACCCATAGTACAGGCTGTTCATCGGGCTATTGCTATTCTCAAGGCGTTCTCGCCTGAGGAGCCGGAACTGAGCCTGGCTGAATTGAGTAGGCGTTTGCAATTGCCGAAAAGTACGGTGGCGCGTTTGTTAGCGACCCTCGAGGAAGAGGGACTTATTGCCAAGGACGGAGAGACAGGATTGTATCGCCTTGGAGTAGAACTCATTCGGTTAGCGAATAACGTACACATCTACACCGATTTGCGTCGCGTCGCCCGCACGCACGTGCGGAAGTTGGCCGACCTGGTGGGGGAGAGCGTGAGCATTGCGGTGTTGCAGGGACAGGATGTGGTGAATTTAGATGTGTACGTCCCTCCTGGGCACTTGGTTAAGCGTGTTGGCTGGGCAGGGCGCCATATGCCAGCCTACGCGACAGCGGCTGGACGTGCTATCCTGGCTTTTCTCCCCCGAGAAGAACGCCTTCGTTATCTAGAAGGTCCTTTCCAGTCCTATACCTCGAAAACGATTACCGACCCAAAGCGGTTACGTTTGGAGTTACAACGCATTCGGGCGCAGGGATATGCCACAGCATTTGAAGAGTTGGAAGATGGTCTGCACGCTATATCCGCGCCCATTTTCAATTATGAGGGACGCGTTATCGCGTCCATCAGTGTTTCTGGGCCGGGTTATCGCCTCACTCGTACACGAATCCGAGAAGTTGTACCTCTGGTTTTAGAAACGGCAAATCACATTTCAGCGGAAATGGGCTACCATTCCGTTGATGAATTAGCGGGGTAGGTAAACCCGCTATCCCTGATTAGGAATTTAGGTTGAGAAGGCGTCGTTTTTCCGTTCCGGTCTGGGATGGAAAGGGCGACGGCCTTCTGCCTTTTGTTTATCCTTAAATCAACAAGGGGATACAACGATGAGCCGACGGTTTACCTTGTGGACGGTTGTTACTGTACTCATTCTCCTCTCTTTCATTGTGGTCGCGTGTGGTGAAGTGGTCGATGTGGTCGAACCTACGCCTACCCCAACACCACCGCGTCCGTCACCCACGCCTACACCGACAAAGGTTGTTGTCGTAGGGCGCCCTACAGTACCACCTACGGTGGCGTCTGTCGAGATTAAGCCAACCCCCACACCGCGTCCAACCCCCACACCGCGTCCAACACCAACGCCAACCCCCACACCGCAAGAGGCGCAACCTACACCACAAGAAGTGCAGGCAACACCTACACCGGCGGTGACCAACATTATGGTGAAAATTCCGGCCGGTGAGTTCCTTCTGGGATATAACAAGGGAGAGCCGAATGAGGCTCCCGAGCAAAAGATGTACCTGGATGCGTTCTACATTGATGTGTACGAGGTCACGAACAAGGATTATGCTGCATTTGTCGAAGCCACCGGATACCAGACTTATAACGAGAAACACGGTAGCAGCCGCACATGGCGTTGGGCCTACCAGGAAGGCAAGGATAACCACCCGGTGGTGTTTGTGACGTATTATGATGCCGAGGCGTATTGTAAGTGGCTAGGTAAGCGTCTGCCCACGGAATTCGAATGGGAGAAGGCCGCACGCGGGCCCAAGGGGTACTTGTATCCCTGGGGCAACAAGTATGACCCCAATATGGCGAACGGTTTCGACAGCGGCTTCCGCGGCACTGTGGCTGTTGGATCCTTCCCACCCAATGATTATGGCCTGTACGATATGGCCGGCAACGTGAAGGAATGGACCTCTTCGCCGTACGTGGCCTACCCGGGCAGCACGTATCAGGATCCCTTCTACAGCGAGGAGCGACGGGTTATCCGTGGTGGAGGATGGTTTGATGAGGCTCCCTATTTGCGGGCCACAAACCGCAATGCCGGTGACCCGGAAATTACAGCAAACGACGATTTGGGCTTCCGCTGCGCCAAGGATGCTGAGAAGTAACTTTGGGAAGTTCCCGTTTGGCCTGTGTTGCTGTTGAATCCCCCGTTGGCCAAACGGTGGAATACCGTTCCATTATGAGGAACGGTGAGCAATAAAACCGACCGTAAAGGTCATGTTGAGTGGTCCCTGACGGGGATATCCCGCGGGGCCAGGAAATGTAGAGTTTACAGCAAATATCAAAGAGGAGGAGGGTGTCATGAAGCACAAGTTGTTCGGTTTCCTCATCGTTGTCGCGTTGTTGGTCACGATGGTGCCAACTGTTGCGGCTGCTCCTGCCCAGCAGGGTAAGGGGTTCGACTACATCGTCGTGGCCGACGACTGGTTGAGCAAGTTGGCCCTAAAGTACTTGGGCGACATGTTCGCGTATCCCGCAATTGCTTATTACACCAACCAGATGCACGCCAAGGATCCGTCCTACGCCAAGATTACGGACTATGACCTCATCGAGGTAGGGTGGAAACTGTACATTCCTACTCCTGAAGAGGCCAAGGCGTACTTCGAGTCCCGCGCACAGGCACTGGGTGCCACGGGCGGCGAAACCATCAAGATTGGTGCGTTGGCCCCGCTCTCTGCGCCGGGCTCTGTGACGGGCGGTCAGGCCATGAAGGCCGCGTTTGAGATCGCTGTAGAGGAGATCAACGCGGCGGGTGGCGTGCTGGGCAAGCCCGTGGAGTTGATTTTGGTGGACACGGAAGGTTTGCCCGAGCGAGGTACCGCGGCCATGGAGCGCCTCATCACCCAGGACAAGGTGGTGGCGGTGGTCGGTGAGTACCACAGTGCGGTTGGTCTGACGGCCAAGGAAGTGGCCCACAAGTACGGCATTCCTGTGGTCTTTGCTGAGACCTGGAACGACAAGATCACGGCTTCCCGCTACCCCGAGGTCTTCCGCGTGGCACCGTTGTCCTCGGAGATCGCGAACCTGGATGCGAACTTCATCCAGTGGCTGGGTGCGAAGAAGGTCGTCATTATGACGGAGAACACGGGCTACGGGATCCCGGCCGCGGAGAAGACCACCCAGAAACTGAAGGATCGCGGCATTGAGTCCGTAACCTTCTCGGCGGACATTGGTACACAGGACTTCTCGGGTATCATTGAGCGCATTAAGGCTGAGAACCCCGACCTGATTCTGGTGCTGCTCACGGGTGAGACTTCCTACAACTTCGAGCAGCAGGCGGCCGAGGCTGGCATTGGCCCGCAGGATGTGATGATGATCTGCAACCAGGTGGCTGATGACAGCGAGGCCTTCTGGAAGAACGTGCCCGACGGCAACCTGTGCTTCTACCGCAAGGTGGGTCTCCCGCCCGTGCTCTGGACGGACAAGACCAAGGCCTTCGCGGAGAAGTACATGAAGAAGACGGGCAAGACGGGTGTGGAATCCTACGCGATGGAGGCCTATGACTCCCTGTGGGTGATGGCCACGGCCATCAACAACGCGGGATCCACGGACCCCAAGGCTATCATCGACGCGCTTGAGAACATCGAGTACGACGGTGCGCTGGGCCACATCACCTTCCCCATCAACTCCAAGAACCCGCCTGAGAAGGCCGGCGTCGAGGACAAGTGGTGGCATCAGTTCCCCGACTTTGCGGCGGTGTTCATCCAGTACCAGGAGAAGGGCCAGCCCTCCTCCGAGGCTCCGGTGGTCTATCCTGAGAAGTTCCAGACCGCGAAGCCTATCCTGCCGTAAGGAAACGCAACATCACCGGGTCTCGCTTCGGCGAGGCCCGGTATTCCCTTCTGTTGTGCCCATGTGTTGCGGGGACTTTTTGTACCTTTTGACATCCAGAGGAATGGAATTCGTTGGGTTTTCTGCTCCTCTGGCGCGGAAGACCCAACGAATTCCTTTCATTATTCTCCCGTTGTTTTGCGATTCGAGACTTCAGGTTGAGGAGAAACTATGAACCACGGGATTTATTTACTCTGGGCGCTGTTGTGGATTGTCGGATGGGGCGCGATTGGCGCTGTCCTTATCCCTCGCGTGTACGCACGCAAGGACCTGGACATTTCCCAAGCAGCGTTGGCTGGTGCGGCCATGGGGGCTGCAGGTGGCCCCATTGGACTTTTACTGTTGGCGTATTTTACGCCGAAGTTGGACTGGAAGTGGTCAGTCATTCCGGGCATCATCGCGGTGCTCATCTTCTTGGGGGCCTTTGCGAAGGCATACCCCACTAATCTGTGCGTCACAAACGGGTCCTTCGTGTTAAGTCAGGTCGTGAATGGCCTGGTCATCGGTACTATTTACGGGCTTATGGCCTTGGGTCTAACGTTGATTTTCTCCATTCTTGGTATCGTTAGTTTCGCCCACGGTGAGTTTTACATGTTGGGCGGTATGGTTGTGTATTACATGACGCAAGTCTGGTTCCCAGGCTTAAATCCTCTGTTGGGGGTGATTGCCGCAGCCATTGTTACTTTTGTCATTGGGGCTTTGTTCGAAATCACATTCTTGCGGCCAATGACCACAGATAAGGTGGAACGGCCTGGGGAGTATGCGATTCTTGTGACCTTTGGTTTGTCCTTCTTCCTGCAATATCTGACGTTGGCTTTGGTGGGTGCGAACCCGAAAAAGGTACCCCGCTTCTTTGACTATCCTCGTCTCGGGATACCGTCACCTGATAATCCGTTCATTTTGAAGACAACTCCGAGCACCATACGACTCTTCAAGTCCATTATTATCCCCTCACCCCGTTTCACGGCTGCGGTGATGGCGCTATTTATGTTGTTCTTGCTGATGTGGTTCCTGTACCGCACGTGGACGGGGAAGGCGTTGCGGGCAGTGAGCCAGGATCGGCAGGCTGCTGCAGTGACGGGCATCAACCCGAACACTATGAACACGCTGGCCTTCGCGCTGGGTGGTATGCTGGCCGGACTGTCCGGCGCATCGCTTGTTCAGGTGTTCTCCTGGGTGCCATGGGTAGGCACGTTGGCTTCTGCCCGTTCCTTCGTCATTATTGTGTTGGGTGGTATGGGGTCACTGCCCGGTGCGTTCGTGGGGGGCCTCATTGTGGGCTTGGTCGAGGCGTTGGGCGCCGGATGTGTGCCTGATCCCCATCGGGCCGCGGCTTACATTCCGGCGTACGGCATGATCATTCTCGTCTTGGTCTTGCTACTCAAACCAACCGGCTTGTTCGGGAGAGAATTATGAACCGAAACGCTCTGTGGATTTGGGTCCCAACATTGGTTGGGGTGGCCATTTTGCTCTTGGCGCCCCTGGGTCTTGCTTCGCATCCGTACATTATGCATATCGCCATTGTGGCTTTCTTCTACGCCATTTTGGCTTCCAGTTGGTCTCTGCTGGCCGGTTATGGCGGTCAGTTCTCTTTCGGTCATATGGCGTTCATGGCCATTGGTGCTTATACAACCGGGTTGTTTGCGAAGTTCGTTCGCATTGCAACCGCACCGACCCACATGTGTTCGGAAATGTCTGTGGGGTCGTACACGTTGTTCTTGCTGAATCCCGTTCCTGAAGGGCAGTTGAATTGCCTGGAGTTGGCGAAACCCCACATGCCCGTGGGGACGCTTATCTATCGTCCTCCGGTGTCTGTGGGTATTCTCTTGGGCATTTTGATGGGGGGGATTTTTGGGTTCTTGGTCGGCGTTTTGGTGTTGCGCCTGCGCCGTACATATTTGGCACTTTTCACCATTGGCTTTTCGGAGATTGTGCGCGTTGCTTTAAACGCCGAGATCCCCATCACGAATGGACCCAATGGTCTTGAATTGCCCCCTCTGTTCCCAAAGGGGATTTCGATTTTCGGCCACCATTTCTCAGCAGCAGATAAAGTGCCACCATATTATGTCATGCTCTTCTTGTTCCTGGGTTCTATGGCACTTATGTATTGGCTGGCCGCGTCTCGCTTTGGGTTGTTCATCCGCGCGTTGCGGGAGGACGAGGAGGCGGCTTCTGCCTTGGGTGTAAACATTGTGCGGTATAAGGTGTGGTTGTTCGTTATTACGAGCATGATCGCGGCTGCTGCGGGGGCCGTAGAAGCCCATTACATTGGCGTGATTACGCCCAATATCTTGCTCATTTTGCAGATGTCCTTGGTTATCTCCATGGCCGTAATCGGCGGTCTGGAGAGTCTGGTGGGCGCGGCTATTGGGGCTATTCTCATCGAATTTGCTCTGGAGTTCTTGCGCACGAGTTTTACCATCGGTCCAATCACGGTGGACATGACGGTGTGGCGCTTGGTGTTCTTCGGCGCTCTCCTCATGTTGACCCTGCGGTTCCAGAATAACGGTTTGATTTATCCTCTTGTCCAGCGGTTGAGTCGGGCAGGAGTGGCCGAGGAAGTAGTGGCCAAGCGCATGGTACCGCAGCAGACCGCTCAGGAGGGTGAAGAATGATAGAGTTAGATGTGCGAAATGTGGTGAAAAATTTCGGCGGCTTGCAGGCCTTAAGCGGAGTTTCTTTTAAACTCCAAGGACCAGAGCGTGTGGGCTTAATCGGTCCCAATGGTGCCGGGAAAACAACATTGACAAATATTCTGAGCGGCCTGATTAAACCCACAAGTGGAACGGTGTACTTAAACGGACAACGTATTGACCCTTTGCCGCCGTATGAAATTGCTCGGCGGGGCCTGGGCCGCACATTCCAGGTTACGCGAGCCTTCCGGCGAATGACGGTTATGGAGAACATGTTGGTTCCGGCGTTGGCCTTGAACCCAACCGCGAACCGTCGCGAGTTGGAGAAGAAGGCCATGGAAATCCTCGAATTCCTCACCATCGAACACCTGGCTCGTGAGTACGCCCGGAGCCTTTCCGGTGGCCAGCAAAAGTTGTTGGAACTTGGCCGCTTGCTCATGCTCGATCCTTCCGTGCTTATTCTGGATGAGCCGTTTGCCGGTGTCCATCCCAAATTGCGACAAACAATTTGGAATTTCATCACGCACGTGAACGAGAATCTGGGACGTGCGTTTATCATTATTAGCCACGATATGGACACCATCTTCGCGTTGAGCAAGCGCTTGTTGGTGCTCAATTACGGCGAACTCATTGCCGATGGAGATCCAGAGGAGGTGCGCCGCGATCCTAAGGTGATTGAGGCGTATCTGGGTGAGGAAGAGGAAGAGGAGGTTGCGGCATGAGCGCGACGCTGGAGGTCCGAGATTTATACGTGGGGTACTACAAGGATTTGAACATCCTGCAGGGGGTCTCTATTACTGCCCAAAAGGGGAAGTTAACGGCCATCTTAGGGGCGAATGGAGTGGGTAAGTCCACGCTTCTCAAGGCTATTTACGGCTTTTTGCGCCCCAATGCCGGGGAGGTTCTCCTTGACGGGGAGAACATTGTGGATGTACCCACATTCCAGCGCATTCGGAAGGGTATTGCGTATATCCCTCAGCAGCCCAGCGTTTTCCGCTGGATGACGGTGGAGGAGAACATCGAGTTGGGGGCGTGGACTTTCCGTAAGGATAAAGCGCGCATCCGGCGTAAACTGGAAGAGAATTACGAACGTTTTCCGGCCTTGAAGAACCGGCGGCGTTCAAAGGCCGGGGAACTTTCCGGTGGTATGCAGCGCATGGTCGAATTGGCCCGTACTTTGATGACCGATCCCAAGGTCATTCTTGTGGATGAGCCCACTGCAGGGTTGGCTAAACTGTTATCAGAAGAAGTGTATCAGATGCTTACGGATTTGCGCGACCGAGATGGGCTAACTATTGTGTTGGTGGACCAGGAGATCCGTCAGGCTTTGAAGATCGCGGATTATGTGTATGTACTTGAGTTAGGTCGTAATAAGTTTGAAGGCCCTGTTGAGGAGTTCACGGACCTCACCAAGGCCTTCTGGGCTTAAGCATTTCTGAGGTCGGTTCGCTTACTTTCGGTCCTGTCCTGTAGGGGGGTGGTGTATACCACTCCCCCTTTGTTTTTTAAATTGTCCGGCCTTGGGGGTTAAGGGAGAGGGGTGAGGGTTGGCGTTGGGGTTGGGGGCCGCACAGATTGGACGGGGGTCGGGGTAGGCGAAGGTGATGGTGGGCTTGTCGTTGCCTGGGCTTGTGGTGTGGAAGTTGGCGTTGGGGTTGATGTGGGTGTTGGCACACTGGGCTTGGGTTGAGATGGCGGGGTAGGGGTGGGTGTGGCAGTGGGAGTAAATGTTGGCCGGTATTTAATCGGAAGTGTGGGTGTGGGCGTAGGGGTCGTGGTAGGTGTGGGTGTCATGGTGGATGTGGGCGTGGGTGTGGGTGTGGGCGTAGGGGTGGGTGTGTAACATTCGACGCTGTTGCATTCCAGCCAAATGTGGGTATCGTACGTATAGGTGTGGCCAGTTTGGTCTAGGACTTCTAGGCGTAAGGTATAGGGCCCATCTTTAAGCCGCGAAGCGTCCCACACTGCCAGTGGTCCCATGTCTATGCTCTGCTGAACGAAGTCAGATACCACTCCAAAGGCTAACGGATTGTGCGTTTCGCCGTACAGAACACGATATCCGCTCATGTACGGAACATGAGCGCTTCCGATTATTTGGATAGTACCCCACAAGTGTTCTCCCTCTTTAGGTAGCGCAATAGTAACCTTTGGAGCAAAACACGTTTGTGAGATCTCTTGAGGCGGTTGGGGGATGTGGTGTTTCTCGGCCCATTCCCGGTAAGGGGGAGGGTAGACAAGGAAACGTTTCTCCTCCACCAGGTGCTCCGGGCAATCCTCTGGCGCCTTTTTCCCTGATACTTTATCGATTCGCACATTTTGGTGCAGGTCGAAGGATGCTTCAAATGGCTGTTGAGGCGGAACAAAAACTTCTTGCATGCGTTCAGGACAAGCATCGGAGGGGCGTGTGCCTGTATCCCGACAGATTTCGTAAAACACTACGCCGGGGGGCACTGGAAAGTCGTGTACCGGAGTGGTACGCAAGGCCGTGGTCATAATATCGTGCCAAATGGGCGCGGCCCCCAGTGAACCAGGCACTTCGAGCATGGGGGTGTAGTCTGCATTGCCTACCCAAACGCCCACAGCCAGATCTGGGGTGTAGCCCAGGGTCCACGCATCACGGTAGTCATTTGTGGTTCCTGTTTTGGCTGCTGCGGGCCGGTCTATCTGGAGCGCGTTGTTAGGACCGAAGGCTGGGAGCCGTGCTTTGTTGTCTGAGAGGATGCTTGTGATCTGGTAGACGTAGCGCGGATCCACAACCTGGACAGGTTTGGGCACAGCGTTTACACGTCCCGCCCAACTCACTGTAGGAGCGTGGGCTTCGGGACGGCAGGCAGAAATATCCGGCGCGTCGACGAAGAGTTGTACCAAGTCGCCTTGCATATTTCGCACGCAGGCAATGGCTTGGGGAGGAACATATCGTCCCTGATTAGCTAAGGTGGCGTACGCGTTCGTCATTTCTAACAGTGTGACTTCCCCACCTCCTAGGGTGAGGGAGAGGCCGTAATCATCTCGGTTTAATGTGGTGATGCCCAATCGCTTGGCCATATCCTTGAGTCGTTCAATACCGATGTGCTGGAGGGCGTATACCGCGGGGATGTTGTAAGAGTTTGCCAGTGCGGTCCGAACAGTGACCAATCCGTGTTCCTTGCGATCGTAATTCACGGGTACATAAGGTCCATTGGGATCCGGGAACTCTGTTTTAATGTCTGGCAATAGGGTTGCCGGGTTCCATCCTCCGGGAGGCAATACCGGATGGGGTAAATTTTGGAGTTCTTCCGGGGCGAGTGGGGGCATTTCAAACGCTGCTAGGTAGGTGAACGGCTTGATGGATGAACCGGGTTGGCGCGGAACGAGCGCCATGTTAATTTGTCCATCAATGTCTCCATTGTTGTAGTCCAAACTTCCCATCATTGCAAGAATCTCGCCCGTTCCCGGGCGGATAACCACCACTGCTGCGTTGTGGGCGTTTCGGTTTTCAATTTGAGAGATGTGTGTTCGTGCGATGCGTTCGACTTCCCGTTGAAGAGGAAGGTCCAGGGTGGTGTAGACTTGTAAGCCACCACCGTACACCAACTCCGGGCCGTATAGGCGCTCTAACTGCTGTCGTACGTATAGAACGAAATGGGGTGCCTCAAACGTTACTTTGGGTTGTATCAAATTCCAGGGCTCTGCCAGGGCGGCATCGGCCTGGGCGCGTGTTAGGTACCCGTGTTTGACCATGAGGTTGAGGACCACTCGTTGCCGTTCACGGGCTGCTTCGGGGTTGGTATAAGGGTCATAATAACTTGGGGCCTGAATAATTCCGGCCAGCAGTGTGGCTTGACCCAGTGTTAGTTCTTTAGCGGATTTACCAAAGTACGTCTGGGCTGCGGCTTCTACTCCATAAGCCGAGCGTCCAAAATAAACTCTATTCAAGTACATTTCCAGGATGGTGTCTTTATCGTAACGGCGATTGACTTCTGCTGCCAGGATAATCTCTTTCACTTTGCGCTTGAAGGTGCGTTCCGGGGAGAGGAGGGTGATTTTAACCAATTGTTGCACAATGGTACTGCCTCCGCTGACGAATTCCTTCTCCCGCCAGGCCAGGTAAAGGGCTCGGACGATGCCAATGGGGTCAAATCCGGGATGATGGTAAAAGTTGGCATCTTCTGTAGCAATGACTCCTTCAATGAGAAATGGGGAAATGTCCTCCAGACGTACCAGGGTGTGTCGTCCCTGATCGGGGTTGAAAACTTCGTTTATGAGGGTCCCGTGCCTGTCGTATATTTTGGTTGTGACTTCCCCCGTGGCTCGGTAAGGCAATTGGTCCACAGGGGGGAGTGTGTGCGCAATTTCAGCATATGCAGTAAACGCGATGCCAAAGGCCAGCAGTATCACCGAGAGCGTTAATAAAGCACCGGCTATGTACGCTCGTAAGAAGATCCGCGTTTTTCTCACCATGGTTTTTCCCAGTGTATCTGCGTACAGGATTAAAGTAATCCGAACCAAGCATCCCGTTTCTACCGATAGACGGGTATTCTGTCAAATTCGTTCCCCTCTCCCGATGTATTTGTCCTCGTTATGCTAGGTTCTTGTTCCCACCCTGGAATTTGACAGGTTGGCTGTCTCTGATATAATCAGAATCAGTCTAAAATTGGATTCGCTCTAATGTTTGGGGAAAGGAGTATATGGAGTTATGGGACGTCATCAGGATGATTTACAGGAAGAGAGGGTGACTGAGGTGTGGCGCGCTTGGGAGGATGTGCTTCTGCAAGAGGGAATTCGAATGACTCCACAGCGCCAGGCCATTTTGCAGTACTTGGCCAGTGTGAGAACCCATCCCACAGCGCAGGAGGTATATGAGGCTGTACGTGTTCAGTATCCTCACATTGCTCGTGCTACCGTTTACAATACGCTGAACTTATTGGCCCGCTTGGGGCTTATTTTGGAGTTGCGTCGGGAGGGAGGGGCTGTCCGTTATGAGACGGATACGAGTCCCCACGTGAATCTAATTTGCTTAAGGTGTGGGAAGGTTGTAGATGCCCATGTGCCTATTTATTTAGAAGCCGATGAGGAGGTATTAGGTGGGTTTAAAGTGTTACACATTCGCGTAGACGCTTATGGCTATTGCGCGGAATGTCAATCCCAAGAGCACCAAAGTGTCGAACACAAAGAGGAGGATAATTAATGACGCCACCCATGTCTTCAGAGCATGTTGAGGAGCTTCCTTTGGGGGGCTCTCTTCAAGATGAAGAGGGACGACGCAGTGTAGAACTGCTTATAGAAACTTTGCGGGAGCACCCAGGAGTTCGCGAGGTCCGTTGGGAAGAAAAACGTCACACCCTAGTCTTACGGTACAATCCCCACGAGATTAACCTGGAATCTATTCGCGGGATTATTGAGGACCTGGGGCTAGAATTACATCGCCAGCATAAGCGGATGGCGGTTCAGGTGGATCCTACTTTTGTGCGTGATTTGTCTGGGCCGTTGGAAAAACAGTTGGCCCAATTGGAAGGGGTTGTTAATGTTGAGGTTAATGTTCCTGGAGGTGTCATCGCTATTGAGTACGAACCCGACAGTTCTATTACTCGCGAGACCATTGAACGCATTCTCCGTGAGGAAGGTATTCGGCTGCGCGGGGAAGCCCGTGGGATTTTCCGCAAGATTACCGGTTGGGTTTCTACCTGGTGGCAGAATGAGGAGATGGTGCTGGCGACTATCTCGTTCATTTTCTTGGTGGGTGGGTTAGTGGTTCAGCACGCGACGTCTTTGCCCTCCTGGGTCGCGATAGCTTTGTACGTTGTCTCTTATGTGGCTGGAGGATATGAAGGTACTTTGGCGGCTTTGTCGGCCCTTCGACGGGGTGCGTTGGATATTGACTTTTTAATGATTGCTGCTGCGTTAGGTGCTGCCTACTTGGGTGACTGGGCAGAAGGGGCCACATTACTTTTCCTCTTTTCTCTGGCTGAAGCGTTGGAAACATTTGCCATGGATAGAACCCGCCATGCTATCGAGAAATTGATGGAGTTGCGCCCGAACGTGGCTTTGGTGCGCCGTGACGGTAAGGAGGTGGCTGTCCCTGTTGAGGAGGTTGCAGTTGGTGAGGTGGTGGTTGTCCGTCCGGGGGAAGCCATTCCTTTAGATGGTGTGGTAGAAGAGGGTATGTCGGCGGTGGATCAGTCCCCTATTACGGGGGAGAGTGTACCGGTTACGAAGAAGCCGGGCGATAAGGTGTTTGCGGGTACTATTAACAGTGAGGGTAGTTTGGTCATTCGGGTCACAAAGCGGGCTGCGGATTCCACGTTGGCGCGCATTATTCAGTTAGTAGAAGAGGCCCAGAGTGAGCGGGCGCCCATGCAGCGGTTTTTGGATCGCTTTAGTCAGCCTTACGCTACTGCAGTGGTGGTGGGGGTATTAGCGTATCTGGGGGTAGGGTACTGGGTGTTCGGGATGCCTTTTGCTGATGTATTTTACAAAGCTATGACGTTGTTGGTTGTGGCCTCTCCGTGTGCCCTTGTTATTTCGACACCGGCTTCCATTCTCTCTGCTGTGGCGGCCGGAGCTCGTAATGGTGTCCTGTTCAAGGGAGGGGCCCACCTGGAGAATATGGCGCGAATCCGTGTGGTGGCGTTTGATAAGACCGGCACGCTGACGTATGGAAAACCTCAGGTAACGCACGTTGTTCCGGCTCCCGGGTTCCGCGAAGAGGATGTTTTGCGCTTGGCCGCGGCGGTTGAGCGTCGTTCTGAACACCCGTTGGCTCGTGCTATTGTTCGCCTGGCTGAATCTCGCAATATCCCTGTGGATGAACCAGAGGATTTTCGTGCCCTGGTCGGACGTGGAGTGCGCGGTCGGGTAAATGGCCAGCATGTGTATATTGGCAATGGTCGTTTGCTGAACGAGTTAGGCACGCCTGTGCCTCCAGATTTGAAGGCTATGGCGGAACGCTTACACGCGGAGGGCAGAACGGTGGTGTGGGTGGTCAATGAGCAGGTAGTAGGCATTCTGGCCGTGGCTGATGTGGTACGTCCGCAGGCGGCTTCAACGATTCGTGAACTCCGCGCTTTGGGGGTAAAAAAGATTATTATGTTGACAGGGGATCATCGCCAGGTTGCTGAGTCGATTGCCCAGCAGTTGGGGGTAGATGAGGTATATGCGGAACTGTTACCCGAGGACAAGGTGCGCATTGTCAAGACATTGGTTGAGCAAGACCCCACAGCGATGGTGGGGGATGGCATCAACGACGCGCCGGCGCTGGCATTGGCTACTGTGGGCGTTGCTATGGGGGCTGCAGGCACAGATGTGGCCTTGGAAACCGCCGATGTCGTCCTCATGGCCGATGATTTGACTAAGTTGCCCTTTGCCTTGGACCTAAGTCGTCGGGCCCGGCGTATTGTCTATCAGAATTTGGGCATTGCTGTGGGGGTGATGGTGGTACTTGTCGTAACGACTCTTACGGTGGGCATATCGCTCCCGTTAGGTGTGGTGGGACACGAGGGAAGCACGTTGGTGGTGGTTTTGAACGGTCTGCGCATGTTACGAACAAAATCTCACCATCAGGAGCCTTCCCTATCGACTCCTCTCCCCTCTGTGGCATGAGAGGGGGCGATGCCCCTTGGCGAAAGGTCAAAGTTGACAATAATTGCTATCTAGATATACTGGTTTCAATTCCCCACTGTTTGTTGAACCCTTCACAAGGAATGGGTGTACGTGGCTGCGGCCCAGTCACACCAAATCGGTTTCCTTTTTCTTCTTGGACGTTTAGGCGTCAACCGGAGAAGCAGGGGCAGGTAATTTCCTGTTTTGTACTCCAAACTGGAGTACTTCTGCTCAGGTGTGTAAGTCTGTCTTGTAGGTACACCATTTTAAGAAGGAGGAGAAGAAAATGAGTCGCAGGAAGTTGTTTGTTTTTGTTGGTTTGTTGGTGTTGTTGTTGATTTTGGGGGCATGTGCTCAGCAGCAGACCACTGAGGAGAAGATGGTCACCAAGGTGGTTGAGGTGACAAAGATTGTGGAGGTCACCAAGGAAGTGCCTGCAGGGCCAGCCGCTGGGAAGTCTAAGTTGGACGTGGTCATGGAGCGAGGGAAGTTGATCTGTGGCGTGAACGCGAACCTGCCCGGCTTCGGTTATCTTGACCAATCCGGTAATTATGCGGGATTTGACATTGACTTCTGTAAAGCGCTGGCCGCGGCCCTCTTCAATGATACTACCAAGGTGGAGTACCGCCCTCTGACCGCGAAGGAGCGCTTCACGGCTGTTCAGACGGGTGAGGTAGATGTGCTTATCCGCAACACTACCTGGACTCTCAGCCGCGACACCTCGGTGGGGATGGATTTTGCTCCCACGACTTTCTACGACGGTCAGGGCATTATGGTGCGTAAGGCCGATAATATCAAGACGTTGGAGGACCTGAATGGCGGCACCATTTGTGTGACCACGGGAACAACCACGGAGTTGAACCTGGCCGATCAGATGCGTGCTCATGGCATCAAGTACACGCCGGTGGTCTTTGAAACCGCGGACGCGACTTTTGGCGCGTACGAGGAAGGCCGCTGCGACGCGGTGACCACGGACAAGTCGGGTCTGGTCTCCCGCAAGTCCTTGCTGAAGAACCCGGATGAGCACGTCATTCTGGACATTACTCTCTCCAAGGAACCTCTCGGCCCTGCGGTTCTCCAGGGCGACTCCCGCTGGCTGGATGTGGTCAAGTGGGTGGTCTTTGCTACTATCCAGGCTGAGGAGTTTGGTATCACTTCTCAGAATGTGGATGAGTTCATGAATAGCGACAACCCCGGTATTCGTCGCTTCCTGGGCCTTGAGGGTGACCTGGGTAAGGGCCTGGGCCTGACCAACGATTTCGCGTACCGCGTTATCAAACTGGTGGGTAACTACGGCGAAATTTACGAGCGCAACCTGGGCCCCAACACACCCTTCAACCTGCCGCGTGGTCCCAACAACCTGTGGACCAAGGGCGGTCTGCTTTACTCTCCTCCGTTCCGCTAAACCGTTATTTAGCGGTATGACGGTGTGAACGAATGAGTCTCTTCTGATGTTCGGCACTTAGGTGCCGAACATCAGAGGGACTCTCTTCTCTCTGTTTTTAAGAGCAGCCAAACTCCGGGGCCTGTCCTCCGTTTTTGGCAGGGCAGGCTTGGATGAGGTGGAATCCGATGACCACTGCACGTGCATCCGAACACGCTCGTCCACCCATATGGCGAGATGAGCGCGTCCTGGCTGTTATAGCCCAAATCATTTTCCTAATTCTTGTCATCGTTGTTCTTGCCTTCATGTACCATAATATGTACACGGAATTGAGCGCCCGGGGCCTGACACCCACCTTTAGTTTTCTCAAGTTGGAGGCGGGCTTCCCAATTGGCGAGACTCCTATCTCTTATTCCCCTGGCGATACATATGCTCGCGCTTTCCTTGTGGGTGTGGTGAACACGATTAAGGTGAGCGTGATCGGAATCATTTTGGCCACGATTTTGGGTGTGGTGGTGGGTGTTTCCCGCCTTTCCCCGAACTGGCTCCTGCGCTCCATTGCTAACGTGTACATTGAAATCATTCGGAATACGCCTTTGTTGGTACAGTTGTTCTTCTGGTTCACCGCGGTCATGCTGAAGTTCCCCCGGATTCGTCAGGCCATCACGTTGCCCGGGCCTGTGTATTTGAGTAACCGGGGGATTGCTATGCCCTGGTTCCGCGCTACGGAAGGATTTTCCGTCTGGCTGGGATTTGTCATTGTGGGCTTGATCGTGGCAACGTTGGTGTTCCGCTACCGGAGCCGCTATCAGGACCGCACGGGCAATCCCGGTTACCCCTGGATATTTGGCATAGCCACGTGGGGAGTCTTTCTTCTGGTTGGGTGGATTCTGGCCCCCGGGTCTCCATTGGTGATAGACAAACCCATGCTCAAGGGCCTGAATTTCGAGGGGGGCACCAGTATGACGCCGGAGTTCAGTGCCCTGCTCTTGGGTTTGGTCATTTATACGGCCGCGTTTATCGCAGAAGTGGTACGCGCGGGTATCCTCGCTGTGAGTAAGGGACAACGGGAGGCTGCCAAGGCGTTGGGGTTGAGCGATTTCCAAATGATGCGCTACATCATTTTCCCCCAGGCCATGCGGGTCATTATTCCACCCCTTACCAGCCAGTACCTGAACCTGACAAAGAACTCCAGTCTGGCGGTAGCGATTGGGTATCCAGACCTGTTCAACGTTGCGGGGACGATATTCAACCAGACAGGGCGTTCCATTGAGGTGATCACGCTGATTATGGGCAGTTATCTGACGCTGAGCCTGCTCACGTCCCTGTTTATGAACTGGTATAACCGCCGCGTGCGCTTGATTGAGAGGTGATCATGGTACCAACAGCAACTCGAGAAGCCGTGCCCGCCAGCGCAGCGCGGGAATTTCTGGAGTGGATGAGGAAGAACCTCTTCACTCCCTGGTACAATGCGATTATCACAATCGTGTCCTTGTTGATCGTTTACGTGGTTTTGAAGGGCACCATTGGCTGGGTCCTGCACGGAGCCAAATGGGGTGTGGTGACCAGCAACCTGCGCTTGTTCGCTGTTGGGCCTTATCCGGTAGAGCAGATGTGGCGTGTATGGCTCGCCCTGGGCATGGCCCTGGTCCTCGGAGGGCTATCCTGGGGCGTGTGGGGGGCTCGTTCAGTCAACGCGCTGGCTATCTCGGTATTATTTGTAGCACTCTTCTGGATCGCGCCAATTTCTACTAACGCCAAACGGAATTGGACTCTTGTGTTTGCCCTTTTTGTCCTGAGCAGTCTGGTGGCAGAACGGGTGGAACCCCTGCGTAAGCCCTTACAGCGGTTCATTCCTCTGGCCTGGCTGGCTGTCTTCTTCATTACCCTGGTGTTGCTGCGCGGGTTCAAGGGGAATGCCAAAATGCCTCTGGTGGAGACCAGCCTTTGGGGCGGGTTATTGCTTACTATTCTCCTGGCTGTCGTGGCTATTGTGGCCTCTTTTCCAATTGGCGTGTTGTTGGCCCTGGGGCGGCGCAGTTCTCTGCCAGTGGTTAAGTTGTTCTCGGTGCTTTATATTGAGTTGATTCGTGGCGTGCCCCTGGTCACGGTGTTGTTCATGGCTCAGATTATGTTGCCCCTCTTCTTGCCAGCCAACGTGCGCATTGACAAGGTTCTGCGGGCGATGACAGGCATGACGCTCTTTGCTGCTGCCTACCTGGCTGAGAATGTCCGTGGAGGCCTTCAGGCCATTCCCAAGGGGCAGTATGAGGCCGCTGAGGCCCTGGGCTTAAATTATTACCAGATGATGCGTTACATTATTTTACCCCAAGCGCTGCGCGCGGTGATCCCTGCCATTGTGGGGCAGTTTATCGGACTTTTCAAGGACACTTCCCTGGTGGCCATTGTGGGGTTGCTGGACTTGCTGAATATCGCCCTGAGTGTGATAGCCCAGCCTGAATGGATTGGTCGTCAAGCGGAAGTCTTCCTCTTCATTGCTGTTATCTACTGGGTATTCTGTTATGCCATGTCCTACGCAAGCCGACGCCTGGAAGCCAAACTGGGCGTTGGCGTGCGATAATTCGCAGGAGGTGGGAAACAATGCCTAAGGATTCTGAAGTTAGCCGGGTGGACACAGGTGAAGATGTTATCATCCTGGAGGATGTGTGGAAGTACTTTGGGGATTTCGCGGCCCTGAGAGGCATTAATATGCGCGTAAAGCGCCAAGAAGTGGTGGTGGTGATTGGTCCCTCGGGTTCAGGGAAGTCCACCCTGGTGCGGTGTATCAACCGTCTGGAACAACATGACAAGGGGCGCATCATCGTCGACGGTATTGAGTTAACCCACGATATTCGGAATATCGAGGCCATTCGCCGTGAGGTAGGGATGGTATTCCAGCAATTCAATCTCTTCCCCCACATGACGGTGCTGGATAATATCACTCTGGCGCCCCGCCTGGTCAGGCATTGGCCCCGTGATAAAGCCGAGAAGATAGCAATGGAGTTGTTAGAGCGCGTGGGCATTGCGGACCAGGCCCATAAGTACCCAGGGCAACTCTCCGGTGGTCAGCAACAGCGTGTGGCCATTGCCCGGGCGCTGGCCATGCAGCCTAAAATTATGCTGTTCGATGAGCCTACCTCCGCGCTGGACCCAGAGATGATCAAGGAAGTGCTGGACGTGATGATCGAGTTGGCTCGTTCAGGGATGACCATGATTGTGGTCACTCATGAGATGGGATTTGCCCGAGAAGTTGCCGATCGCATCGTCTTCATGGATGCGGGTAAAATTGTGGAGGAGGGGATTCCTGAGGAGTTGTTCGCTCACCCCAAAGACCCCCGCACAAAGGAATTCCTGGCTCACATTCTGTAAGAGGAACACGGACGGGTGTACGTTTCGCATGGAGGTGTGGAACGTACACCCTCTTTTTATCCCCTTACCCCTTTTGAGCGTAGTTGGGCAGAAGAAGAGGATTTTTTAGCCCCTCTAACTGGCGTGGACTTCCTCAATGTTCTACCTTACGCCCACACCGGTTCCTTTGCTGGCTGTGTAGGTGGCTGTGGGGGCAAGCAGCGAGCCCCGGACCGCTCGTCCGGGGCTCTTTGTTTTCGGATGTGCTGTTATTTTCGAAACCTTTCCTTGAGGTCAATTACGAGGCGTTGCCAGGAAATGAGTACAATATGAGAATGACGGCAAGTACCCAGAGGAGCACGTCCAGAAACAGGGGGATGTCGCGAAGAATTAGTTCATCTGGTGCCCCCCCCTCACCGCGCACGTGAATGAGATAAAGGTATCGAAACAGACCATAGATAACAAAGGGGATGGTTAACATCATCGAGTGGTTTCGGGGGAGGTTGGGTGCGGAAAAGGTGTAGAGTGAGTAAGCAATAACTGTACTCGCTGTGACCATGCTGTTCATTTCGTCCAGAAATTGAATGTTGTATTCATCCAGTATTTTGCGGTGATTCTTGGCCCCGTCAGCCAAGAGGACCAGTTCATGGCGACGGCGGTTGATGGCGATGAACAACGCGAGCAAGGTGGTACACACGTAGAGCCACGGGGAGAAACGGGCCACTTCAACTACGACAACACCAGCCGCAACACGAAGTACAAACCCCGCGGCCACAGTCATTACATCGATAATGACTAAGTGTTTGAGCACGAAAGAATAAGCGAATTGCAAGAGGAGATATCCGGTTACTATGAAACCCAAACCGGTGTGAATCCAGAATCCGCCACCAATTGCTGCTATTGTCAGGATAAACGCTGCGATGCCAGCGACGTGAGGGGAAAGTTCGCCCGAGGCAAGGGGGCGGAAGCGTTTTTTAGGATGTTGCCGGTCTCGTTCCATGTCGACCAGGTCGTTCACCAAGTATACGGCACTGGCTGCCATGCAGAATAGAATAAAGGCCAGGAGTGTTTTGATGAATGGGGCGGGGTGGAATAGTTTCCGGTCAAAGATGAGAGCAGTGAAGACGAATGCGTTTTTGGTCCATTGTTTAGGACGCATTGTCTTCAGTAATGGCTTGAGCATATTTTCCTCCGTTTCTGGACCCATATCATGCTCAGGTCAAGAAGTGTGCAAAGGATTATAACGGGGAGTTCGTTGACCGACAAATTGGATTTTGCTCACCCATGGGGAAGGTGGGCCCCAAATGCGTTGTGTTTTTTCACCGTATCTTTTTGCTGGGGGTGGGACATTGAGCAAGGGGAATCCGAAAGATAAACGGACGCGTCAGAAGGAGCGTTTGGATAAACTGTTGGTGCAACGGGGCTTGGTTGAAACCCGTGAGCGGGCCCAGGCGTTGATAATGGCTGGCCAGGTGTTTGTTGAGGGACAACGCGTGGACAAGCCTGGTCGGCGCGTGCCTGTAGATTCTCACATTGATGTGCGCCAACAGATGCCCTATGTAAGCCGAGGGGGATACAAACTGGCAGCGATGTTAGATCACCTGCAGTTGGACGTGAGCGGGTGGACTTGTGTCGATGTAGGGTCTTCTACTGGTGGGTTTACGGATGTGCTGTTGCAGCGGGGGGCCCGTAAGGTATATGCGATTGATGTGGGGTACGGCCAACTGGCATGGCGGTTACGTCAAGATCCTCGGGTTGTTGTTATGGAGCGGACGAACATTCGTTATGTGCATTCCTTACCCGAGCCCTGCGATTTAGCCACTATAGATGTGTCCTTTATTGGCCTCCGCCTCGTATTGCCTCCTGTCCGTGGGTTAGTGCGACCTGAAGGGTGGATAATTGCCCTGATAAAGCCTCAATTCGAAGCGGGCCCTCGTCGTGTGGGTAAAGGGGGGATTGTGCGTGACCCACGTGTACACCGAGATGTGCTTGTACAGGTGTTAGAACATGCGCACTCGTTGGCTTTAGGATTGCAGGCTTTAATTGTTTCTCCGATTCGGGGAACGGAAGGGAATGTGGAATTTCTGGCTGCATGGCGTTTGGATGTTCCCGATAAAGTAGAACGCGAGGATGCGATTGCTGCCGTGCTAGCGCAAACCGAGGAGTATGTATGACTTCAGTGTCCTATAAAGCCGTTTTTCAGAATTCATCCTTCCGCAAGTTGTGGGTTGGCCAGTCCATTAGTCAATTTGGTGATGGGTTTTACTGGTTGTCCATTGTGCTCTCCGTGAGCGCCCTCACCCACCAGGATGTGCGAGCCATTGGCCTGGTTTCGATGGCGTTCCTCGTTCCCCAGTTGCCTATAGGTGTTTTTGGATCGCCTTTAGTGGATCGCGTGAATCGCCGACATTTGATGATTGTTGCTGATGTGCTTCGCATTTTTACCACTTTAGGGTGTATTTTCGCTTATCATTTGGGTTCCCCAGTGCCTTTTTATGCCATTGCATTGGTTCAATCTTCAATCACGGGATTTTTTGTGCCCGCCAAGAACGCTCTGATCACGCAAATTGTGGACCGTGATGCATTGCTCCCTGCGAACACATTAAGTCAAACTACGCAAGTCGCGGCTCTTATTTTTGGACCAGCACTGGCAGGTTTTGTTATAGAGCACCTGGGTATTCCTGTGGCATTTTTTATCGATGCCTTGACGTTCCTCATCTCCGCGATATTCGTGTGGTGGATTGACCCTGTGCCTACTCCTGCTACTCCTTCTCGTTCCTGGCGACAGGCCTGGCTGGATTTACGTGAAGGGCTGGTATTTATTCGACGAACTCCCATTGTCCGCAATGTGATTTGGGTGGTTAGTGTTCTCTTTTTGGGGTTGGGTACCATTAATGTGCTGTGGGTGCCTTACATGCAGCGGGTGTTTCATGTAGGGGCTCAGGAAATCGGTTTGGTGGATGCGGCACAGGGGGTGGGAATGCTCGTCGGAACGTTGGCCATGGGCCATGGGTGGCTTCGTACACGGCCTCCGCACGCGCTGTTGTTAGGAGGGTTGTTCATTATTTCGCTGGGGTTTATTGGAACGGGGGTCGCCCCTTCCTATACGTTTATTTTGCTCATCACCGGCATATTGGGTACGGCTATTCCTGCCGCTCAAGCGAGTTTTATGACCTTGGTTCAGCAGGTAACTCCCCAGCGATTAATGGGACGAGTGAATGGAAGTGTGGGAGCCGTAACAAACGGGGCCATGCTGATTAGCATGGCCCTGGCCGCCTCTCTGGCTGAGCAAATCGGACTTCGTCAGAGTTATGTTCTCAGTGGTACTTTAGGGCTTTTGGCAGTGGTTCTAGGTATGCGCGTTCTCCAGTCTCCAACTTCTCTTGAACGGACAGAATGAAGGCTGGACCTCATTAGGTGATCTTCTCCACTCGCACAGCGCAAACTTTGTACTCAGGAATTTTGGCCTGGGGGTCTAGTGCGTCGTTGGTCAGTATGTTGGCCGCGGCTTCAGCAAAGTGGAAGGGGATGAAGACGGTTCCTTTGGGAGAGCGGGCCGTCACCAGTGCCCAGGCCTCTATGGCACCCCGACGTGACTGGACTCGCACCTTGTCCCCTGTGCGGATACCCAGGCGTTTGGCATCTGCCGGATGGATTTCAACGCGAGCCTGAGGATACGCCTCTTCCAGGCGAGAGCGACGGGATAAAGTACCGCCGTGCCAGTGGTATAACACCCGTCCTGTGGAGAGGATAAAGGGGTACTCTTCGTCAGGCCATTCTGCTGGCGGACGGAATTGGAGTACTGCAAAGCGTCCTTTCCCGCGCGGGAAGGACGTGGCAAAAAGATAAGGGGTTCCTGGGTGATCGGGAGTCGGACAGGGCCAGGGAATGCCCCCTTCTCGCTCTATCCGTTCGTAGGTGATGCCTTGAAATGCAGGGGTTAAGGTGGCCATCTCGTCCCATATTTCTGAGGGATGGCCATAATCAAAGCCAGCACTCTTGGTACGCCCCAATTTTTGTTCCACACGTTTCGCCAGATCTGCGATGATTTCCCAATCGGCTCGGGCTTGGCCAGGAGGTGGGACGGCCTTGCGGATACGTTGTACCCGTCGGTCGGTGTTCGTGAAGGTTCCGTCTTTCTCTGCAAAACTGGCTGCTGGCAGAATAATGTCGGCGTACGCGCCGGTTTCGTTTAGGAAGATGTCTTGAACAAGGACAAAGTCCATGTTTTCCATCACGTGGCGCGAATGTCGTAGATTGGGTTCGCTCATCATTGGGTTTTCGCCCATGATGTAGTAAGCATGAATCAGTCCCTGATCCGCGGCTTCGACCATTTCCATGGTAGTGAGTCCAGGTGTTCCACTTAACGGGACACCCCACGCGCGTTCAAATTTAGCCTTTACCGCGGGATCGTCTACACGTTGGTACCCCGGGTACACGTTGGGGAGTCCACCAGAATCCGAACACCCTTGCACGTTGTTCTGACCGCGTAGGGGGTTCAAACCGGTTCCCGGTTTGCCGATGTGACCTGTTAACAGGGCCAGGTTAGAAAGGGAGAGGACATTATCTGTCCCATGGCTGTGTTGGGTAATGCCCATTCCCCAGTAAATGGCGGCCGTCTTCGCGGTAGCGTACATCCGTGCTGCCTTACGGATTAAGTCAGCCGGAACTCCGGAGATCTCCTCTGCCCATTCTGGGGTGAACGGATCAAGGGATTGGGCAAACTCGTCAAAACCTTCGGTGCGGGTTTCGATAAAGGCGCGGTTGTAAAGTCCCTCCTTAACAATAACGTGGGCCATTGCAGTGTACACTGCGACGTCTGTGCCCGGTTTTTGGCGTAGCCACAGAGTGGCAAATCGGGTCATCTCTGTGCCGCGCGGATCTACGACAATAAGTCGGGCCCCGTGTTTCACCACGGCTTCTCGCAAGAAGGTGCTAATCACCGGATGCGTTTCTGTGGTGTTTGATCCGGTGACAATGAAAACGTCCAGGTTGCGCATTTCCTCCACGGAGTTTGACATGGCCGCGGAGCCGATTGTGTAAGAAAGGCCAGCTACTGACGAGGCATGGCACAAACGCGCGCAGTGATCCACGTTGTTGGTGCCCAGCACAGCCCGAACGAACTTCTGAAAGATATAGTTATCTTCATTGGTCGCCTTGGCCGAACAAAAAGTGCCAACTGCATCGCTCCCGTAAGTGCGTACAATGTCAGCCAGACGTTCCGCGGCCAGGTCCAGGGCCTCGTCCCAGGTTGCCTCGCGAAACCCGTCGATTCCTACGGGTTTTCGAGGGGTTTTGCCGAAATTCTTACGAATTAGGGGAACGCGTAGTCGCGAAGGGTGATGTACGAAGTCCAAGCCGAATCGTCCTTTCACGCACAACCGTCCATAGTTGGGCGGGGCATCAAAGGGTGCAGTCACACGAAAGATGCGGTTGTTACGTATGTGAAGGTCTATTTGGCACCCTACGCCACAGTAAGGACAAGTGGTGCGGACGATTCGTTCAGCCTGTAGACGATGAACCTGGTGACGAACGGCTGCCTGGACCATACGGCCTCCTTCCAGGATATGATGTGCAGTAATTAAGCGGCCATCCTGGCCTGGGATGTTGACTCCTCCTGAAATGCTTTCTCCAAAAAGGCAAGCATTCGTTCCCACGCGTGCCGGGCTGCTGTTTCGTCATAATCTTCGCACCCGGGGCACATGAAATCGTGGCGTGTGTTTGGGTAGATGTGGATTTCGTGGGAGATGCCTGTTGACATTAGGGAATTTTTCAACGCTTCTAAGGTCTGTTTATCCACGGTCTTGTCCTTCTCCGCCAGGTGAAGTTGGACAGCCGCGTGGAAATTCGGGATGAGGTCTACGACATCTTTAAGTGGGCTGGCCACTGCTATGACCGCTCGTGGACCGAAACGTTCTAAGGTGGCTGTCATCAGGCCTAAGGCGCCGTTTCGCTCAAAGCCGATAACCGCTGTGGCGTGTGCGCGCGTGTACGCCTGGTTGCGCAACCACACAATGGCCATATGGACGGCATCACGACCCTCCTGGAGGGGTAGGGCATTCATCCACTGTTTGGCTTGTCCATCCTCTTGGGGTTTACGTCCCTGGTAGAGGTCTGGCAGCATGACGATAAATCCTTCGTGCGCTAAATGTTCACTCCACGCCAGAAACTCGTCGGTTATTCCCCAGCGATTGTGTAATACAACTACAGCCGGTCCTACGTAGGCGACTTTAGGACGGATTACGTAGGCTGGGTAGTCTTTGTGACGTCCTGGGTAGTAGATGTGGTCAATGACCATGGTTTTCCTCCCCTGTTATAGCCATTTCTATCTCTGTCTTCCCCACAAGAGCACCGGTGGGACAAACTGCTACACAGTTCCCGCAGAACACACAGGAGGTATCGGGCAATGGGCGGTGGAAGAATGTGTCCACGTGAGTGTGAAAACCTCTACCCCCGACGGTAAGGGCGTATGTAAATTGCATGTCGTTCCCACACGCCTGCACACAACGGTTGCACATAATGCATTTGTTGTAATCGCGGATGTAGAAAGGATTGTCGTCGTAAATAGGATGTTCGATCCGTTCTCCGTCCGCGAAGCGTTCCGGGTTCACCCCAATGGTTTGGGCGTAAGCAACAATTTCGGGGGTGTCGCTTAAATCTGCTGCCGAGAAGAGAAGTTCCAAAATTGTACGTCGGGCGCGCAGGACTCGTTCGCTGTGCGTGTGCACGACGGCGCCTTCACGCACTTTTGCTACGCAGGCAGGAACCAGTGTGCGGGCGCCTTCCCATTCGACAACACACAGGCGGCAAAGTGCATTATCCGTCAAATGTGGATGATGACAGAGCCTGGGAATGTAAATGCCTAAGGCGTCGGCTGCCTCTAAGACCGTTGTCCCCGCGGGGACGGCTACCGAATGACCGTCTATGGTCATGTGGACTGTGGGTTTTTCCTCTGACATGCGTTTGCCTCTCCCTATGTTGTGAGTACGCCCATTAAACGCAAGCCGCTTTCAATGGCGTTCCCTGCCGTTTGGCCTAAACCGCATAAAGAAGCATCGCGCATAGTGGCCCACAAGTCGACTAAACGTTCAAGATCGTTTTCACGCACTGTTCCGTTGGCCATGCGTTCAACAATTTCCCGTTGGCGTTGCGTTCCATAGCGACAGGGGAAACATTTGCCGCAAGATTCATGGGCGAAAAAGCGGGCAATACGTCGCAGAATGTCCCACATGTTTGTGCCGTCGTCGATTACCATGACCGCGCCTGAGCCTAATGATGCCCCAATGGCTGAAAGTCCCTGGAAGCTCATTTCCACGTCTAGGTGTTCAGGGCCCACAAAGGTGCCGGCTGCACCTCCGATAAGAACGGCTTGAAGGCTACGTCCATCTGGGAGGCCCTGGGACTTTTCTTCTATTAATTCCCTTAGCGTGATGTTCATGGGGGCCTCGTACACCCCAGGCCGGTTCACCGCGCCGCTAACGCAATAGAGTTTAGGCCCTGCTGAACCGTCGGGGCCCAGGGATCGGAACCAATTGGCACCGTTAAGCAGGATCCATGGAATATTTGCGAAGGTTTCCACGTTATTAATTACGGTGGGTTTACCAAATAAGCCGGCCTCCGTAGGGAAGGGAGGTTTCTGCCGCGGCCAACCGCGTTTACCTTCTATGCTCTCAAATAAAGCGGTTTCTTCACCGCACACGTAGGCGCCAGCCCCGCGGCGAAGTTCGATGTCGAAGGAGAAGTCGCTCCCCAGAATGTGGGAACCCAAGTAGCCGGCTTCACGCGCGGCGGCAACCGCGGTTGCCAGGGTGTCGTACGCTTTGGAGTATTCCCCGCGTACGTAGATGTATCCCTTTTCGGCTCCTACTGCATATCCGGCAATTGTGATAGCCTCTACGATGGCAAATGGATCATTTTCCATTAAGACCCGGTCTTTAAACGTGCCCGGCTCACTTTCGTCTGCGTTACAGACAATGTACTTGGGCGTTACTGGTTGCTTGGCAACGCTTTCCCACTTTATGCCAGTTGGAAAGGCCGCCCCGCCTCGCCCAACGAGTGCTGATTCCTTGATAAGTTGCACGATGTGTTCCGGCCGCCATGTTAGTGCTCGGCGGAGGGCACGATACCCGTCATTTGTTTCGTAATCTGAAAGGCGGGTTGGGTGAATGCGGCCTACTCTGCGCAGCAAAATAGGTTCATACATAGGCGACCTCGCGCATAGAGAGATGAGACGTTATGTGTCTTTCACCTCGACGGCCCGTCTTGCCTGTTCGAGGATTTCAGGCACATCCTCTGGGCGTACCGGCCCGACAGGCTGGTCGTTTATCAACATAAAGGGTGCTATATCACAATGGCCCAGGCACGGGTGGACTTCGAGGGTAAACATGCCATCGGGTGTTGTTTCACCGGGTTGTATACCTAAGTACTCTTGGGTAGCGCGCAGAATATCTCCACTTCCGTTTATAAAACAGGCTATGTCATCGCACAAACGGATTACAACGCGCCCCACAGGTTTATCGTAGAGCAGCCCATAAAAGGTAATTACCCCATATACGTCGGCAAGTGGCACACGAAGTCCTTCCGCGACCTGCTGGCAAATTTCGGGGGAAAGCCATCCGGTAAGGGATTGGATTTCCTGCAAACAGGGGAGTAATCCTGAACGTCCGTATGAGGCCCATCGCCCGATAATTTGCGCTACGCGTTCATCGGGCGAGTCATGTTTAGCGGTCATATTCACCTCCGACGTTGAGGCGCTTCGCGGTGGAGGTCAGTGGGGCCTCCGCCACAAGTGTCATTATAACACTACCTGTGGCGGGAAGCCAAAACTTTGCGTTATATGGGAGATCAGAGGGTAAAAGGGGATGGAGGGCGGGGAAGTACGTTTTTTCTCTTTTGGGCAAAGTGTGCCATACTTAAGGTGTCGACTTGTTGCCTTTGACGTTGGATTCTCGCGGATTGGGCGGATCCGTTCCATTTAAAATGTGACCTTATCTCCCTGGGATGAGGTCGTGTTAAGACAGCGCCTCTAGAGCGTTGGTTGGAGAGTTCACGTGGCCGAACCCATCCTTATCCCTCTGGCTACTTTGGAAGATGCGCAGGTATTACAGAGTTTTTGGGAATCCATAGCGCGTGTGGAAAAGCGCCCCCTGCTTTTTGTTCACGTGTTGCGTCCCACATTGAGTAAATTCCCCGGTCAGGAGCGTGCTCAACGATTGGTGGATTCGGCCGTTGCTCTGGCCCATGAGCGCGGGCTGGACGCGGAAGGCATTGTGGCTCAAGGGTATAACGTTGCCGCCGTCCTCCGCGAGGTTGTAACAGAAAAGAAACCCTCGCTGATGATTTTACGGTGGAACGATCCTGTGCCCACTATGAGTCACGCCCCTTTGGGGGAAGTGTTGGATGCTCTGTTGGAAAACGCGCCGTGTGACTTAATTGTTGTGCGGGGGACGATTGCCACAGATCATCCATTGCGCATCCTCATCCCTACGGCAGGGGGACCTAATGTGGGGTTGGCGGCCCGGGTTGCTCGTTCTTTAGCCTTAGCCACCCAAGGGACGGTTACGTTGTTATACGCGCGTGTCCCCTCTCACGGTCATACCCCGATGTTGGAACCAGAAGATGTTTTTGCGAGAACTTTGGGGGAATTTGCTGGCGAATCTGTGTTTCTTACCAAGGTTGTGGAAGCACGGGGTCCCCTCCAGGCTATTTTAAAGGAAATTGAGTCCGGTTATGACCTTGTATTTGTCGGTGCCACTGAAGAGCGATTGCTTCGACGGGTGTTGGTGGGAGATGTACCCCGTTTGCTTGTGCACCGAACAAGCGTGCCCGTCGCCATTGCTAAACGCCGCTCCCCTTTGGCACATACTTATATGCGCCGTGTGGTGCGCTGGTTCGATTCTCTGTTGCCTGATTTACCCGATCAGGACCGTCTTGATTTATACCGCCGTTTGCGTGAGAGCACCCATGCGGATGTGGATTTCCACATTCGCATGTCCCTCTCATCAACCATTGCTGCCCTTGGCTTGTTGTTGAACAGCGCTGCTGTCATCATTGGTGCTATGTTAGTGGCTCCTTTAATGTCCGCGATTTTGGCCATTGGTTTGGGCGTGACTATGGGGGATGGTCGTTTGGCCCGGCGGGCGATTGTGCGCGTTGCTCAGGGAGCGGCTCTAGGCATTGGGCTCAGTATGATTGTGGCTTGGATTGACCCCTTAGCCTCTATGACTCCGGAAATTCTGGCACGCACTCGGCCCACACTTTTGGATTTGGGGGTGGCTTTGGCATCCGGCTTGGCTGGTGGATACGCGATTAGCCGAAAGGATGTACAGGAAGCGTTGCCCGGCGTGGCCATTGCTGTCGCTTTGGTTCCCCCTTTAGCGGCTGCTGGCATCAGCCTTTCCCTTGGGGAATGGAAAGCCGCGGCTGGAGCCCTGTTGCTTTATTTTACGAACATGATTTCGATTGCCGGGGCAGGCGGCATGATTTTTCTCTTGGTTGGCTTTCGGCCGCGCGTGTGGTCTCATCTTCACCTTCGGGTTTTCTGGCGGGGACTTATTAGCATGGTCATCCTCTTTACTTTCCTGTTGGTTCCCCTGGGATGGCTCACTTACCGCGAGTTTGTTCACGCCCGTTTGCAAAATGCTATTCAGCAAGCTGTCTACTCCAGCGTAGCCGAAATGCCTGGAGTTCAGGTATTCGATTACTCTTGGCGTCAGGATAAGGAGGGGATTATTCACTTGACGGTGCGGGTGCAAACACAACGACCGTTGGGGTATTGGGATGCCGTTAAATTGCAGGATTATATTAGCGATCGGCTGAGACGACCGGTAGGTGTGAAGGTGTTCGTCGTTCCGGTGATTGCTTTGGACCCGCGTGTGCCTCCTACTGCCACCCCTACCTCTACTTTTACCCCGACTTCCACGTTTACCCTGACAGTGGAATCCGCCCAGCAGGGCACCCCATCTCCCGAGCCGACTTCAACACCCACGCCGACATCAACATGGACGCCCTCCGCGACGCCAACCCCCACACTTACGCCAACTCCCATCCCGAGTCCAACACCTACCCTCTCTCCAACCCCAACAGTCACCCCTACACCGACGGTAACGGTTCGTCGTGCGGTTATTGCTCATACGGGCGGTTATGGGGTTCACTTGCGTCTTTCTCCTGGGGGCAGCGTCTTGGCTGTGTTGCCTGAAGGTACTCTGGTCCAAATTGTGGGGGAGCCTGTAGAAGTACAAGGGGAGCTTTGGGTGCCCGTGTTGACCTCCGATGGACGTGGTGGTTGGGTTTCGGCCGCGTACGTGCAATTACGAGAATAGTGGGACGAGGAGAATAGGTTACACTGCTGAGTTTTCCCTGTAGTTGGAAAATGTTCCTTTGTGTTTTTGAGCGCGAGGACCGGGGGCATACCAGGGCGGGGAATCATCCCCGCCCTGAGTGCGAAGTACTAATCAGCCAGTGTAGAGAGGTCTCCCACAGGTTGGCCCAAAGCTTGGGCTCGGAGGACGCGACGCATAATTTTGCCACTGCGCGTCTTGGGGAGTTTGTCCACCACTTCGATTTTAGCCGGTACAGCAATGGGTCCCAGTTCGTGTCGCACGTGTTTCTTCAATTCCTCTTCCAGGTTGGGATGTGCTTCATACCCGGAGCGGAGGATGACATAGGCGTAAATGATGTTCCCTTTGATTTCGTCGGGAACGCCAATAACGGCCGCCTCGGCTACTGCGGGATGGCTGACCAGCGCGCTCTCAATCTCGGCTGTGCCCAGCCGGTAGCCTGCTACTTTGATAACGTCGTCCATGCGTCCAATGATCCAGAAATAGCCATCTTTATCCTTGCGTGCGGAGTCTCCAGTGAGGTACCATTTTTGCTCCGCGAACTTGCTCCAATACTGGCGCACGTAACGGTCCGGATCGCCATAAATGGTTCGGGCCATAGCAGGCCACGGGTGTTTAATAACCAGATAGCCGTCCTCACCGGGCTCACAGGAGGTTCCATCGTCTCTGACCACATCGGCGATAATGCCGGGGAAGGGGAACGTAGCAGAGCCTGGCTTCAGTGGTGTGACAGGCAGTGGTGTAATCATGAAGTTGCCGGTTTCGGTCTGCCACCAGGTGTCAATGATTGGGCATCGTTCCCCACCGATAACCCGATAGTACCACCGCCATGCCTCGGGGTTAATGGGTTCTCCCACAGTGCCCAGGAGGCGCAGGCTGGAAAGGTCATGTCGGGCTGGCCATGCTTCGCCGTAGCGCATTAGGCCGCGAATGGCTGTGGGCGCGGTGTAGAGAATGCTGATGCCGTAATGCTCTATCATGCGCCACCAACGGTCTGGATAAGGATAATCGGGAGCGCCTTCATACATGAAACTGGTAGCGCCTAGAATGAGGGGACCGTATACGATGTATGAATGCCCAGTAATCCAGCCGGGGTCAGCAGCGCACCACCATCGGTCCTCATCTTTAATGTCAAAGGCCCACTTGAGCGTTGTGGCAATGCCTACTTGATAGCCTCCATGGGTGTGAACAACCCCTTTAGGTTTGCCGGTGGTCCCAGAAGTGTAAAGGATGAACAGCGGATCTTCGGCATCCATCACTTCTGTCTCGCATGTGCCGTTGGCAATGGGCAATTGTTGCAGTTCGTGGAGCCAGAAATCCCGACCTGTTTCCATGTTCACGTCGTGTCCGGTTCGTTTGACCACAATCATGTGTTCCACGACCGGGGAGCGTTTCACAGCCTCATCCGCGATATCTTTGAGGCGTACGATTTTCCCACGCATCCAGCCACCGTCAGCGGTGATAAGCACCCGGCTTTGGGCGTCTTGGATGCGTTCTGCCAGGGCTTCCACGCTGAATCCGCCGTACACTACGGAGTGAATTGCACCGATTTTGGCGCAGGCGAGCATGGCAATGGGCAATTCGGGGATTCGGCCCATGTAAATTGTTACCCGGTCGCCCTTTTTCACCCCCATGCCCTTGAGGATGTTGGCAAAACGGTTCACTTCCTGCCAGAGGCGATAATAGGAGAACGTTCGTCGGTCTCCGGGTTCCCCTTCCCAGATAAGGGCTAATTTGTTGCGGCGCCAGGTCTTTACATGTCGATCTAGTGCGTTGTACACAATGTTGGTTTTGGCGCCAACGAACCACTTATAAAAGGGTGGATTGCTGTCATCTAACACTTTTTCCCATGGTTCAAACCAATCGACCATCTCCTTGGCCCGCTCTTCCCAGAACTTGACAGGATTCTCTGTTCCCTCCTTGCGATAGCGCTCGTAATCTTCGGGCCGGATGTTTGCATTCTCCACAACATGGGGTGGAGGTTCGTATATCTCATGTTCTGCTTGGCGGATTTCTTCTTCGCGGCGTTCGTCCTTTAAGACACTCATGGTTTCTCCTCCTTGTGGAATGCTTACAGGCCCTTCAGGTGTTAAAGTGCTGGAGGTGTTGTTGCATGAGTTTCGGGGTGCGCTGCTTCACCAACACTATCTTTAAAGAATCAGGAAAAATTGTCACCCCATGCGGGTACGGACATTCACGTTGGTTGGTTCGCAGAAACGCACCACGCGAAAGTAGCACAACACGGGGGATGCGGTTGGGCCGTTTGGATGGATGTATGATATATAATGTAAACATATTCGTCAAATTAACAAGTAAAGGGGTAACCTTCTTATGTGAGCGCGCTTATCAAGTTTTGTATAATGCGGGCCGTAAGCCCCCAGATGACCTCACCCTCGTAAGGTTGATAATAATACACCGGGTATTCCATGCCCTCCCATGTGTGTGTGGCCGCCAAGGAGACATGATCAGGGTTGGATAGCCACGCCAGAGGGACGGTGAATACGTGAGCGATTTCTGCGGGAGCAGGGTTCAAACGTACCTGAGAGGGTAAAAATGCAACAATAGGGGTCACTAAGAAGCCCGAGATAACTGGCTGAGCAGGGAGCCGACCGACAATTTCCACTACCTCAGGGGGCACACCTATTTCCTCAAAGGTTTCTCGTAAAGCTGCGGCTTCCAAAGATGGGTCTCCGGGTTCCATCGCGCCACCGGGGAATGCCACTTGTCCCTTATGGTTTCCCACGCGTTGGGTACGTCGTGTGAGGAGTAAATACCATTCTCCGTGTTTCTTCAGTAGTGGAACAAGCACGGCAGCAGGGCGTAATTTTGCTTTAAGTTCCGGAGGCAGGGGAAGAGGGGGCAGGGTGTGATGGCGTATCCTGCCCCGTATCACGGATGGCGGCAATGTGGCGATGGACTCTGTCATGTTCTGCTCGCAGATTTTTGCCCGTTTAGTGCCATAAGGCGCCGTAGTTCCCCTGGAGCAATTCCCCTCGTTCAAAGCGGTCGGCCGCGAAGGGGGTAATATCCACTGTGCTGGGGACCCCATCCACAATCCACTCCGCCATAGCGAGCCCTACCGCGGGGGCGATCTTAAAGCCGGTACCACTGAACCCACATTGCAGGTAGAAACCTTGCGGGCCGGCCGGGCCTAAAATCGCTCGCTGGTCCTTGCTTATTCCGTCATATCCAACATGGGCACTGTGGAGGGATCCTTCTTCCATGGTTGGAATACGGCGGCAAATGCGGTCTACGGCCCTTTCTATGAATCCTGGCAACGGACGTTCCTCCTCGTATGTGGGGGGGCGTCCGATGAGGTTGTTATCCTCCAGCCCGACCAGAGTCAGGCCACCCGTTTCTGGGCGGAAGTACATTTCCAAGGCGTTATCGATGACAGTGGGGTGGCTGGGACCTATTGTCTTAGGACGGCGGATAAACATCACCTCGTGGCGCCACGTGCTCAGGGGGAGGTCTAGTCCCACCATTTGGGCCACAGTGTTGGCCCAGGAGCCAGCCGCGTTGACAACGACCGGTGCGTGAAATTCTCCTTGTGTGGAGCGGACACCGATTACTCGCCCACCGACGACGAGGATGTCCGTGACTTCACATCCTTGAATGAATGTGGCCCCACGGGATCGGGCCGCGTTCATCAAACTGTTTAATGCAGCCGGCGGGTCGGCATATCCGGATTCAGGTTCATAAGCCGCATACTCAAAGTCCTCCACAGCAAAGGAGGGGGCCAACCGTTTTACATCCTCGGCTGTGATGAGGAAGGTGGGGATACCGACTTCTTGAAGCATGCGCACATTGGCCTTTAATGCCTCGTTTTGTTCAGGGGGAACAATCTGCAAGAAGCCGGTACGGACAAAACCACACGTTCCACCGACGCGTTCCTCCCACTCCCGGAAGTATTGGAAGGAAAGCCAGGCTAGTTCAGCCTCCACTTTCAGGTCATAGTGCATGCGCACTAGCCCACTGGAACGGCCTGTGGCACCGCTACCGATGAATTTCCGTTCCAGCACCAGGGGGCGTAATCCTCGTTGGACGAGGTGAAAAGCTAAACTGGTGCCGTGAATCCCACCCCCGATGATAATCACGTCCGCTGTCCGGGTCATAGTTCATGCTCCTTGTGAGGTCGATAGGTCTTTATTATAATCCAAACGTTTTCCAGGGGTAAGGAGAGTCTAATCTTTCCCTTATGAAGGTGCAAAATACCTTTCATTGCTCTCTGGTATCCTGAAAGATATCCTTCCCCCCGTTTTGCAAGGTGAACGATTAAGTGCACGGGTGAAATCGCGTTGAATCAAGTGGAGCCTACCGGGGGCTTAAATGTGCTTGGTCCGTGAGAGGAGTGCGTGTACAATGTGCTGGGTTCTCATTCTGCATCTGGGAGGTGAGTAAAGGAGAATATGGGCTTGTCCAGGAGTGTACGGTCATCAGGGTCAACCCTATCTGTTGATTCTAACCTTACAAGGGTGCATCTCACCAACGGACTTGTGGTCTTGTTGAAAGAAATCCACACCGCGCCGGTAGTCAGTGTGTGGGTCTGGTATCGGGTGGGGAGTCGTAATGAGTCGTATGGGCGAACCGGCGCATCCCATTGGGTGGAGCACATGTTGTTCAAGGGCACAGAGAAGTACCCGGCCGGGGCCTATGACCGGCTGATTTCGCGCGTGGGGGGTGTGTTCAACGCGATGACGTGGATGGATTACACGGCATATTTTCAGACATTGCCGGCCTCTCACGTGGACCTCGCGTTAGATATTGAAGCGGATCGCATGGTGAACAGCGTGTTCGACCCGGTGGAGGTGGAACGGGAACGAACGGTGATTATTTCCGAACGAAGCATGAACGAGAACCGTCCCACCTTTTTGTTGACCGAGGAGGTGCAGAATACGGCCATTAAAGCTCACCCCTATCATCACGAGATTATTGGTTGGCCTTCTGACTTGCGAACCATGACGCGGGACGATTTGTACGAACATTACCGCATGTATTACACCCCGAACAACGCGGTACTTGTCATCACCGGATCCTTTGACACGTGGGAGATGGTTGAGCGAGTCAAGCGCTATTTTGCTCACCTGGCCCCACGGCCCCTCCCACGCCTTTCCATTACTGCAGAGCCTCCGCAACGGGGTGAGCGACGTGTTGTGCTCAGGGGCGGTGGGGACACCCATTACGTTCAAGTTGCGTTTCACGCGGTGTCTGCGACGCATGAAGACTTTTTCCCCATGGTGGTCTTAGATGCCGTTCTCGGGGGAGCCAAGTCCTTTGGTGGTGGGGGGACAACAAACCGCAGTTCACGCTTGTATCGCGGCTTAGTCGCGACCGGCTTGGCCGCGGATGTGGGGTCCTGGGTGGGACCAACCATTGACCCTTACTTGTGGTGGTTTGATTTTACCGTCAATGAAGGGCATTCTCCTGAGGAAGTAGAGGCTGCCTTTTGGAAGGAAATTGAGCGAATCCATGCCGAATCTGTCTCGGCCCAGGAGTTGGAGAAAACGCGCAAGCAGGTTCGAGCCCACTTTGTCTACGGGAGTGAGAGTATAACCAACCAAGCACGGTGGTTAGGTTTTGCGGAAGTGGTCACTTCTCAAGCATGGCTTGATTCGTATTTAGACCGCATTGCAGAGGTCACTGTAGAGGATGTGCAGCGCGTCGCACAGACGTATTTGCGCCGTGATCAAGCGACCGTAGGTTGGTATATAGCAGAGCGATGACGCTTTGTGTGGCATTGGAGGTGTCGAGGAATGAAATCAACGCAACCTGCATGGATTCGAAATATGCCCGCTCCGGACACGGTGGTTGTTCACCGCTTTCCTAACGGGCTACAACTCTATCTGTACGAAAACCATTCTGTTCCGGCCGTGGTTGTTAACGGGGCCTTGCGCGTGGGGAGCGTGTGCGATCCTCCAGAGAAGTATGGTCTGGCCACTTTAATGGCTGGTATGTTGCGACGTGGGACCCGCTCTCATTCCTTTACCCAGTTGAACGAACAAATAGAATCCGTCGGGGCGACTGTGGAATTAAGTGGGGGACGTCACGCGCTGGATATTTACGCTAAAGCATTAGCCGAAGATTTGGACATGGTGTTGACCCTCATCGCCGAGATGCTTCAAGAGCCCGCTTTTCCCGAGGATGAGTTTCAGCGATTAAAACAGCAGACTTTGACACGTATCCAGGAACGGGATAATGACACGCATTCTATGGCGTACATTACGTTTCGGCGTTTGCTGTACGGTGCCACTCATCCTTACGGACATCCTGTAACCGGCAATCGGGAAAGTGTGTCTCGTATTACATACGACGACGTGCGCTCGTTTTACAACCAACACGTTGGTCCTCAGAACGGTCAATTCGTCATTGTCGGTGACATCGATCCGGTGGATGTCATAACGCGGATGGACGCTCTCTTCAGTCAGTGGCATGGCCCCAGTTGTTCGGTTCAGATTCCCAACGTGCAACCTCCGTCCGCTGTCAGGTCAGAACACGTTACCATTACAGATAAAGCCCAAAGTGATTTTGTGCTCGGTTGGTTGTGCGTACCCCGCAAGCATCCCGATTGGACGCCTGTGGTCGTGGCGAACACAATTTGGGGACGTTTTGGCATGGGGGGACGAATAGGGGAACAAGTGCGCGAAAAACAGGGATTGGCCTATTATGTGTACGGGTCGGTGGAAGGAAACTTCGCAGCGGGTACATGGTCTGCGGTGGCCGGTGTATCTCCGGACAAGGTACAACAGGCAGTGGATAGCATTCTTGTGGAGGTTCAACGTTTACGCGAGGAACCTGTCACTGCCCAAGAGTTGGCTGATGCTCAGGAGTTCTTAATCGGATCCATGCCCATCCGGTTGGAGACCAACGAGGGTATTGCGGCCGCGATATCGGATATGGTTTGGTATGACCTGGGTCTGGATTACTTGCTACACTTGGAAGACCGGGTTCGAAAGGTAACCCCCGAAGATGTACAACGGGTGGCCCAGACGTATCTGGACGTGGACGCATATGTGCTGGCCGTGGCTGGCCCATCTCCATATTGAAGACTCGATTGTGAGGGCTCTGGGTAGAGAGTGCATGATCCTGCGCATTGGAATTGACATTGTCCAGGTTGAACGCATATCGCATATTGTGGACCGGTGGGGAGAGCGATTTTTGCGCCGGGTGTACACTCCTGCGGAACTACGGGCATGTCGAAATCGTCTACCTTCTTTGGCTGCACGTTTTGCTGCTAAAGAGGCTGTGCTGAAGGCTCTAGGAACTGGTTTGAGTCGCGGCATTACCTGGCGGGATGTAGAAGTGGCAGGAAGTGGTCAGGCTCCTCAGGTACGCCTTTATGGTCAGGCTTTGGCATGGGCACGTGAGCAAGGTATTCACCAATGGACATTGAGTCTGAGCCATGATGGGGGCATAGCTGTGGCTGTGGCTGTGGGTTTTGGCGCCACGCCAGATGTAGCATAATGTGTGCGGGTCCCAGATAGCGGCCTCCGTTTAAAGGCGCGGATACTGCAAAAGGCGTAATGATGTTAGGAGACATGCCCATGAGAAGTCGGCGGCTTATTGCCATTACTGTGGCTGGCGTGTTATTCGCCCTGTTTACTATTTTCTTGTCAACCCGGACAGGAGTGTATGTGGCTGCTTCTGCCCGGGAGACTCCTCAACCCGTCTCTCTTTTACCCGGCCAGGGGTCTTTAGATGAACAAGCGCGTTTTCTGGCGGAGTTCCTCTACGCTCCACAGTTGTTGCCCTCCCAGGTACGCCCACACGGTTCGATCAAGTCGGCTACGCCCTTTGTTGCTCTGCTCAGTTCATGGTTGCCTCATGTGTCACCGGAGACGCGCTCTTACATACTTTCCCTACAGAGAACTCACGCTGCTAATGATGTGTGCCGAAAGAGTTTCAGCGGTCCCGAGGTTATTTTACTAACCGAGCACTTTGCCATTCACTACACTCGCTCAGGCCGGGACGCTGTGCCCCTGGATGATTGGGATGGAGACACTATACCCGATTACATTAATACAGTGGCCACGGTGATGGAATATGTGTGGGATGTGGAGGTGCGTACAATGGGGTGGACCGCACCGCCTCCACCCTCTAGTGGGGATTCCCGGTATAACGTGTATGTGTTGGATATTGAACCATACTACGGTGTGACGTGCAGGGAAGAGATTGTCGGGGATAACCCCAACAGTCCTTCCCGGCAAGAGTACTTTGCTGCTGTCAGTCATCTCGCTTTGGACAACGATTATGCCAGTTTTGGAAAAAAGCCTGTTGTACTCATCCAGGTCACGGCCGCTCACGAGTTCAACCATGCCATACAATACGGGTATGACAGTAGTGAATCGTTTTCTGACGCCGCGTGGTTGTATGAAGGCACGGCTACGTGGATGGAAGACCAGGTATACGACGATGTAAACGACAATTATCAGTACGTGCAATCACTACTTAATGAGCCGGATGCTTGTCTCACACGGGGATTTGTTTCGAGTTGGGATCGGCATCCGTATGGTACTTGGGTGTTTTTCCAGTACCTTTCCGAACATGTGGGCGGGGCGGAAACTGTGCGTCGTATTTGGGAACTAACCATCCCCTACAATAACCTCGAGGCTGTTTCCCGCGCTATTGAGGAGCAAGGGCGAACGTTGAGGGATGTGTACGCGGATTTTGCCACGGCGTTAGGAGTTCTCATGCCTTGTCATGCTTTTTCCGGCGGCAACAGTCCTTACTGTTTTGAGGAGGCTCCGTTTGAGGAAAATTCACACCATGAGGCACGAGTGGAGGGATATATCACATGGCAAGGTACTGGCCGTTCTTATGATCCGGTGACGGGAGTACAGCCTCTAGGGGTGGACTTTTGGAAGTTAACATGGCAATCTTCCACCCCCGCGCTCATAGATGTGTTCGCGGCAGGTCCTACACGCGTTCGCTTTTTGCATCGAACCCCTAGCGGGCTGGAGGTATGGGATTTTGATTCTGTGGAGGACACACAAGAGTTGCTGATGGCGGATCCCGGCGATGGTACGAGCATGATTGCTGTTATTAACGTAGACCCGCCAGTAACCTCAGAGTGTCCCTATCACGTGTATCGTGTAGGGTTATCCCCATCCCAAGTAACGCCTACACCTACTTCCACACCCACGTGGACCCCTACTGTAACGCCTGTTCACACACCGACTCCTACCCCTACGCCAACTCCAACGTCCACGCCCACCCCGGTTTCCCTTACGGTGACACCGCCAACAGTTACGTCCACACCTACGCCTACATTCACTCCTACTCCCACTCCTACATTCCAACGTCCAACATATGTCTGTCAGGAGACACTCCGAAACGGGGATTTTGAGGCGCGGACCAGTGATCCTTGGGTGGAAAGCACGGACATTATATATAGCCAGGCTGAAGGGGCTATTGTTCGTAGCGGAAAACGTTCGGCCTGGTTTGGTGGGTACGCGAACGCAGACGACACCCTATATCAGGTAGTCACTCTCCCCGCGAATGTGGATAAAGTAACTTTGACGTATTGGGTGTACGTGTACAGCGATCAGGAAGACGTGGCCGGACATTTACGGGTACAGGTGCTCACCGCGGATGGGACGACCCCGTTGGAGGATGTGGGATTTTGGCACTCGAATTTTCCCCGTTTTCGGTGGTTGCCGGCTCGTTATGACATCACAGGGCTTCGAGGTCATACGATTCGTCTTTCCTTCCACGGAACAACTACGGATACCGGCCTGCGAACAGGCTTCTTTGTGGATGATGTTTCCCTTGAGGTGTGCCGGAAAGAACCCTGGGTTCGCAATGGCAGTTTTGAGGACGGCTTAACAGCGTGGGAGGTGGAGGGCACCTTGCCAACTTCTGTGGTGACTGACGTGGTTCACAGTGGCGTTCGAGGGGTATTGCTGGGTACTCCGGTGCCTCAAACCGAGCAGGGCCAGGGTAAAGCGGTAATTCGGCAACGTGTGGTTGTTCCTGATGGCATGGCGCGACCAACGTTGTCTTTCTGGTATCGTATATTCACGAACGACATTATGGATTACAGCCATTTCACAGTGGTTCTGACGGATGAAGAGGGCCAGGAGTATCGGGTGTTTCGAGACGGTTATGTGTCCCCAGGGAATTACAGTCCGCCTCCCGGCTTTGATATGAAGTGGCAGCAGGGCGCTGTAGATTTATCTCCCTATCGGGGTCAGGTGGTGGACATTCGTTTCATTAATGAGAACATCCATTCCATTTCTTTGGGTATCTGGACATACCTGGACGATGTCGTCCTCCATGACAACGCCTCAAGAGGAGAGCAGCGGATTTACTTGCCATGGGTACCACGCCGTGACTTCGCGCTGGTGTACAGGGGCAGGCCTGACGACATTCCGCGGGAAGTTGGATGTAAGGGGTTGAAGTAAGATGTGTTTATAGAGTAGGAGAAGGTTGGTCTCGAGGTGCCTCCTCCGTCTGTGGTGCGTAGAAGGTGGCCCGCGTTAGGACTGGTACCGATCCATCCGTAACGTCCGTCCGGGGAAATGAACACGTCGAATTGAGGCTTATCGTGGGCGGAGCGCTGCAATTCCCGCGTTTGGAACCCATCCTGAGTGTGGAGGATGCGACCCAGGTCGCCCACTGCCACCCTTCGTAGGTGGAGATCATGTGAATGCCACGTATGGCACGCGGTTCCAAGGTTTTAGCGGATTGGGTGTACATCTCCTCCCAAGTGCGTCCCCATCCAAGGTGCGCAGGATGGAGCCCCGATAACGGGGATTTTCCCCATACCAGAAGGGTTTATTGGATTCTCCTACCGCATATCCCAATTGCGTGTTGACAACGTGTACGTCCTTAAGCCTGTTATTCTTGCCTGTGTAGAGGAGTTCCCATTGACCAGAGGTAGAGGTCTGGAGGGAGATGTCCGCCGTGGAAATACCCCAAGAGAGGATGAGTGTTAGCGCCAAGATCACGAGCATGCCTAGACTGCGTTTTATATCATTCCTCGGTGTCCGCCTCCCTATGATGTTGCGAGCGATGGTCAGGGGAAATTAACTCCATTTCCACGATATATGTCAAACATGCTCCTGTCCATCCCCCGACGGTCCTTATGTAACGCATGCCATCTACTGAGCAAAAGGCGCAAAAAGGATTGCTTCTGTGATACCCATCACAGAAATTTCCAGAATGTCCCATTATACTGGTAAAAGACCACCCACTTTGGCCCTATTTGGCTAACAGCCCGTTGGTGAAAAGCATCTTCTTCTTTTTAAGCCAAAGTGCACAAGTGTGGTCTTAGTTGACTGACAAATCGCGAATTATGTACTCCCGCCAAAGAAGAAGTGCATGAATGACCCTTTTCTCTTTGAGCATGGCAGGGGATTTGTCAGTCTACGGGGATGTGCTTGGCGAGCAGTTACAAAAGTCAGTGTTATTAGTGTAATTCAACAAGGGGGTGAATTATGAATTTGTTTGACAAAATGGTCCTTCTTGTCACGGGGCTTGTGGCCCTTTACATGCTGTGGCGGTTCTGGGGGCGCTACAGCAGGCGTAAGGAGACGTACGACCTGTATTACATGCTGGGCTTTCTTGTTCTGTTGGTTTCTGGGGTGTTGTTGATCTTTCTGGGGTATGGAATTCTCGTGTCACCGTATGTGTTGACCGTGGCTAGCCTTATTCCTCTAGGGATTTCCATTGGCATTGTTCGGGAGTACTATCCCTCGTGGAGTAAGGCGTACTGCATCTTTGCGTGGGTAGGTTTCATCGCCATTGCCGTGACCTCTATCGGTGGCATGGAAGACTTGAAGAGGATAGCAGTTCCTCTCTTCCACGGCGTTGCTGGATTCATCATTTTTCTTGGTCCTTTCTTTGCTCGCAAGGCCCCCAATGGTTTTTGGTGGGTAGGTATTGGCGGAGCTCTCATTGGTTTGGGCGGGATGGCTTTGGCATTCCTCTCCGCGGGAAAGCAATTGCTTTTCTTTAGCGCGGATGTGGTCAATGCCATTCTTGCTCCCCTTTTGCTATTAATGGCTTTGGCATTCACCTGGGGGTTTGTCAAGGACGTGAAAGCCGCCGAAGGGTAACTCCACTTGAGCAAAAGGCGTTACGCGTGTGATTTTGGCGCCCGTCGCGCCAAAATCACACGCCTTCGCCCCTTCGTAGGGTGAGCATCCTGAAAAGCAAGGAGGGATCCGTGCAGGCGATAATCAAGCGTTTCAATTATCTTTTCGGTTCCACTAAAGGGCTGGTGTTGACAGCGATAGCCCTGATTTCGCTGGTGACGGCAATTTGGGGGATGCTGTCAGGGCCTATGGTGGAATGGGGGGTCAAGGATGTGGTGGTAAGGCTCTTGGGTATGAAGTTGGTGCCCGCGGAGCGCGAAGGGCGCATTATCATGCTGTATCACACTATCGCGATGGCGGTGGTGGCCATCGAAGTGTATTTGATCACAGATATTGTGAGGATGAAGCGATATCAGCAGGTGATGGTCAACGCTACCATCACGGTGGGCTACATGTTGGCCATGTTTTTTGGTTTGGGGTTTGCCTATTTTGGACACAATTTTACCTTTCATGGCCTGTTTTTGGTCGGACAGTCTTTAGTATTTTTCTCGGGTGTATTATTGGCGGTGTTCTTATGGCCCTGGAAGAAGGAGTACCACGTCACGGACCCAGCATATGCCCACACTAAGGGGGGCGTTGATTTAGAGCGGGTGGCGTTTTTCACCATGACCGTAGCTATGTTGGGTTCAGCGATATTTGGCGCGGTGACCGGAGCCCATTGGGGACAGGGGCATGAAACGTTTCTAGCCGAGGACTTAATTCGGGAGCCGCATAAAACGCCCTTGCAATTGGCGATCATTGGGCATTTGCACATCATGCTGACGTTGATAGCCGTAGCGATCACGTTAATCGTGGGACGGTGGTTGGACTTTAAAGGGCTCCTGCACAAGATAGCCATGCCGTTCATGATTGTGGGCATCATTATTATCACAATTGGCGTGTGGATGGTTGTTCCTTTTGAGGAAATAGCCCACATGATCATATACGGCGGCGCGGTTTTCACCATGCTGGCGGCGTTGATGTTCGTTATTTTCTCGTGGGATAAGATGATTAAAGAAGGATTGGCGAAAAAGGGAATTGAGAAGGCGAATGTGCTCCAGAAGATAGGGGCACTGTTACACGATCCTTTAAAGTTCGGCGTCGGTTGGCAGATGGTGTTCATGAATTTCACGGTAAGCGGGGTGGGGATATTTACGGCTATCACCCTGGAGAAGTTGGCGCGCGTGTGGCCAGCGCGTGAAGAGCGGATTATGTTAACGGGGCACTGGCACATATTGTCCGCGTTGATCGCGACCATCATTTTGCTTTATTACGGGGATTTGACAGGTCTAAAGGGGCGAATTCGCCAGATATATGGATGGGTGATCATTATTGGATCGGATATCGCCTTCGCGTCAGCAACGGTGTTTTCGTTTAAGCGAATGTTTGTGAGTGAATTGGCTCAGCAGCCTGTAGTTGACGCGACGATGTTTTTCATTGATCTGGGGTTAGGGGCAATTTTGGTGGTTTTAGCCATGCTGATGGTCTGGCGGTTGGTTGACCTGTTCAAAGAGAAGGGGCTATGGGCTCAGGAATACGAGGAGGAGAGACAAGAACTGATCATGCAGGAGGCCGAGGAACAGAAGCGCCGTCTGGAGGAGTTGTTGACAGCCCTGAAGGAAAAAGGCGGGCTGGATGAGGCCACGCGCAAGGAGATGGAAGCCCTGGCTAAGGCCCTGAGTCAGGAGGTGTCCCAATGAGACGCACTTTTGTACTTGTCACACTTGTGGCGTTGGTTGCGATTATGGTCTCGGCATGTGCACCATCCACTCCGGAGATTACCGGAACTACGTCCTTTGACACGGGCATTGATCCCGACTCCTGGGCGATGATCCCCGCGGGGACGTTTTTGGAGGGATTTCACAATCATCCCATGATGGTGGAATACGATTATGAAATGATGGTAACGGATGTGACGAATGCCCAATATGCGCGATATTTAAACGAGGCCTTGGCCGCGGGGACGGTCAAAATCGACGGGAACAAAGTGGTGGGATACTACCCTGGGGACAAGTTCCGTGGACATCGCCATGAGAAGAAAATATCAGCGGGATACTGGTTGCACGTGCCATTGGATGATCCTGGTTTGAAGTTGACATTCGACGGGACAACGTTTGGGGTCAAGCCGGGCTATGAAAATCATCCTATGGTTGATGTAACTTGGTTTGGAGCAAAGGCATATTGTGAGTTTTACGGTTGGCGGCTGCCAACGGAGATGGAGTGGGAAAAGGCGGCTCGTGGTACGGATGGACGTCCGTATCCGTGGGGCGACGAGATCAGTGGACACAATGCCAATTTCTACGCCAGCGGTGATCCTTTTGAGAAAGGGCCTTTGGGGAAGCATGGGGATACCACGCCTGTGGGTTTCTATAATGGGAAGACGTACAACGGGTTCGAGACTTTGGATTCCCCTAGCCCATATGGCCTGTACGACATGGCTGGAAATGTGTGGCAATGGACAGGGAATGTTTACCCCTACGAGCATTATCGATACATGCGCGGCGGTAGCAAAGACAACTACGAGTACAATTTGCGAGTTTGGCGGCGCAACAATGCAGGGCCGGACTACTATGCGCCCAACGTGGGGTTTCGGTGTGCTCGGGACGTGAAGTGAATGGGAGGGGGTATGAAGGGAAAAGTGGGGATCATCCAATTTCTCCTGAAGAAGATCGATACATATTGGCCCCTGATTAAAAGCCTGCAAACGGGGCTGCTCCTTTCAACGGGGATTGCTGGCTACATGAGTGCTCGTTGTCCGGTTGTGCACTTACCCACGTTGAGTGGGCTGGTTGTCAGCCTTTTCCTGGCCATTAGCGGGAGCACGGTGCTTAACATGTGGTACGATCGGGACATTGACGCTAGGATGGCGAGAACGGCTAACCGTCCATTGCCCACCGGGATGGTCCATCCTAAAGAGGCGCTCGTTCTGGGCCTTGTGCTTTCCGTGTTGGGAGTAGGGCTAGCTTTGCGGATGCATGTGGTATACGGTCTTGTAGTATTTGCAGGTTTGTTTTTTGATGTGGTTGTTTACACCGTGTGGCTTAAACGGCGAACCTGTTGGTCCATAGTGTGGGGGGGTATTTCTGGGGGAATGCCCATTTTGGCGGGACGTACCCTGGGGGTAGGGCATATCGATTGGATTGGGGTGGTTCTGGCAACGGGGGTTCTCTTTTGGATTCCCACGCACATTTTGACGTTTAGCATGCGTTTTTACGAGGATTATCTGCTCGCTGGTGTGCCCACTTTCCCCTCCACGTACGGGTTTGCGTTCACCCGAGTAGTGATTGTGGTGTCCAGTATCCTGGCCGCGATCATGATGGGTGTTGCTGCCTATGGGATTGGCATGGAGATGGGGTTTTTGCGCTTGTTGGGCGTTTTGTCCACAGGCTTGCTATTAATGTCCATTGTTACCCTGGTGCGCCCCTCGGAGCGGGCCAATTTTGGGTTGTTCAAATACGCATCATTGTACATGCTGAGTGCAATGGTTTTGTTGATGATTTGGTCTCCGTGAGGGGCGGCATCGAAATGATGTGAGGTAGTTGAGGGGCGGATGGGCTGAGAGGTGAGGGCAACGCCCTCACCTGCCCGGGGCCCCATACAGGTTCAGTAGTAGGGCTAGGTGGAAAGGAGGTGTTTCGGCCTGTTTGGGAGTACGTATCGAAAGGTGTTACCGAACTTCTCTTTTATTCGAGGAGGCAATTCATGAAGAAGATGTCTCTTCTTGACCGGATTCTTCTGTTGTTGACAGGGCTGTTAGCAGCCTATCAGATCGTCGCGGGTATCGGCGATCTGGGGGCTCTGGCTGTTTGGGCGTATACAGTGGCTTTTGGGGTCCTACTCATTGCGGGGCTACTGTTGATTATTTTCGGGTTCGACATCTTAGAGAGTCCAGTTGTGGTTATTGTATCCACCCTTATCCCTCTGAGCCTCTCGTTGGGGTTAATTGCGGAATATCGTCCCGCCTGGGCTACAGGGTACGCTGTATTTGTGGTGATTGGGTTTTTAGCCATTGTAGGTACCCGCTATAAGGCGTCTAAAGGTGTGGCCACTGCGGTGTTGGCTGTGGTACATGGAATTGCGGGCTTGCTTATCTTCATCTTACCTTTTGTGCTTAGTCTACGAGGAGAAACTCCCATGGGCTTTAGTCTGGTAGGGGTGGGGGGAGCGCTTATCGGGTTAGGGGGGATGCTGTTGGCCTTTTTGAAAGCAGGACGGCCTATTCTTTCTCAAAAGGTAATCTTTACGGTGTTGCCGTGGTTGCTGTTGTTTATGACCGCGGCGTTTGTAGCAGGATTTGCCCAGTAAGAGGGGGGCGTGTGGCTGTGGCATTTTCAATACAGTCACACGGCTCTCCGCTCTTCACTCATCGGCTATTTGACGCAACTTCTCCCGCTCAAGGACGATGATTTTGCCCCGTCCTAGGCGCAGAACATTTTGTTTCTCCAGTTGTTTTAGCGCCCGGGATACACTTTCCCGGGATGCCCCTATAAGCCCTGCTACCTCAAAGTGGGTCAGGTGGATAGTTTCTGGTGGACGCCCCGTGGCTTCCAATCTTCGCATTTCATCCAAGAGAATGGTGGCAATGCGCTCCCTGACCGTGCGAAATGTAACCATCTCGACGCGTTTGAGGAGTAGCCGCGTTTCCATCAAGCAACTTCTTTGGACAGTCAACAGCAGCTCTGGGTACTTCTGACAGAGTATGTGGAAGTCCCCAATATCGATTACCAGTAAGGTGACATCCGTGATGGCTAGGGCAGTGCCAAGTTGTGGCCCCTTGTCGATTACTGGAATAGGACAGAAGTATTCTCCCTCACGGCGTACACACAGAACCACTTCGTCCCCGGTCTTGGTAACACGCACAAGTTTCACTTTGCCCCGGGCCAACAAGTAAATGGCAGCAGGTGGAGCGCCCTGGAGGTAGATGGTTTCTCCTGCCTGGAACGTGTGCACTCGGGAACGATGGCGGATCTCGTTAGCAGCCTCAGGCGAAATGTACTTGAAGAGGTCTAATAGGTTTTCCAATGGATGCTCTGCCACGACCTTGCCCCCATGGCTTCTGCGCTACCCTCCCGCCCACAGGGATGGGGCTTCTCAATGTTCTAATCATTACTGCTTATTGCAAAATAGATGACGGCAATGTTTGGCAACTGGGGCTGTTATGGCTGCTATTGCTTTGTTGCTGGATAGGTACGTGTTCAGGGAGGTGGCGGCATCATTATCCACCTCGGTTAAGGATAAGGACCTTGAAAAGCCCTGGTGTACCCAGGGAAAAAGAAAGGTGGCGGTTCTGGTTCAATTACCAGGACCGCCACCGTACTATAGAGTGTTTACTCTCGTTCCTGGGCATCCAGAACCGCAATGGCTGCCATGTGGGAAATTTCCCGCACGGTGGCGCCTGTGGAGAGTACCTGGATGGGGGCTCCCATGCCCAGGAGGATGGGCCCAATGGCTTCGGCGTCGCCCAGTCGTTGGAGCAATTTGTACGCCACGTTGGCCGAATCCAGGTCTGGGAAGACCAGGACGTTTGCATCCTTCACCCTGCTGAAGGGGTAGTGCTCCTCAATGAGTTCTGGCACCACGGCTACATCCGCCTGCATTTCGCCGTCGACGACCAGGTCCGGTCGCTTTTCACGGATGATAGCCAGCGCCTTCTGGACCTTTTCCGCTTCTGGGTGCTTGACGCTGCCAAAGTTGGAGAAGGAGAGCATAGCCACGCGGGGCTCGATCTCGAAGCGCTTGGCCAGGTCCGCGGCGTGAATGGCGATTTCGGCCAGGGTCTCCGCGTCCGGCGTGATGTTCACGGTGGCATCTGTGAACACGTAGACCCGGTTCTTGACAATCATCACATAGGCCCCACTTACTTTGGATACACCCTTTCGGGTTCCAACCGTTTGGAGGGCTGGCCGGATGACGTCCGGGTAGTTGTAGGTGAGGCCACACACGTACGCGTCCGCGTCACCCTGGGCCACCATCATGGGCCCAAAGTAGGTGGGCATGCGCATGAGTTGGCGTGCGTGGGCCAAAGTGACGCCTTTGCGCTGACGACGTTCGTATAGGGCCTGTACGTAAGTCTCGAATTTAGGATGTTCGGCGGGATTAACGATTTCTGCTTCGCAGGGGATGCCCAATTCTTTAACGCGCTTGCGGATAATTTCCGGTCGCCCCAGGAGGATGGGTTTGGCAAAGCCTTCTGAGGCCACTTGATGAGCAGCCCGGATAATTCGGTCCTCCTCGCCTTCGCCAAAGACCACCCGCTTCGGGGAGCGGCGGGCCTTGTCCGTGATCATGCGCATTACTTCCCAACCCTTGCCGAGGCGGCTCTCCAGTTGTCGTCTGTACTCCTCAATGTCGATGTGGCGGCGGGCCACTCCGGTTTCCATTGCTGCCTGGGCAACGGCCGGGGAAACCCAAAGCATGACGCGAGGATCCAGGGGTTTGGGAATAATGTACTCGGGCCCGAAGTGCAGGGACTTCAGTCCATACGCACTGAGCACGGAATCGGGCACATCTTCCTTGGCCAAGGCTGCCAACGCTTTAGTGGCCGCGACCTTCATCTCGTCGTTGATTTTGCGGGCGTGGACATCCAGCGCACCCCGGAAGATGAAGGGGAAGCCTAACACATTGTTCACCTGGTTAGGATAGTCTGAACGGCCTGTAGCAACAATGGCGTCTGGTCGTGCTTCTTTGGCGACTTCGTAAGGGATCTCCGGATCGGGATTGGCCATGGCGAAGATGATGGGCTTATCGGCCATGGATTTGACCATTTCCGGAGTGACGCAGTTGGCTACGGAGAGGCCAAAGAACACATCGGCGCCTTTCATCGCGTCGGCCAGGGTGCGGGCATCGGTTTCCACTGCGAAGCGTTCCTTGTATGGGTTCATGCGTTCTTTGCGGCCTTTATAGATGACACCACGGGAATCGCACAGGGTGATGTGCTCCTTAGGGACTCCGAGCCGTACCAGGTGTTGTGCTGTCGCGATGCCGGATGCGCCGGCGCCGTTAATCACAACCTTGATTTCATCGATTTTCTTGCCCTGAAGTTCCAATGCGTTGAGTAGTCCCGCGGCAGCAATGATAGCCGTTCCATGCTGGTCATCATGGAAGACGGGAATGTCCAAACGCTCAATCAGGGTCTCCTCCACGTAAAAGCATTCGGGCGCTTTGATATCCTCCAAGTTAATACCGCCAAACGTGGGAGCGATTAACTCCACAACGCGGATAAGTTCGTCCGGGTCCAACGTGTCCACTTCGATGTCGAACACGTCCACATCAGCAAACCGTTTAAACAAGACGGCTTTACCTTCCATGACAGGCTTAGAGGCTAAAGCGCCTCGGTTGCCCAAGCCGAGGATGGCCGTCCCGTTTGATACAACAGCCACCAAGTTCCCTTTAGCGGTATACCTATACGCGTCTTCCGGGTTTTCGGCGATTTCCAGCACAGGAACAGCCACGCCCGGTGTGTATGCAAGGGAGAGATCCCGTTGGGTGGCCATGGGCTTTGTGGGATGAATGGCGAGTTTGCCCGGTTGGGGATACTCATGGTACCTCAGGGCTTCCTCACGAGTGATGGACATGATAGACACTCCTTTCTGTTTCTTGCAAGATTAGAGAGACGAGGACGCAGGTTCCCCGTTCTCTTCCATTGAACTGCGTTTGAGCCACATAAGCAATAAACCGTCGTACATGGCGTGACATACCATGGGGGCCAAAAGTGCGTGTGTCCAAAGGGCCAGATACCCGAGCACTAGACCGGCCAACGCCGCGTACACCGTGTAAGAGGGAGAGAGGGGATGGGCCAAGCCAAAAAGTACAGCAGTCCCCCACACGCCAAGGTAAGGCTGTAAAATACCACGAAAGATGATTTCCTCCCCAACGCCTGCGCCCATAGCCATAATAATCAGCGTTCCTGTGTCCAATGCTGGAAGATTGATGGCTTCTCGTATGGTATATAACACCCGAGCCAGGGAAGGGATACGCTGTAACAGCCACCACGCGAGGAAAGCGCATAAGGTGCCCGTCAGGAGGCCTAGGCCGATGTCGCGTTCAGGGGTTTGGCCGATAAACACATCGGCCAGTGAACGTTGTTGCCCCCACGTGAACCAGGGGATACCAATAAAGAGTGATATGGCGACCAAGAGGCCGGTCCACAACCTCAATGTATGGGGAGGAATAGATCCTCCGCGTGAATGAATTTGGCCTGTCATTGCCCAATCGTCTTCTCCGACGCCAAAAGGATCATAACATGCTCTCAAGCGGTGGAGCAAAATATACACCATGTGTGGCGGGGAGCGCGGATAAGATTTGCTCCGCGGTTCGTTTCCGGGTAAGATGGCGATGATTCTGTGCGCATAAGGAGAAAGGTTCATGTACGCCCATCGTCTTCTGGCTGTAGTCCTTCTTCTGGTTTTCTTTGTTGGCGCGTGTGCGTTTTCTACCCCTACTCCCACCCCCACGCCAGTGCCCACGCCTACCTTTACCTGGACGCCAACGCCTGTTCCTACGTCTACTCCCACCCCCACTTCTACCCCTTCTCCAACGCCGACGTTTACCCCAACACCCATACAGGTGTCTGGTCTGGACAAGGATGCCCAGCCCCTCCTTAATCCTGCAGAAACGGAAATTCCGTCGAATTGGGTGTGGTTTGAAAGTCAGGCGTTTAATTTTCGGATTGCGTATCCACCGGATTGGCTCGCCTTGGATTTGACGTCAGAGGATTGGGAAAAGATTTTGACAGGTGTGGAGAGCGAGGATGTAAAGTCACTTCTCAACGAACAGGCCCGGCGTATGATAGAGAGTCAAACCGCGGCCTTGATCACGGCCGCGATTCCGGAAGAAGGGGTCGAAGGTCAGCCGTTTGTGAGCAATCTTAACGTATTGCGTATTGAGATCCCCACGGATATTTCCCAGGATGCCCTCATTCAACAAATTGTGGCCAACCTGAAACGTTTACAAGGCCTGCGTCTGGAGTCCATGAATCGGGGACAAATTCGGGGATACCCGGCTGTGGCCGTGTTGTACACGTATCCGTTGCGCGACAAGGATGGGTATACCTACCCCGTTGTGGGTTGGCAAGTGTATGTGCGGGCTACTTCTGACCGCCTTTACATTTTGACGTTCACAACGTTGGCCTCTTCCTTTGGCGAACGCATCACCACCTTTGCGCGTATGGCGGGGAGTTTCCAGTTGATTTCCAATGACAACGAATAACCCACGGGAATTTTTCCCCTTTGCAGGGGTTCAGCCATACCCATTTCAGGGGCTCTACTTACACATCCCCTTCTGCGTGCGCAAGTGCCCCTACTGTGATTTTAACACGTACGCTGGACAGGAATCGCTGTACGCCGATTTTGCCCAGGCGCTTGCCCAGGAGATTCGGGATGTGGGTTCCCTCCTCGGTCACCCCACCTTACGCACGGTTTTTGTGGGGGGAGGAACTCCAACGGTCTTGTCCCGTGAGCACCTTACTTTGATATTCCAGGCTATTTACGAGGCGTTTGCACTTCCCCAGGATGCTGAAATTACCTGTGAGGCGAATCCTGGGACTGTAGATAGGGAGAAGTTTGAGCACTTGCGCACTCTGGGCGTTTGTCGTTTGAGCCTGGGGGTACAGAGTTTCATTGATGATGAGTTACGTTTTTTGGGGCGGATTCACACTGTAGCCGATGTCTACCAGGCAGTTGAGACGGCTCGTTCTGCTGGCTTTGATAACCTAAATTTGGATCTTATTTATGGTCTGCCTTCGCAGTCCATTGCCCGGTGGAAACGTTCACTTCAAGCCGCAGTGGACCTGGCTCCAGAACACCTTTCCTGTTACGCACTTACGGTAGAGGAAGGCACCCCCCTGTATCGATGGGTTCAAGAAGGACGCGTGCCACCGATTGATGAGGATGTACAAGCGGAAATGTACGAGTACACGCATTCCTTCTTAATGCAAGCGGGATTTCTCCATTATGAGATATCTAATTGGTGTCGTCCGGCGCGGGAATGTGCCCACAACTTGCTTTATTGGCGGAATGAACCTTACTTGGGATTAGGGCCCGGGGCCCATTCGTTCAACGGACGTTACCGTTGGTGGACAGTCCGTTCCCCACAGGAGTACATCCGTCGAGTGCGGGCGGGGGTAAGTACTATTGCCGGGTGGGAGGCGATTACCCGAGAAATGGCCATGGGCGAGACTATGATGTTGGGTCTACGCCTTTTGTTGGAAGGGGTGAGCCGGCCACGATTTCGCCAGCGTTTTGGTGTGGACCCGCTAGACGTGTACACGGACACCATTCACCGTTTGGTGGAGTGGGGACTTCTAGAGGTGGATGCGCAACGCATACGCTTAACCCCGCGCGCGTATCCGGTAGCCAATCAGGTGTTCCGAGAGTTTGTGTGAGGGTTTCTGTGGGATTGCACTTTGTAATAGCGTGAGGGGTTGGCGTTCGGTGCAATGGGGGGATCCATGTTCAGGTGGCTTGCGCGCTTGTTTTTTCTGCTTATGTTGGGCTCTGCGGCCTTTTCCTGGCGTGATGCTCCTGCCGCTCAGGTGTTGGGACTTTTGACCTTTGGGTTTTTGGGGTGGGCCCTTTCCTCGTTTCTGGATTTTTTGTTAACCCGACGGGAGTTCTTTTCTCAGGTTGAGGCATACGCGCGTTCGTTGGGGGTGAGGTATACCGTTTGGGACGGGATGGGTCAGGTGTGGCGTTCCGTCTTAGAGGTTATTGTGTTTCTTACCTTGTTTGGCATGGGGATTGGGCTGAGCATCTTATTCCACAGTTTCCTCTACATGGCCTTCTTTCTTTTGCTGATGGTCTTTGTCGGTTTTTTCTACGGGATGAGGCGTCTTTCTCGTCGGCGTTTGTCCTTATCAGAGGCCGCGAAGATGTTAGGGTTAACTGATACAGCAGAGGATCCGTCGCGCGCCCTGACGCTGGCCGGGGAATTCCGGGGTCGGCCTGTGCAGGTTCGTTTGAGACGTCCATGGGTCGGGAATTCTGGCGCACGCACGACTCCCGCTGGCCGTTCCTCGTGGAGTAGCGACTGGGGAACTCCCTTGCGTGTTGAGGAGAGGACGTTTTTGGCGGTTGGAGTCCGCGTTCCTCCAGGTGTGCGTCTCTTTATAACGCGTGATAAGCGCAAGAGTGAACCCCGTGCTCTGCTACAGCACTTGTGGGAGGATGCTAATGTGCAGGCTCGATTGCGCTCGGTGCTGCCTTTTGTGAGCATTACGTTGGATGCTCCTCATTTACTGTCGTTGTACTGGAAGGAGGCGGTCACTCAGCCCGTGGAGTTGCGCTTTCTTCTGGACTTGTTGTGCGATCTGGCAGAATCTGTGGAATCGTTTTTTGGTGTAAGTTGAGGAAAGCGTGTGGCCTGACCAAAGCACTTCGTGGCCAAAGCCACACGCTTCATACCCCAGGTCTATTACCCAATTAACTTCTTACCTCGAGTAGTGACAATAGCGTATATTATGTCGAGAAGGAAGAAGAGGAGAGCAAAACCGTTTAGGATACCTCCCCAGCGCCGCCAGGTCATGTTCACACTGAGATCGCCGAGTACTCGCAGGATGAGCGAGATGTGGAGTAGGGCCAGGTAGCCGTATGCCCATGGATGGAACACAATGGGCAAACTGAGCACCGAAGGAAAGATAACGGGGGCGTGGCCGAAAATCATACTGAAGATGAAGCCCAGGAAGAACGCGTGCAACCACGCGTCGTACTTGAATCCCGCCATGACTGTTGGGTTAAGTAATGCCAGGAGGCCACTGATTACAATCCACACGTACCCGGTTAATAAACTGGCTGCAACAAATTTGGGAAGTCCTTTTTGTCGAATTGTACGGCGCGCAATGTCATATTGAGTTAGCCAGCCTCCCGTCGCGATAAGCCCAATCCCCAATATCCGAACGCCCCAGGGGTAGGAGAATACTCCAACAATCATCCCCACGGTTAATACTAACAGGGCGGCGTATAACATGTTCAGGATTTTCTGGGTGAGCACCAGCAGTCGTGCGAGTTCAAGGCGCTCGCCCACAATTGTCAACGTTAAGTACCCAATCCACCACAAAGTAGCAATCGGGATGGGTTTCCCCATTACCCAAAGTGCGTTTCCTATGACCCACATAACCGTCCCAAAGGCCATAATCCAGGTGGCCAGTAACGGTTGCCTTTGCAGAATTAGGTAGAAGATGGGAATAACGAAGATACTCCCGACCAGAACCAACCATAAACCTACTGGATGGCCCGGAGCAACGAGTAGGATAATTCCTCCCAGACCGGTCATGGCAGGGCCGGTAAAGGTCCACCATTGGCCCAGCGCAACAGCACGCTCAACGCCAATGAGTGTTCCCAGGAAAGCGGACACCATTAGAGGACCATGTTCCATTAGCCAGCGAGGATCCACCCGCCATTGCCAGCCCAGGCGCACTAAACCAGCCCATGTTCCCAGGATGAGAGCAATGATGCTCACGAGAAGCAAGGGAAAAACTTTTCTACGGGATGGTATCGGATTCATATTTCCTCCTTTTCCGGTTTGCCGGGTGTGAAGTTAGCGGAGTGTATTCAGGTACTGAATAATAGCCTCTAATTCCTGTTCTGAAAGGATTTGTACCAGGGTAGGGGGCATTTGTCCCGGTTGACATGGGCCAGTGGGACATTCGGGCACCACGTACACATCCGCGTCTATGATGGACTCGCGAATGTACTCAACAGGGGTTTTCGCGTGGCCTGTGTAATCTGGCGACGCGATACGTTGTTCGGCTACTGTGGCGATGTGGGAGAGATCCGGACCTAACTGTCCTGTGGCCTTGGGAATACCCGGAATTACATGGCACGATCCGCACCCACTCTTGGTCATGGCCCCACGGACCACTTGCATGTTCACTTTGGGACGGGGGGTTGCCGTGGGTTCTAAGGCGACTGTTGGCTGTGGCGTCGGCGGCGTTGGCGTAGGCAATGTTTCCGCGCTTTGTCCCCCACAACCGGCCAGGATAGCGAGCACTACCAGGATAGCTACAAGGTATACGTTCTTGCGCAGCATGGTATGTCTTTCCTCCGTCGGTGTTGGATTTTGAAAATTTCGACAGGAGAATATTGCAAAATTCCCAATATACCAAATTCGCGGGCGAGTGTTGCTCAGGGGATTAGAAAAGGGGTTTACGCATGTTGAGCAAGTGAAACCGTTCCTGGAATCCGAGGGATTGGATGACGGAACGGAGAGGAGGATAATCGCTGGGGGTTTGCGTGTAGGCTGTCCGGCCTCCCCATGTGTAAATGTATTGAAGGATTTCTAAAAGTAGGGTCTTTTCCCATTGCCCCCAATGAGTTCGGTCAACTAAGAGAAGAAACTCTCCACTCTGGTATTTTTTGTCCACGTAGATGTCCGCGAACGCGATGAGCCGACCGTGGTACCAGAAGCCTCTTCGCTGGTGTACTGCCCGCCCTATAAGACGGCGTATCCAATGTCCAACACTTTTGGCGGCAAAGGAGGGCATTCGATCTTGCCACCACCACGCGGATGCCTCTCCGAAGCAGTGTTTCCGCAGAGCCTCCACCTCGTGCTCATGCCGAAATTCTACGCGATGCAGTTTTCGTCCCTGGGCGGCTGTAATGGTTGGAGGCGTGGTTATCTCTAATTTCCATCGGGTCTCACCTCCAAATGGGGAAAAGCCCAAACTTCTGTACAGGTGTATAGCTGGTTCATTATTAGATCGTACTTGTAGGATTGCCCATACACCTCGACGGGCTCGGATGTAATCCAACGCTGCTGTCATTAACGCTCGACCAATGCCTCGATTTCGGTAGGGAGGGGCGACGGCTACGTTAGAGATTTGCCACCGTTCGCCAGTTAGATCCACTTGGTGGACCATGGCGTGGCCTACAACGTGGCCTTCTTCAAGCCAAACAAAACCGATAATGGCAAGACCGTAAATTCCCGGCGCGAGTACCCATCCCCCTAACCAGGGGGCAAGCGCTGCAAGCCAACGCATTTCGTGGAGCGGGGCGCGATCCGGTTTGTCGATTACGTCGCCAAACGTGTTTTCCAAAAGGCGAACGACTTCTTTCAGGTGCCGTCTGGGATTCATAAGATGCAGCCCGTGTTCTGCCTGGTTCCGTTGAGGGCTCAGTACCCCTATCATTGTGTTCTGCCCCATTCTTCTGCCAGGAGTCCGTAGAGGGCCATATCGTCGAATCCCCCCTCGCGCGCGGCGTATTGCCGCATGACCCCTTCCCGGGTAAAGCCCACGCGTTCGGCAATTGCACAACTGCGAATGTTGCCTGTTGCACAGCGAATTTCCACCCGGTTAAGCCCCAATTCCTCGAACGCGTATTGACACAGCGCCCGGACCGCGCGAGTGATGATGCCCCGTCCCTGGTATGCCTTGGCCAGCCAGTAGCCGATTTCCGTGCGCCGATCTCGCCAGTGGATGTACACATAACTGATGATGCCCACAAATGTGCCCTGATACCAGATGCCCAACGTCATGCCATTTCGGTGGGCGAAACGCTCCAGCGCAGAGCGGATGAATGCTCTGGTTTTCTCGGGGGCAGGTTCCTCCCGCGCCCAGGAGAGCCACTCTGCAAGGTATGCTCTGTTTTCCCGCACGGTCTCATACACCAACTCTGTGTGGCGCTCCTCCAGAAGACGCAGTTCCACCTCATCGTCTACGACCCAGCGAAGCATATCCCCTCCTTCACGGTGTTTTGGACACTTTGCGCACAACAAGGATATCGCGTTTTTTGATCACTCGGTCTACTGGATGGACAAATTGATTCCACGGTGGTACATTCAGGATTTCTAACTCGCTAAAACCTTCAAGCAAGTGAATGATTTCCTCTCGCTTGAGGGTTCGCTGGTCCCACACCAGGACCAATGCGGCTCCTTTACGCAGGGAGCGCAACCAGGAGGGCATCCCTCGAGTCAATAGGTCAATGACCAGTCCTCGGTGTTGCACGCCATAGGGGAAATCAGTAATGAGAAGATGAGATTTCGGACTGGCCAACAGGTCGAAGGTGTCTCCTGTGTCTCCCCGGGCTAAAACACAGGTGATGGGGGGATCAGTGACCTTAATGTTGAAGGTCCAACGTCGTCCCAGGCCGCGCAGCCGAGCCTGTTCCACCTGATGTTTAATGCGCATGGTGCGCAGAAAGTGCTTGAGATAGGCGACTGTGCTTTCCACTGTCTGGACATCATTGTCCACCCCGAACGCGTCCCATCCTCGAATCAGGGCTGCAAAGAGGCTGGTTCCACCTCCGACCAACGGGTCCAAAACGCGCAAGCGGGCCCCTGTTTCGTCAGCCCAAGGGGATGCAAACCACGCCAGGTTAAGCATGAGTTCGGTGAGTAATTCGTTGGTTTTGCCCTTGTAGCGGCGGGTTTCCAGTAGTGTGCGGGGGAGCAGGTATTCCCTGTGCAGGGGAAGAGGCTCCAGGCGAAGGGGGGCATCCTCTTGAAGAATGCGAAAGACGCCAGCCGTCAGCGCGAAATAACTCATCAACGCGAGGTCCTTTTCTGTGACCGCACGCGTGAGGCGGAGGAGTATTCCGTCCAGCCCTCCTATGTCTCTGTACTCCCATTCCTCAACGCTTTTTCCCAAAGGGCTGGCCAGCCATTCCAAAGGGGCCAGTTGGCGTACCCATTGACTATATAAGGTCGCGCGTTGGGGAGCAATAAGGGCGAATAAGGTTTCTGCTGCCATCCGCTGTATGTCCCTATATGGTGTTTGGAGGATAGGTTCGCGTTGTACCACCTTGTGCAGTTTATCCTGCTCTTACTTGAATGGGCAAATTAGGGTGAACAGGGAGGAGCAGAGGATAAGGGGATGTTGGGGCGATACAGGACCTTTCACTTCTACAGGGGAGTTTATCAATCGTGCCCTATAGGCAATATAAATGTTGATTTGGTGTCAGAAGCACGCTGGGGGTACAATGTGGTGATTCCTTGATAATGCAGAGTCCAGAGTCATGAGTGTTCCGTTGATATTACGGCGGACGTGTTTAATGCGAGATGCAGGAGAGTCGTCATGTCCCCAACATTTGAAGTGACCCAACTGGCACACCAAGTCGTGGATGTTCTCAGGCCCTACCTCCCTGTGCTGGCCACCAGCGCGGCCACCGCGGTGGGCAAGGAAGTGCCCGATGCCATCAAGGCCCTGTGGCAGGCCATTGTCGAACGGCTGCGTGATCGGGAGGCGGGCAGGGAAGCCCTGGAGGATGTGGCCACCGCGCCTGACAATGCCGCCTACATCACCGTGCTCCAGGTACAGGTGCAGAAGGCCCTGGAGCGGGATGGGGAGTTCCTGACCGAACTGCGCCGCCTGCTGGAGGCAGTTGGCTCCGAGACCCACTACCAGGCCACACTGAAGGGCTCGGGCGCGATTGCGCAGGGGAAGGGTGCGAAGGCGGTGGGAGAGCGGGGGGTGTTGATTGAGGGGAATGTGCACGGGAGTGTGATTGTGACCGGGGATGAGAATGAGGTGGAGGTTGATGGTTAGAGGTTGAAGGTGGAAAGTTGAAGAGGAGGGGGACGATGGCGTTTGATGAACACACCTGGCGAGAGCAACTGCGCGAGCGCCTGCAAGGCTGGAAGGAGCGCATGGCGCGGGCGGGTGTGAAGTCGGTGTACGCGTTTCTGAGCGCGGCCACCCTGTGGCCTGTGGCCCACGCTGCGCAACAGGGAGATTGGGCTGCCCTGATGTCCCTGGGAGGAGTGCTGGGCGGCATCGGGTCTAACTTAGTGGCCAACCAGATTCAGCAGTGGAAGGACGAAGCGGATGGCGCCCGACGGTTGGAGGAAGCCGCAAAGAGTAACGAGGAACTCCGTCAGGCCCTGGACACGCTGCTGGAGAAACTGGAAACGCTTCGCCTGGCGGGTGCCGCGCTGGACGAAGAGGACAGGGCCTGGTTTCGGGAAGCGTTGCGGCAAGAGTTGGCACAATTAGGAAGCCGCGTTCACCTGGACGATGCGGCCGCTGTTATTGATAGCCCGGGAGCAAAAGTGGCTTCGGAGCGCTCTCTGGTCGCTGATGAAGTTGATGAGAGCGTCATCACATCCGGCGATCAGAACGTTATTCAGCAAATACAAGATTCCAAAACAGGCGATATTTTGGCTCCGGGCGCAATCAAGAAGGAGGAACATCACCACTACGAACTCCGGGATACAAGAAAGGAGGCAAGACAGGCTCTTCAGCGCTACCTCCTTCGGTTACGCCAGGAATGTCGCGTGCTGCCGCTGGCAGCGCTGGGAGGAGATGAGGATGTGGAGGAAGAGGTTACACTGGACCAGGTGTATATTGCACTGAATACGCGCTACTGGGTCAAGCAAGAGGAACTGGAATCTTTACGCGAAGGTACAATTCGCACCTGGCAGGCGCTAAATATTTCTCAGGAAAAGGAACTTCTCCATCGAGAGCGAGATCTTGTGCCTCTTCCGGTTTGGGAGGCTGTACAGATAGCCCCTAAGATGGTCATTTTGGGTGATCCGGGTTCCGGCAAGAGCACATTTGTCAAGCGCTTGGCAGAGGTGCAGGCCTCGGTGTTACTGAAGGAACACGAACCTATTCACCACATTGCGTCCGACCTCCTACCTATTCTGGTCGTGTTGCGAGACCTGGTGCCGAAACTGCGCGAGGTAATGCGGGATGACCTTTCGGCCAAAGAGCAGGACACGCGGCTGCTGAATGTACTTAACACCCATCTGGAAGCGGAATGGCAGCGCCTGACCACCCCGTCATCGGCGCCAGCGACCCCCATTTATGACGCGCTGACTTCTGGCCGTGTCTTATTGGTATTGGATGGCCTGGACGAAGTACCGCTGGACACTCGCACGGCCGTTCGTGCTTTGGTAAAGGCTGTTCTACGAGCCTATACGGTAAAGCGCGTCATTGTCACCTCCCGTACTCGTTCCTACACGGCTGCGCCCCTCTTCAGGGATTGGCCTACGGTCACCCTACAACCGTTTACCAAGGATCAGATCGCCACTTTTGTACGAGCTTGGTATCGGGCCCAAACGCAACTTGGGCGTTTTGCTAAGGAGGAAGCCGAGAAGCGGGCAGATAATTTAACAGAGGCTGCCCTCTCAGAGAGCCTGCTCCCACTGGCAACCAACCCTATGCTGCTAACAACCATGACGCTCATTCACCAGCGAGAAGTGGAGTTACCCGACCAGCGTGTACAGGTGTACAGCATGGCAGTAGACATCCTGATTCGGCGGTGGCGGCGGTGGAAGGCGGGCAGATTGGCCGCCTCGGAAGCGCTGGAGGCCTTCTTGCAGGATGATACACGGCTGCGTCCCGCTCTGGAGCACCTGGCCTTTGTGGCTCACACCGTGGGGGTAGGGCAAGAAACGGCCGATATCTCGCGCGCTCAGGCAATGGAACTGCTGGAAGGGCACAGATATGCGGGCAGCGCTGCTGTGGCTGAAGAATTTCTGGACTATGTAGACCAGCGGGCAGGATTATTGGTGGGGCGTGGTGGTGATGCCGAACGTCCGGCCATGTACAGTTTTCCGCACCGTACGTTCCAGGAGTACCTGGCCGGATGTTATGTAATGGGACGACGAGGGCGTGAACGCAAGAAATTGCTAAAGGAGTTAGCAAGTCAAGGAGACTCCTGGAACCTGGCCGTGCTGTTAGGGGCAGAAGAGTTGTTTTACAACCGTCGGCGACTGGAAGAAGTGATGGATATAGCGTATGAATTGTGCGAGTCAAAAGTCCCGCAAACCGAACAAGATTGGCGGTGGATTTTGTGGTCAGGAGAGATGGCGTTGCTGGTGGGGCTGGAGCGTGTGCAGGAAGATAAAGATTATGGGGGACCGGAGTATATCGAGCGTCTGCGCCATCGTTTGGTGGATCTGCTCAGGGCTGGGAGCCTGCTGCCAGCCGAACGAACCCGTGCTGGAGATATCCTGGCCCAGTTAGGCGACCCGCGTTTTGACCCCGAGCACTGGTACCTGCCTCGCGAGCCCCTGCTGGGCTTTGTGCCGATACCCGCGGGGGAGTTCATCATGGGCAGTGACCCGCAGAAGGATTCCCTGGCTTTTGACGACGAGCAGCCTCAACATCGCCGGTCTCTTCCCACCTACTACATCGCCCGCTACCCTGTCACTGTGGCCCAGTTTCGGGCTTTTGTGGAGGAGAGCGGTTATAAACTACGCAATCCCGATAGCCTGGAGGGCATCGATAACCATCCCGTGGTGTGGGTTACCTGGTACGATGCCCTGGCGTATGCTCGTTGGCTGGACAGGCGCTTGAAGGCGATAGCGGCGGAACGCCTGCGTCAAAGCGGAAGCGAAGTGGAGCGCGACTTCTGGGAGGGCCTGGTCGAGGGGCGCTACTCTGTGACCCTGCCCAGCGAGGCCGAGTGGGAGAAGGCCGCTCGCGGTGGCCTCCAGATCTCTGTCCACCGCTACAATCCCGCCGACCCCTCCACCTTGAACCCTCAGCCTGACCGCGTGTACCCCTGGGGCAACGATCCCGACCCCAGCCGCGCCAACTATGACGAGACGGGCATCGGCACCACCAGCGCGGTGGGGTGTTTCCCTGGCGGGGCCAGTCCCTACGGTGTGGAGGAGATGAGCGGCAACGTGTGGGAGTGGACGCGGAGTGTGGGGAAGGAGTATCCGTATAATCCGACCGATGGGCGTGAGAACCTGGATGCGCCGCGGGATGCCGGCCGCGTGCTGCGCGGGGGCTCGTTCCTCGACTATCACTGGGACGTGCGTTGCTCGCTCCGCTTCAGGGACAGCCCCGACTTCTGGCGCAGGTACTACGGATTCCGTGTCGTCGTCTCCCCATTTGCCACAGCGGGCAAATGAATTTGCCCGCTGAACAGGAGGCGCCCCTTCGGGGCGCGGGGTGGGGCGTCCTTTCCCGTCCCGCAGGGACGGTTCCTGTTGAGCGGCCGAATTTATTCGGCCGCTTTTTGGGGACCGTCAATATACAATCACCTTGGGAGAGCATTATGGCATACTGGCGACTTTTCTATCATTTTGTGTGGGCGACGAAAGGGCGTGAACCGTTCATCACCCCTGACATCGAAGATGTCTTATACCGCGTGCTTTACGGTCAAGGGAAGGAGTTTCGCGTTCCGTTGATGAAAGTTGGAGGGGTTAGCGACCACGTTCACGTGTTGGTGGCGTTATCTCCTGCGGTTTCTCCTGCAACGTTTGTCAAACGGCTGAAGGGGATGAGTTCCTGGTTCCTTGCGCAGAAGATGGATATTCCGTTCCGATGGCAGGCAGGGTATGGTGTTTTCTCTGTATCAGAAAGAGATGTGCCGCTGGTTATAGAATACATACGTCGGCAGAAGGAGCACCATGCGGCCGGCATGTTAATTCCACAGTGGGAGCAAACGTCCAGCAAATGAGTTGCGGTCCGTTGGAATGGCCGTTGAGGCGCGGGGGGCTGCAACCTATTGCGGGCCGTTAAAAGGCCCGCTGAACAGGGGAGCGCCCCTTCAGGGCGCGGGGTGGGGCGTCCTTTCCCGTCTCGCAGGGACGGCTCCTGTTGAGCAGGCGAATTGATTCGGCTGCTTTTTGTAACCTTTCCTTACAAACGTCGCCTGAAAGCGCGAAAAGGAGTATACTACAAGCGAAAGTTGCGTCGTCTGTTGCGTCTGTATGTAGCAGGCCGCGTGTCCCTGGATGATATCCAGGCCAGC